>NZ_PJND01000008.1 GCF_002846575.1 Flavobacterium lindanitolerans
ACAGATACCCAGGCTCCTGCATTCGATGGAACACTGCCTGCTGCCGAAGTGGCTGCGTCTTGCGACAGTATCCCGGCTGCGGCTGTGCTTACTGCCACCGATGCCTGCGGAACTGCGACCGTAACATTCATTGAGACAAGAACTGATGGATCATGTGCAGGAAGCTACACCCTTACTAGAAAATGGACGGCTACAGACCCTTGCGGAAACACTGCCGAACACACTCAGGTAGTGACTGTAACTGATAACCAAGGCCCTACATTCGTAGAAACTGTGCCTACAGATATTATTGTGGCTTGTGGATCTGTTCCAACAGCACCAACACTTACAGCTACTGATAACTGTAGTATGGCTACTGTTACAATGCTTGAAACTATTGAAAATGGTGCTTGTGCTGGAGATAAGATTATCACAAGAACCTGGACAGCGGTTGATTTATGCAACAACATAACTTCTGCAACACAGATAATAACTGTAGAAGATAATATGGCTCCTACTTTGGTTACTCCTATAGAAACGACTATAAATGTTGTTTGTAGTGAGGTTCCTGAAGTCCCTGTTTTAGAATTTACAGACTCTTGTTCTTCAGTAGAAAGTGTTATATTTGATGAACAGATTGAAAATCAGACAGCAACAGGTTATACTATCACCAGATCTTGGTCTGCAACTGACAGCTGTGGAAATTCAAATGTAGTTACGCAAACAATAAATGTTACGATATCAAATCCTACACAAACAATTGCCAGCGAATTATGTGTTGAAGATCTTTCAATTGATCTGTTTACATTACTTGACAATTCTATAGAAAGAACGGGAACATGGATTGACACAAATAACTCTCGAGGATTACTCGGAAGTATTTTCAATCCTGCCAATGTTACGCTTGGAGATTATGTATTGAGCTATGTAATTGCTGACGGCGATTGCCCTAGAACAATTCAAATCAACATGAACGTAAATGATGACTGTGTTGTTTTGGCACCATGTGAAATTATAGTTCATAATGCTATGACACCAAACGGAGATGGTTTGAATGAATTCTTCCAGATCGAGGGGCTTGATTGTTATCCAAACAATACTGTAGAAATATACAATCGTTGGGGAGTATTAGTATTTGATGCCCAAGGCTATGACAATACGACTAAAGTATTTAGAGGAGTATCTGAAGGTCGTGCTACAGTAAAAAAATCAGAAGAATTACCTGATGGAACTTACTACTACGTACTGAAATATGTCGATGCTGAAGGAAGATCCAGAGAAAAAGCAAGTTATCTATATATTAATAGATAAAGTCCAACTTCCAGGGATGCAAATCCCTGGAACTAAACAAATAAATAAATGAAAACAAAATTTTTATTTTTCGCTTTACTGTTGACAGGTTTTGCAGGTTTTGCGCAACAAGATGCCCAGTACACTCAATACATGTACAACACTATTAATATAAACCCGGCCTATGCCGGTTCCAGAGGCGTGATGAGTATTTTCGGCCTTCATAGAACCCAATGGGTTGGTTTGGATGGAGCTCCTGTAACCAATGCAGTTTCTTTAAACACACCTATCAATAATAGTAAATTAGGAATCGGACTTTCTTTTGTCAATGACAGAATTGGCCCGACAGACGAAAACACTATTTCTGCTGATATATCTTATACTGTTCAGACATCGGAAACTTATAAACTTTCGTTTGGTATTAAAGGAACGGCCAATCTTTTTAGCCTGGACGTAAACAAATTAAACCCTGCCGATGCCGGTGACCCTCACCTGCAGAATTTCAACAATAATTTTACTCCAAATTTTGGAGCCGGGGTTTACTTCCATTCCGATAAATTATATGTAGGTCTTTCCGTTCCTAACTTTTTACAGACAACCCGTTATGAAGACAACTCCGTTTCGGTTTATAAAGAAAGGATGAATTTTTATTTCATCGGTGGTTATGTATTTGATTTGAGCCCTAGTATTAAATTTAAGCCTGCATTCCTTATGAAAACCATTCAGGGTGCTCCCCTACAACTTGACGTATCCGGTAATTTCTTATTCAACGATAAATTTACCATTGGAGCAGCCTGGAGATGGGATGCCGCGGTTAGTGCGATGGCTGGTTTCCAGGTTACAGAAGGTTTGTTTGTAGGTTATGGATATGACTTAGAAACAACAAAGCTGTCCAATTATAACTCCGGCTCACACGAAATATTCCTTCGATTTGAGCTTTTCAACAAGTTTAACAAATTAACTTCACCTAGGTTCTTCTAATACTGTGCAATCATGAAAATCAAATTTATATACCTCGCATTTTTAAGTACAGTCTGCTTTAGCGGATATGCGCAAAAATCGGCTGTGGCATCAGCAGATAAGAAGTATGAGAAATATGCTTACATTGATGCTATAAAAACCTATGAGCGTGTTGCTGAAAAAGGATACAAATCGCAAGATATGCTTCAAAAACTTGGAAACTCTTACTACTTTAATGCTGATTTGGAAAATGCTGCCAAATGGTATGGTGAGCTTTTTGCCATGACGCAGGATGTAGAGCCTGAATATTTTTACCGTTATTCACAATCTCTAAAAGGAATTGGAGAATATGATAAGGCTAATGAGATGCTTCAAAAATTCAATCAGAAGTCAGATACTGATTCTCGTGGGAAACTATATGAGGAAAAGAAAAATTATCTGGAAGAAATCAGGAAAAATTCCGGAAGGTATAAAATCGATAATGCCGGGGTAAATTCTGAATATTCTGATTATGGAAGTGCTTTCTTTGGAGATAAAGTAGTTTTTACTTCTGCACGGGATACCGGAAACTTTTCAAAAAGACAGCATTCATGGACGAATATGTATTTTACCAATATGTATGTTTCAGATTTGAGTGCAGACGGTGCATTATCGGCTCCACAAAAATTTGCAAAAAGCCTGAATACCAAATTCCATGAAGCCACTCCGTCTTTTTCCAAAGATGGAAAGACCATGTATTTTACCCGAAATAATTATAACGATGGTAAAAAAGGCAAAAGCAACGATAAGGTAACTTTATTAAAAATCTACAGGGCGACTTTAGAAGGCGACAAGTGGACAAATGTTACGGAACTTCCTTTCAACAATAACAATTACAGTGTGGCCCACCCTGCTTTGAGTCCGGATGGAAAAACAATGTATTTTGCTTCTGATATGCCGGGAACTTTAGGACAATCTGATATTTTTAAAGTCAGCATTAATGCCGATGGAAGTTTCGGAACACCGGAAAACCTTGGACCTAAAATCAATACTCCGGGAAGAGAATCTTTTCCTTTTGTATCAGATGAAAATGAGTTGTATTTTGCTTCCGATGGCCAGCTTGGCTTGGGTGGTTTTGATATTTTTGTTTCAAAAATTGGAAACGACGGTAGCATTAAAGAAGTTAAAAACATTGGAGAACCTGCCAATAGCAAAAAAGATGATTTTGCCTATATCATTAACTCTAAAACAAGAATTGGCTTTTTAAGTTCCAACAGAGACGGCGGAAACGGCAATGATGATATCTACAAATTTGTTGAAACCAAAAGATTGGAATTTGAATGTGAACAGCTTTTGGCCGGAACCATAACCGATTTGGAAACCGGAGCGATTCTTCCAAATACAAAAGTGACTTTATTTGATGAAAAATTCAACAAATTAAAAGAAGTAACATCTGATGCTTCCGGAAAATATTCTTTTGAGGATGTACAATGCGGTAAATCGTATTATGTAAGAGCCGAAAAACAAGACTATGTAACCAAGGAATCCCGAATAACCTTACCAAATGAAAGCGGTGAAACCGACCTTCCAATTGCTTTGGAAAAAACAGTCAAGAAAGTTAAAGTTGGTGATGACCTTGCAAAAGCATTCGGTATCAAGATTATTTACTTTGATCTTGATAAATGGAATATCCGTCCGGATGCAGCTACTGACCTTGCAAAAATTGTTGATGTGATGAAAGAATACCCAACCATGAAAGTTGACGTAAGATCACATACAGACAGTCGTCAGACACACAAATACAATGAAAGGCTATCTGACAGAAGAGCCAAATCAACTATTGCGTGGATGATTAACGATGGAATACAAGCATCACGATTAAGCGGAAAAGGTTATGGAGAAACTCAATTGGTAAACAAATGCTCTGATGGGGTTCCATGTTCTGAAGAAGAGCACCAATTGAACAGAAGAAGTGAATTTATTATTACTGAATTATAACATACCTAAATGCCATAAAAAGCAAAAGCATCCTGGACTAGCAGGATGCTTTTTTTGTTATTGACCTATTGTAATATATTTTTAAAATATATCCCCATACAATAGTTTTCACGCAGACCTTAATGAAAGAATAATTCAGAACAAAAGAACAATCTTTAATGAATGTATTTTAAAAAAATAATCCACGAAAATTAAACCCCATCTAATATTAATTATCTAAAAAAATAATTCCTGTCAAATTATTGCAATCAATAGTATGGAAAGGTGAACGTAAATAACAATCTTTTTGGGCTGTCTCAAAAAAAAGACTGCAATACAAACTGCAGTCTTATGATACTGAGCTTTACCCGTTTATTTTTTGATGAACATATTGGTATAATATTTTCGTCCTGATTCCGGACTGATACGGACTGACATTCCAAAATGAGTAAAATCTCCTTCAATATTTGCTTTATGGCTCGGGCTCTCAAGCCAGGCATGTAAAGCCGCTTGTGGAGTGTTATAATTATAAGCCACATTTTCATTGACTTTAACCGCTCCCAATACCTGTATCAGGTTTTGTGACCTTTCTTCGAAATAAGCATGATTGACAACGTTGTTTTCAATCATGTATTCGTTGTGTTCTTCTGATTTGTAAGAAATGTGATTGATTGGTTGTAAAGCCGGTAAATTGAGCGATTGTCTGTGTTCGTTAATAATACGCATCAATTCTAATTCTGTGGGATTGTAATCATAATTTTCTACCAAAGTAGAATTTCCATTTGTCAGGTTACTGTCATCAGATGAATCTGAAGAACAGGATAACATTGTGAACAAAAAAGCCACTGGCATTAATGTTCTTAGCATTATTGCTTTCATAGGTTAAGTGTTTTGGTTCATAATTCGAAAAAGCCTTTGGGAAAACTTCTTCAAATTGTCAGTAAGATTTATGATGGGGCACAACTCTTACTTAACGATTCAATATTACAAAATCATCGTTGAACTGCAAAATAAAATCGACGAAATGCATGTTTTTGTATTTTTCATGCTATTATTCCTATAAATCATGAGGAAAGCCTGTCCTTTTTCCATGTGTTTTCGCGGTATTGGAAACGAATTCTATCATGAAGCCTGTTGGGCCTACCCTGCCAGAATTCCATCTCATAAGGCTTGACCAGATAACCTCCCCAATAAGCCGGACGAGCGATTACTTTTCCTGTAAATTCTTCTTCCAGATTTTTTACCTTAATTTCCAGAACTTCTCTGTTTTCTATGATTTCACTTTGGTGTGAGGCAAGTGCTCCTAATTGGCTTCCAAATGGCCTGGATTGGAAATAAGCATCTGAAATTTCATCAGCTGTTTTTTCAGCTGTCCCTTTAATGATAACCTGTCTTTCTGCGTAAGGCCAAAAGAAAGAAAGACAAACATTCGGGTTTTCAGCTATGGCTTTTCCTTTTTCAGATTCGTAATTGGTAAAGAAAATAAAACCTTCCGGGGTGAGTTGTTTTAAAAGCACGATTCTTGATTTAGGGAAACCGTCTTTCCCGATAGTGGCAATAGTCATTGCATTCACTTCTTCTGTCCCTCCTATAGCTTCGGCTTCCTGAAACCACAAGTCAAATAATTCAAAAGGATTGTCCGGTATGGCAGTTTCTATCAGTTCACTTTTTTCGTATGATTTTCTGTAATCGCTTAAATCTTTCATAGCTTGGTCAATTGGAAAATTTGAATTACAAAGTTACAAACTTTGTGAAGCTGAGATATGATATTTGTCAGGATGTTTTTTTGAGTTGCTAAGCGGCTAAGTTTCTGAGGTGCTAAGGTTCTGAGGTACTAAGGCTCTGAGGTTTTGAGTTATTAAGGAAAAAGTACTGAGGTTCTGAGGAAATAAGTTTGTTTGAGGTTCAAAATTTGACCCTAGTTAATAAACTAATCTTAGCATCTTAGCCACTTAGAATCTTAAAATCTTTTTAAAAAGAAAACACATTATCTTAGTTACTTAGCGACTTCAAAAGAAAACCTTAGCCACTTAGAACCTTAGTACCTCAAAAAGAAAAACTTTCCCCGTCATCTCCCAAAAAGACATTCGGGAAAATAGTTTCTGCTTCTTCTTTGAATTTCTGAATCGATTCGTATCGTGTGGAATAATGGCCCAATACCAGATTTTTGGCATTTGCCTTAAGTGCAATCCGGGCAGCTTCTTTAGCCGTTGAGTGCATGGTCTTTTCAGCGAGCAAAACTTCTGATTCCAAAAAGGTAGATTCATGATAAAGAACATCTACGTTTTCAATCAGCGGTAATATATCTTCATTATAAACCGTATCCGAACAAAACGCATAGCTTTTTGGAGTATCCGGATCAAAAGTCAGTTCGGCATTAGGAATCACGCGACCATCTTCTAAAGTAATATCTCCGCCATATTTGATTTTTTTGTAATAAACCTGGTCGATTTCATATTCCTGTACTGCATCAATATTTAGCTTTCTTTCGCTGAACTTTTCGAGGAATAAATAGCCGTTAGTATATATCCTGTGTTTAAGCGGAATTGTCTTTACAATTACCTTATCATCTTCAAAAACGGTTTCGGACACATCCGATTCCAGTTCATGGAAATAAAGATTGTAATTGGTCCAGGAATTGGAAAGCTTTAATTGCAGTGTAATAATCTCTTTTATTCCCTTTGGCCCATAAATATGCAGGTCATTGACCCTGTTCAAAAGCATGTAGGTAGAAACCAGACCAACAAGTCCGTAGACATGGTCTCCATGAAGGTGAGAAATAAAAATGTGGTTTATTTTGGAAAATTTGATCTTGTTTTTCCGTAGCTGAACCTGTGTTCCCTCACCACAGTCTATGAGAAACATCCGGTCTCTTATTTCCAAAACCTGCGATGTCGGATTTGTAATAGTTCTGGGTGTAGCGGCATAACAGCCAAGAATCGTCAGCTTCATTTTTTACTCTTAAATCTAAAAATTTTAAATCCGAAATCTTTCAGAAATCTTAAATCAAAAACCTAAAATCCTAAATCTCTTTCAATTTCCTCCATCTCAATAATATCATGGGCTTCAAGAAGAGTCGGAACCACAATCATTTCATCAGGCACTTCGTTGAAGTCAAAATCATTGACAACAATTACAAATGATTTTTTTGCTTTTCGGTGTTTGTTTGACAACGATAGAAAAGAAAGTATCTGGTCCAAGCTCACATCTTTGTCGGATGAGATATCCAAAACCAGGTTATGGTTTTTGAAGCTCCCATATTCATTTGTTACTTTTTCCAGAAAAGAACCTACATTACCCTGCGTATCTTTTATTACTGTTGTATGTCCTTTTTGATCCACTTTCATATTGTCTTATTTTTTAGAAGTAAAGTTTGCTAAGTCCAAAGTTACAAAGGTTTTTGGCTTTTTTATTCCTATTGTTTAATTTTTGATGCCAGAAGATAAATTACTGCCATACGTACTGCCACACCATTTTCAACCTGGTTTAGGATAACAGACTGTTGCGAATCGGCTACATCAGAAGAGATTTCGACACCTCTATTGATTGGTCCTGGGTGCATGATTACGATTTCCTTATTTAGCGAATCTAAAAATGCCTTATCTACTCCGTATTGCTGTGTATATTCTCTTGTGGAAGGGAAATAATTCACATCCATTCTTTCATTTTGTACCCTGAGCATATTGGCCACATCACACCATTCAAGTGCTTTTCTAAGGTTGGGTTCCACACCAACTCCCAAAGATTCGATATATTTTGGAATTAAGGTTTTAGGTCCGCAAACTTTGACTTCGGCTCCTTGCATTTTAAGGGCATAAATATTGGAAAGCGCCACACGTGAATGCAGAATATCACCTACAATCACGACTTTCTTTCCGGCAACTTCGCCTAGTTTTTCTCTTATCGTAAAAGAATCCAATAAACCTTGCGTTGGATGTTCGTGTGCACCATCGCCCGCATTGACAATACTCGCATTGACATTTTGTGAAAGAAAATAAGCCGCTCCCGGATTGGAATGCCTCATGACTACCATATCAACCTTCATTGAAAGGATATTGTTGACAGTATCAATCAGGGTTTCTCCCTTTTTAACCGATGACTGCGCGGCTGAAAAGCTGATAACATCAGCCGAAAGGCGTTTTTGTGCCAATTCAAAAGACAGTTTGGTTCTGGTACTGTTTTCAAAAAATATATTAGCTATGGTAATATCTCGAAGCGAAGGAACTTTTTTAATTGGTCGGTTGATGACTTCCTTAAAATGATCGGCTGTTTCAAAAATAAGGTCAATATCCTGTTTGGTGATATATTTTATTCCTAATAAATGATTTACGCTTAATTCGCTCATTTTTATATGTGTTGTTGTGTTGTTATTTTAAGAACTTAATTAGTTACAAGGTAAACCACATCCTCTCCCTCCTGCTCTTTCCAGCATACCTTCACCTTTTCATTGTTTATGGAATCGACCTGTCTGCCTCTGTAATCCGGCTGGATTGGCAAATGGCGGCTAAATCGCCTGTCAATCAAAACCAGCAACTCAATTTCTGATGGCCTTCCAAAGGATTGGATGGCAGTCAAAGCAGAACGGATGCTTCTTCCGGTATATAAGACATCATCAATAAAAATGACTTTCTTATTTTCTACCAAAAAGTTAATCTGTGTTTTATTGGCTTCCAAAGGCTTTTCTGTCCTGCGAAAATCATCCCTGAAAAAAGTGATATCAAGATAGCCTAAAGCAACATCCTGTACTTTATATTCTTTTAAAAGTAATTCCTTCAGGCGTTCTGCCAAAAAGGTTCCGCGAGGCTGGATTCCTACAAGAATAGTATCTGAAAAATCAAGATGCTTTTCAATTAACTGACAGGCCAAACGATGCAGAATGATATTGACTTCTTTTGAAGTAAGCAATATTTTTTGACTCATAATGAAGTGTTGTGTTTGGTTTGTAAAAGTAGGCAAAATTTACTTCCAAGTAAAATAAAAATACAGTTTTGCCCTAACCAACCTCCATATTAAAAGGAGATCATTCTTTGGAGGTTTATTACAACCAAAAAATAACTTCTCCTTTTTACAGAATAAAACACAACCTTAGCATCTCAGAACCTTAGCAACTTAGCCCCTTATTAAAATTATATAACCAAAAACATGAATCATGTAATATTTTTCTTCGTAAAAAGAAGACCTTTATGATATACAAATCAAAAACAGAAAAGCCATGAACAAATTATTGAAAATAAACATACTGCTTCTGATACTTCTTACCTTTTCAAGCTGTGAAGTAGTTGAAGGTATTTTTAACTTAGGTGTTGGCGTTGGCGTCTTTATTGTCATTGCCATTATTGCCCTTGTTATTTTTATCATCAGCAGATTTAAAAAATAAAACCATAACCCAACCAACCACCTTTAAACCAAAAAAATCCCGCTACTTTGCAGTAACGGGATTTTTTATTTATCATTTCTAGTATTTAAGAATACATTTTCTTTCTTAGTTCCTGTACTTTTTCATCATCCAGATAATCGTCAAATGTCATATATCTGTCGATTGCTCCTTTAGGTGTCAGTTCAATAACCCTGTTACCCACAGTTTGGGCAAATTCATGGTCATGTGTCGTGAAAATAACCGAACCTTTGTAATTTTTCAATGAGTTGTTGAAAGCTGTAATCGATTCCAAATCGAGGTGGTTTGTAGGCTCGTCAAGCATCAGTACATTGGCTCTCTGCATCATCATTCTCGAAAGCATGCAACGCACTTTTTCACCTCCAGACAAAACGCGGCTAATTTTCAAAGCTTCTTCACCAGAGAAAATCATTTTCCCTAAGAATCCACGGATATAAACTTCATCACGCTCTTCTTCAGTTTTTGCCCATTGCCTTAACCAATCAACCAGATTCAGGTCGTTGTCAAAGAATTCATGGTTTTCAACCGGAAGATAGGCCTGCGTTGTTGTGATTCCCCATTCAAAAGTTCCGGAATCTGCCTTTTTATTGCCATTCAGAATTTCATAGAAAGCTGTAGTAGCACGTGAATCTTTAGAGAAAAGGACAATCTTATCGCCTTTTGCCATATTCAAATCTACACCGGTAAATAATGTTTCGCCATCAATTGAAGCGCTCAGATTAGTGATATTCAAAATCTGGTCACCCGCTTCTCTCTCCTGTTCAAAAATAATGGCAGGATAACGTCTGCTAGACGGTTTGATTTCGGCAATATTCAGTTTGCTAATCATTTTTTTACGTGAAGTAGCCTGTTTGGATTTTGCTACGTTGGCACTGAAACGGCGGATGAATTCTTCCAATTCCTGTTTCTTTTCTTCTGCCTTCTTGTTTTGCTGTGCTCTTTGTTTTGCAGCCAATTGGCTTGATTCGTACCAGAATGTATAGTTTCCTGAATAGTGGTTGATTTTTCCGAAATCAATATCTGAAATATGTGTACAAACCGCATCCAGGAAGTGACGGTCGTGTGATACTACAATTACTGTATTCTCATAATTGGCCAAAAAGTTTTCCAACCATGCAATTGTTTCAAAATCCAGGTCGTTGGTAGGCTCATCCATGATTAACACATCAGGATTTCCAAAAAGCGCCTGTGCCAAAAGCACACGAACCTTTAGTTTTCCTTCCATATCCCCCATTAAAGTATAGTGACTGTCTTCATTGATACCTAAATTTGATAGCAAAGAAGCAGCATCAGAATCGGCATTCCATCCGTTCATTTCTTCAAACTGCACCTGAAGCTCTCCGATTCTTTCCGCGTTTTCATCGGTATAGTCCAGATAAAGCTCATCCATTTCTTTCTTAACAGCATAAAGAACTTTGTTCCCCATCATCACCGTTTCCAAAACCGTATGCTCATCAAACATGTTGTGGTTCTGGTTCAATACGGACATACGCTTGCCCGGTTCCAGAAAAACGTGTCCAGAAGTTGGCTCAAAATCTCCCGAAAGTATTTTTAAGAATGTAGATTTTCCAGCACCATTTGCTCCAATGACTCCATAAATATTACCATCTGTAAAGGTTGTATTTACTTCATCAAACAAAACTCTCTTGCCAAATTGTACTGATAAATTATTTACTGTTAACATGAATATAGTTTTAAAAAAGTTTTGCAAAAGTAGAAAAAATACTGCACTTTTGGCACAAGAACAAGATATACTTTAAAACATAGCCTAAACTTCTGATTCCAATAAACCTCTGTTATTTAACGGCATTCTAAATAATTGACATTGTTTACATTTAACTATGCCTTAACAGAGAGTTTGGTTGCGTCTGAATATTTTTGTCTATTAGATTCAAATTAAATGCACAATTTAAAAGTTTTCAAAATCGTATCGCTTTCTTTTCTTTCCATGCTGTCACTGTGCTCGTGTGAAAAGAAATTCAAAAGCGATAATTTCACTGCTTACTTTGGCGGAGAGGTTTCAAATCCACTAAACCGCTACGTTTTGTTTCTTAAGGACAATAAGGTTATTGACACTATTCCTTTGGACCGAAACAATAGGTTTTTCAAAAAATTTGATTCCCTCGCTCCCGGATTGTATACTTTTAAACATGAGCCGGAATACCAATACGTTTATTTTGATAAGAACGACAGTATCATGGTACGCATGAACTCTAATGATTTTGACGAATCTGTCGTATTTTGCGGACGCGGAGAAGAAAAAAATAATTTCCTGATGGAGATGTATCTTAAGAATGAGGAAGACCGGGACAAGATGTTTACCGTATTTGACTATGACGTAAATAAGTTTACAAAATACATCGATTCTGCCTATCATTCCCGAAAAAGCTACTACAATTCAAAAAAAGAATTATTGAAATGGAGCGACGATTTTGATACTTATGCACTGGCTTCTCTCGATTTCCCTTACTATACCAAAAAAGAAATTTATCCGGTCATACACGAAATACGAACCGGAGAAAATATCAGCGAAAGACTTCCAAAGAATTTTTATGAATACCGCGATGAGATTGATTACAATAATAAAGGCCTGACAAACTTCTCGCCTTTTGTAAAATATCTTACCTACATGCTGAATAATATGGCAATGGAAAAAGCCGACGATAATGCTTCACCTGAAGACAAGGCTTTAGAAATGAACATCACCAAGCTGAATATTGCCGATACGCTTTTCAAAAATCCGGAAATCAAAAATACCATTCTCGACAATATTGCCTTTGCCTATCTATTGGAAGACCAGCACATACTGAACAACAAAAAATTTCTTGACCGATATAACGAACTGTCAACCGATAAAGGAAATCAGAACGAAATTATCAAAATAGGGAACGCAATTCAGATGTTGAAAAATGACAATGCCTTACCTAATGTAGACCTGATTGACCTTAATGGAGAAACAGTAAACAGCAAAAAAATTATTAAAGGTAAAACCGTTATTTTTTTCTGGACTGAAAATGCAAAATCCCATTTCGAAACGGCACACCGTAAAGCTATGGAATTAAAAGCCAAACATCCCGGTTATAATTTTATTGCTATCAATGTTGATGATAACCAGTCAAAATGGAAAAATAATCTTTCGAAATACAAATTTGATAAAATCGAAGAATTCCGGGTAAAGGATTTTGAAGAACTAAAACAGAAATGGGTGATTACGAAAATACACCGTGCCATCATCACAAATGCGGACGGAACTATTAATAATGCTTTTGTAAATCTGTTTGACGTTAAATTTGTTGACTATCTGAAATAATAAAACAGTTCTCAAAGTCGCAGAGACGCTGGCTATTAATTAGCTCTTTTTTCTGGTATCGGCAATATGAATAATTTTCCATTTGCCATTATCTTTAAGTAATTGGAATGAGTTCACCCCTTTATGTGCTAATTTTCCATTTACATAAAATTCATACGGTGTCCAGACATGCGCCAAGGAGCCTTCTACGTTGAAACTATATGAAAGAAGGCGTTCCTCGAATTTCGTATTCTTAGAAATTGCCGCTATAGATTTTGCAAAATCAGAAAACTTTTCAGTTGTTATCTTCCTTGTTATGGTACTTTCAGATATTGAATGTAATATCATATTTGAATAACAGACAGATTTCATTTTTAGGCTGTCTCTTGTATGAAAACCATCAAAAAAGGTTTGTATCGATTGACGGATTTCGGCTTCCTGTGCCATTAGGGACTGAAAGCAAATAAAGAAAACAATGGTTACTAATTTTCGCATTATGCTTTTTTTAATGTTCATGGATAAATTTAGCATAAAATAATTAATAGAACCAAAATTAACAGGTGTCTAATTCAGATACTATGAATATTGTTATTTACTAAAACAAAAAAAATCCCGCTAAAGCGGGATTTTTTATATCAGATAAATTCTATTATTTATTTCCTTTTTCAAAATCAGCAACAAACTGTGCCAATCCGATATCTGTCAAAGGGTGTTTCAACAGTCCTGTAATAGCAGAAAGCGGTCCTGTCATTACATCAGCACCTATCTTGGCACAATTAACGATATGCATTGTATGACGCACAGAAGCAGCCAGGATTTCTGTTTCAAAACCATAATTATCATAAATCTCACGGATTTCCTGAATCAGGTTCAAACCATCTGTAGAAACATCGTCCAAACGACCAATAAAAGGAGAAACATAGGTAGCTCCTGCTTTTGCAGCCAAAATAGCCTGTCCTGCAGAAAATACCAGAGTAACGTTTGTTTTGATTCCTTTATCAGAAAAGTATTTTGCAGCCATTACACCTTCTTTAGTCATTGGCAACTTAACAACAATCTGCTCGTGCAATTCGGCCAACTCCTCACCTTCTTTCACCATGCCTTCAAAATCAAGTGCATTTACTTCGGCACTCACATCACCGTCTACAAGATTGCAGATATCTACATAATGCTTTAAAATATTATTTTTTCCTGTGATGCCCTCTTTCGCCATCAATGAAGGGTTTGTAGTTACACCATCCAATACACCAAGTGCTTGTGCTTCTTTGATTTGAGCCAGATTAGCCGTGTCGATAAAAAATTTCATTTGTTATAATTTAATTTGTGTGTTTCTGCTTAAAGTAATGAGTTAAAACTCAAAATTCGGTTGCAAAATTACAATTTATAATGGTTCATCAGCATTTTTTCATAAACTTTATCAGGCAATACCCGTTTTAATACGATGGAAAATTTTTGCATAAAAACACCCACTTTATAATGGATTTTCGGATTGGGAGTTTCAATAATTTTCGCTACAGCAATTGCCATCATATCCGGGTTGCTTCCTGAATTGACATGCTCGTCCATCATTTTAAGCGTATCTCCATAAGGTTTTTCATAAGCCGAACCTTTAATCAGAGGTGCATGAAATCTTCCTGAAGCAATATTGGTTGCAAAATCTCCGGGAGCAATATTGGTAATTTTTATACCAAAATTTTTGACTTCCATACGCAGGGCTTCGGTAATTAGTTCCAATGCTCCTTTTGAAGCCGAATAAATGCTTCTGTACGGCAATCCCATGTAACCGGCTATAGAAGTTACATTAATGATTAAACCCGATTTCTGGGAACGCATTTGTGGTAATACAGCTTTCATGACTTCAATTGGCCCGAAAAAATTGGTTTCGAAATTATTTTTGATTTCAGAAGTCGGGATTTCTTCCAAAGGTCCCGTAATTCCAACTCCGGCATTATTGATGACTACATCCAGTCTTCCGGCTTTCTGTATGACTTCTAAAACTGCATTTTTAATACTTTCAGCATCTCTCACATCCAGAGCCACTAAAGGAAATTTAGAATCTGTAATACGCTCCGGATTACGACTGGTACCAAAAACTGTATAGCCTTTTTGGGTCAGATAATCCCCTATTGATTTTCCGATTCCTGAGGAACCGCCTGTAATTAATATAGTTTTAGACATTTTGACTTCTTAGAAGTTTAGAAATTGAAGCCAAATTTAGTGTTTATTTTTTATCCAAACCCTTTCAGGGTTTAAAACCCTGAAAGGGTTAAAAACAAAAAATCCTCCTCAAAGGGAAGATTTAAAAAAAATGGCAAGCGACCTACATCGCACCGCTACAACCGCTTACCCTTGCTGCGTTCCCACCCTGGGGGAGTCTGCAGGAGCTGGTCGTGTAGGACTTGCCGGTGCAAATATACAAACATTTTATATTTTTGCAAGGCCCTTGGCGGTTATAAAATAAAGGTTGTATATTGTCATAATCAATTTTAAAACAATGAAAAAACATAAACTATTAGCATTCATTTTATTAGGAACTGTACTTGTATCCTGCGGAGATAAAGAAATAGATAAAAAAAATTTATTCAGCATAGAACAATCGGGCTTAAAAGCGACTTATCAGCCTCAGGAATCGCTTTCTTTGGTTCTGAACAACGACAAAAACAAGACTATCGATTCGATAGCCTACTATATAAATGAAAAAAGAGTTGGTGGCGTTAAAGGAAACAATAAGTTCGATTTTCCTTTAGCGGATTCTAAATTGGGGTACCAGCAGATAAAGGCAATCGTTTATTATGAAGGACAAAATGCAGAAACGGATGCCCGTATTGAAGTCGTTTCCAATGTAAAACCAAAATTACTTTCCTATACCATCGTAAACACCTATCCCCATGACGAAACTTCCTATACACAAGGATTGGAATTCTACAGAGATACCCTATTTGAAGGAACCGGACAACGCGGTACTTCCAAATTGCTAAAAACAGACTACAAAACCGGAAAAGCCTACCAGTCTGTTAATCTTGAAGGTAAATATTTTGGAGAAGGAATTACCATCTTAAATAACAAGGTATATCAGTTAACCTGGCAGGAAAATACAGGTTTTATCTACAATGCAGATAATCTAAAACAAATCAGGACTTTTAATTACTTTAAAAATATAGAAGGCTGGGGATTGTGTAATGACGGAAAGCAGATTTACCAGTCTGACGGAACAGAGAAAATCTGGGTGTTAGACCCGGAAACTATGAAAGAAACAGATTATATCAATGTATATTCTGAATCCAGCAAAATAAAAGCGGTGAATGAATTGGAATGGGTTAACGGGAAAATCTACGGAAATGTTTACCAAAAAGACGCTGTTGCTGTCATCAATCCAAAAACCGGAGCTGTAGAAGGTATTATTGACCTGAGAGAGCTAAAGACAAAAGTAAATATGATGGGCCACGATTTAGGTAATGACGTATTAAACGGATTAGCCTACAATCCAAAAACCAAAACACTTTTTGTGACCGGAAAAAGATGGAACAAAATGTTTGAAATCAAAGTTTTGGAATAAGCTTGTATGTCCGGCAAAGTCAACATATCCATTCCTAAACCCTGCCATGAAAACTGGCATGAAATGACTGTTGCCGAAAAAGGGCGGTTCTGCAATTCGTGCCAGAAAACGGTATATGATTTCACACTATTTTCTGACAGGCAGCTTATTGACAAAATCAATTCAGAATCCAATATATGCGGACGTTTTTTGGCATCACAACTCAATAAAGACTTGAGGATGCCAAAAGAGAAAAGCAGTATCTGGATTGCAGGAGTTTCAGGAATATTGAGCTTTTTGAGCTTGGGAAACCAGGAGATTTACGCACAGGAAAATGTAAAAACAGAACAGACAGAAGAAAAAAATGTTGAAAAAACAATCGACAATTCTTTTGTTCCTGATATAGAAATTACAGGATTTGTATTTGAACTAGATAAATTGCCTATACCCGGTGTTTCTGTTACAATAGAAGGCAAATCAATTAGCACACAGACAGATTTTGATGGCAAATTTTCAATTAAGGCTAGCAAAGGAGACTTATTGAAGTTTCATTATGTAGGTTATAAAGAGACGTCAGTTATGGTTAATTCTAAAAAACCAATTATTGTCAAATTAGAAACAACAGATGAAATGCTTGCGGGCGAGGTCATAGTCCGAAGAACCTTCTTCGGAAGAATCTTCCATTCTATAGGCAATCTTTTCAGATAAAAACAAATAAAAAACCGAGCATGTAGCTCGGTTTTTATAATTAATTATGCCTTCTTTTTCTTGGCAGGTGTTGAAGCCGGAGCTACACTTGTTGTTTTTCCGTCAACATATTTTTTTTCAGCCGTATTAAATGTAAACGTGTTCTGTTGTGTTTTGTTCTTTTGGACAATATCACCGTCAGGCGTCAGCGAAAATTCAAAACCTTCCCTCCTTACCTTTTCCTGTGTTTCGGAAGCATTTTTCAACCTATCCAAAAATACTTTTTCTGTGATATTGGTGGTCGTTTGCTGGTTTGAAAATAGTTTTGTTTTTGTGGTCACATCATATACTTCAGAGAATAACGTACTGCGTACTTCTGTTTTTAAATCCGTTTTAGTGGTTTGCTCTTCCGTCCAGGTTAGCAGATATAATGGCGTTCCTTTTGCAGAAAAGGCTTTTAGTGCACAATTCTTAGGCAAACTATTTTCGTCAACAGTTTTGATACCTATGGTGTCCTTTTTAGCTTTATTATTAATGAACAGGTAAAAATTTCCTTTTACGATTTCGGCCGTAAGATTATCTGCTTTTGCCAGTGCTGTAGAAGCCGGTTTGGCAGGAGCTTTCTTTTTGGCTCCTTTTTTCTGTCCATAACTTAAAGATGCCGTTAACAGGATCAGTATTAAAAATAAGGTCTTTTTCATATTTTGTTTTTTAGAAAGCCTAAAATACAAAAAATATAAAACCATAATTGTTAAAAGTGACAAACAAAAAAAGCGCAGGGTTATGAATCCTGCGCTTTTAAAATATAATCTAAAAGTGATTATTTCACTTCTTCGTAGTCAACATCCTGAACGTTGTCACCACCGTTAGCATCACCTTGTGGTTGTGCATCCTGCGGAGCTCCCTGAGCATCACCTTGCTTGTACATTTCTTCAGAAGCATTTTTCCATGCCTCATTCAATTTGTCTAAAGCCGGTTGGATAGCTGCTAAATCCTGGCTTCCGTGAGCTGCTTTCAAATCAGTCAACGCGCTTTCAATAGCTGCTTTGTTACCTTCAGATAGTTTTTCACCAAATTCTTTCAACTGGTTTTCAGTCTGGAAAATCATGCTGTCAGCTTCGTTCAATTTTTCAATTTTCTCTTTAGCTGCCTTGTCAGAATCTGCATTAGCTTCTGCCTCTTTTTTCATTCTTTCGATTTCTTCCTGAGTCAATCCTGAAGAAGCCTCAATTCTGATATCGTGTGATTTTCCGGTTCCTTTATCGGTTGCAGAAACTTTGATGATACCGTTAGCATCAATATCAAAAGTTACTTCAATCTGAGGGATTCCTCTTCCTGCCGGCGGAATTCCATCTAAGTGGAAACGTCCGATAGTTTTGTTATCTGCCGCTAAAGCTCTTTCTCCTTGCAAAACGTGGATTTCAACCGATGGCTGGTTATCTGCTGCAGTAGAGAATACCTGCGATTTTTTTGTTGGGATTGTTGTGTTTGACTCAATCAATTTTGTCATAACACCACCCATAGTTTCGATACCAAGAGAAAGTGGTGTAACGTCTAACAACAATACGTCTTTTACATCTCCAGACAAAACTCCACCTTGAATAGCAGCACCAATAGCTACTACCTCATCCGGGTTAACTCCTTTAGATGGTTTTTTGTTGAAGAATTTCTCTACTTCTTCCTGAATTTTAGGAATACGTGTAGAACCTCCTACAAGGATTACCTCATCAATATCTGAAATGCTTAATCCAGCATCTTTTAAAGCTTTTGCTACAGGAGCCATAGAACGCTTAACCAAACTATCTGTCAATTGGTCAAATTTAGCTCTGGTCAATGTTTTTACCAAGTGCTTAGGTCCTGTTGCCGTAGCTGTAACATATGGCAGGTTAATTTCTGTTTGTGCAGAAGACGACAATTCAATTTTTGCTTTTTCAGCAGCTTCTTTCAAACGTTGCAATGACATTGGGTCCTGACGCAAATCCAAACCTTCTTCAGCTTTGAATTCTTCTGCCAACCAGTCAATAACAGCCTGGTCAAAATCATCACCTCCTAAGTGTGTGTCTCCGTTAGTAGACAATACTTCGAAAACTCCATCACCTAATTCAAGGATAGAAATATCAAAAGTACCACCTCCTAAATCGTAAACGGCAATCTTTTGATCTTTCCCTTTTTTATCCAAACCATAAGCCAATGCAGCTGCAGTAGGCTCGTTGATAATACGCATTACTTTCAAACCGGCAATTTCACCAGCTTCTTTTGTTGCCTGACGTTGCGCATCGTTAAAGTAAGCAGGAACTGTAATAACCGCTTCTGTTACAGACTGACCTAAATAATCTTCAGCTGTTTTTTTCATTTTTTGAAGTGTCATTGCAGACAATTCCTGTGGCGTATAAAGACGTCCGTCGATATCCACACGTGGTGTATCGTTATCACCTTTTACTACTTTGTAGGCAACATTTTGAGCTTCTTTATTACTTTCAGAGAATTTATTTCCCATGAAACGCTTGATAGAAGCAATAGTTTTAGTTGGATTGGTCACTGCTTGTCTTTTAGCAGGGTCACCAACTTTGATTTCACCACCATCAACAAATGCAATTACTGACGGCGTTGTTCTTTTTCCTTCAGCATTAGGGATTACAACTGGCTCGCTACCTTCCATTACAGCAACGCAAGAGTTCGTTGTTCCTAAGTCAATTCCGATTATTTTACCCATGTTTTTATATGTATTTTGTTTTTTACTAGTTTTATAAACTCGTGAACTAGTAGACAATCTTTATGCCAAGCGTTAAAATCTTTAAAATTGTCAGTTTTTGTTAAAATTGACATTTTTAAATCTGACAAGATGACATCATTGCTTTTATCTTTCAAAATACTCAAAGGCATCAATAATATCTAAATAGACCCCGTCAAAATTGGCGTCTATAATTTTATTAAGATAGGAATTATCATTCTTATAAATAATCTTCTGCCAGTCTTCATTCCAATATTTTACTTTGAAATTGCCCGGCCAGTCCGGATTTTCGGTAGCCATCCAATCCGGCTTAGAGGTATTCCACGAGGGCTGCCAATAGTAACGGTAGTTTTCAGATTCTCCAATTGACATATAGCAAATTACCATCCGCTTTCCTCCATTGGCTTTATTACGCAATTGATTAATTTCTACGGCTGTAAACTGTTCATCGTTGAAAAACAGGTCCATAATGATTACATCATAATTTGTTGCCTTTACCGCATTGATAAATGCCAACTTTGAAGTAAAATTCTCTGAATTTATAAGATAAAGAAAGTTTTTCGCCTGTGACAGATTTGCAACTACTGCATCATTGGAGTTATTGGGAGCCGTGGCCGGAATTGCAGTCAGGTCGCGTTTTGGGGCAGCATAGGAAATATAACCGTTTGCAGTATTAACCTGATAGGAGTTACTGGCTTTTGAAGGTGAAGAGCAATAATCTGTGACCAATATGGTTTTTCTGTTACTTTTGGAGACATTTAAAAAGCCTTTCAGATAGTTTGAAATACCTGTAGGAGTTGCCTGGTCATCGTTATCATATCCGTAAAACAAATCTTCCTGACCGTTTCCGTCAATAGCATTTAAGTAATCCTGCGACGGATTGCCATCAGCTTCTCCATTCACAGTAACCAGTTCTATTCCGTTTTGGGGAATGACAGCAAAACCGGGCTTAATACTTTTTGCCTTTTGACTAATTCCGATAACGAAATTACGCATGTCTTGTCTGAAATCACGGTTTTCGACATCAGGAGTCGTTGCGTCATTATCTTTGTCACAACCCAAAAAGGCCAATGCTATTGCCAGCAGGACTAACTTTTTCATGTATTTTTTTATATGATAACGATAGTATCTGTTTTTTAGTCTCAATCAACTAAAAACAAAGCATTACTGAATAGTAAATTTCCATTTTCCCAAAACCCTCTAAAAAGAGGATTGTCGACCATATAAATCACCTTTCCCCTGCCAACCGGTTCTACGGCAAATGAAACCGTATTCCCTAGTTTCTTTTTCAGGTTGGCACCAATGAATCCGTAACTTTTATAATTTTCCGGAACATAGGCCACATTCCATACATTTTTAAGAACCTTAAAATATTTGTCGGATGTTTTCAGACTATAATATTTGTCACCCAATCCATAAGAAAGCGGATGGGTTTTGTCCAACACATTTTCTATTATGGCACCCGGAACACCATTTGACACAGAACGTCTTTCCATTTTTTGGTATTCCTTAAAACGCGATGTCAATGCTTCCTCATCACTTTGTTTTTTGGCAGCATCTTTTTCTTCATTGGTTGCAAACTGTGTCAGATTGTAACCTTCCCTGTTTTCAAATAAACTTAAAGCATTTTGAATAGCGATTATTTTACCTCCTTTTGAGATAAAATCGTCAATACTTTTCCTCTGACTGTCTGACAAATCATACCATCCATCAGCTAAAATCAAGGTATTATAATCGGTCAGATTAATCATTCCTAAATAATCCGCATCCAAAATACTTACCGGATAATCTATAATCTGGTCCATATAAAACCAAACCTGCCCGAAATCTGTCGGACTGACATTTTTCCCACTTAAAAGAAGAATTTTTGGTGCTTTCAGCAATTGGAAGTTTTCGCCACCCAAATCGGTTCCGCCAGTAGAAAAACCACTCTTAATGACACTATAATCATTTTTTTCTACCAAAAGCCCGGCCATTGTCTTTTCAAATTCGGGAAGCTTTGTATTATCCGATTTTAAAACAATCAAATCTCCCATGTTTAGCTTTATATCTCCAAAAGCCGAATTTTTTTTCGAATAACGAACCTTAACATTCTTCTTTAGTAAAGAAGCTGCAATTTTTGCAGAAGTCCTGTTGTTCCAGGGAATATAAAAAGCATAAGCCGTTTCAGGAAGCACTTTGGTATTGCTTATTTTGCTTTCCCTTGTTTTTATAACCAAAGCATTTTTAAGAGCATAGCTTTCTATTCCAAAAGCGTGAGGTAAAGCCCAGGCTGTAATATCATAGGTAAGACTGTCTGATAATCTCTGGTAAGGTTCAAATAACACTTGTGTCAGGACAGATTTTGGCTGACTTGCCTGTATAATCATATCTCCCGATTCTACAGAAAATGCTTTTTCTTTGTCTGATTGGTAATGGTAGCCTGAAAGTTTTTTTGTTTCGTCAGCATACGCAAATTGGATGTTATTCTGCTTTAGCATCACGGCAAGCTGTTCGGCCTTACCATCATTTTTTATAACATAGGTTTTGTATTTTCCTTTAGGATTTTGCCTGCTGTCTTTAAAGTAAGCCTTGAAATCAGCTATTAGCTTTTCTTTTCTGCCTGAAGCGGTTTCAACGGCAGTCAATACCGCAACTGTATGGTGGTTAATACGGTCCTGCAAGGTCAATATGTTCCCGTTTTGCATTAAAACGGCTCTTCCCGCTCCTATTCCACCCTGCTCATAAGTCATTCCTATCGCACCGTTAAAGCTAGGATAAGTATCGCCATAACTCGGATAGAATAAATCAAAACGCTCTCTGGTATAATAATTCCAACCTTCAGCATCAAACTTTTTAGATGTATTCTCTCCTATCACATTATGGAAATCACGTTGCGGTTTGGTTATAAAATCATGGAATGGTTCCGCAGCCGGAGGAAAAAAATATGGCTCGTTATAGCCCATTTCATGAACATCTACATGCACTTCCGGCATCCAGCGGTTATACAAAACCATTCGCTGCTGGGTTTCAACCTGAGTCTGCCAGGCCCAATCCCTGTTCAGGTCATAGGCATAATGATTCTGTCTTCCTCCCGGCCAGGGCTCTATGTGTTCACGGTCTGTCAATTCGGGATGCAGGTTTTTACCCGATATGTCGCGAAGCCAGTTTCCATATCTTGAAAAACCATCCGGATTCAGACATGGGTCCAGTATCACGATTGTATTTTCAAGCCATTGTTTTGTTGTTGTATTCTGCGGATTCAATAGCTCATAGGCTACTTTCATTGAGCTTTCTGCCGCTCCTATTTCGTTGCCATGTACGTTAAAACTTAACCAGACTATGGCCTTTTCTGTTTCTGCAGCAGGCTTTTTGTCTGTCATACCTATAGAATACAAATGATAGTCGCGTATAGCTTCCAGATTTTTCAGATTTTCCGGTGTAGAAATATAATAGACATTCAGGCTTCTTCCCTGCGAAGTAAAACCGTAAGATTCGTGTTTTATATATTCTGAATTTTCTTTTAGGTATTTAAAATAGGCTTCTATTTCATGATAAAAGCTTACCTGTTTCCCGTATTCGGGTAAAAAATCGGCAGGACTTTTAAGTTGGGCATAACCTGAAAGGCTGAAAGCTAGCAAGAAAGCAAAAAGTAGCTTTTTCATAAAACTGTTTAAGTGTTTGTGCTTCAAATGTAGGAAATTAACCTTTAGAACTTAAAAGTTACTAACGTAGATACTAAATTTTGTTAGAAAACGAAGAATTCGCAAAATCGACTTCTCTTATTTCACTATTTCTATGAGGTAAGCAATTATGCCCCACCACTATTGTACATTTAATAAATTTACAACGTTTTCGCAATCGTAAAAAATATATATTTGCATAAAATTGCCTCTCATAATTATGGAAGAATGTATCTCGGTATTTGATATGCTTAAAATTGGCGTCGGACCCTCAAGTTCCCACACTCTTGGGCCTTGGCGTGGTGCAGAACGTTTTTTAAATGAACTTCGTGAAGAAAATATATTAAGCAAAGTAATCCGGATTAAAGTAGATTTGTTTGGCTCGCTTTCCCTAACCGGAAAAGGCCATGCAACTGATTTAGCGGTTATGCTAGGGCTTACCGGCGCAGACCCGGAATACATTCCTATTGACAGTATCGACAAGACCATTTCTGAAATAAGAAAAAACAAGCAGTTGCATTTGGCTGGCGAAAGAATGATTCCATTCGATATGGATACGGATATCGTATTTAATAAAAACTTCCTGCCTTTCCATTCTAACGGTTTTACATTTACGGCCTATACGCCGGATGGCGAATACGAATCGACATTCTATTCTATTGGTGGCGGTTTCGTAGTTAAGGAAGAAAGAACAAATGCCGCTAAAAAGGAAATCATTAAATGTGCTTTCCCTTTTCCAATACAAAATGCAGTAGAATTACTCGACTATACAGTCAAAGAAAACAAGAGTATTTCTGAAATCGTTTATGAAAACGAAAAGTCAATGCGTACTGAGGAGAATATCCACAATGAATTGATCCGTGTTTGGAATACGATGCTGGAATGCATGTATATTGGTTGCCATTCCGAAGGCATCCTTCCCGGAGGATTAAACGTTCGAAGAAGGGCTTTTGACATGCATCAGAACCTTATTGGCCTGGCAAATTACAGCAATCCGCAGGAATGGTTGGAAACCATCCGCAAAACGGAAGTAAAATTCCGCCAGATTCTAAAATGGGTTAGCTGTTTTGCTTTAGCTGTCAATGAAGTCAATGCCTCCTTAGGAAGAGTCGTAACGGCTCCTACTAACGGAAGTGCAGGCGTAATTCCGGCCGTGTTGATGTATTATATGGTTATCGAAAACCATCAGGCAGGAGAAAAAGAAATCAAGCAATTCCTTATGGTAGCCGGAGAAATTGGAAGTATTTTCAAAAAAGGAGCTACCATTTCAGCCGCTATGGGAGGTTGCCAGGCAGAAATAGGCGTTTCTTCCGCTATGGCGGCAGGAGCCTTATGCGAATTAATGGGAGGAAGTCCGGCACAGGTACTTATGGCCGCAGAAATTGCCATGGAACACCATTTGGGAATGACCTGTGACCCAATTGGGGGATTAGTACAGATTCCGTGTATTGAAAGAAATACGATGGGTGCCATTAAGGCCATCAACGCAGCAGAACTGGCTCTTGAAACTGACCCTAAAAATGCCAAAGTTCCTTTAGACAAGGTAATCAACACTATGTGGGAAACCGCAAAAGACATGAATACGAAATACAAAGAAACATCAGAAGGCGGACTAGCTATTAGTGTGAATATGGCCGACTGCTAAAAAGACAGCAAGATAAAAGTACAGCAACCTGAAATTTCAGGTTGTTTTTATTTATACCCTATTGCAAAACCAATTCCGCAAAACACTAATTTTGCTTAAACTCTTATTCCCTTTTTCGCTTGAAAAAAATTCTCATCATTGACGACGAAGAAAAACTAAGAAGCCTCATGGCCCGGATTATCGGTCTTGAAGGTTTTGAAGTCATTGAAGCCGGCGACTGCAAATCCGGACTAAAAAAGATAGAACAGCATGCTTTTGATGTTGTGCTTTGCGATGTCAAGCTTCCCGATGGAAATGGTGTTGACCTGACCCTAGCTATAAAAGAAAAATCACCGCAAACCGAAGTGATTCTGCTTACCGCCTACGGAAACATTCCTGATGGTGTGCAAGCTATAAAAAATGGCGCTTTTGATTATATCGTAAAAGGTGATGATAATAATAAAATTATCCCGCTGCTTCATCGGGCTATTGAAAAGGCAAACCTGACAAAACGTATTGCCCAGTTAGAAGCCAAACTCGAAGATAAGCTTTCGTTTGACGGAATTATAGGCGATTCCAAACCTTTATTGCAATCCATCAATCTGGCTAAAAAAGTCGCACCTACAGATACTACTGTGCTGCTAACAGGAGAAACCGGTACAGGAAAAGAAGTATTTGCAGCTGCTATCCATCAATCAAGTTCAAGAAAACATCAGAATTTTGTGGCCATAAACTGTTCAGCTTTTAGTCATGATTTGCTCGAAAGCGAAATGTTCGGTCATCTGGCAGGCTCTTTTACAGGAGCTACAAAAGACAAAAAAGGGCTGTTTGAGGAAGCCAATGGCGGAACCATATTTTTAGATGAAGTTGGCGAAATGGCCCTCGACCTTCAGGCAAAACTGTTACGTGTCATTGAAAATGGCGAATTCCTGAAAGTAGGTGAAAACAAACCTACCAAAGTTGACGTACGGATTATAGCCGCTACCAATAGAGATTTGCCTAAGGAAATAGAATCAGGGCATTTCAGGCAAGATTTGTTCTACCGTCTTTCCGTATTCCAAATCCAATTGCCTGCCTTGCGGGAACGCGTTACTGATATTGAACCGCTTGCCAAACATTTTCTGAATTTCTTTTCACTGAAAACCAATAAAAAAATCAAGGCACTATCTGATGAATTTGTGCAGTTACTAAAATTGCATACCTGGCCGGGAAATATCCGTGAACTAAAAAATGTATTGGAACGCAGCGTTATTCTGGAAACAGAAGCCATTCTGACAACCGATTGCCTTCCTATGGAAATACAGCAATTAAAAATAGCCAATACTTCCGGAGAATCTCCTCTATTGTCTGCTTTTTCTCTGGCTTCTGCCGAAAAAATCCATATCCAGAAAGTATTGAACTATACGAACCATAACAAAACCGAAACCGCAAAACTGCTGAATATTGCTTTGACAACACTATACAGAAAGCTGGAAGAATACAAAATCAGCTAAATTATATTACAGGCAAGGTATGCTCCATTTAATTAGCAGCCGTCTTTGCGAGGGGCACGTTTGTAAATTATTTTACCATCTTGTTCTACATAGTCGACCGATACAATTGGATAGTCATACTTAGGTGCGTATGACACAAAATTGCTTCTTATAGTTATTTTGCCGTTAGCTTTCAGGCTGCGCAATTGTTGAAATTCATTAGACTTTTCCAACCCAAAACTGAGAATGTAATAATCGTCATTAATCCCGGCCATCACTCCAAAGCCTAATCGGGAGCCTGGCGGAAGCGAAAGAGAGGTTATAATAGCTTCCATATTGGCGGAATAACTTATATGGCTTCTTATCTTAGCAGCACTGGCAAGCACTTTTTTTCCTTCGGGCGACGTTTCCCATTTTTTGTATTGTATACCATCTGGGGAAGCTTCCCATTTTTTCCTTTCGGCTTTCGCTTCAGCAGCAGTAAGTAGCTTTGAAGCTGTTTTTTTAGAAGTTTCATTTTTGATTTCGCAATTAGCAAATACGAACCCGCATACCACAACCAGGGGTAAAATCAGCGCATAAATAACTTTTCTCATTTTTTTGTAATTTTAATTAGCATTCTTTTATTTTTCATATCCTATTGAAATTGTTTCAGCGAAACTACTTTGTTATTTTTGGGTTTGAGGGAGTTAGATTGTAAATTAAAATGTAACCTTTGTAAATAAATCGTAAATAATATGTCTGATAGCCGAAATCTCTTCTCCGGGAAACGTAAGTATCTGTTTGGATTAATATTACTTTCGTTTATTTCAGTAATCTTCGCAGCTTTCAGCATGGCGGATAAGGACGATTTTGATATCGCCAGAAGGGAAGTTTTGCTTCGCAAAATCGGACATGAACTACTTTTACAATCCGGAGACAGTGTATCGAGAGTTCTTCCGGTAAAAAAGATTTCAGAAAATGAATACCAGATTAGTTTCGAAAAGGAATTTAGTTTTCAACCGGACTCCCTGGCGAATACAACACGGCGTTTGTTGGCTAATGACCCTTTGACATCCGATTATGTTGTTAATGTCATAAACTGTGGTAATTCCGATGTAGCTTATGGATATGCCATATCCAAAAACAGAAAAGAGGACAACATACCCTGTATAGGCAGAATACAACCCAAAGCATGTTACATAATCAACATTAAATTCAAACCAACAGGTATAAATACAGCAAAGAATGGGTATCTTTTGGCCGGCCTGCCGTTTTTAGCATTGGTTGGTTTTCTTTTTTTAAAATCTGGTACAACCCGAAAGCGAAAAACATTACCGGACAGTAAGGATACCGACACCTTCACTTTAGGTTCGGTTTTGTTCGATGCTAAGAATCGGAAACTGATAACAACCGAAAAGACAATAGACTTAACAGGAACAGAAACCCGTCTACTGCTTATTTTCGCATTGTCACCCAATGAAACTATAGAAAGAAGTCGTTTGCAAAAAGAAATATGGGAAGACGAAGGTGTTATTGTAGGGCGCAGTCTGGATATGTTCATTTCAAAACTTAGAAAAAAATTGGAATTGGACTCCAACATCAATATAGTTGTTATACGCGGCAAAGGGTATAAACTTGAGATTACCTCTTAAAGAAATTAAATACCTATCGTTTTGAAAGTACCAACCCTATCGTTTTGATAGGGTTTTTCTTTTTGGTTACAGTCCAAAAAAATATAATTCCTAGATACTAAAGGGTTTACACAGTTTATCCAAAAATTGGTTCTGAATTTGGCATTAGGCATCAAAAATATCTTAATCATTATGAGAAATTTCAATGATAGCCTAATCAAAAAAATGGAGCGCCTTGCCGAAATAACCATCAGCAGCCTCCAGCTCGGTAAAATGGCACGTACTAAAAGATGCCTTGCACTTGCCGAGGAATTGCTCATCAAGGGCAATAACGAAATGAAAAACGCAATCACCAATGTCTATCTGTTTTCCGTATCGCATTATATGGAAATAAACAGGTTGGAAACATCGAGACTGCTCCCAATTGCGCTTCACAAAGAATACGTCAAACAAATTAATGCTTCCGGAGTATGATAGTTGCCATTCTCACCATCACAGGGCTGCTCTGCTTTGCCCTTTTCTATGTTTCCATCTACTATTTCGATAAAATCTAAAATTATGATAGCCTTATTAATTATTGCTCTGGCTGTTTTTGCCTACATCGTTTACGTCTTACTTAAACCTGAAAAATTTTAAACCATGAATACCGAAATTACAGGAATTATAGCCATGTTTGTCCTGACACTGCTTCTGGCAATACCGTTAGGAAAATACATTTCAAAAGTATATTTAGGGCAAAAAACTTTTTTGGACCCAGTTTTTCAGCCCATTGAAAAACTATTTTATAAAATAAGCGGTATCGATTCTAAAAAAGAAATGAACTGGAAACAGCACATGGTTGCACTGGTTGCCATTAATGTGGTCTGGTTTGTTTTAGGAATGATTGTGCTTCTCTGTCAAGGTTGGTTGCCGTTGAATCCGGATAACAATCCCAACATGACGCCTGACCTGGCTTTCAACACCATTATTTCCTTTTTAGTAAACTGCAACCTGCAGCATTATTCCGGAGAAACCGGAGTCAGTTATTTAAGTCAGTTGTTTTTAATGTTCCTTCAATTCGTTTCTGCGGGAATCGGATTGGCTGCAGCTGCTGTACTTTTCAATGCATTAAAAGAAAGAACAACGGAAACGCTGGGTAATTTTTACAATTACTTTATCAAATCCTGTACCCGTATTCTTTTGCCTATTTCCGTAATCGTAGCAACTATTTTGCTTTTTAACGGAACTCCAATGACGTTTGAAGGGAAACAGGCAATGACAACCCTTCAGGGGGATTCTGTTGAAGTATCAACCGGACCAGCTGCAGCATTCACCGCCATAAAACATGTGGGGACAAATGGCGGAGGATTTTTCGGTACCAATTCAGCCCATCCACTTGAAAACCCTAATTACCTGACCAACATTGTAGAAATGATTGCCCAGATGATTATTCCATTTGCCATGGTATTTGCTTTAGGGTTTTTCTTAAACAGAAGAAAACTATCCTGGATGATTTTTGGTGTAATGACAGTCGGATTCCTTGCGTTGACTATTCCAACCGTAATTACAGAAATGAATGGAAACCCTGCCATAGCGCAAATGGGAATTGATACAACCTCTGGCGCTACCGAAGGTAAAGAAGTGCGGTTTGGAGCTGCCGCATCCGGATATTGGAGCATTGCTACAACCGTTATCTCAACAGGTTCTGTCAATTCAATGCACGACAGCGCCATGCCTCTATCCGGAATGAACCAGTTACTTGCCATGATGATTAACTGCTTTTATGGAGGATGTGGTGTAGGGATATTAAACTTTTACATTTTTATTATCCTTGCTGTTTTTATAAGCGGACTCATGGTAGGCAGAACTCCTGAATTTCTGGGTAAGAAAATCGAAGCCCGCGAAATGAAAATCGCCATGATTATTGCCTTACTGCATCCTTTCTTAATATTGGTTGGAGTTGCGCTTTCAACAGCATTTCCGGAACAAGGTGCCAGCACATTGAACAATCCGGGATTTCATGGATTTAGTGAAATCTTATACGAATTCACCTCATCTGCGGCCAATAACGGAAGTGGTTTTGAAGGTTTGGGCGATAATAATCCGTGGTGGAATATTACAACAGGAATCGTATTGCTGCTTTCCAGATTCCTTCCCATAATAGGTCCTGTGGCAATTGCCGGAATCCTCGCTTCAAAAAAACACATTCCGGAAAGTGCGGGAACTTTAAAAACAGATACTTCAACTTTCGGATTAATGGTATTTGCTGTTATTTTCATCATTGCAGCGCTTTCCTTCTTCCCTTCCCTCACTTTAGGACCTATAGCAGAATATTTCACGCTTTATTAATCAAATGATTTTCAAAAATGAAAACTCAAAATAAATCACTGTTTCAGAAAGAATTGCTCAAAGAAGCATTCGTACAGTCTTTCCTGAAACTCAATCCTGCAACCCTGTTCCGCAATCCGATTATGTTTACGGTTGAAATCGGAACAGTAGTCATGCTATGCGTTTGTTTGTGGATATTGACCGGTGAAGAATCACAAGGTAGTTTTGTGTACAACCTTACCGTCTTTATAATTTTACTATTCACATTATTGTTTGCCAATTTTGCGGAAGCCATTGCGGAAGCAAGAGGTAAAGCCCAGGCGGACAGTCTTCGAAAAACAAGAGAAGAAACACCTGCCAAAAAAATATTTCCGGTTGGAGAAATGTATGTAGACGAACTTCAGATTGTTCCTTCCTCCAGCCTGGTTAAAGGCGATATCTTTATCTGTGAAGCCGGCGATACTATTCCAACCGACGGAGAAATCATTGAAGGTTTGGCAACTATTGACGAAAGCGCCATAACCGGTGAAAGTGCTCCGGTAATTCGCGAAGCGGGCGGAGATAAAAGTTCCGTAACAGGCGGTACAAAAGTCTTATCAGATAAGATTAAAGTTCGGGTGACAACTGAACCCGGCGAGAGCTTCCTGGACAAAATGATTGCATTGGTTGAAGGTGCATCAAGACAAAAAACACCTAATGAAATCGCACTGACTATTTTATTAGCAGGCTTTACCTTAGTTTTTATTATTGTCTGTACGACTTTAAAACCGTTTGCTGATTATGCCAATATCACTATAACCATCGCTTCTTTTATTTCTTTATTCGTCTGCTTGATTCCAACAACTATTGGTGGATTGTTATCTGCCATTGGTATTGCCGGAATGGACCGCGCCTTGCGTGCCAATGTCATTACAAAATCAGGTAAAGCGGTAGAAACTGCGGGTGATATTGATGTATTGCTGTTAGACAAAACAGGAACGATTACAATTGGAAATAGAAAAGCAACGCAATTTTATCCTACCGCTGGCATATCCGAACAGGAATTTATAAAGGCCAGTATTCTATCGTCCTTAGCTGACGAAACACCGGAAGGCAAATCAATCATCGAATTGGCAGGAAAAGAGGCTACAAAAAACCTTTCTATAGAAGGTGCCACGCTGATAAAATTTACGGCAGAAACACGCAGCAGCGGTGTCACACTTCCGGATGGTACCAGAATCCGAAAAGGGGCTTATGACGCTATCCGAAAATTAAGTGAAAAAGCAGGAAATACTTTTCCAAATGACACATCTGATAGAGTTACTGAGATTTCCAGCAACGGGGGTACGCCTCTGGTGGTTTCTGAAAATGATAAGGTTTTAGGAGTAATCGAATTACAGGATATTATCAAACCCGGAATACAGGAACGTTTTGAAAGGCTGCGCAGAATGGGTGTCAAAACCGTAATGGTTACAGGTGACAACCCATTAACAGCCAAATTTATTGCCGAAAAAGCCGGTGTGGATGATTTTATTGCGGAAGCCAAACCCGAAGACAAGATGAATTACATCAAAAATGAGCAAATCAAAGGGAAACTGGTTGCCATGATGGGTGACGGGACAAATGATGCTCCCGCTCTTGCCCAGGCCGATGTGGGCGTTGCCATGAACAGCGGAACACAGGCTGCCAAAGAGGCCGGAAATATGGTGGATTTGGATAACGACCCTACAAAACTGATAGAAATTGTAGAAATCGGAAAACAATTATTAATGACACGCGGAACATTGACCACTTTTAGTATCGCGAATGACGTTGCCAAGTATTTTGCCATCATTCCTGCCCTGTTCATCACCGCAATTCCTGCGCTGAAAGGTTTAAATATCATGCACCTGCATAGCCCGGAAAGCGCTATCCTATCGGCAGTTATCTTTAATGCAGTTGTGATTCCGTTTTTGATTCCGCTGGCTTTAAAAGGAGTCACTTATAAACCTATCGGAGCTTCTGCCCTATTAAGACGAAACTTATTGTTTTATGGATTAGGCGGTATCATTGTTCCTTTTATCGGAATAAAAATCATCGACATGATAGTTACATTATTCATCTAAACTAATAGCAAAATGAAAAATTATTTATGGATTGGAGTAAAGTTAACACTGGTTACACTTGTCTTTTTTGCCGGACTCTATACACTGTTTATTCTTGGAATAGCACAAATGGCTCCCAACCAAGGAAAGGGAATCATGACGGAAAGCAATGGAAAAAAATTCTATAGCAATATAGGCCAATCTTTTACTGATGCCCGTTATTTTAACTCAAGACCTTCTGTCGTAAACTATAATGCAGCAGGTTCAGGAGGAAGCAACAAAGGACCAGGCAATCCGGAATATCTGGCCGAAGTCCAAAAAAGGATTGACACTTTCCTAATCCAGAATCCGGAAATCAAAGCTAATGAAATTCCGGCTGATATGGTCACAGCCAGCGGTAGCGGATTAGACCCAAATATCTCCGTACAAGGTGCAAAAGTCCAAATCAAGCGTATTGCAAAAGCAAGAAACATTGAAGAAAAAAAGTTGGAAGACCTTATTGCCCAAAATACTGAAAAGCCGCTTTTAGGACTGTTCGGACCGGAAAAAATTAACGTATTACAACTAAACCTCGCTCTCGATAAACTCAAATAACAATGAAAAAATTAGCTACTGCAGCTTTTATCGCAATGGTCTCTCTTGCACAGGCACAGAAAGACACTATAAAAACTCCTGAATCACCACTAAAAATATCAGGCTATGCCGAAATCTATTACCTATACGATTTCGGAGTGCCTGAAAACAATACCAGACCTGGTTTCGTATATTCCCATAACAGGCATAATGAAGTTTCTTTAAATCTTGGATTTGTCAAAGCCAACTATGAAAAAGGAAACGTCAGGGCTAACCTGGCAATCATGGCAGGAACTTATGGCAATGCCAATCTTGCTACCGAAGAAGGCATTATGAAAAACATTTATGAAGCTAATGCCGGTGTAAAACTCTCAAAAACCAAAAATCTTTGGATTGATGCCGGGATTTTTGCCTCACACATTGGTTTTGAAAGTGCCATCAGTAAAGATTGCTGGGCATTGACACGTAGCATCCAGGCAGACAATTCGCCTTATTATGAAAGTGGCGCAAAACTATCCTATACTACAGACAATGGGAAATGGTTTGTGAGCGGACTCCTTTTAAACGGATGGCAAAGAATCAAACGGGTTGACGGTAATAAAACATTGGCTTTTGGACATCAACTAACCTATAAACCAAACGCGGCTATCCTATTGAACAGCAGTTCTTTCATTGGAAACGACAAACCCGATACTGATAAAAGGATGCGTTATTTTCACAATTTATACGGTGTTTTTCAGTTAAATGAAAAATGGGGACTAACTGCCGGTTTTGACCTCGGTGCTGAACAAAAGGAAAAAGGAAGCAACAGTTATAATTCATGGTACTCTCCTATTCTGATTGCCAGATATAAAGTTTCCGACAAAATCCATATTGCAGCACGAGGAGAATATTATGCAGACAAAAATGGGGTCATTATTGCAACAGAAACACCAAACGGATTTAAAACCTTTGGCTATTCTGTCAACTTCGATTACAACATCTATGACAATGTTGTATGGAGAATCGAAGCCAGAAATCTGAACAGCAAGGATGAAATTTTTACTGAAAATGGTAATCCCACCAAACAAAACTTTTCAGCGGCAACTTCGCTCGCCATATCATTCTAAAACCTAAGCCTGTTTATTTTGGAAAGCAAAAGAGAAGATAGCGTACAGCATTTTTTAAACCTGATTCAAAAATCAAGGAGAGGAAAGTTTAAAATCTACATCGGCATGAGTGCCGGTGTAGGTAAAACTTTTCGCATGCTTCAGGAAGCCCATTCCCTCCTAAAAAATGGAATCGATGTCAAAATAGGTTTTATAGAAACACACAATCGCAAAGAAACACACGATCTTTTGGAAGGACTTCCTGTAATTCCAAGACGTTATTTGTTCTACAAAGGCAAAGAACTGGAAGAAATGGATGTTCAGGCCATCATCAGCCTTCGTCCGGAAGTAGTAATCGTTGACGAACTGGCCCATACTAACATCGAGGGAAGCAAAAATGAAAAACGCTGGCAGGACGTCTTTGAAATCTTAGAAGTCGGAATCAATGTAATCAGTGCAGTGAATATCCAGCATATTGAAAGCCTGAATGAAGAAATAAAACACATCACAGGAATTGAAGTCAAAGAACGAATTCCTGACAGTGTTTTGGCACAGGCGGATGAAGTCGTAAACATAGACCTTACGGCTGACGAACTGATTACAAGGCTAAAAGAAGGAAAAATCTATAAGGCTGAAAAAATAGAAATGGCACTTAAGAATTTTTTCAAGAGCGAGCACATACTGCAATTAAGAGAATTGGCCTTAAAAGAAGTGGCCAGCCAGGTCGAACGAAAAGTCGAAATTGAAGTTCCTAAAAGCAAAAACACCCGTCATGAAAAATTCATGGCTTGTATTAGCAGTAACGAAGCCACCGCAAAAAAGGTTATCCGCAAAACCGCACGTCTGGCTAATTATTACAACAGCAGCAAATGGTATGTCTTATATGTACAGCTTCCACATGAAAGTGCAGACCGGATTGCATTAGACAAACAAAGACATCTAATCAATAATTTTAAACTGGCTACAGAACTGGGTGCCGAAGTCATCAAAATTGAACATACCCGGATTGCCAAAGCCATTATAGAACAGGCTGAAAGCAAAGGTATTACTACGGTATGCATAGGAAAACCAAAAATGAACCTGATGAAAATTATTCTTTCTACAAGTGCTTTCAAACAATTATTAAATAAGCTATCTTCGAGTGAAATTGACCTGATTATTTTGAGTTGATAGTTTTTAGTGGATAGTTGATAGTGTATAGTTAGTTTAAGCCATAAAAAAAAAGATTATGAAAAATAGTATTGTTAAGGACAAATCGTTTGTATTTGCCGTAAGAATTGTGAGGTTATACCAACATATTTCAGAAAATAAAAAAGAATTTATACTGTCAAAACAATTGGTTAGAAGCGGAACTTCAATTGGAGCAAATATTTGTGAGGCTTTGCAGGCTCCTTCAAAAAAAGACTTTAGCAGCAAGATGAACATATCACTAAAAGAAGCCCAGGAAACCGAATATTGGCTACGTTTGCTTTTTGAAACAAACTACCTGTCCGAAAAAGAATACCAATCCGTTCACTCAGACAGTATCGAACTCATCAAAATACTAACCTCAATTGTAAAAACATCCCGGACAAACCCAGATTAAAGATGAAAGACCTTAGACTAACAACTATACACTATCAACTATAAACTATTCACTAAAAACTATAAAACCGTGCGTATAAAAACAAAATTAAGACTAGGCCTCGGGATTCTTTTCTTACTCATCATATTGCTAACTGCTCTGGCAGTAAGACAAGTGCATGCCATTGCCGGTGATACTGAAAATATTCTTGTTGCCAATTACAATTCCTTAGACTATTCCCGGAACATGATGAAAGAGCTCGACAAGATTGAAGGTGAAAAACAATCTTTCGAAAATTTTAATCACTTTCTGGAATTGCAAGGCAAAAACATCACTGAAATAGGCGAAAAAGAACTTACCCAAAATTTAACAGAAGATGTAAAAACATGGCAATCAAGACCTGAAGAACCATCTATCCTGCTTCAGATTCGGAAAGACCTTAACGATATCATGAAAATCAACATGGATGCTATCCAAAGGAAAAGTATTGTAGCACAAAAAACAACAGAAAGTGCCATACTCTGGATTTCGATTACCGGACTTACCTGTTTTTTGATTGCCTTAATCCTGTTGGTCAACTTGCCAAGCGATATTGCAAATCCTATAAAAGACCTCACCGAAAGTATTCGTCAGATTGCTGCAAAAAACTATTCGCAGCGGGTCAATTTTGAAACGCATGACGAATTTGGAAATCTGGCCAGGTCATTCAATACAATGGCAGAAAAGCTTCAGGAATATAGTGACAGTAACCTTGCCAGACTCATGATGGAGAAAAAACGGGTTGAAACGCTAATCAACAATATGCAAGACCCAGTTATTGGACTTGATGACAAAAACCTTATTCTGTTTGCCAATGAAGAAGCCTTAAAAATTTCGGGACTAAAAGCAGAGAATATTATTGGTAAAGCTGCTACCGAAGTTGCTGTTTCTAACGACCTTGTCCGTTCACTATTACAGCATCTTATGGATGAAAACATCGAAAAGTCACAGCAAACACTTAAAATCTATGCAGATAATAAAGAAAGTTACTTCGAAAAACAAATAGTACCTATACTTGTTCTTCCAACAGGCGAAGAAGAAAAAAAACATATTGGTTCATTTATTATACTGCGCAACGTCACAGCCTATAAAGAATTGGATTTTGCCAAAACCAACTTCATAGCCATGGTTTCGCATGAATTCAAAACACCAATCGCTTCAATGAAAATGAGCCTGCAATTGTTGGAAAACAGCAGTGTCGGTAATTTAAACGATGAGCAGAAACAATTGGTTTCAAGTATTAAGGACGATGCTAAAAGATTACTCCGTACTACAGGAGAACTGCTGGACATCACCCAGGTAGAAACCGGAAAAACACAACTCAAAATAGAAAACTGTAATCCCGATGTAATCATTTCTAATGCAGTAGAAGCTACAAAAATACTGGCAGAACAAAAAAAGATTAGCCTTAACCTGACTGTTCCCGAATTGTTGCCTGAAATAAAAGCCGACCAGGAAAAAACAACCTGGGTCATTACGAACCTCATTTCAAATGCTATCCGCTATTCGTATGAAAACTCAACCATTTTCATTGCCGCAGAAGCCAAAGAAAATACGCTGATGATAACTGTCAAAGACAACGGAATAGGCATTTCTCCACAGTACAAAAACAAAATCTTTGATAAATATTTCCGGATTCCGGGTTCGGAGAAAGAGGGAACCGGCCTCGGACTCGCCATCAGCAAGGAGTTAATAGAAGCGCAAGGCGGTACAATTTCCGTTGAGAGTAACTTAGGATTCGGAAGTGAATTTGTCGTTACGCTCAAAATCAGCAATGATTAACTCAAATCTTGATTTTACTGTCTCCATAGTAAATGATTTTCCATAGGTTTTCCTTCTTAATCAGTTGAATGGAGTTGACGCCTTTATGGGTTAACTCTCCATTGATGTAAAATTCAAAAGGTATCCAGGCGTGAGCCATTCCACCATCAACTTTAATAGTAAAGGAAAGCAACCGTTCTTCAAATTTGGTTTCCTTAGGAACCGTGGCAACATATCTTTTAAAATCAGCCGCTTTTGTGACTACAAGCTTGTTTCTTCTCGGACTTTGCACTACCGTCTGTAACATCAGGTCTTCATCACTCACAGAGTTAATTTTCAGGCTATCTCTGGAATGTATACCTTCAAAAAAAGTTTGTATCGATTCGCGGATTTCAGCTTCCTGTCCCATTAATGGCTGAAAGGAAACTAAGGAAACAAAAGAAACTAAGGAAATAAAGAAAACGAATAGTACTAATTTTCGCATTATGGTCATGTTTGGTTATTAGGATATAAATTTAGCATAAAAAATTATTAGGTTGTGTGGCAATGGTAAATAAAGCAATTTGTACATTTACATCTTCTAATTCCTACACTATGTCTGTTGCAAAAAAAGATTATAAGAGAATCACTACCAAATCGCTGATTGAAATGAAAGCCAATGGCGAAAAAATTTCAATGCTCACATCCTATGATTTCACTATGGCAAAAATTGTCGACACTGCCGGAGTTGATGTAATTCTGGTTGGCGATTCTGCCTCAAATGTAATGGCGGGTCATGAAACTACCCTGCCAATTACCCTTGACCAAATGATTTATCACGCTTCCAGCGTTGTCAGGGCAGCATCACGCGCTTTAATTGTAGTGGATTTGCCTTTTGGGAGCTATCAGTCTGACCCTAAAGAAGCCTTACGTTCCTCTATCAGAATCATGAAAGAAAGTGGTGCCCATGCCGTAAAATTAGAAGGCGGAAGCGAAATCAAAGATTCCATCAAAAAAATCCTCAATGCCGGTATTCCTGTTATGGGACATTTGGGGCTCACACCACAATCTATATATAAATTCGGAACTTATACGGTTCGTGCCAAAGAAGATGCCGAAGCCGAAAAATTATTGGAAGATGCCAAATTACTTGAAAAACTTGGCTGTTTTGCATTGGTATTGGAAAAGATTCCTGCAAAATTGGCTGAAAAAGTAGCACAAAGCATTACCATCCCTGTAATTGGAATTGGTGCCGGAGGTGGCGTTGACGGGCAGGTTTTGGTAATCCATGACATGCTTGGAATGAACAATGAGTTCAGCCCGAGATTTTTGAGAAGATACATGAATTTATATGACGACATGACCAATGCCATTGGAAAATATGTTACCGACGTGAAGTCACACGATTTCCCTAGCGAAAAAGAACAATACTAATTGTCTTTTGATTATTTGAACTACCAAGTCGCCGAAATCTAATTTTCAAAAAACAATGAAAACCATTTCTACAAAAAATAATCTTCAGGTATTGCACGAAGACAATCATATTATTGTCATCAACAAACGTGTAGGCGACATCGTTCAGGGAGATAAAACAGGCGACAAACCCCTAAGCGATGTAGTAAAAGAATATATCAAGGAAAAATACAATAAACCGGGCGAAGTTTTTCTGGGTGTTGTCCATCGTCTGGACAGGCCTACAACCGGAATCGTAGTATTAGCCCGCACTTCCAAAGCACTTTCCAGGCTCAATGATTTGTTTAAAAACCGGGAAACGCAAAAAACATACTGGGCCGTTGTCAAAAATAAGCCTGCAGAAGCTTCAGCAAAGCTGGTTCATTATCTGAAAAGAAATGAGAAGAACAACACTTCAAAAGCACATAGCAAAGAAGTTCCTGATAGTAAAATAGCAAGCTTAGATTACACGATAATCCGCGAGCTCAATAACTATTACGCTCTGGAAATTAATTTGCATACCGGACGCCATCACCAAATCCGGGCACAACTGGCGGCTATTGGAAGCCCAATCAAAGGTGATCTGAAATATGGTGCCGATAGAAGCAATGTTGATGGTGGCATTCATTTGCATGCCCGCAAACTCACCCTCACCCATCCCGTTACCAAAGAATTATTAGAAATAACCGCACCCGTTCCTAATGACCCTATTTGGAAAGCAATCTGATATTTTTAAGAATAAAGATTCTTTTTTTACGTTAATTTAGTATCCCCAATACAAAAAATCTATACATTTAACTTAAAAAACTTCCCTATGAAATTACCAATCTTATTATGCCTACTGATTGGCACGAGTGCTTTCGCTCAGGACCATTTTTCCGGAATTACCACTTCCAGAAGAGGCGGATTATTAAATGCAAGTACAAACCCCGCCGAACTTGCCAACCTGAAAACAAAATATGAAGTCGGGGTATTTTCCTTGAGTTTTAACCTTTCCAATAACCGATTGGGTTTTGATGACCTCGTTAGCGGTGATGATTTGGAACAAAAGCTATTTGAAGGAAACAAGGATGTCGACCTCCGTTTTGATGGCGAAGTATATGGCCCGGCCTTTGCAATGAAAATAGAAAAATGGGCTTTTTCATTCAGCACTAAAGCTTATGGAAAAGTAAATTTCAATGATGTTGACCCAACAATTGGGGATGCCGTTACCAATGGAGCCCTGAACAGTATTTTTGGTGCCTCAACTATCCAAAGTGATAAAAACCAGCGCGCCAACGGAACCACCTGGGGCGAAGTGGCCTTTGGAGCTGCCAGAAATGTATATGAAACCGATGAACACAAGTTGAGTGTGGGTGTAACCTTAAAACTCCTCTTTCCCGGCTCCTATGCGAATTTAGGTCTTGACAAATTCTCCGGAACCATCACAAACAATCTTGGAAATGTGAATATGACAGATGCTTCAGCAAGAATGAACATTTCTTATTCAGGAGATTTGGCAGACGATTTTTCAGATTTTGGCAATTATACCAGTTCTCTTTTTGGAAAATTAAATGGCTTTGCTACAGATTTGGGAGTGAACTACCAATGGAAAGACGATAATGACGGCTATAAAATCAATGCCGGAGCAGCCGTACGCAACATTGGAAGCATGACTTTTAAATCCGATAACAACAGTAACAACAATTACGAACTAAATATCCCTGCCGGACAGTCGCTCAACCTGAACCAATTTGAAAGCGTAAGCAGCTTTAAGGAAATTGAAGAAATCCTGCTTTCGAGTGGTTATCTGACTGCTACTTCCAATGGCAGCGATTTTAAAGTAAAACTTCCAACCGTTTTTTCTGCTTATGCTGACGTAAAAATTATTCCTGATTTCTACGTTACCGTATTCGGACAGCAAAAATTCAATAAGGATAACAAAGACGACCAGGTTACGGCTCAAAACGTGATTTCGGTTACGCCACGATATTCCAGAGAAAGTTTTGAAGTATTTGCTCCGTTAGCGTCAAATGAAATTTCAGGATTCACAGCAGGATTGGGATTCAGAGCCGGAGGTTTCTTTATAGGGTCAAGTTCAGTGGTTACTGCCTTGATTAATGACGGAGAACAGGCAGATTTTTACCTCGGATTCCGTTTCGGATTGCAATAATTTTTAAAATTATGAACCATCAAGAAATCAATCAAAGAAAAGAAAAGCTTAAAAAATTCTCTCATGTCATTTCACTTCATGAAAATGATATTATAGAGGCACTGCATAAAGACTTCGGAAAACCGGCTTTTGAAGCCTATCTTACTGAAATAAATGTAGTGCAATCTGACCTGAAAGATACCATAAAAAATATCCATGCCTGGGCTAAACCTAAAAAAGTCCGGGCATCTATTCTTAATTTTCCGTCTTCTGATTATATCTATACAGAACCTTATGGAAAAACACTGATTATTTCTCCTTGGAATTATCCTTTCCAACTGGCTATCTGTCCGTTAATTGCGGCCTATGCGGCTGGTAACTCCATTGTTCTCAAACCTTCTGAATTAACACCCCATACATCAAGCTTAATTTCTAAAATCATACGGGAAACTTTTGATGTTAAGGAAGTCGTGGCCGTTTTAGGAGATGCAGAAATTGCCAAAAGCCAGCTGGCCAAACGTTGGGATTATATCTTTTTTACAGGAAGTCCGGCCGTTGGAAAAGAAATTGCAAAAGCTGCAGCCGGGAATCTTACGCCTGTAACTCTGGAACTGGGCGGTAAAAATCCCTGCATAATTGACAAAAATGCCAATCTTCAAATCGCAGCAAAACGTATTGTCTGGGGGAAATTTATCAATGCCGGACAAACCTGTATTGCTCCTGATTATCTTATCATACACAAAGGAGTCAAGACAAAATTCATCCGCCTGTTGCAACAGGAAATTATAAATGCTTATGGCGAAGACCCTAAGCTTTCACCTGATTTTACGCGAATCATAAACAAAAAGCATTTCCTCAGACTGGTTGGAATGATAGATGAAGCAAAAACAATCACAGGAGGAATCCACGATGAAGAAAGTCTTTACATTGCGCCAACACTTATTGACGAACCTTCTTTCGACAGTGCCATCATGAAAGATGAAATTTTTGGGCCACTACTTCCATTGATTTCTTATGAAAATGAAAGCGACCTGGAAAAAATAATTTCAAAATATGAAAAACCGCTGTCGTTATATGTGTTTACAGATGACAAAGCTTTTGCAGAACGCGCTATCGGGAAATTTTCATTTGGTGGCGGATGCATTAACGATACTGTCGTACACTTTTCAAACAAAAGGCTGCCATTTGGCGGTGTTGGCAACAGCGGTATGGGCGCTTATCACGGTAAAAAAAGCTACGATACATTTTCACACCAGAAGGCTATCGTAAAAAAAGCTACATGGCTTGATATACCGCTGCGTTATGCCCCTTATGGAAATAAACTGAAAGTAATCCGAAAACTATTGAAATGGCTCTGATTCAGTTTATAATTCCAAAATATTGATTACTTTCGCGCAATAATTGACAAACTTATTTATGCAAAAAATTACTACGACTAAAGAAAAGATTGAAGAAATCAAGCAACGTGGTTATCCTTTGGAATTTGGAGAAATTCTTTCTCAAGCCTTAAATAATTATCAGAAAATTGTGTGGATTGCCGGAGCCGGAGTATTACTTCTTTCCATCGTATTCTTTGCAATAATAATGGGTCTTGCCGCTATATTCATCGGGTTGAGTACTTTTGGGCGGGATATTGCCGATTTTCAAATCCAGAATTTTTCTGCTGCCGGAATCATTGTTGCTCTTGTTGGGGGTGCAATCGCTGTCGCACTTATTAAGCCATTTTATGCGGGTATATTGCGGGTTGCTCACCATGCCGACGCAAAAGAAGATTTTGACTTTTCTACGCTTTTCTATTATTACAAAAGCGAATACCTAAAAGAGATTATAATTGCTGGTATTTTAATAGGATTTTGCAGTAACGGTATCAGTACTGCCCTGGAATTAACCGGAAACACAATTCTTGGGTCAGTTATTAGCTATATCATCATTTTATTGACCCTATTCACTACCCCGCTGATTATTTTTGGTAACCTAAAAGCTATTGAAGCGATACAGGCGAGCCTGATGCTGGTTTCAAGAAATTTCTTTATGTTATTGGCTCTCATGATTGTCGCAGTAATTCTGGCCGGTTTAGGAGTTTTTGCTTTCTGTATTGGTATCCTTTTCACTATCCCCCTGGTTTTTTCTGTACAATACATGATTTATACAAATGTCATTGGTATTGACGAAAAAAATGAACTGGAAGAAATAGGCAATTCGTCATCAGATTATTAAAAGATTTATACTCTATAAACAAAAAAAGCTCCATCAAATGATGGAGCTTTTTTTGTTTTACACACAAACGATTTTGTTTTTAATCGCATACAAAACCAGTCCGATTCTTGTTTTTATTTCCAGTTTGGCAAAAATACTTTCCCTGTAACCATCTATTGTTTTGGGGCTAAGGCACATTTCATCTGCTATTTCCTTATAGGTTTTCTCACTGCAGGCCCTTTTAATAAAATCGAGTTCTTTTTCCTTAAATTCCAGCTTTTTGTCCTCATTATCGATTCTGTTGACCAAAATACCGGAAACCATTTCTGTAAAAAAGTATCCTTTATCTATGACTGTTTTCAAGGCATCATAAAAAATCTGTGGCGTTGTGTCTTTTAGCAGGTAGCCTTTGGCTCCGTTTTTAATCATTTGTATGATGATATCTTCCTCATTATTAACAGAAAGTGCAATGGCTTTATAATCCGGTCGGTTTTCCTTTAGCCAGACCATAGTTGCCAATCCGTCAAGAATGGGCATGTTTACATCTAGCAGTATCAAATCAACTTCTATGTCCAGATTTTCCTCTTCCTGAAGAAACTGTATGAACTCTTTGCCGTTTCCAAAATTGTGTGTGACTTCAAAATCGCTGAAACTATTAATCAGAAATTTCAAAGATTGTGAAAACAGCAAATGGTCGTCTACGATGATAACCTTATTTTTTCTATTCGTTTTCATGATTAATTCTTTTAGGATAGGTAAACAGTACCACAGTTCCTGAACTATCAGATGTTACGGAAACAGAAGCTCCAATGAGCTTAGCCCTGACATGTATGTTATTCAATCCCGAACCGCTGCTTTTCTTCTTTGAATTAAAGCCGATTCCGTGGTCAATCAGCTTGATTTTAATATTGTCATGGTCCAGGCAGTCTATTTGAAAATCAATAATCTCACTGTGGGAATGCTTTAAGATATTGAGAATCGCTTCCTGAAAAATCCGATATATAATCAGTTCGTGTTCAACGTTTATTTCAGGAAAATCACCATTTATGCTAAAATTACAATCTATTCTTTTTAATTTCCGGATACGGTCCAAATCCAGCTGTATGGCCTCTAAAAAATTGGATTCCAGTAAATTATCCTTATTTATAATCCTTGATAGGGTTCTGATTTCATCTAACGACTTTCCTAAAATGTTTTTCAGGTCGTCAAGTTCCTCCTTGGTCATGGCTTTCTGATTTTGGATATACATGTTGACCTGCATAATGGCAACAGACAAAATCTGACCAATATTATCGTGAAGTTCCCTGCTGATTTCTGTCAGTGTCTGGTCCTTCATTTCTATCCTTGATTTCACCAATTCTGACTGAAAATGGAGATCGGCTTCCATTTTTTCAATCAAAAAATTGGTTTTTTTCTTGTGGAAATAGAAAAAGAGCACCAAAATTAACACCAGTAAGGTAAAGAAGACAATACTTAATGAAATAACTAGTAATTGTATTTCTTTTCGCTCCATATAAATCCAATTATAAAACAACCATACATCAAGACATTGAGAATGAACAGTACAAGACTGTAAACACTTTCATTGCTTTCTATCAGGAACCACTTAATAGCCAGCATAAAAGGCAAATAAGGGACGTGAAGAAGCAGGACGCCTAAGATAAACCAAAAAAAAACCGATTTACTGAAATTCAATATTTTTTTTGAATTAAATATTTCAACCAGATACAGACAGGACATTAGCAAGACAAACAGCACGCCCAATGTAAAACTATAGGTAAATGTTTCTGAAATATTTTTTTGGATGAAAATAAAATTAGCGAAATAAAAAAGTATAAAAACAGCCAGGAATACATCGACTAATCTTCTATGGCTGCGTTGGACTAACAGGTATTTTAAAAGAAGTAGATAATAAGAAAGGCTAACGAGCATATAAAAATTATACACACCATAATTAATCCATCCGGTCCACCGGGTGAGATTGCTGCCTACAAACTCCGTCAGGACAGAAAAAAAGATCATACCTAGCAAGGACTTAGCCTTATTACCGGGAAGTTTGTTGTAAAACAACAATCCTACTATTCCCGCTAATAAAGCCAAGTAAATGCAATAAAATCTTAAGTCCTCTAACATTATTTTTTGAAAGGATATGTCATTTTAGGAGGGTTACCCATTGAACCATAATTCATCACTGAAAGATCGGTTATATCATAATGAGGCTCTTCCTGCATAGTCGAAACATTCAGCATCCCGGATTTCTGCATATCGGTTTTAGCACCCGTTGGTGATAAAAATATAGTGGTCATCCCCGCTTTTTCAGCATATTTCGGGTCATCAGGATATCTACCCAGATACAATCTGATTCCATCTACTTTATATCCCTTATTAATTCCTTCTGTCTTGATATAATTGATATACTTTTCCAATTCTTCAACAGAATACCATACTGCATTCGCATCTTCTTTTATACTATCCTCAGCTTTTGAGCGCACCGCGTTTGAATTGTAGTTCATATGCATCTCTGTAGCCAACTCATTAGAAATCAATTGTGTTGGCTTGTCATAAATTCTATCCTCACTACACGATTGAAAGAAAAAAGTTAAACAAAATAATCCAGCTAAAAAAATAGTTTTTGAGCTTTTCATGTTTTTCAAGTTTAAGTTGTTAATAATCGCCAAAACTATCTCAATTAGGAAAATATCGCAAGGGGAAAATTACCCTTTTTTAGCAAGCCTTTCTTCCTCTCCCAACCGGGAAAAGCGCTACAATAAATTTACAGGAAATAATCTTAAAAAAATCAGGCAATAAGCTCTTTTACAGCTAATTGCCAAATAAGAATTTTACACCGTCGGTTTTTAGCTAAAAGACAAGGTGTAATCTGAAAAACCTTAACAGAGTAAGAATCTAATAATTAAATTTAAAAAAATGTCACAAGTAACCCCTCTTGGCTACCCACACGCTGGAGCCGGAACCGTAGAAATTCTTTTGGAGAAAGAAGATGGAGCAGATTTCGCAGTCCTTTTTTCTCCGGACCCGAACAACATGCTTTTAAGAGATAACGGATTGCCAATGCAGTTCTATTATTATCCGAAGTATCCAAGACTATCCAAACATCCTGACGGAAGATTTAAATTCTCTATGCAGGTATTCAAATCGGAAGCAGACGGTACTACTGTAATTGGTGCCGAAGGACTTGAAGAAGAAGCAGGAGCCTATACAACACTTACCAGTACTATTGACCTGCCGGAAGCATTGCTGAAAAAAGCAATCGACAAATTAAAAATCAAACTGGATGCCGAATACAAAAGCCAGAGAACTTCAAAACTATTCGGACTCTTCTCTTTCCTGAGAGGTGTCGATAAAGATTTTAACGCTACAAACGTAAGGCCGATACAGCTAACGGAAAACACTATTGCCATGCACGTAGTGGGTGAAAAATCCCAAAGCAATCCTTTTGGAGGCTCCAACCCTTGGTCATTTAATATTCAGGGAGAAGGCAGCGGAACCACTTTTGGACTTGGCGATAATGCCCTTTCTATCTTAATGGGAAGAAACAGTGCCTCATTGGTTAGAAGTGCTTTAGAAAATGGTACCAATAACCTGGTTGTTGAAAACAATATTAAGTATAAAGCTTATATGCCAACAACTGAAATCAAGGTTACTGTAAATGCCAAAAAAGTACACAACTATTTCTCTTCCAAATTCAGTGCAGGAATCAGCTGGTTCCGTGTCAACTGGGAACATGAATATGAAAAAATTGTAACAGAAGGCGGTATCACAACCGAAATCATTACAGATAATCAGTTCTCTGATGCCGAAAGAAAAAAAGTGGAAGAACAGCTGATGACAAAGGCCAGGGACTTTGCTTTTGAATTGTTGAGAAAGCAGATACTGGATCCAACCGATAAGAATTTTGGAGGTGAAACTTCAGAATCGGAAAAACTTCTTAATATCTGGAACCAGGGAGCCAGTATGGGATTCAGCTTAAAGTCCGGCCAACAGGTTAGAGAAGTGAATTTCACAGACAGTATCCGATTCTCTTCTATTGAAGTGTTAAGCTCAAAAATCAGCGGTAACCTTACTCCTCTTACATTAAAGTCCGGAACTGAAGCCAAAACAGAACTGAAAAAATACATCTCTGAAATCCAATTGGATGAAGATTTTTCAAAAGTTCAGGTAATTGCTTCTTTGAACGGAGGATTAATCAAATTAGACAAAGACAGCGACATCGTCAATGACAGTCCTGTAAGCCAGGTTTCTATTGAAGTGGGCTATCCTGATTCTAAAGGGAAAATTATCTGGAAAAGTTCCGGAAGAATGATTGCTCCGGAAGGCACTCCGTATGTAAAAACCACAAGCAGAGCCGGCAAAGAAATCGATGCCATCTTCCCTGCTACCTGGAACGACAAATCCAAAGAAAAAAATGCTTTCGTTTTTGACTTTGTAAAAAACAACGGAGCAAGCAAGGTTAAGGTAAGACAGAATATTATGTACGAAAAAGACAAACGGGTAAAACTGAAAGACACTGTCAATGAATATGAATTTGAAGGTACTAAAATCTTCATTCCGCTATTGGTTCAGAACATGATTAATTACAACCTGTCTACTGAAGAATTGTTTGAATCAGATACGCTGGAAGTCACATTCAAAGCAGACAAAATGGCGACTAAAAAGTTCAAATTCACAGCAGATAACTATGAGGAAATGCTTCCTTATAAGGCCTGGTATGAATTAGACTATAACATCAAGCCTACAGAATACAAAGTAAAATATACCTGTAAGGGCAAGATTGGTAAAAAAGCTAAAAAGGTTACCATTTCAACAGATTACCAAAAAATAGATTATCTGGAAGGTGATATCTTATTTGAAATTCCAACAGGAACAGATGCGCAAAATGCCGACATCGAAAAAATAAGAGCTCCATTCATGGAATAGTATTTTTTAAACAGTTACAAAAGGGACAAATGTCCCTTTTGTTTACTAAAACCCAAAGATTCTCAAAATTAGAAATCATGCCTGACTTAAAAACCTTTAAACTGGAAGGAACAAAACTGGTTCCTACCAATCGATTCAATCTGGAACCCGCAAAGCCGAGTAACTCATTTACTACGGTCGTAAGTCCTGATGCACCTTTCACTGTTATTGAACATCCTATTATCCATTCTATCAATATTGACAGACCTGTCATAGGTATCCTTCCAATCAACAGCTATTTTCCTTTAATCGATGGAGATACGGCAATAGATGAAAGTGCCTCTTTTAAAGACTATAGCGATAGCAATATCATCCTGCTTTTCCCCGAAATTGAAATAGCACCAAACAACAATACGCTTTTCTATTATGAAAATGTGTTGGATAAATCCGGAAAAAACAGCGGACTTATGGGAAGGGTGACACTCAAATACACCATTAAAAACAAGCCGTTAAAAGCCAATGAAAAGAATATTGCCCTAAACCTGAAGGAAGCTGTATTAAACCTCAAAATAAAAGACGACAGTATCAAGATTAACGGCATAGTAACACCCGAAAAAAATGAAATCCAGTTTGATTTAAAGGATGAAGCTGTCAAAATCGCATTTCTTAACCTGATTACCCAAATCAATAACCTCAAAAGTAGTATCGACCTGTTTTTTGAATTTAAAGGCTATTCCAAATTCAGGAAGAATTTTTTAGTAGCCCGGAATATCGGTTCCATAAAAAACCTGAAATTCTTCGGAAACGAACCAGGAACAGAAAACATAAGGACACCAAAAGCATCCATCCTAAGCAATCCGCTCGTCATCAAATCAAATGCCCCGAATACCATAATCTCAAGACGTTCGATATTGGAAATTCAAAAGGAAAACCACATGAATACGGATGTACAGGCAGAACTGGTAAAAAGTACTTTTCTCCTGCGGGTAAACAAAACGTTGAACTATCCTCTGTCTTCAGATACTGCTACAAGCCTTTATAAAACCATTGGCGGCGGTTTTATCAATAATCCATTCAACCTCAATGAAGATTTTTCCCAATTCAGGCAAATCTTTGTTCCGGGAGTCCATTTCAGCAAACTTTCCATCTACAAATCCACATTACAACCCAACACCTTTTTGCTTATCTCAAAAACATACGGGCTATCACGCGACCTCGATACCATGAAACCTTGTATTTCTACCATATTTCATGCTTATGAAGACGGAACGAGTACCCAGGAAGAAATCTCTAAAATCAGCTTTCAGTTTGCCTTAGGGCCCAACCTGTCCGAATATGATTTGGCGAAACTGAAAATTGAATTGCTGCAAAACAATTACATAGACGGCGATAAGACCGATTATTTTGAAAAAGTCCAGTTTCTTTTTCCTAATGACATCGAATCCGATTATGAAATCAGTGGTAATTATTTCCTGCAACAGTCTGATATCTCTACAGACGGCAAGCATTTCCTGTTCAATCTGTCAACGGAAAACCTTTCGGAAGCCAGTATATTGATTAATGCCCTGAACAACACCATATCCCAATTCGCAAATATCAATTTCAGGCACAAAGAAATCAAAGACACCAGCATTATTGAACTCAATCTCGAAAAAACGATTGGTGAAATGATTGAATCTGTAATTGACAATACCTCCAAAACAATTAAAATCAGTAACAAGTCCATCTCAAAATGCAGGCTTAATTCCGTCTTATTTGTCAATAACGAAAATGCTGCCTATTTCAACAGCACCTATTTCAACAAATTTCCTGACTTAATCAGTAGTGAAAGTAAGATTTTAGATAGTATCGCCTTAAATCCTAATACCAAATCATCTACGGTAAAAAATATTTTTTTTGATTTTGAAAGTATTGAAGATATCAGTTCCGAATTCAGCCAGATTGTTTCCCAATCCACCAGCTACAACCGCTACCTGCAAATTGAAATCAAAAAACAGAAAGCCGCTACTTCCAAAATCACTATGGAACTGCTTGTGGAACAAACCGGAAGCCGATTCACCATTGAAAAATTAAAAGCTGAATTTGCTATTCCGGTATTATTCAATTTTATCGTCAAGAACAGCATTTCAACCAATACGCTGTTATCCTATAAGGTAAACTACTTTGACAAGAACGACAACCTTGTCAAATCGCAAAATCATGTGTTCGATTACTCTACCTCATCTAAAATAACCATTAACCAATGAAAACAATTCGATTAGGAACAAAGTCGGCAGAAGTAAATTACCTGAATGAACTCCTGCAAAAATTAGGATATCCGCTGCTGGTATCCAATTACTTCAGTCCGGAAACCGAAAAGGCCGTGAGAAATTTCCAGCTAAGCCATTCTTTGGTTGTGGATGGAATTGTAGGGATTAAAACCTGGTCCAGACTCTTAGAGATTGCCAATGTTGGATATGCTTCCAACAACAAACTGCTTTCTGAACAGAATCTTATGGATTTTGCCAGTTTTCACAATCTGGAACTTGCCATTGTAAAAGCAGTCAATGAAGTAGAAAGCGGCGGAAAAGGTTTTCTTGTTGACGGACGCCCAAAGATTTTATTTGAAGGACATGTCTTTTGGAGAGAATTAGACAAGAGGAATATTAATTGTAGTAATTATGTAAATAATGATACTCAAAATATTTTATATCAAAGCTATACTAAAAAATATTATCTAGGTGGTTCAGGTGAATATGACCGTTTGGAAAAAGCCGCCGACCTAAACCCCAATGCTCTTTTTAGGGAAGCAGCTTACTGTTCGGCTTCCTGGGGATTGTACCAAATCATGGGATTCAACGCTCCATCATTAGGCTATGCGAGCATAGACGAATTTGTAGAGAAAATGTACCTGAACGAAGGTGAACACTTAAAAGCTTTCGGACTGTTTCTGGAGCAAAACAATCTTATCAGGCTACTAAAAAACAAGAATTGGGCAGAATTTGCTCTTAGGTACAACGGAAAAGGCTATAAAACCAACAGATATGATGAAAAGCTGATAAAGGCTTATGCCAGATATTCCTCTTGAAACAATAAAAACAACAAAACCGCATACTATGAACCCATCTGTAAACCAAATGATTGCCACTTTATCCAATAGAGTCTTACGTTTTGAAAAAGCAAACAGCGACAGAGATTATTCCGGCGGCGGCTGGTATGAAGAAACAAAATATGCCCTTTTTTTATATCCGGACTTTACCGTACTCTATATTCTGGAATCCTTTAGCAGCGTATCTGGCGGAGGACTTTACCTGCCCAATAAGAACACCCAGGAATATAAGGGCACATGGAATGTCTGTGAAGAAAACCAAAAAATATGCCTCCATTTGACATTTGAAGATAATTCCTCTCAAAAAATAGAAACTGAAAATTTAGGTTATGGCATTCAGAAATTAGGAAACCAAGTCTGGAACCGATATCTTATTAGCTGAATAATTAACAAATAAAAAAGATTTCTAATTCCATTCTCATAATTATTTACTTTTTATTCAAAAATGTATTTAATTTGTATAAAAACACAAAATCATGAAATGGCAAGGCAGACGTCAAAGTGACAATATGGAGGACCGAAGAGGTCTGGGTTCAACAGGCAAAGTAGTTGCAGGAGGTGGACTTATTGGAATTATCATTTTATTAATTAACATTTTTGGAGGCGAAAGCGCCCAAAATCTTGCTCCTATTTTAGAACAAATGCAACAAGGACAATCGGCACCAACCGAATCCAGAGAACTGACTCCTAAAGAAAAAGAAGAAGGAGAGTTTGTAAATGCACTGCTTGTTGATAATGAAGATGTCTGGACGGAAATTTTTAAAGAAAATGGTTGGACTTACAAAGCTCCAAAATTGGTTTTGTTTAGCGGACAGGTAAGTACTGCCTGCGGTGGTGCCAGTTCTGCTTCTGGCCCATTCTACTGTCCGGGTGACCAAAAGGTATATATGGACATGACTTTCTTTGACGAATTAAAATCAAAATTTGGGGCCAAAGGCGGCGATTTTGCCGTAGCCTATGTAGTAGCGCATGAAATTGGGCATCACGTGCAGACATTGTTAGGAACCTCAGCCAAAATGAGACAGATGCAGCAAGGACTAAGCGAAGCCGAAGCCAATAAGCTTTCCGTAGCCTTAGAACTCCAGGCCGATTTCTATGCCGGTGTATGGACGCACTATAATGAACAGATGAAACAAATCTTAGAACCCGGCGATATTGAAGAAGCTTTAAGTGCCGCGAATGCTGTTGGTGATGATGCCATTCAAAAGAAAATGCAAGGACAGGTTGTTCCCGATTCTTTTACGCACGGCACGTCTGAACAGCGAATGTATTGGTTTAATAAAGGATTTAAGTCCGGAGATATAAAGCAAGGCGATACTTTTGCTGAAATACGATAAAAATATAAAAGACTCGGTTTCGGGTCTTTTTTTATAAGCATGCATCTCCTACATTTGAAAAATGAGCATGGGACTTACTTTTAGAGAACTAAAAAAAACTGAACTGATTACCATCAAAGAGATTAATCGTTCAGAAATAATCCACGAAATTTACAAATATGTAAACGGAGTGCTGATTCTCAAACCCGAATATTGTGTTGTGGAAGCTTTTGACCCTAAAGAACTGGAATATATTATGGCTTCACAGAACCGTATTCTTGAAGAAGGAGGAAAAGTTATCGGTGCTTTTGACAACGATATGATTGCAGGTGTAGCTTCCGTTGAAAACAAAAAAAGAGGAATCCGTTCAGAATATTGCAAGATGGACATTCTGTATGTCAGTGCTGATTACAGAGGAAAAAGAATTGGCCACAAACTGATTGAGGAATGTAAAAAAATTGCATTGGATTTTGGAGCAAAAAAACTCTACATTTCTGCTACGCCAACGAAGGCAACTATTGATTTTTATAGAAATGAAGGTGCTGTTATAACCGAAGAAATTGATTCCGATTTATTTAAGCTTGAACCTCTTGATATCCATCTTGAAATAGATTTGACTTAATACCATATTACCCCAACCAACCTTCCCTATCCAAGCTCCTGTATTGAATGGCTTCCGCTATATGGTGCGAACTTATGTCGGTAGCATTTTCCAAATCAGCTATTGTACGTGCTACTTTTAATATCCGGTCATAGGCCCTGGCGGAAAGATTCAACCTCTCCATAGCCGATTTTAATAATTCCTTCGAATTCTCGTCTAATGGGCAAAACTCACGAATCAGTCGGGTTGACATCTGTGCATTGTAATTTACTTTTTCATTGTCCGAAAACCGAAATACCTGAATTTCTCTTGCCTTGATTACCCGTTCCCGGATACTGGCACTGCTTTCTGCTTTTCTTTCTTCAGAGAGTTTATCAAAAGGAACCGGCGTTACTTCAATATGGATATCAATCCTGTCCAGCAAAGGCCCTGAAATTTTATTCAGATAACGGCTCGTTTCATGAGGCGATGATGAAATGGAAGACTCCGAATTATTAAAAAAACCACTCGGACTTGGATTCATACTGGCAACCAACATAAACGATGACGGATAGGTTATGGTAAATTTTGCCCTTGAAATAGTAACTTCCCTGTCTTCTAAAGGCTGACGCATGACTTCCAATACTTCCCGTTTGAATTCCGGCAATTCGTCCAAAAACAATACGCCATTATGTGCCATTGAAATTTCTCCGGGCTGTGGGTAACTTCCTCCTCCAACTAATGCCACATTAGAAATGGTATGGTGCGGACTTCGGAATGGTCGCTGGCTCATCAATCCGGCTTCTTTTATTTTTCCCGCTACACTGTGAATTTTTGTGGTTTCAAGTGCTTCCCGTAAAGTCATGGGCGGTAAAATACTGGGCAAACGTTTTGCCAACATTGTTTTACCGGCGCCTGGCGGACCAATCAATATAATATTGTGTCCTCCGGCTGCTGCAATTTCCATACAGCGTTTAATGGACTCCTGCCCTTTTACATCGCTAAAATCAGACTCCGGAAATTCTAAAGTCTTATAAAACTCCGCTCTGGTATCAAAAACGGCAGGAACTATGTTTCCCTTACCTTCAAAAAAATCAATGACTTGCTGTACATTTTCAACGCCATATACTTCAAGATCCGAAACAATTGCAGCTTCTTTTAAGTTCTGTTTTGGCAGAAAAAAACCCTTAAAACCTTCTTCTTTAGCTTTGATTGCAATGGGCAGAGCTCCGCGAATTGGCTGCAGGCTTCCATCTAGCGAAAGTTCTCCCATAATAACATAACGGTCCACCTCATCAGATTGTAACTGACCAGATGCCACAAGAATGCCAATGGCCAAAGTCAGGTCGTAAGCAGAACCTTCCTTTCTTAAATCGGCCGGAGCCATGTTAATCGTGATTTTTTTTCCCGGCAGTTGGTAGCCGTTATTTTTTAATGCCGCAGCAATGCGATAACTGCTTTCCTTTATGGCATTATCCGGCAATCCTACCAGGTGGTAGCCTATGCCTTTATCGATATTTACTTCAATGGTGATTGTTGTGGCTTCTACGCCAAAAACGGCGCTTCCATAAACTTTTACTAACATGGCGTATACTAAATTAATTAAGCTAAAATACTAAATTTCTTATTTGGAAACAGGAAAAATTTCAGGAGCAAATCTGTTAAACTCCATAGTAAATGTCGAACCAAATTAGAAATAGAATATTTTTATTGCGAAAACAAAAACCATTAACCCGTTTTTTTCGTATAAAAAGACATAACCTAATTTTTGCTTCAAATGATTTTCCCTCAAATACCACACAATGAGAAGGAGCGTCTTGATGCCTTATTGGCTTATAAAATATTAGACAGCGCTCCGGAAAAAGATTTCGACGACATAGTCAAACTGGCTTCTGAAATCTGCCATACTCCTATTTCAACCATTACACTGGTTGATAAAGACCGTCAATGGTTCAAATCAAAAATTGGCCTTGAATTTTCAGAAGGAGCCAGAGATACTTCTTTTTGTGCCCATACATTAAATAATCCACGCGAAATGATGATTGTGTCAGATTCGCTTGAAGACGACCGTTTTTATGACAATCCGAATGTTATCGGGCATCCGAATGTTAGGTGTTATGTTGGTGTGCCTTTAGTTGATCCGAACGGCCATGCTTTAGGTTCGTTGTGCGTTATTGACAACCAACCGAGAAATCTGGATAATTTCCAACTACTGGCCTTAGAAAAATTAGCCAATCAGGTTATCAATCTGCTGGAATTAAGGAAAAAGAATTTCCAATTAATGGAAAACCATAACATGCTGCTTTCCAAATATAAAGATCTGGAGCAATTTGCTTCTATCGTTTCACATGATATCAAATCTCCTTTGAACAATATCATGATGTTGACACGGTTACTTCAGGAAAGCAATCATGACCAGCTTGACGGAGACGGAATGCAGATGCTGGGTTATATTTACAAATCATCCGAAGAATTGAAAAAACTGGTAGATGCCATTTTAGAGTACTATAAATATGACAACGAACAGGTTATTGCCAATGAAAATATCAGGCTCAATGACTTCATGCAATATCTCATTGATATACTGGATACTAAAAATGAATTTCAGTTCATACTCCCCGAAAAGAACCATAAGATTCGTTCCAATAAAATGGCTTTGGGACAGATTTTTTATAACCTCATCAGCAACAGTATAAAATACAACGATAAGCCAAAAGGCATCATCCATATTGATTTTTCTGAAACAGAAGATTTCAATATTATTTCTATCGAAGACAATGGCTGCGGTATTGACAAAGCCAACCATCACAAAATCTTCAACATTTTTGAAACTTTAGGAAAAACAGACCGTTTCGAGGCAAAAGGCACCGGAATAGGACTTTCAACCGTACAAAAAATGGTACAGAAGTTAAACGGAAAAATAGAAATTGAATCGGAATTAGGGAAAGGAACCCGATTCAAAGTATTCCTCAAAAAGTAATCTCTCCCTATCTTTTTTATATCAGCCAAAATGTTTACATTTAAGCATCTTGGCTGATTTTATTTTATGAAAAAACAGAAACTTATTATAATTGGCGGCGATGCTGCCGGAATGAGCGCCGCTTCGAAAGTGCGACGGGAAAACAAAGAAATTGAGATCATCGTATTTGAAAAATCGGAATATACCTCCTATTCCGCTTGTGGCATTCCGTATTTTATTTCAGGAAAAGTAAGTTCTTCCGATGAGCTCATTATAAGGACACCGGAACAATTCAAAAAGAAATATAATATTGATGCGCATATACTGCATGAAGTACTTGAAGTAGACACAGACCATAACAGAGTTTTGGTTAAAAACAGTCTTGAAAAAACACAATTCTGGGAAAATTATGACAAGCTGCTGATTGCTACCGGAGGAAAAGCCTATTGTCCTGAAGTAGAAAACAGGGATGCTGATGGCGTCTTTGGCGTTTCAACATTAAGAAGCGGTATAAAAATCAATCAATATATAGAAAATAAGAAACCAAAACACGCAGTCATTGTTGGAGGCGGTTATATTGGATTGGAAATGGCAGAAGCCCTTCTTATCAAAGGCCTCAAAGTTTCCTTAATTAATCGTTCCGAAGAAATCATGAATACCCTTGACCCTGACATGGGCAAGACCATTCGTGAGGCTATGGAGAATTTGGGAGTCACTATTTACCTTAAAGAAGAACTCAGGCACTTTGAAGTCAAAGACAATACCGTTTCTGCGGTTGTGACGAATAAGCAAAAACTGAAAGCCGATATGGTCATTTTAGGAATGGGAACAAGCCCAAATACTGCTTTTCTAAAAAATTCAAAGATTGCCCTGTCTGAAAAAGGAGCCGTTAAAGTTTCCAGAACACAAAAAACCAATATCCGAAATGTGTGGGCTGCGGGTGATTGTGCCGAAACGTACCATCTTGTAAGCAAAAAACCTTTTCATGTAGCTTTAGGAACCGTAGCGAATAAAACCGGTGTAGTTGCCGGAAAAAACATTCTTGGGCAAAAGGCTGCTTTTCCGGGAATTGTAGGAACAGCCGTCTGTAAAATATGCTCCTATGAAGTAGCCCGAACCGGACTACTGGAAAAAGAAGTAAAAACTTTAGGAATAGACTACATAACGGCAACCATACAATCCAAAACCAGAGCCTATTATTATCCGGATGCCAAAGATATCTGCGTAAAACTTATAGCCGAAAAGAACACAGGAAAATTGCTTGGCGGACAGATTATTGGTGAAGAAGGAGCCGCAAAAAGAATTGATGTGCTGGCAGTCGCACTTACGAATAAACTCACTTTGAGAAACATTATCGATTTGGACTTATCCTATGCGCCTCCCTTCTCTCCTGTTTGGGATCCGCTGCAGATTGCTGCCCGGAAACTAATTGGTAATCAGGAATAAAAACAGTTACTCGCAAAGACGCAGAGTCGCTAAGCAAAAAGTATGACTCATGAAATCTATACCAATATAAAGTTTCGGATAATCGATAAAAAAATTAAAGAAAAAGGGGGATTTTACAATCCCCCTTTTTTATGTTTTGAAATTCCTGATTTTAACCAGGCTTCATACTCTTCTTTATCTGGAGTGTAACCTACCGGCTCATTTAAATCATTTCCTTCTGAATCCAGAATAATATAATACGGTTGTGCATTTGCCTTATATCTTGTGATTTGAAAATCACTCCATTTGTTACCTTTAGTTTTGATTTTTCTTCCGGTTTCTTTAGAAACATATTTTTCAGCTTCTGCGAGTTCCTGCTTTTCATCCACATATAAGGAAATCAACACTACATCATTTTTTAGAATAGACTGGATATTATTGTCAGACCATACAAAGTCCTCCATCTTACGGCAATTTTCACAGCCAAATCCGGTAAAATCCAATAAAATTGGCTTATTTACTTTTTTAGCATAGGCAACACCCTGGTCATAATCTGTAAAAGCAACAATATCGTGAACTGCTAATTTTGCACCTTCGGGAAGTGCTTCACCGGAAGAAGTCCCTCCTCCTTTTGAGTTTCCAACTCCATACGGTGACTCGCTATAAGTTATAGACGGAGGGAAACCGCTAATAATTTTTAACGGGGCGCCCCAAAGTCCCGGAATAAGGTAAATCGTAAACGATAATACCAAAAGACCTAACGAAAACCTGCCTACAGAAATATGGGTTAGCGGACTATCATGCGGCAATGTTATCTTTCCGAATAAATAGAACGCCCAGGCTCCAAACACGGCAATCCATATGGCAAGGAAAACTTCTCTTTCCAGTAAATGAGTCTGCATTACCAAATCTGCCTTTGAAAGGAATTTAAATGCAAAGGCTAACTCTAAGAATCCTAAGGAAACTTTAACCGTATTCAACCATCCGCCTGATTTTGGAAGTGAATTCATCCATCCCGGGAATAAGGCAAAAAGCATAAACGGAAGCGCTAAGGCCAAAGAGAATCCCACCATCCCTACAATAGGTGCGATACCGCCTTTAGAAGCTGCTTCGACTAAAAGCGACCCTACAATTGGTCCTGTACAGGAAAAAGAAACTATTGCCAGGGCTAACGCCATAAAAAAGATTCCGATAAAACCTCCTCTGTCTGCCTGTCTGTCTACTTTATTAGCCCATGAATTTGGCAAAACAATTTCAAAAGCACCTAAAAAGGAAGCAGCAAAAAATACCAGCAGAATAAAGAAAATAATATTAAACCAAACGTTGGTTGAAAGGGCATTCAATGCATCTGCTCCAAAAATTGCAGTAACCAATGAACCCAATATGACATAAATTAAAATAATTGAAACACCATATAATATAGCATTTCTTATTCCCTGGGATTTGGTTTTGCTTTGTTTTGTAAAGAAACTTACCGTCATCGGTATCATTGGAAAAACACAAGGTGTCAGTAAGGCTGCAAAACCAGAGAAAAAAGCAATCAGGAAAATAGTCAAAAGTCCTTTTTCAGTTTCCTTTGCCGGTTTTTGTGGGGTTACGGTTTCTGCTTTTTTTTCGACTTTGGTTGTTACCGGTTCAGAAAACGTCTTTACTTCCTGGGCAGTGAGATTTTTCAGGTCAAACTCAAAGTATTTATTTTGCTGGATGCAAACCTTTTTACATACCTGATAAGATAATTCTATCTGGACTAGGTTGTTATCTTTATTGATTATCTTAATCTTTTGTTTTAGCTGTACGGTATTTTCAAAAAATATCTCATCTATTTTGAAAATATCGTTGAACTCAGTACGTGTTTTACTTTCTTCGGCTTTACCTGTTGCCTCAAAATTACCCTCACCATTAATCATCAATACTTCCAATGGATTTACACCACCTTCTGGCGTAAATTGAGAATACATATGCCACTCCGGCTCAATAACTCCGTCAAAAGTCATTAGGTATTCTGTATCTGATATTTTTTCAATTTTGGAAGTCCATTTTACAGGGTCTAAAATCTGCGCATGAGTAGAAACAAGGGCGAAGAAGAAGAACAGCAGGAGGCTTATTTTTTTCATTTCAGGATTTCTATTTTTAATATTTGTTGAGTTGTATTGCTTACATAAAATCTACGGTCTGAACGTTTTCCTATAATCCAGACTATCTTATTGTCAGAAATCAGCAGCCATGTATTTTCTTTTTCGCTTAAAGACATTTTCTCGTCTTTAAAATACTTGCTGATTTTCTTTTTTCCATCGATTCCAGTCGGACAAAAATAGTCACCTTCCTGCCATTTTCTAATATGCAACGGAAACTTTAACGTTTCTTTATCTACATAAATCCGGTGAGTATCTGAAGCCTTTATTATTTGGTCTGTTTCCGAGATTTTCAGAGGTATGGGCGTCTTGATTTCATTGCCAATTATTTCATAAATGCCGGAATCTTTTTCTTTGACAGGCTCTAAAATCAGATATTCTCTATCTTTCAGCAGCCTGTAGTTTTCAGAGAGAATTATTTTTCCGGATTGGGCTTCTGTGAGTTCATAAATATCTTCCCATGCTCTGAATCCGAAAGGTTTTAGCCATTCATATAAATAGGCCTTATAATTAGCCAGTCTTTTCAGTTCTGAAATATTGAAATGCTTCTGGTTTTCTTTTTCAGAAACGACCTGCTTATAAACCAAAACCGAAGCATCTTCTGCCAATGATTTTGCCTGTTGCAGATTATTCAGAGTATCCTGAAAAGAATCCAAAAAAGAAGGATTCAGGCTTTTCAGCATTGGAATAATATCATGACGCAGCTTATTTCGGAGGTATTTGTCGGATGCATTACTACTGTCTTCCCTCCATTCAATTTTATTTTCAACGGCAAAATTTCGGATTTCTTCCCGGCTAAAATTCAGAAGCGGACGTACAATCCTGTTGTTTTTGTCAAGGATTCCTGTCAATCCATCCAGTCCTGTGCCTCGTGTCAGATTAATCAGAAAAGTTTCCAGATTGTCATCCAGATGATGTGCCGTGAGTATATAATCGAGCTTATTTTCTTCAAGCAACTGATAAAACCAAATGTAGCGAAGTTGCCGTGCCGCTACTTGAATTGATAGTTTATTATCTGTAGCAAAACTTTCTGTATCAAAACGGGTTACGAATAACTCAATTTTGTTTTGTGAAGCAAAATCTCTGATAAATTTTTCATCCCCATCACTTTCATTTCCGCGAAGTTGAAAATTACAATGTGCCATTGTAAAATTACAACCTGATTCTTTTAACAGATATGCCAAAACCATGCTGTCAAGACCTCCGCTAAGTGCCAATAACAGTTTTTTTTCTTTTAAGAAAGGAAGGTTTTCAGCTAAATGTTTTTGAAATTTTAAAAGCATTTCCAAAGATATAAAAAGGAAAAATGAATACCTAGCACCTTACGATTCCAATACTTCACGCATGGCCTTTGCTTTTAACAGGCATTCTTCATATTCTTTTTCAGCAACCGATAATGCTGTTATGGCACTGCCTACAGAAAAGGAAACATATCCGTTTTGTTGGTTATACAATATACTACGTATGACAACATTAAAATCAAAATCGTTTTCCGGTGTAAAATACCCCACAGCCCCGCTGTAAAGACCTCGTTTGGTTTCTTCCAGGCCTTCGATAATTTTCATTGCAGAGATTTTTGGCGCTCCCGTCATACTTCCCATAGGAAATGTTGTCTTGATAATTTCTACAGCAGATTTTTCTTTATCTGCTTTGGAAACAACTGTTGAAATCAGATGATGCACCTGTTTGAAGGTATAGGCCCCGCAAAGTTCCTCCACTTCTACAGAATTTTTTGCTGCCGTTCTCGACAAATCATTTCTCACGAGGTCAACAATCATGATATTTTCCGAACGCTCTTTTTCATTGGATAATAACCTTTGCTTTATGGCTTCGTCTTGCTGAAAATCGGGATGTCTTTTTGCCGTCCCTTTAATAGGTTGCGAAATAATCTTATCCTTTTCTTTTCTTAGGTATCTTTCCGGTGAAGCCGATAAAAGATACTGTTTGTTGTTTTTAAAAAATACGGCAAAAGGCGGTTCCGAAATCTTATTCAGACTTTTATAAGTTGCTATAGGGTTAATTGTTGCGTTTTCTGCAAAAAATTCCATGCAGAAATTGGCTTCATATATGTCTCCCCTATGGATATGTTGCTGCATCTCAGAAATTTTTTGCAAATAGCTCTGTTCAGAAATGCGTTGCTGTATTTTTAATTTTTGTTCAGCGTTAACCGGAGTAACCTGTTTGTTGATTGCTTCCAAATCCTCCTCTATTTCATCATCACACATATTCAGGTAACAAATCTCCAACTGATTGCCCTTCAAAAAGAAAAGTTTTTTAGGTTGGAAGAAAAACAGGTCAGGAAAGTGCAAGCCGTCAAAATTGTCAGATATCAAATCTTCCGTATCATTTTTCAAATCATACGAAAGATAGCCAAAAAGCCAGTCTTTAGTCGTTTGCTGGTATTGTTTCAGGTCTTCAAAAGCATTGTGCTCGTCTGTCTGGATTGACGTAAAAGCATCGACGGCAAGTATTGCATCAAAAGACGTATAATTTTGACGGTAATAATTGCTGTCTAAAAAAAGGGCTTCGCGGAATTGTTCGGACCAGCCTAAAAGCTGCTGTTTAAATTCCTTTGGTTTTTGGACCTCTATAATGATGGATGTTCTCAAGAATGCTTTGTTTGGAGACAAAATTACGATTTAGTTGTGAAAAATAATCGCTATATCAGGTATGAAAAAACCCGCTTCTTTTGAAAGCGGGCTTTTTTATCATAATTAGCGTCTGTTACATATGTATTGACCTGTTGTCTGTTGCAGCAAGTGCCGCTTCTTTTACAGCTTCAGCATAGGTTGGGTGAGCATGGCTCATTCTTGCAATATCTTCAGCAGAAGCCTTAAATTCCATTGCTGTAACTGCCTCCGCAATCAAATCGGCAGTTCTTGCACCAATCATATGGATTCCTAAAACTTCATCTGTTTTAGCATCGGCAAGGATTTTCACGAAACCGTCTGTATCACCGCTTGCACGCGAACGTCCTAAAGCCTTGAATGGGAAACTTCCTGCTTTATATTCTACTCCTGCTTCTTTCAATTGCTCTTCTGTTTTTCCAACAGCGGCAACTTCCGGCCAGGTATAAACAACTCCCGGAATCAGGTTGTAATCAATATGCGGTTTTTGTCCGGCAAGAGTTTCTGCAACAAATACACCTTCTTCTTCTGCCTTATGTGCTAACATTGCACCTTTGATTACGTCACCAATTGCATAAATATTCGGAACCGAAGTCTGTAAATGGTCGTTTACTTCAATCTGGCCTCTTTCCGTAATTTTCACCCCTGCTTTTTCAGCATTTAATCCGTCAGTGTAAGGACGACGTCCTACTGATACTAAAGAGTAATCTCCATCAAGAGTAATAGTTTCGCCTTTTGCATTTTCAGCCTGAACCTGAACACCATCTCCGTTTCTTTCAACTGATTTTACTTTGTGCGACGTATAGAATTTCATTCCTTGCTTTTTCAATACTTTTGTCAATTCTTTTGACAAACCGGCATCCATACCCGGAATGATTCTGTCCAGATATTCTACTACAGAAACCTGTGCTCCCAAACGCAGGTAAACCTGCCCTAATTCCAAACCAATGACACCACCACCAATAACAATCAGGTGTTTAGGAACTTCTTTTAAATTCAGAGCTTCTGTTGATGTGATGATTCTTTCTTTGTCAATTTTGATAAATGGCAAGGTAGATGGCTTCGAGCCGGTTGCGATAATCGTATATTTTGCTTCAAGAGTTTCAGATGAACCGTCGGCTTTGGCTACATTGATGTGCGTTGCATCTTCAAAAGAACCAACTCCCTGGAAAACAGTAATTTTGTTTTTATCCATAAGGTATTTGATTCCTGAAACGTTCTGGTCTACCACGGTTCCTTTGCGGGCAACCATCTGTTCAATACTGAATTTTACTTCTCCGGTTATTTCGATTCCGTGTTCCTTGAAATGCGAAACGGCATCATAGTAATGGTGCGAAGAATCAAGCAATGCTTTTGACGGAATACATCCAACGTTCAGGCAAGTTCCTCCTAAAGTACTGTATTTTTCAATGATTGCGGTGTTAAAACCTAATTGTGCAGCTCGGATTGCAGCAACATATCCACCAGGACCTGAACCTATAACGACTACGTCAAATGAACTCATGATATATATTTTTTTTGTGTTTTTAAAAATTTGTGACACAAAATTAAGGAAGTTTTTTTGTTCTAGGAAGCGCTTGGCTGTTTAAAAATTCTCTTACTGTTTTTATTAGTCTTTAAATACCATACAAGTAATTTCGGTCAATAAAAAAAGCCCGGAATTTCTCCCGGGCAGTTCTTTTAATTTTTTATTATCTGCTATATTGGCGATTGGTCGCAGGTATAGACTTGCGGGCAGGCAATATAGTAGATGCAATACTTAGGACCTGTCACGGCACCGCTGCACGAGCAGCCGCATAAAGATAAATCGATGGAGGTATCCAAATCTACCGACCCTTGTCCTTTAATTGCTTTTAAATTTTCTTTTGAGAGTACTGCTACTCCGGCGATGTTTAAAATGTTTGTTTTCATAACAATAATGTGGTTAAGTTAATAATCTCAAATATAAGGATTTACGTTTTTTTATTTTTACGATTTCCCACATATTTCAAAACTTTAACAAAATAAACACGAATAATATAGACTATTACTTATGAAGCACTAATACTTCCTGTTTCGTTTTTAGGCTTTCGATTAAGTAAAACATAGCCTGAAATTCCGGCAATTATAGAAGCGGCAAATATGGCTATCTTAGCTTGTGTAACATGTTGCGGGTTGTCATAAGCAAGTGTTGTTATAAAAAGACACATCGTAAAACCAATACCGGATAAAATACTTATACCCAAAAGATGCCTCACTGTCATTTTCTTTGGAAGCTTTACCAATTTGAGCTTAAGCAACAAAAACGTAATTCCAAAAATACCGAGAAACTTCCCTACTATCAATCCTGTCACTATACCCAAAAAAATATTATTTGAAAACAAATCTGCAAAGTCAATATCAAACACAACTCCGGCATTTGCCAAAGCAAAAATGGGCATGACGATAAATGAAACTACAGGATGAAGGCTATGTTCAAGACGTTGCAAAGGTGGAGTTGCATGTTTTGTCATCGACTTCATTTTTTTTATGATGTTTAACTGTCCTTTAGTTAAGGTAACACCTGATAACGATTCCGTTTTATCCAGTTCACCTGAATACGACTTGATTTTAGAAAGAAAACCTTTTTCACTTATTTTAGTAGTGGCAGGAATGGTAAACGCTACTAATACAGCCGCTATTGTGGCATGGACACCTGAAAGTAAAAACGGAATCCATACACCAATAATACCTACAATACCATAAAAGAGTGTACTCCTTACCCCTATTTTATTGGCCAAAATCAGCAGTAGAAAAAAGAGCAATCCTAATCCCAGGCTCCACATCGATATTTCATTAGTATAGACTAAAGCAATCACCAAAACAGCACCAATATCATCTACAATTCCAAAAGCCGTAAAAAAAATCTTCACAGACACCGGAACCCTATCTCCCAATAAGTATAAAATCCCAAGTACAAATGCAATATCACAAGCCATAGGAATTCCCCATCCGTTGATGGCCTGGGTATCAGATCCATTAAAAAGAAAAAAAATAAATGCGGGAAAAATCATTCCGGAAATCCCAACTATAATAGGCAGGACTGCATTTCTGAAACCTGATAACTGACCGTCCACCATTTCTCTTTTCAACTCCAGTCCCAAAACAAAAAAGAATATAGAAATCAAACCATCATTAATCCAATGATGCAAATCATAATCTAAAAAAACAGTATCATTAAATCCAATCGAGATTCTGTTTTTCCAAAATCCTAAAAAAGATTCCGACCAGGGTGAATTGGCTAAAATCATAGCAATAATGGCAGCGCCCAAAAGCACCACACCACCCATAACAGAATTGCTTATAAAAGATTTTAACGGATTGATTATGTATTTATCAACTGTAGTCTGTTGTAATTGATGCTGCATGTAATTTTTTTTGGTTATTCTCAAAAATAGATTTTTAACATTTAAAAACCAATGATTACAAGCACATTAGCATTTATTTAGCTTTTTGAAATCAAAAGACAAAAGCAGTAGTATTCTTGACTTCTCCAATCATAAACATACTGTGCGTACTGCCAATATGCTGCAGACTTGTAAGTTTAGTAACCATAAATTCCCTATATTCTTCCATATTTTCGACACAAATTTTAAGTATGTAGTCATAATCACCGCTCACATGAAAACATTCAAGAACTTCATTGAGCTGTACGACCTCTTTTTCAAACTGAGAAATAAATTCTTTGGTGTGCTGCATCAATTTCAAGTGGCAAAAAACAACAAATCCTTTTTGGATAGTATTTCTGTCAAGAAGAGCTACATATTTTTTTATGATTCCTTCCCTTTCCAGTTTTTTTATGCGTTCATAAACGGCTGTAACGGAAAGGTCCAGCTTTAGGGAAAGTTCTTTAGTAGTACGCTTGGAATCCTCCTGCAGCAGTTTTAAAAGTTTTTTGTCAATAGTATCTAATGTCATAATTGATGGATTTTCGGTTGATATAATATTTTACAATACAATTCAGATTAAAAAACTATCAAAATTATAATTTATAGTTTAATATTCTAAATTTTAAATATATAATTGATTTTTTACTTATTTGATTGTTTTTTTGGTTTTTATTTTACTATTAACTATCACTATATTATGAAAGATTTTAATCCGGCAGACAATATTCAGGACTTACAATATTTTGGAGAATTTGGAGGCGTAAACCCTTCTATATCTGACTCTTCTACTTATACTTTTTTATCGGCAAAAACAATGTTCGACACTTTTGAAGGCAATGCTGAAGGATGTTACCTGTATTCACGCCATTCCTCTCCAAGCAACCTGTATCTTGACAAGGCTCTGGCTGCTATGGAAGGTACAGAATCTGCAAATGTAGCGGCTTCCGGTATGGGTGCGATTACACCAACCTTATTGCAATTGTGCGGAAATGGTGACCATATTGTTTCCAGCAGAACTATTTACGGAGGAACTTATGCCTTTTTAAAGAATTTTGCCCCTAAATTTGGCATCAAAACAACTTTTGTAGACATTACAAAGTTGGATATTGTTGAAGCTTCTATTACACCTGACACTAAAGTTCTTTACTGCGAAACTGTGAGTAACCCGCTTCTTGAAGTGGCTGATATTGCCGGTTTAGCTAAGATTGCCAAAAAACACAATATCAAGTTGGTAGTCGATAATACTTTTTCGCCATTGTCTGTTGCTCCTGCAAAACTGGGTGCCGATATTGTAATACACAGTTTAACAAAATACATTAATGGTAGTAGTGATACCGTAGGCGGTGTTGTTTGTGCATCACAGGAATTTGTGAATAGCCTGAAAAATGTAAACAATGGTGCGAGTATGCTTTTAGGACCTACAATGGACAGTCTTCGTTCTGCCAGCGTGATGAAAAATCTAAGAACATTGCATATCCGTATTAAACAACATAGTTACAATGCTCTTTATCTTGCTGAAAAGTTTGAGAAAGATGGATTGAAAACAGTCTACCCGGGACTAAAAAGCCATCCGAGCCACGAATTATACAAAAACATGATTAATCCTGAATATGGCTTTGGAGGAATGATGACAATTGATGTAGGTACGCTTGATAAGGCAAATGAACTGATGGAGTTGATGCAACAGCGAAATCTGGGATATCTGGCCGTGAGTTTAGGATTCTACAAGACTTTGTTCAGTGCTCCGGGAACATCTACATCAAGCGAAATTCCTTTAGAAGAACAGGCTGCTATGGGATTGACCGATGGATTAATCCGTTTTTCAATCGGATTGGACAATGATATTGAAAGAACTTATTCTATGATGAGAACCTGTATGGAAGACTTAGGAATACTGGATAAGTCTATGGCTTTAGCATAATAACCAACCTAAATAAACCGTGATGCCTTTTTAGTTCCAATCTGGAATTATAAAGGCATTTTTTTCTTCTTTAGAACACTGACTTCTCTAATTCCTCAGATTTTCACTTATTTTAAAATCTGGGATAATCTATGCAATCTGTGGCATATATTTGATTCTGCATAATTTTAGGAATGCGGATAACACGGATTTCGCTGATTTCACGGATTTCCATCCATCTCTTGAAAATCTGGTGTAAATCTGAATCATCTGTGGCGTATATATTTGATTCCTTATAATTTAGGAACGCGGATGACGCTGATTTCGCTGATTTCCATCCGTCTATTAAAAACCTGAGACATCTTGATAATTTGTGACGTATACATTTGATTCCGTATAATTTAGGAATGCGGATGACGCTGATTTCACGGATTTCCATCCATCTCTTAAAAAATCTGTATTAATCTATGCAATAAGGTCAAAGATGGCATTACCTTTTTTAAGGAATATTTGTAACAATCTTTCATTTCCACGACTACTATTTTGAGTAAATTAGCGACTTTAATTTTAACAACATGAAAAAAATATCTTTTTTATCGGCTTTCCTTCTGGCTGGGATTGTCGCTTATGCCCAAAAGAACCTTACTATTGAAGAGGCTACTTTTGGACAATATCGAAACTTTGCCGTTGAAAACCTGGTTGCTCCAAAATGGAGAAAAGACACCAAAGCCATAACCTATCTGGACAATTCTTATTCAAAGCTGGTTTCAAAAAGCGAAGAAGGCAATTGGACAGAAACAATTCTTTTGACAAAAGCCGACCTTCAGACAGCCTTGAAAAACAAATTTTCTACTGATGAATTTCAATTGAGAATGTTCCCGTATTCTTATACGTGGATTGACAAAAGCACATTGGAATTTGAAGTAGACGGAAAGAACTCCAAATATCTTATCCAATTTGATGTTGATAAAAAAGAAGTCAGAAATGGCATTGCTTTTTCTTCTGATGGAAGAAACCAGATTATTTCGTCAGATGGAAAATATGCAGCCTGGCTTGACAATAACAACATTAAGATTACTACCAATTCAGGGCAGACAACTAACGTTACTTCTGATGAAAATGCTGGAATAGTAAACGGAAGCGATTATACACACAGACAGGAATTTGGAATCAACCGCGGAATGTGGTGGAGTCCAAAAAATGACAAGCTGGCTTATTACCGAAAAGATGAAACAATGGTTGCCGATTATCCGCTTACTGATTTTAGTGCGCGAATTGCGGCCAATAAAAATATCAAATACCCAATGGCGGGTATGAAAAGTGAGGAAGTAACTCTTGTGGTTTATGATGTAAATGCTAAGAAATCGGTAACATTGCAAACCGGAGAACCTAAAGAACAGTTCCTGACCTGTATTACCTGGGACCCAAGCGGGAAATTCGTTTATATTGGCGTATTAAACAGAGAGCAGAACCATTTGAAATTAAACAAATATGATGCTTCAACGGGAACTTTAGTAAAAACGTTATTTGAAGAAAAAGCTTCTACTTATGTTGAGCCGTTACACGACCTGACTTTCCTTCCAAATTCTGCAACAGAATTTTTATACCGAAGTGAAAAGGACGGTTTTGAGCAATTGTATCTTTACAATACAGACGGCAAACTGGTTCGAAAACTGGGCTATAATGATGTTGTGGTTACCAGCCTATTGGATTTTGATAAAGAAGGAAAGAACGTATTCTACATCGGAACATCAAACAACGGTCTGGACAGACAGTTTTTTAAAGTGGATTTGAAATCAGGTAAAACAACACAATTGACAACTACATCCGGAATGCATGCCGGTAGCATTAGCAGTGACGGAACCTTATTGCTCGACCAATTTACCAATGTGACTACTCCTAATGAAGTGGCCATTGTAAATTTAAAAACAAACAAATCAACCAATCTGATTAAAGCAACCAATCCTTACCTGGGAAAAACAAATCTTCCAAAAATGGAATTGGTAAAAATAACTGCTGCCGATGGTAAAACACCATTGAATGGGCGTTTGATTTATCCTGCTAATTTTGATGCTACTAAAAAATATCCTGTAATGGTATATGTTTATGGCGGACCTCATGCACAGTTGGTACAAAACGAATGGCTTGGTGGAGCGGGTCTGTTTGATTTCTTTATGGCACAAAATGAATTTGTAGTCTTTACGGTCGATAACAGAGGAAGTGATGCCAGAGGAAGAGATTTTGAGCATGTTATTCACAGAAATCTGGGACAAAACGAAATGGCAGACCAGATGAAAGGAATCGAATTCCTGAAATCAAAAAGTTTTGTTGACCAGGACAGAATCGGGGTTTACGGATGGAGCTTTGGAGGTTTTATGACTACTTCTCTCCTTTTGAACCATAATGACGTTTTCAAAGTAGGCGTTGCCGGAGGTCCTGTTTGCGACTGGAAATACTATGAAGTAATGTATGGTGAAAGATATATGGATATGCCGCAGGAAAACCCTGAAGGTTATGAAAAAGCAAGCGTTATCAACAAAGCCAAACAATTGAAAGGACATCTGTTAATGATTCACGGAGCACAAGACCCGGTTGTTGTACAGCAAAACAGCATGGAATTTATCCAGGCCTGCATCAAAGAAGGAAAACAGATTGATTATTTCTTATACCCTACACACGAACACAATGTTAGCGGTAGAGACAGAATCCACTTGAATCAAAAGATTGCAGATTATTTCTTCCTGTATTTGAAAAAATAATTTCCACTAATAGAAAAGAAAGCCGGCTTAATCAGCCGGCTTTCTTTTTATCTTTAATTCTCCTTTATAAAATTCAGTTTGCTGTGTTTTCTGCTATAGCCAAAGTAAATTGCCAATCCAACTAACAGCCAGATAAAGAAGTAAATCCAGTTCCAGACACTTAATTCTGCCATCATATACAAACAGCAAATTAATCCCAATAATGGTATGAGTGATAGATTTTGGCGGAATGCCCACACAGCCAGTCCTACCAAAACGGTAAGGAAAATCCACATTGGTATTTTGTGCTTGAATAAGGCAAAACCTGTTTCATATTTCAAAGATTTATCTATGGGAAGCGATTCTACAACGGCAATGTATTCTGTTTCATTTTCCTGAAAATCGCTTAGTATCTGCTCTAAATCCGTAGTCTTATTAAATACCCTTTCTTTATGATTTTCAACCAGGAATTTATATACTTCTTCCGTTTCAGCTTTATTAAGAGAAGTAACGATGGAAGCCGGACTGTTAATCTGCGGTACATTCGTTATAAAATCCATCGTGTTCTTTTTGTTGTAGGTAAACGAATAAACAATACCTGCAAGCAGTAAAACAGGAACGATGTATTTGGAATTGATATAAGGCGTTTTGAACTTTCCTCGCGGAATATTTGGTTTGTTCTGCAATACAAGTACACCCGTACAAACAAGTACAAAAGCAAATAATGTTCCTATACTGCACAAATCAGTAACCATGGTCAGATTTAGGAAAAGAGCCGGAATAGCAACCACGAAACCGGTTACAATGGTTGCAAAGGATGGCGTCTTGAATTTAGGATGCACTCTTGAAAATTTCTGTGGCAACAAACCATCGCGGCTCATGCTCATCCAGATTCTTGGCTGTCCCATCTGAAATACCAACAATACGCTGGCCATAGCTACAACGGCACTTACCGCTATAATTCCTGACATCCACTTCAAATCCAGCTTTTCAAACACAAAAGCCAAAGGATCACCTACATTCAGGGAATTGTATTTTACCATACCAGTTAATACCAGCGCAATAGCAATATACAGAATTGTACATATAATAATAGCCCACATCATTCCTCGCGGAAGATCACGCTGCGGATTCTTACATTCTTCAGCCGTAGTAGAAATAGCGTCAAAACCAATATAGGCAAAAAACACAGCAGAAACTCCTTTTAGCACGCCATTCACCCCATTTGGTGCAAACGGATTCCAATTTTCCGTATCTACATAAAAAACACCTACAGCAATTACCAAAAGTATGACACATAGCTTGACAACAACCATCAGGTTACTGGCATTTCTGGATTCTTTCATTCCTCTGTATACCAAAGCAGTTATCAAAACGATGATGAATAAGGCAGGAATATCTGTTACCAGATGAAAAGAACCTATTACAGGCGAAGTTGCCCAGGCTGTATAAGCATCCTGTAATCCTGCGTCCAGATTGGCGAATGATTTTCCGCCCTGCATTAAGGCAGTTGCTTCTGCATAGCCGTTAGAAGCTGTGAGATAATCCATCTGTATCCATTGCGGCAGATGGAGCCCGCCGCTTTCGAGCAGTCCGGTGAAATAATCACTCCACGATATGGCTACGGTAATATTCCCGATGGCATATTCCATAATCAGTGCCCAACCAATAATCCAGGCTATCAATTCCCCAAAAGCAACATAAGAATAAGTATAGGCGCTACCTGAAACAGGCACCATTGAAGCAAATTCAGCATAGGCAAAGGCTGCAAAACTACAGGCTAAGGCTGTAAACAAGAATAAAAAGATAACTGCCGGACCACCATCAGCACTGGCTTTTCCAATAGTACTGAAAATTCCGGCACCAACTATGGCTGCAATTCCAAAAGCCGTCAGGTCTCTGGCTGTCAGGTGTTTTCCTAATGAACTGTGTCCGTCTATTTCGTTTTTTTCAACCTGCTTTAAAATATCCTGTACTGTTTTCTTTCTGAATAAACTGGAAAAACTCATATATGGAAGTGCGTATTTAATTGATTTTGTGAAGAATCTATTTCTGTGGTTTAAAATTTAACCAAAAACAAATATATAAAACCAAACTTAATAATAGGATTTATGAAAAAGAAAAATGCCAAAACTGCGAATTCAATAAAAATAGAAATCAAAAATTAGAAGATTCTCAGCCTACCCAAAACAATAGCCTTAAACTATCGATAAATAAATATATATAATAATTTTCTATGTGTAAAAGTAAATCATAAGTGTAGTTTTGCATCAGATAAAAAAATAACTTTTAAACCAAATATATTATGTCATTAGTAGGAAAAAAATTCCCAAGCATTGCAGTAGATGCTATCTCAGAAATGGGTGATAATCTAAAAATCAACATTTTTGAAGAAGCAGTAAACAACAACAAAAAAGTATTATTGTTCTGGTATCCAAAAGATTTCACTTTTGTTTGCCCAACAGAACTACACGCCTTCCAGGCTGCATTGCCAGAATTTGAAAAAAGAAACACTATCGTAATCGGAGCTTCTTGCGACACTAACGAAGTACACTTTGCATGGTTGAATACACCAAAAAGCAACGGGGGAATCGAAGGTGTAACCTATCCTATCTTAGCGGATACTAACCGTAACCTTGCTAACATCCTTGGAATCTTAGACATAGAGTCTACTAGCTACAGCGAAGAAACAGATTCAGTAATCATCGAAGGTTCAAACGTAACTTACAGAGCTACTTATTTGATTGATGAGACAGGAAAAATCTTCCACGAAAGCGTAAACGATATGCCGTTGGGAAGAAACGTTGCTGAATACTTAAGACTAGTTGATGCTTATACTCACGTACAAACTAAAGGTGAAGTATGTCCTGCTAACTGGGAAGAAGGAAAAGAAGCGATGTTCGCTACAAGAGAAGGTGTTGCTTCTTACCTGAATAACTAATAACAATTTCAATTGCCGTCTTTATGACATTATTAAAGACGGCAATTTATAAACACAAAAAAAGATTGCTATGTTAATTGATTTAAACGAAGACACACTACAGAATTTAGTAAATTCTAATGAAAAAGTTGTCGTGCAATATTCTGCTTCCTGGTGTGGAAACTGCCGTATCATGAAGCCAAAATTCAAAAAACTGGCTTCAGAAAACGAAAATATCACTTTCGTTTTGGTAGATGCTGAAAATTCACCGGAATCCAGAAAATTAGCCAACGTTTCCAATCTGCCTACTTTTGCGACTTTCGTAAACGGACAGTTGGTAAACCAGACACAAACTAATAAAGCAGAAGTTTTATCAGAATTGGTAAATGAAATAGCTTAATTGAACCATTAAAAATTTAAGAAATCAAACATGAAATTACCCGTTATCAAACATCTGACTCAATTTATTGAAGAAAATGACCAGGATTATATAATTGAAACCATCGAAGTGCTTGAAGCTTTGACCGAAGTCCCGTCACTCAAGGATGAAGAACTGGATGTTATCGGGGAATTGATTTCTAATATGTACGGTGCTCTTGAAGTCAATAAGATGATTAAAGACGGTACAGATAAAAAGGAAGCGCTCAATAAGTTTATGCAGCGGGTTCTTGGCTCCATTGACAAATAAATCCTTTTTGCCTTATAAAATTTGCTCTCTTTACGGGGGCTTTTTTTTGTTTATTACTTCTGTATTTTCATAAAGTGCTACAATAGTTTTTAAAGTTTGAAATGTTCCTAAAAAACAATATGTTTGTAGGGTAAGCTTAGAAAGTTTCTTTTTTGTTATGACAGGTGAAATGTTTCCAATAAAAAGTTTTTCTATTCTACAGATACCGCATCTTGTAGAGTCCGGCTATTTGATGGCTGACAAGTCTCTAATCCGTAAATCCAAAATCATCTTCCCGAATTTATAAGCACCCGCGAGTGTGCTTAAAAACCTGAATCTATACCGCTAAATTTTTAGTGGGCATTGCTATGCCCGCCGCTTACTCGCAGGTATATTTTTCTATAGGTTTTAATTCCCCTGATACAAGAATTTTATTTCAAAACATTTAAAAGTTATTATCATGGCTAAAGGAAAAAATTTAAAAGCTCCGACTGTTGATTTAAAAGAAAAGAAACAAGAAAAAATAAAACAAAAATTAGAAGCTAAACAAAATCGTAAGCGCAAATAAATAATTCTGTCCAAAGCCCATTGCTGTTGCAATGGGCTTTTTATATTGACTCACTGCTACAAACCTGAATTGAAAGCAGCTCTATATCATCAATTCAAACATTTCAAATCACTTTTCTAGCCGTCACCAAATCCCCGCCGGTTCCATATACCATGAGAGTTTTTTAACATCACTCCTTTTAACAAATATATTTTTCATACTTTTGAACCTTATAAAATTTAAAAAAATGGCAGCAGTAACATTAGGAGGAAATCCAATAAAAATAAGCGGTGAGTTACCTAAAGTAGGTTCAAAAGCACCTGATTTCAAATTAGTAAATAAAGATTTAGGCGTTGTATCCCTATCTGATTTTGCAGGAAAAAAATTAGTGCTGAACATTTTCCCTAGTATCGATACAGCCACTTGTGCTACTTCTGTCAGAAGTTTTAATGCTAAGGCAAGCAGTTTGGAGAATACTACTGTACTTTGTATTTCAAGAGACCTTCCATTTGCTCAGAAACGATTCTGTGGTGCTGAAGGACTGGATAATGTAATCTGTCTTTCTGATTTCAGAGATGGAAGTTTTGGAAAAACCTACGGATTGGAAATTGCAGATAGCGCTTTGCAAGGCCTGCACTCCCGTGTGGTTATTGTTCTTGACGAAAACGGTACTGTGCTGCATACAGAACAGGTTTCTGAAATTGCCAACGAGCCGGATTATGAAAGTGCATTGGCCGTACTTTAAATTATAATACAAATATGAAGACAGACCATTCTTTTGTAACCGGGCGGCTAAAAAGTTTTAAATATGCCATTCGTGGTGCTTACAAACTAATTTCAACCGAACATAGCGTTATGGTCCAATTCTTTCTGGGAATTGCAATCACAATTGCCGGATTCTATTTTAATATTTCCAAAACGGAATGGCTATTCCAGACAATGGCAATTGGGCTGGTCTTAAGTATCGAAGGATTGAATACGGCTGTGGAAAAAATAGCCGATTTTATTCATCCCAATTTTCATGATAAAATTGGTTTTATAAAGGATGTTGCTGCCGGAGCCGTGTTTTTTGCTGCGGTAGCCGCCATCGCTGTCGGCCTCATTATATATATACCGAAATTTCAAAATTTGTAGAAAATTTATTTATTTTTACATCTAATCATCTCCTCTTTTAATGGCTAAAACGACAAAAAAAGAAACTCCCGGCAAAAAGGATTCTCAATCTTCTGAGAAGAAAACCTGGAAATTGACAAGACAACACAAAGTAATCTTCGGAGCTTTATTAGTCTTGTTTTCTGTTGCCCTTTTGCTGGCTTTTATATCCTTTTTCTTATACGGTCAATATGACCAGAGCGCTGTAGATGCATTGGCAGACCGTTCAGTAGAAGTTCAGAACTGGTTAGGGAAATTTGGTGCTTACCTTGCCAATTTATTCTTATACCAGGGATTTGGTGTAGCCTCATTTCTTTTGGTACGCTTATTCTTCATAACCGGAATGTACCTTATTCTGGATTTGCCGGTAAAAAAACTTAAAAACACCTGGTTTTGGGATTTGTTTGCCATTATCATCATTTCCATATTATTTGGATTCTTTGCCGATTTCCTACCTGAACTGGGAGGTGTTATTGGCTTTGAAATGAATCTTTTCATGCAGGATTATCTTGGAAAAGCAGGTACCCTACTCCTATTGGTTTTTGGATTGCTTGTTTACCTGATTTTCAAAATGAAAGTTTCGCCGGATGCTATCAAAAACTATTTCGAGGAAAAAAAGAGAAAAGCAGAAGAAAGAGCCGTGGCCGAATCTGTTGCAGCTCCTGTAGCCGTACAGGAACTGACAGACGAAATTTTGGAAGAGGATATTATCGAAGAAGAAGATATTATTGAAGAAGAGGATGAGGAAATTGAAGAACCTACCCTAAAACCGCTTTCCCAATTTGAAATCAATAAGGAAGCGTTAAAACCTACCATCAATAATCCTTCACATATTACTATCGAGCCAATCGTCAAACCTCCGGTAGCTCCGGTACATTCGCACGAACCGGAAATTATAGAAACAAACGACGACGCTTTCGTAATTGAAAAATTTGCCGATGAAGATACGGTTATAGAAAACCTGGCTTCAAAATTAGTTGCCGATTTTGGAGAATTCGACCCTACTTTAGACCTGTCGAATTACAAATTCCCAACACTGGACCTCCTGAAAGAATATTCAAATGGTGGAATTACAATCAATCAGGAAGAGCTTGAAGAAAACAAAAACAGGATTGTTGAAACCTTACGAAACTATAAAATAGAAATTGCCCAAATCAAAGCTACGGTTGGTCCTTCTGTAACATTATATGAAATTGTTCCGGAAGCCGGTATCCGAATTTCAAAAATCAAAAGCTTGGAAGACGATATTGCCTTATCATTATCTGCTTTGGGAATCCGTATCATTGCGCCAATTCCGGGAAAAGGAACTATTGGTATCGAAGTGCCTAATAAGAATCCGACTATGGTTTCTATGAAAAGCGTTATTGGGGCTGCAAAATTCCAGGAAGCTGAAATGGAACTTCCTATTGCACTTGGTAAAACAATTTCCAACGAAACATTTGTTGTCGATTTGGCAAAAATGCCTCACCTTTTAATGGCGGGTGCTACCGGACAAGGAAAATCTGTCGGTTTAAATGCCGTATTGACATCATTGCTTTACAAGAAACACCCGGCGGAAGTAAAATTTGTTTTGGTAGACCCTAAAAAAGTCGAGCTTACGCTATTCAATAAGATTGAACGCCATTACCTGGCCAAACTTCCTGATACGGAAGAAGCCATCATAACCGATAATGCCAAAGTAATCAATACGCTAAATTCTCTTTGCGTTGAAATGGATAACCGTTATTCTTTATTAAAAGACGCGATGGTGCGTAATATTAAAGAATACAACGAAAAGTTTAAGTTAAGAAAATTAAATCCTGAAAACGGACACCGGTTTTTGCCTTATATCGTTTTGGTCGTCGATGAATTTGCCGACCTTATTATGACAGCTGGCAAGGAAGTCGAAACTCCTATTGCAAGACTGGCACAGTTGGCAAGGGCCATCGGAATCCATTTGATTATTGCAACGCAACGACCATCGGTTAACGTTATTACTGGTATAATCAAAGCGAACTTCCCTGCAAGGATTGCTTTCCGTGTTACTTCAAAAATCGATTCCAGAACTATTCTGGACACTCAGGGTGCCGACCAGCTTATTGGACGTGGAGATTTACTATATACCAACGGAAACGATGTAATCCGTGTGCAGTGTGCTTTTGTAGACACTCCGGAAGTAGAAAAAATTACTGAATTTATAGGTGCACAAAAAGCCTATCCTAACGCATACCTGCTTCCCGAGTACATCGGAGAAGAAAATGGCATTAAACTTGATGTGGATATTAGCGAAAGAGATTCCATGTTCAGGGAAGCTGCCGAAATCATTGTTACAGCACAGCAAGGTTCAGCCTCCCTATTACAGCGCAAGCTGAAACTGGGTTATAACCGTGCCGGAAGATTAATTGATCAATTGGAAGCCGCCGGAATTGTTGGCCCTTTTGAAGGAAGTAAAGCCAGAACCGTTAATATTCCTGACTTGAATTCTCTTGACCAATTCTTTAACAATGAGCAAAATGATTTTTAAAATGAAAAGGTTATTACCCGTTATTGCATTATTTTTTATCTCCTTTACTATTCAGGCGCAGAACAGCCAAAAAGCCAGAAATCTGCTGGATGAAGTATCTGCCAAAGTAAAAAGCTATGATAATATTGCTATTGACTTTAAATATTCCCTTACCAATCCAAAAGAAAACCTAAATCAGGAAAGCAAAGGAAATGTTATCATGCAGGGCAATAAATATGTCCTGAACTTCATGGGAGTGACCAAAATCTATGACGGAAAAAAAATATATAATATTGTTCCCGAAGATGAAGAAATAAGCATTTCAAAATTTGACGAAAATGAAGAAGATGCCGTAACACCATCCAAAATGCTGACATTTTTCAATCACGGATTCAAATATTCCTGGGATATCCTGCAAAACGTTCGCGGTAGAAAAATCCAATATGTGAAGCTGGTTCCAACAAGTTCTAAAGACGAAAGAAAAGAAATCTATTTGGGTATTGATGTTCAGACTAAACACATCTACAATCTTATGGAAATAGGAAAGAACGGATCAAAAACTACAATCACTGTTAATTCTTTTAAAACCAATCAGCCATTATCAAAAAATCAATTTACCTTTGCGGAAAGTAAATACCCTAATTACTATATCAACAAACTAGATTGATACATCGGTGAAAATTCTTGACAGATACATTCTAACGACATTTCTGAAGACATTAGCTACGGTTTTTGTAATCCTCTTTTTCATTTTTATCTTGCAAACAGTCTGGCTTTTTATTGCTGAATTGGCAGGAAAAGATTTGGATATGCTTCTAATTGTAAAATTTCTTTTGTTCTATTCGCCAAAGATGATTCCTTTGGTATTGCCGCTTTCCATATTACTGGCCTCTATCATGACCTTCGGGAACCTGGCAGAGAACTATGAATTTGCGGCTATGAAATCTTCAGGAATTTCGCTTCAGAGAGCGATGAAAAGCCTGATGGTATTTATTGTCTTCTTAAGTATCGTAGCTTTCTTTTTTGCGAACAATGTCATTCCGGTAGCGGAATACAAATCCTTAAATCTTCGCAGGGATATCGTTCAAACCAAACCTGCTATGGCTATTGCAGAAGGACAATTTAGTGACGTTGGCGATTACAATATCAAAGTCAATAAAAAATCGGGAGATAAAGGCGAAAAGCTGAGCGGAGTGACTATCCACAAAAAAGCGGCCAATGGTATTGGAAACAATATTGTCATCAAGGCTAAAAATGGCCTATTGGTAAATCAGGAAGAATCTACTATGCTGCAAATGATTTTGTTTGACGGCAATTATTACGAAAATATTATTCCTAAGAAATACGAAGAGCGTAATAGAGTTCCTTTTGTGAAAGCTTCCTTTAAAAAGGACATTATCAATATTGATTTGTCCAAACTGAATACGGTGGAAGACGAATCGAATATTACGAATACCAACGCCATGCTTAATGTAAGTGAACTTAAATACACCTTAGATTCCCTTCATAAAAACTTCAATAAGGACTTGGTTTCTTTTGCAGAAAATATTTACCAGAGAAGCGGGGTCATTAATTACAAAGCTCCAAATGCAGCAGCTGCCAACAGCAAACCTAAAAAAGATACTAACATAACAGATCCTTTAAGCATTTTATCTACAGCCGACAAATCAAGAGCATTGGAAATTGCAATAAGTAATCTTGAAAGCGCCAAATTCTCTATTGAAGGCACAAAACAGGAAATGGAATTAAAACAAAAAAACATCAATAACCACTGGCTGGCTTTGTATGAAAAATTTGTCATTGCTTTTTCCTGTATATTAATGTTCTTTATCGGAGCTCCTCTTGGCGCAATTATCCGAAAAGGAGGATTGGGATTGCCAATCGTATTTGCCGTCCTCATTTTTATTACCTTCCATTTTATCAATACCTTTGGCCGAAAACTGGCTCAGGAAAACGGAATTCCACCATTTTTGGGTTCCTGGATGTCCTCATTTGTTTTGTCCCCTTTGGCCATCTTACTGACTTACAGGGCTACAAACGACATCGGATTGATTAATATGGATATTATCCTCTCTCCTATCCAGAAAGGATTCCAAAAATTATTCAGAATTAAAAACAACAACACACCTAAATAATGTCCGAGAATAAAATTACAAAGCTCAATACTATTGAAGAAGCGATTGAAGACATCCGTCAGGGAAAAATCATCATTGTAGTTGATGATGAAGATCGTGAAAATGAAGGCGATTTTATTGCCGCTGCAGAAAAAGTGACACCTGAAATGATTAATTTCATGGCAACGCATGGTCGTGGGCTGATTTGCGCCCCGCTAACCGAAGCCCGCTGCAAGGAATTAGACCTCAACCTGATGGTTACCAATAATACGGTATTACACGAAACCCAATTTACGGTTTCTGTTGACTTGATAGGACATGGTTGTACTACTGGAATTTCCGTACATGACCGTGCCAAAACCATACAGTTTTTGGTTGACGATAATACCAAGCCGGAAGATTTGGGACGTCCGGGACATATTTTCCCGTTAAGGGCAAAACAAGGCGGTGTTTTAAGAAGAACCGGACATACAGAAGCTGCTATCGACCTGGCACGTCTTGCCGGGCTAAAACCGGCCGGAATTCTTGTAGAAATCCTAAACGAAGATGGCTCTATGGCACGTTTGCCACAGCTGTTTGAAGTGGCTAAAAAATTCGACCTGAAAATCATTTCAATCGAAGATTTGGTAGCTTACAGAATGCAGCACGACAGTCTTATCCAAAAGAAAGAAGATTTCGAAATTGAAACCCGTTTTGGCACATTCAGACTTAGAGCTTATGTACAAACTACAAATAAGCAAGTCCATCTTGCCCTTACCAAAGGAAGCTGGAATATAGGAGAATCAATATTGACCCGTATTAATTCCACACAAGTCAATAATGACATCTTAGGTACGCTTACGAATGATCCTGACCAAAAACTGGAAAGAATGTTCCAACGTATCAATGAAGAAGGCAAAGGTGCCATTCTGTTCATCAATCAGGAAATCCAGCCTATTGAACTCCTGAATCGTATCACAGAACTAAAAGGATTACAGGAAAAAGGAGTTTTTAAGGCACCACAAGTAAAAATGGACAACAAAGATTTTGGTATTGGCGCACAAATATTGCATGATATCGACATCACCAACATCCGATTATTATCCAATTCTGAGCAGACGAAACGTGTCGGTATGATTGGATATGGCTTAGAAATCATGGAATACGTCGAATTCTAAAAAATAAATGAATTTTATTTTTGGTGTAAACACTAGAAAATGAAATAATTAAAAATGTTGCTGAAAAATGTTTTGAATTTTACCTTCAAAATGTTTTGAAACTCAAAAAAGGTTTCTATATTTGCACTCGCAATCAGGAAATGATAGCAACATACTGGAGAAATGGCAGAGTGGTCGATTGCGGCAGTCTTGAAAACTGTTGACTGTAACAGGTCCGGGGGTTCGAATCCCTCTTTCTCCGCAGAAGAATCGGAAGATATCTTTAAAAGCATTATAAAGCCTGCAAATCTTAAGATTTGCAGGCTTTTGCTTTTTACTCCTACACGCATTATTTTCAAAAGTGCTCTAAGTTTTAGTGGCAGATTCGTGGCAAAAATTTATTTAAAAAAACTGCCACGAATTACTACATAAACCACTATAAATCAATACGAAAATTCATTTATATCTTGTTTCTAGAATGTGATGCTACTATATTTATTGACTAATAATATTACTAAAAATTAAAGACACACAAAGTTGAATAATTTCCTTCGTATGTCTTTATTTAAATAATACTACAATGCTTATTGTCTTGCAAACTTTTCTAGCTCTGTATTGAATTTTTCTGTTTCTTCAACAAATAAGGCGTGCCCACTATTTTCAAATCTTATGATACGGGAATTTTTAATTCCTTTATTCAGCTCTTCCGCAAACCCGAATGGACATAATTTGTCTTGTAGCCCATGAAAAATCGCTACGGGAATATTAATTTTAGATAATTCAGGACGTAAGTCAATATTTGAAAGCGCTTTTATCGATTCGGTGATGGCATAAGGCGATGCTTGCAAATTGATACTTTCCAGCCATTTTTCTACATTTTTCGAGATATTGCCTTCTTTGGCAGGAAAGGCGCTTCCAAATCCAGCGATCAAATCTTCTCTGCCTGTCATGGTTTTTGCGATCAGTCCGTTTGCATCATCTTCAGATATGCCATAAGGAGATCCGTCTCTTTTCTTCCACGAAGGGGCTGCTGCTCCAAAAAGGGCTAGTTTGTTAACATGGGCTGCATCATATTTTGTAACATAATGAAGCACTACCGCACCACCCATGGAGAAACCACCCATTACAGCATTTTTAATTTTCAGTTTGTCTAAAACCACTTTAATATCATCCGAAAAAACATCAAAATCATATCGCCCATAAGGCTTGTCTGATTTTCCAAAACCTCTCAAGGTTATTCCGATTACCCTAAACCCCTTTCGGCTTAGATACTGGTATTGGTATTCATACATTTCGTCGCTTAGAGGCCAGCCATGAATTAAAACAACAGGCTGTCCTTCACCTAAATCGGTTACATGAAGTTTTACATTTTTCTCTACTTCAATATATTCTTCCCTACCAGCCGAAGCGGCGACTCTTTTTGTTTGTGAAAACGAAACATTGCTTATTAATAAGGTTGAAAACAATCCGACTGCTAAAATTAAATTTTTCATTTTTTGTTATTTTTAAATTGTTAGTATTATTCGATGAAGCAAAGTTGCGGGAAATGTTCAAGGACATCAATGGACGGTTTTCTCTTTAAATTGCACTTTTTTCCCTGAATGCAAAATCAAGCGGATTCATAATGCTTTACATTATTTCCCTGTATTGGTTTAATAGAAAAAGCACGACATAATTGCCGTGCTTTGCTTATAAATTTGCTGTCTGTTTAGATTTAGAATTGCTTTCTAAAAGACATCGGCGACAAACCTGCGTATTTGGTAAAAAAGCGGATGAAATAAGCATCGTCTTCATAATTGAGAATGAAGGCAATTTCTTTTACTGTCATTTTGGTATGCGCCAAAAGTCGCTTGCTCTCTAATATGATTCGTTCTTTTATAATATCGTTTGGAGTTCTTTTGCTGATTAGCCCTATTTTTTTACTTAGGTTTTTTGGCGTTATGAATAACATCTCAGCATAATCGGCAACGGTATGATGTGTCTTAAAATTTTGTTCAACCAATTTGCTGAACTTCCTTAAGAACTGAACATCTGCATGCTGGCTGTTTTCCGATAGCTGATGTTGCTGTTTCCATATGCGAGTCGATTTGAGAATGATAACTTTTAATAGAATTCTTAACATTTCCTCTGTACTGGAATCATCATTTGTCATTTCAGTGTTGATTTCCTGAATAATACTTTGGATATTCCCGGATTGAATTTCATCTAATTTGATAAATGGAATTTCAAAAACATTACTATAAAGGATACCATCACAGGCCACTTCCTGGTCGTGAATTTCGATACAATAAAAATCTCTATTAAAATAAATCAACTGCCCATTGACGGTTTCACAAGGTTTAATAATCACCTGGGGATTGATGAATAAAAGCGTATCTGTTTCCATCGTGAATTCCTGGAAATCAACCTGTATAGTAGCCTTTCTTGGTATAAATAGAATTTTAATGTGTTCAGCTATTGAAGCGAGTGCCGTTTCTTCTGTAGCTTCCTTGCTGAATTCAATGTTCCCAAACTGTTTATATGAAAATTCTCTTAGCATATTTCGATCTTATGTAATAAAAAGAATAGTACTCATTAGTTTTCGTTTGGATAAAAAAATTATGCTAAAAATAATGATTATTAGTTTTTTTATTCATCATGACTTTGAATCTAACCGTTTCAAAATGAGCGACCGCAAACGCTCTTCATGTTCATCTCCCCATCCGCCAATTGCTGCAATTACGGGAATCAGCGTTTTTCCAAAATCTGTCAGGCTATATTCAACTTTGGGAGGCACAACAGGATAAATCATCTTTGAAATCAATTCATGGTCCTCCAACTCTTTCAGCTGAATCGTCAGCACTCTTCTTGAGGCATCCGGGATTTTACGTTGCAGTTCGCTGGGGCGCTTATGTCCCTGGTTGATAAACCACAACAAACGCATTTTCCATTTTCCATAAAGGACTTCGCCAATAAGGTCAAGGCCGCAATTCAGGTTTAAAGGTATTTTTCTCTCGTACATATAGCAAAGCTAGTGCAATGTTCCAAATTGTACAATAGGGGAAAAAATTATCCCTATGCAATTCGATTTTCCCTTATTGCCAGATAGTTATATACATCCCAACTTTGTACAAAAATATAAAACAATGGAACAAACATTTAATTTCAACAACGAGTTATCCGGCAAGATTGCTTTGGTAACCGGAGGTACAAAAGGAGCCGGAAAGGCAATTGCAGAAAGACTGCTACAGGCTGGCGCAACCGTTATTATTAGTGCAAGGAACGCACCCGAAAAAGAAAACAGCAGACTGCATTTTATTCCTTCCGATTTAAGTAAGGCAGAAGGAACACAAAAGGTAATCCGTGAGGTGCTATCTGTTTATGGAAAGCTTGACATCCTTGTGAACAACCTTGGTTCTTCAACAACACCCGCCGGTGGTTTTACCGCATTGAGCGATGAAGATTGGGAATCAACCCTACAAGCTAATTTACTGGCTCCTGTGCGGTTGGACAGGGGATTTCTGCCACAAATGATAAGTCAAAAAAGCGGTGTCATTATACATATTGCCTCAATTCAGGGCAGATTGCCTTTGTATGATTCTACTTTGCCCTACGCCGCTGCAAAAGCAGGACTGATCAATTATAGTAAAAGTTTATCAAATGAAGTAACACCCAAAGGTATTCGCGTGCTTACTGTTTCACCAGGATGGATAAATACAACAGCATCGGAAGCGTGGCTGGGCGAGATTGCAAGAAACGCAAACAGTACCATAGAAGAAGCCCAACAGGGTGTCATGGATGCGTTGGGAGGAATACCTTATGGCAGGCCTGCCCAACCGGAAGAAGTAGCCGAATTGGTTGGTTTTCTCGTTTCACCAAGGGCCAATTATTTAACGGGAACAGAATTTATAATCGATGGTGGTACAGTACCAACAATTTAATCATCTAAAAAAATAAAAATGAACTTACCGAAAATAATAACAGACTTGGTTAATGCACAAAACAGCTTCGATAGCATTGCCTACACCAATTGCTTTTCTGAAACCGCCGTGGTGTTTGATGAGGGCAAAACGCATAACGGAAGAGTCGAAATCCAGTATTGGATAGAAGAATCAAATGAAAAATACAGATCTGTGATGAAACCTCTTGAATATACTGAAAATGGCACTTCAAGTGTTTTATCGGCAGAATGTTCCGGTACATTCCCGGGAAGTCCTATTGTATTAAAATTTCATTTTGATATTGTTGATGGATTAATTCAGCATTTGAAAGTAACGGGATAGCATCAACGAAAAAAGAGTGACTCATTTTAAGACACCCTCTTTCAAATTGAAGGCTATTGAATAAATTTTATCAAAATCACCGACGTAGTGCTTATATTCTTTTAGGTTTAGGTTCATTAGCCGACTTGCAATTTAAAATACTTATATTCACTTGCTGTGCGGAAATTTCAATATTATTTTTTAGCTGTTCAAAGAAATATAAAAGCGAAAGGGTTCGTCTGAAATCCCAAGACTCCAAAGTATACTTTAAATCAAATAACCAGGTTGTTTGTTTCTAGTAAAAATTATTGGAATACCTCATGAAGCCTGCAATTGTGATAATTGCAGGCTTTATCGTTTTAAATTGGCAACAAACAAAATGCTCTGCAAGTTTGTAAACATGTATAAAAAAGAAAAAACGTCTAACTCAATTAAGTTAAATCGTCTTTTTTATTTAAACAAATAAAAATCAAATAGAGCTATAGCGCCAAACCGCTGTTGATCGCCAACAAATTTTATTAAGATTTTTTTAGCATTTTAAAAAGATTAATATTAATTTTCCAGCCAAATCAACAAACCCAATGCTTAAACAGTATCAATTCGACAAAGAAGAGCTGTACTCCGATTCCACTCAACTTTTGTTGACCTCATCCCTGACTCCTTGTCATCAAAATGTTGTTTGTCAATTCCTGATTCTTTTACCTATTGACTTATGCTAAAAGTAATCCTAAGGCCCTCAAATTTTAAGCTTCTTTTTTCCATAAAAACGATGCTACACTGAATTACTACGTTAATATCCAAAAAAGCTTCGCTTATACATCAGTTGAGATTATGATTTTTCTTTGATTTATTATTGTATGCTGAAAAAACCATAAAGTATGAAATTAGAATGCCTTACGGTCAAAATAACGTCGGTTAAATTCAGCATCTGAAAATTTAAAAGCAAACCTTAAATATAAACTATGAAAACAAAAATTACTTTTCTGTACCTTCTGGCACTTATATGCTTTATCCAGAAGGTCAGTGCGCAATGCACTTACGGAAGTCTGACTTCCTCCCAAGCAATTACCCCCGTTTATGACAACAATGAACGTATCATCTTCAATGGTATACGTCCGGGCGAATATCTGTTGATAAAAACATTTTCAACGGCTACGCGATATACATTCAAAAGCACACGTGCCACAGATTATATCACAATTGCCGATGCTAATGGTGCACAGGTATTTGTGAGCGGTCTCTCGGGTTCGAATGGTCTGAACTTTACACCTCCTTATCCTCAGACGATTCGTTATTACATTCACACCGGCTCACAGTGCGAGAGTGGTGATATAACAGATAGACAAGTATATTTAAAAACTACCACAATAGACAGTTCCTGTGATTCTCCTAATACACTTTCGGTTTCGAATATCACTTCGAACTCTTGTAAAGTGAGTTGGAACGCTCAAATTATAGGGCAGATTACATCCTATGATGTTTATGTAAACACTACTGGAATTTCTCCTGTTACGAATACAATTCCAACTACGGAGGCTAACGGTTCCAGAGAAGCTCAAGTATCAGGATTAGCTCCTAATACAACACACTACTACTGGGTACGTACTCAATGTGTTTCCGACAGAGGAGTTTGGGTTCCTGGTGGCTCTTTTACGACTACTGCTTCCGGAACGGGTACTGCAGGCTGTAACGGCGCTCCTTTTGGACTGTATCCTGAAGCCACTGTCAATGTAACCTGTAACGGAACTGTTCAGCAAATTGCTGCCGATGCCCATGCAGGAGAATATACAAACGTATATGTAACCCCTAATGAGCAATATACATTCACCAGTTCTGTATCGACAGATTTTATTACTATTACTGATCCTACCGGAGCTACTATTTATACTTCCGGACAAACTCCATTAGTATGGGTTAACAACTCTAACTGGGGTACTATCAGATATTACCTGCATACCAATTCTTCTTGCGGTACACAGAATACAGCAAGAATCAAATCGATTAAATGTGGTGGTGTTGTAGGAGGATGCACCGTTGGTGAGCTTCATCCACAAACTACATTTACTCCGGCTTGCTCCGGCTCTCTTGAAATGATTGTTAACGACGCCTATGCCGGCGAATATTCAAATGTCAATGTAACGGCAAACAAACAATATACTTTTTCAAGTTCGAATGTAAATGATTACATCACTATTGCGAATCCGGTTGGAAATGCAGCTATAGCTACCGGCCCTTCTCCATTGGTTTGGAATTCAGGTTCTACGTCTGGTGTTATCAGGTATTACATACACACTAATTCAAGTTGTGGTACACAAAACATCAACAGACAACGTTACATACAGTGTACTGCTGCTGCAGCAACTTGTGGTGTGCCAACTGCTTTATCGGTTTCAAACATAACTTCAAATTCAAGCCGATTAAGCTGGACTGCACCTGCAACAGCACCTGCTTCATACGATCTTTACATCGTTACTACCAATACGGCTCCTACTACAAATACGGCTGCTACAGTTACAAGCACTACTGCCGGAGTTGACGTTTTAAGCGGATTGGAAGGTTCTACAACTTATTACTACTGGATCAGATCCAATTGTGGATCTACAAAGAGTGCCTGGGTATCTGGCGGAAATTTTACAACTATTGCAGCCCTAAACTGTAACGGTGCTATCTACGGATTGTATCCTAATGCTACTTTCACACCTGCATGTACAGGAGCTAATGAACCAATAGCTACTGACTGCTGGGCTGGAGAATACTCAAATGTGAATGTAGTGGCAAATAAACAATATACTTTTACAAGCTCGGTTGCTACAGACTATATTACTATTACAAATGCTGCCGGAACAACAGTTTTGGCAAGCGGAGTAACTCCTTTAAACTGGACTTCAGGTTCTACTACAGGAGTTGTAAGATATCATTTGAATACGAATGCTAGCTGTGGAACTGCAAACACAAATAGAACACGTTCTGTTAAGTGCGTTGATGCTCCAACAGGAGGTTGTGGTGTGCCAAGTGCTTTATCGGTTACCAACATAACATCAAACTCAATCCGATTGAACTGGACTGCGCCTGCAACTGCACCTGCTTCATACGATATTTATATCGTTACTACAAATACGGCACCTACTGCCAATACTACAGCGACTGTTACAAGTACTACTGCCGGTGTGGGTGTTTTAAGAGGATTGGATGCTTCTACAACTTACTATTACTGGATCAGATCCAATTGTGGTGGTACAAAAAGTGCATGGGTATCTGGTGGGAATTTTACGACCATTGCCGCTCTAAACTGTAATGGTGCTACTAATGGATTGTATCCTAATGCTACTTTCACGCCAGCGTGTACAGGAGTTAATGAACAAATCGCTTCTGACTCCTGGGCAGGAGAATATTCAAATGTCAATGTAATGGATAACAGACAGTACACGTTTACAAGTTCTGTTGCCACAGATTATATCACGATTACAAATGCGAATGGAACAGTAATTCTGGCTAGCGGAGTAACGCCTTTAAACTGGAGTTCAGGCACTACTTCAGGAGTTGTAAGATACCATTTGAATACCAATGCGAGCTGTGGAACTGCAAACACAGATAGAGTACGTTCTATCAAGTGTGTTGATGCTACCCCAAGTTGCGGTGCACCTTCTAACCTTTCAGTAACCGATGTAACATCAAACTCAGCCCGAATTATCTGGACGGCACCAACTCCTGCTCCTATGGGATATGACTTGTATGTGGTACAAAGCAATACTGCTCCAACAGCAAACAGTAATCCTACGCACCTGTCTTCTACCAACTCAAGACTTATTACCGGATTGAGTCCTGCAACCAATTATAACTATTGGGTACGTGCAAATTGCGGTTCCACAAGAGGAAACTGGGTTTATGGCGGAAGTTTTGATGCTATTCCTGCTGTTGGTTGTAATGGTGCTATATATGGCTCTTACCCTACAGAAACGCTTCAATTAGCTTGTACAGGAAGCCCTCAGATAGTTGCTGAAGGTCTTGCCGGTCAGTTTACAAAAATGTACATCAATTTTGGTCAGTATTATGTATTCTCAAGTTCAATAGCAACAGATTACATCACTATTACGGATGATAATGGAATGACCGTTTTGGCAAGTGGAACTACGCCACTAAGCTGGTCATCTGGAAGCAATGTTGGCGTTATCCGTTTTTATGTACATAGCAATGCAAATTGTGGTGCTGAAGATGCTATCAGAGTAAAATCGGTTACCTGCAGCAGTACTCCTATCGGAGGTTGCGGTCTGCCAACCAATGTTTCTGTATCTAATGTAACATCAAACTCTGCCCTGATCAGATGGACTGCTCCATCACCAACACCTTCGTCAGGATATGATTTATATGTGGTTCAAAGTAATACTGCTCCAACATACAATAGCACACCAACGCATACGGTTTCTAATAACTACACTTCAATGGTTGTTAGCGGACTAAGTCCTGCAACAAATTACAGCTATTGGATACGAGCTAATTGTGGTTCTACAAAAGGAGACTGGGTTTATGGCGGAAGTTTTGATGCTATTCCTGCTGTTGGATGTAATGGTGCTACATTTGGACCTAATCCTGCAGAAGCAATTCAAATAGCCTGTATGGGATCTGCAGAGGTAGTTTCTCAAGGTTTTGCCGGTGAGTTTACAAACATTTACATCAATTATGGTCAGCAATATACTTTCTCAACTTCAGTAGCAACAGATTATATTACTATCACAGATGATAATGGAATGACCGTTTTGGCAAGCGGACCTTCGCCATTGAACTGGTCATCTGGCAGCAATGTAGGTGTTATCCGTTATTATGTGCATACTAATGCAAATTGTGGTTCTCAGGATGCCGTTCGAGTTAAATCAGTTACTTGTAGAAATCCTCTTGGTATTGATCAGTTTGCTCAAAATAATGTTACTATTTATCCTAACCCAAGTTATGGTCAGTTTACTGTAGAAACCGGAAGTGTAATAGCTGATAACATTACAATTACAGATAACCTTGGAAGAGTAATCACTACTTTCAAACCATCTCTGTCAAAATCGGATTTATCGATAGATAGTTTTGCAGAAGGTATTTATTATGTGAAAATAGATTACCAGAATAAGAGTGTTACTAAAAAACTGGCTCTTAAAAAGAACTAATTTTTATAAATTACTCTGACTTAAACTTAAAACCCCGCTAAAAGCGGGGTTTTTATTTTTATAGCTATCAAGTTGAAGTTTATAACTGCCACTTAGTTTCTAAACGAAAAAACTATAACTTTACAGAAATACAAGAGATAATGCTTATCATAAATTTTTCAGATTTTCCTGAATTGGAAACCCAAAGGCTGAAACTCCGACGTGCTGATTTAAATGACGCCAATGAACTATTTGCACTACGTTCTGACCCAAACATCATGAAATATATTCCGCGTCCGGTAGCTACATCACTTGAAGAAGCAACAGAACACTTCAAAATGATGGATGAAAAAATCAGCAACAATGAGATGATTAATTGGGCCATTACGCTAAAAGACAATCCTAAAATGATTGGAACTATTGGCTATTTTCGTATGAAGCCGGAACATTACCGGGCAGAAATTGGCTATATGCTACTCCCTGACTTTCATGGAAAAGGTTATGTTACCGAAGCCATTAATGGGGTTGTTGATTATGGATTTACCAAAATGGGATTACATTCTATCGAGGCAATGATTGATCCTGAAAATATAGCGTCGGCCAAAGTATTGGAAAAATGCAGTTTTGTTAAGGAAGCACATTTTAAGGAAAATGAATTTTATAACGGAGAATTTATCGACACTGTAATCTACTCTAAATTAAACAGATAAGAATTATCAATAACCATAGCCTTACATAATGGAACCAGACACAAAATATAAAACTCTATTCTATATAATCATTATTACTTTATTTGTAGGGGCTACTCTACCCGTTAAAGGCCAGGAAGGAAGTCATAAATCTTCTGAAAAAGCCAATATTCCACAAAAGTTATCTGTAAAAAATATGCAGGCCGATATGGCTATCCTGTGGTCGGCAATAAAAGAGATGCATCCGGGATATAATTATTATACCTCAGCTGACAGTCTCCGCAAAGCTTATGATCAGACCTATTCATCAATCAATAAATCGTTATATGAAAGTGAATTTATTTCTCAGCTATACCCATTTATCTGTAAATTAAGATGTGGGCATACACAGATAAAACATTCTGTAGGACATAAAGATCCTCAGGGTCTGTATCCTGCCCATATACCATTTGAAGTACTTGTCACTAATGGTAAGGTTTTTATAACTACCCATCAAACAGAGGTATTACGAACCGGGGATGAAATTATCAGTATCAATGACGTTGTTGTAAAAGAAATTATCAAACATGGTTTTGACTTGTATTCTACTGACGGATATAATCAAACCTTTAAAGAATTGTTTTTAAGTGAATACGGCGGTTTTGCGGACGCCTGCAATAAATATTACCATTGGAAAGGTGCTTATAAAATGCAGATACGAACCAGGCAAGGCGAACTTAAAGATTTGACTGTAGATACAGATGAAATAATCTTGAACGACCCCCAAGCTTCGCTTCTTGATAATTATACAAACTGGACTACGGCAAAAAACACAGGAAATCTTAAGCTTCGGTTTTTTAATGATTCTCAGACTGCATTATTTGAGACAAAGCCTTTCTCCTATCAGGACACCATTACTTATAAAGAGGCTTTTAAGCAGATCGAGTCTAAAAAAATAAAGAATCTGATACTGGATATGCGACACAATACGGGAGGTGACATCCGTGTTGCAATTCAATTGTTGTCCTATCTCGCAGACTCGCCTTTTTCTATCATTAAAGATGTCAAGTCGCGGTTACAAAACCCGGATTTAAATAAGTCTGCCAACTATTTTGATAAAGATCGTACCAATGATTTTTTACAGGGATATAAAATCACCAATAAAGAAGGTTTATGGTATCATGTAGAGACGACACCTGCAATGGGCACAGTATACGGTCCGCTTCCGTTAGCAAAAGAGTATCATTTTGATGGCAATTTGTATGTCTTAATTGATGGAGCTACTTTTTCTTCGGGTGCTCTTTTTACAGCAGCGCTTAAATCACAACGTAAAAATGTAAAATTCATTGGGAGAGAAACTGCCGGCAGTGAAGAAGGATGCAATGGTATGGTCATGCAGGAATTAACGTTACCAAACACCAAGATAAGGATTGACTTCCCCTGGATGCGTGTCGAATCTGTAGCCCTAAATTCAATTCGTGGTCGGGGAATTATGCCGGATTACAAAGTGGAGTATGCTCCATCAGACATTATAAGTAAAAAAGATTGTGATCTTGAAAAGGCTATGGAGCTGATAAAGTAATTAGCTAGCCGTAAGCATTAACCAACATGGTTCAAAATGAAATCTTACACATTATTTATAATTCTATTTTTTCTGGCTTTATGCAGTTGCGAATCCAGAGAAGAAAAAATAAACAGCAATTGGAAATACGCAGGAGGTTATCATATTGGAGATTTTTTAAGTTTTAAACATCAAAATTTAAAAATACAAAATGATACTATTTATAAAGGCTCAATGCCTTTAGCAGTTATAGTAGAATTAAAAACAACCTACTTACCCGGAACGGAAAACAAACTTACATTAAAAGATATAGAAAGTGGAGCGTTAGGAATCTATACAGATAAAGGAAAATAATATTTATTAATGAAACACCTAACCTTAGCCCCTCAGAACCTTAGTCACTTAGCCCCTCTTTTAAATAAACCTTCTTCCTGTAATCAATTCCCCATTTTGCCATTTCATCAATTAATGGCGAAAGTGTCTTACCATATTCCGTAATTGAATATTCAACCGTTATTGGTTTTGTATTCATTACTTTTCGATTAACTAAATTATTTACTTCCAAATCCTGAAGTTCCTTTGAGAGCATTTTTGTCCCAATTCCGTTTATTTCCCGTAACAGATCCATAAATCCCAATGTATTGCCTTCTATTAGTGTTCCCAATATATGAAATTTCCACTTTCCTGATAACAGGCTCATCGTATCACTAATAGCTTGCATTCGAACCTGACAAATAGGTGTAGCATTTATTTCGGCGGTTTTTTTCATCGTTTTTGGATTAAATGTATGTTTTACAAAGTTATGCAATCCATCAGACACTTTCTAAAAGGAAAGTAGTTTCCAAAGGGAAACCCATAGCAAATATACATCGAATGTAGCGTAGTTTTGTGGGTATAAATTGTAAGCCTATTCTGAAATAGTATTCAAAAAAAATGAAATTAAAATCTATAACAGTACTAGTATTAATGCTGGCTAACTTCGGTTGTCAGGCTCAAACAGATAAAAAAATGGAAAACAATACCAACCCCCTATTATGTGATCCTGTTGAAGGTATTTGTGGAATACCCGATAATGCAGAATCAGGAAAAGTTGTAACGCAAAACACCCAAAAACCAGTAAAGGTTATTTATTTCACAGACCCTATTTGTTCTTCTTGCTGGGGAATAGAACCACAAATCCGAAAACTAAAATTGGAATACGGTAATAGTATAGAAATTGAGTACCGAATGGGTGGTTTATTACCGGATTGGAGCTATAACAGCGGCGGTATCAGCAAACCTTCTGATGTAGCACATCATTGGGATGAAGTGAGTCTTTATTATGATATGCCTATTGATGGTGATGTTTGGTTGGAAGACCCGCTACCATCCTCCTATCCGCCATCGATAGCTTTTAAAGCAGCAGAAATGCAGAGCAAAGAAAAAGCTATTCATTTTTTAAGGGAAATCCGGGAAATGGTTTTCCTGCAAAAAAAGAACATTGCCAAGTGGGAAAACTTAGAAATGGCGGCTAAAAAAGTTGGTTTAGACGTAAAACAATTTACAACCGATTTTAATGGCAAAGCCAAAGTACTTTTTGAGGAAGATTTGCATTTTGCAAAACAAAATGGTGTCAGAGGATTTCCAACTATCTTCTTTATAGATGCAACAGGACAGAAGGAAACCGTTTATGGTTCAAAACCATATGTATTTTATGAAAGTGCTATTTTAAAACTTCACTCAAAAGCTACCAAAAGCGAGTATTATAAAAATTGGGAAGTGCTTTTTTCAAAATATCCTTCTTTAACGGCAAAAGAATTTTCTGAACTTTCCGGAACACCAAGAGCAGAAAGCGAAAAGCAATTAAATGAACTTGTAGCAAAAGGCAAATTAGAGAAGCTGACAACTAAAAATGGTTCTATTTGGACGGTAAAGAATTAGTTACTGAAGCTCAAACACAATCTAGTTTTAAAACCTGTAAACCATAAGATTTACAGGTTTTTATTTTTACTGACATCTCAATATACGAGCCGTTTCTATGGTTGTTTTTGAAAAATATTAGATGGATTTTTTTCGGAAAAACATTATCTTTATCAGTAGTATATTATTCATTCTTAATGAAAAACAATATAAACCGCTTAATTATCGCATCAAACCCATGCTTAAAATAGAATTTGAAGAACCACATTTAGAACTTTGTGAATGCTGTGGAAAAGAAACTGTAAATCTTACACGGTTTGTTTATGAAGACGATGATGCTTTTGCCATTTATTACATAAAATTTACCAGAGACCATGAAGATAAAGTAGCTAACGGAATAATTAGTATTGGAGATTGGGGAACTGATGAAGTTCCTGAAAACAGATATTCTTTTCCTTTCAGAATATGGACTAAGGGAAAAAATTATCAGGTTGGTTTGATGGACAGAGAAGAATCACCTTGGACACATCAAATACTTGGGAAAATATTAGACAGAAATGATGCCCTAAAACACCCTTGGATAAAAGAAGTTTTTCATATTACTGACCATATTGTCATGGAAGATAAAGAAGTGATTGAATACTTTTCGGAATAACTAAAACGATCTATAAATATAAGGGTTGATGTAGTTCTTATTTAAAAATATAAAAACCTGTAAATCTTATGCTTTACAGGTTTTTTGTTCTTACTGACACCTCCAAATATACAAATTGTTTCTATGTTTGTTTTTGACGAACACTAGGTGAAATTTTTTTCAAGAAAATAATACCATCATAGGTTTCCTCATATTTTCTTGAAAAAAACTTCGGGTCCTTCGGGTCAAATCCTGGTCCCCCTATAAAAAGCTGCTTCATTTTAGTACCAAAGAATTTTTTCATCTCAGGATTTTTAACAGCTGTGGCAATATCAACAAAATAGATATCAGGCAGGGCTTGAAAAAAAGTTTCTGCATACGTTTTATTATAAGGTTTGTCAAGTAGACGGTATTCCGATCCTAATACCTGCTTATTTTTAATAATAAAGCCCAACATCTTGCCGCTTCCAAAATCAAATCCCATAGCATAATAGTCATCCTTAAAGTGTTCTTTAAGCCTGCTGCCCAAGCTTGGTACCGTCATACCCAAATCTTTTTTATTTATATGCTCATTATGTGCCCATATAAATACCTTACTATCTGGCACTTCTATATTCATTATCTTTAAAACATTCTCATACATTGCATTATCACGCACATCTGCAGCCGGCCATGAAATATAAGCTGTATAATCTTCCAGATAGCCCAACCCTCGCATCATATCAATATATTCATTTGCATTTGCAGCCTTTAAGCGTGTTGAATCCTGTTCTAGCAATTGGGTTAACTGCTGTAGTTTCGGTTGCATTTTCTTTGCCCATTCCTTTATTTTTACATGTCCATATTCTGCTACCGAACAACTGTCTGCTGCTGCTAACAGGTTTTCATCAATATTAATATTATACTTTTGAACGTAGCTTCTTAGTCTTTTATTAATATCATCTCCCATTTGGTTATCTATTCCATAAAATCGTATCTGTGCCTCCCGGGGTTTTCCCTGATTGTAATTACGCATCCATTCCAGCAAATCAGCTACTTCAGTAGTACGCCATAAAAAATGTCTGAAATTTTTTATAAGACTAGCTTTATCTCCAGGACCGCCACTTATCCATTCATTAATAGCTTGTTCAGCCTGATAACTTTCCTCCATAATAAAAATCCTCACACCATTGTGCTCAACCAGGTATTTAAAAAACTTGGCTTTCAGGTCAAAAAATTCTTTAGCATGATGGGTAGCTTCACCAAACCCATAAATTCTTGCTTCTTTAAAGCCTTGAGGTTCATTCTGTGTAAATGCCACTAGCTCTGCATCAGGATTTGCATCTTCAATAACAATTGCGTTGGTATTTAGCCAGGATACGACATTGCTGGTTTGTGCATTCAAGCTAATCGAAAACAAAAATCCTAAACAGTAAAAAGCTCTATACATAGTTTATTTTGGTTTTGGGTAAATGTAAAAATAAAAAAGTTGCTTCTGGGCACTAATACGCAAACAGGAGTAATTTATACTACAACTACAATTTTACAACCTTTTATATCCTATATTGCGGGTAATGATTCTTTTGTTTTTTTAATTTGTATTATGAACTCATTATATAACTATTTCTGCACGGTACATCCTGTTTTTGCCCCTAGTGATTTTGAGCTTCTTACAAAAGATTTCCAGACGAAGCACTTCAAAAAAGGCGATTATATAGTGCGCGAGGGCGAAACACAGCGCAATATCTACTTTGTTGAAAAAGGCATTCAGATGTATAACTTTGATACACAGGGAAAAACCAATATCCTGGGGTTTGCCTATCCACCCAACCTGTGTGTGGTAATGGAATCGTTTATTTTTCAGAAACCATCGACCTATAATGTAACCTGTATTACAGACAGTACGTTAAGCTACCTGAGCTATGCTGCTTTACAGGAAATTTTTGAACGGTCCCAACAGGTGGAACGGCTATTCCGGAAATTATCTGAGAACCTGTCTATAGGTCTTCTCAACAGACAGATGGAACTCCGCTCTACTACTATTGAAGAGCGTTTTAAAATATTCTGCCAGAGAAGTCCACATCTGTTGCAACAAGTACCTCAAAAATATATAGCAGCCTATCTGGCAATAGATCCGACCAACTTTAGCAAGCTGATGAATACCGTGCGGTTCTGACGTTGGTGCAGACCAATATTTTTACCGAAACAAAAGCTGTTCTTTGAAGCATTCTTAAACGGTAAAAATATAAGGCTATGACTTTTCAACACATTTTTTATATACCCACAATTTTCTTGCTGGGTCTTATTTTTGGAATACTTCTTGGCAATAACACAAATACTGTATCCGCAGATGGAAAAGTAAGTGTGAAAAAGCTGGGGCTTGTCTTTTTGATTTTTCTTATTGTATTTATCATTACACATGCCTTTACTATTCCCGCAGGCTCCAAACAGGTAAGTATGCTATTGGGCGGACTGGAAATATTCGACAAAAAGCCAATATTCGGGAGCGATGCTGTATATCACTATATGCAGTCATTTACTGAGATAGGAATACAGGTATATAAACGTTTTACATATACTATTGATGTTGTTTTTCCTTTATCTATGCTGGCATTTCTGCATACTTTTTCCAAATTCACATTGCAACGGATAAAACTTCCAAAATATTTCTTCAAAATAGCCGGGTTACTTCCGTGGATATGGTTTGGGTTTGATATGCTTGAAAATGCAACAGTATTTTATCTCCTTTCCGAATTTCCAAAACAACATCCGTTTATAGCCGGGTCGCTTGGATGGATTACTGTAATAAAATTTGTTTTGCTCTTCCTTTCGCTTTTCGTACCGGCTTCGTTACTTTTATTGGCACGAAAACTGCGCTATCAGTACTAATTTTAAAATGATTTAAAAACGGCAGACTACTAATCTGCCGTTCTTCTATCTATTTCCACCAATGGTAGTAATTATGCAATCCGTCATACTCAAATCCACAACGCGGATAGAGTTGGTTTCCAATATCGTTTGTCTTTTCTGTTTCAAGCATTAATCCGCAAGCCCCGGTTTCTTCACACCATTGTTTACTACGGTCAATCAAGGCTACAGAAAGTCCTTTCCCTCTGTAATCCGGATGTACAAACAAATCGCTTAATAACCATTGTTTCTGCAGTTTGGTGTAATGAAAAAGTTTGTACAGCTGGACGAACCCTACCGCTTTACCATCAACTATAGCCAGAAAAATATCAGATTCGCTGTTTAGGAACCTTTCTTTTAAAAATGTCTTGCCTCTTTCCAAATCGGATTCCTGTCGGTAGAAAACTCTGTAGAGATTAAACAAAACGGCGGTTTCATTCAAGTCTTCCAGACTTGCTTTTTTAATTTGATAATTCATGTTGTTAAGTATTTAAATTATCCGGCTAAAGTATCTTTAATTTGGACTACCTTTGTAATCCAGATATAACTTAATAAGTAGTCCAGATGTTTCCATTTCAAAATATCATTACCATTGATAAAGGGAGTAAGACTCCTTTATACAGACAGATTGCCATCTCAATTATCAATAAAATAAGAACGGGAACATTAAAAGCCGGAACTCCCTTGCCAGGAACAAGAGAACTTTCTAAATTACTGGGCGTACATCGTAAAACAGTGATTGCGGCCTATGACGAACTGCATGCCCAGGACTGGATAATTGTCATTCCAAGAAAACAGGTGACTGTATCGAAACAGATTCCGGTATTAAAAGCCAAGAACTGGAGTCAGAAAGAAGCTGCATCATCCTATCAAAATACTTTTAGCCTTCCTTTTCATAAAGCAGAAGAAAAAACGTCTGATAAGAAAATACTAACCGCTCCTGAAATCCTTATCGATGACGGCTATCCCGACATAAGGCTTTCACCCATAGAAGACCTGTTAAAAATATACAGGTCCTATACAACCCGGAAATATGCCGTCAAAAATGCTATAGTAGGAACCACGCAAGGCACATTGAAACTAAGAAATGAACTTGTCAACTATTTATCCAAAACCCGCGGACTGAATATCACAGCCGATAATCTGTTAATTACACATGGCGCCCAGATGAGTATTTATCTGGCTTCTCAGCTGCTATTAGATAAAGACGCTACTATTATTACCGGTAATCCCGATTATCCTATAGCTAACAAAACATTTGCAAGAACCAAAGCAACGCTAATTGAAGTCGCTGTTGATGAAAATGGACTGGATATGGCTGCAGTGGAAAAAATATGCAAAAAGAAAAAAATAACCGCAGTTTATGTTATTCCCCATCACCACTATCCAACAACCGTGACATTGAGTGTGCAAAGAAGAATGAAACTTTTGGAACTCTCCCATCAATATTCTTTTGCTATTATTGAAGATGATTATGACTACGATTACCATTATGCTTCCTCTCCCTTTTTGCCTATAGCCAGCGGAAGCCATAACGGCAATATAATTTATATGGGGTCTTTCTCTAAGATTTTAGGTCCTTCTATACGTATTGGTTTTATGATAGCACCCAAAAACTTTATTGAACAATGCACAATGCTTCGGGAAGAAATTGACTTTGGAGGCGACGGATATATGCAGAATGCGTTGGCGGAACTCATTAAAAACGGAGATTTGAGCAGATGTCTTAAAAAAACAAAAAAAAGCTATCATCAACGCAGGGACTATCTGGATGCACTGCTAAAAAAGCATTTGGGTGATTCTGTTTCGTATTCTCTGCCTGATGGAGGAATGGCAATCTGGATTAAAATAAACCCCACTTTTTCAGTAAACAAATTGGAGTCAGTACCTCAATTGCATATCAAACGAATTCATACTCAGGAAAATGCCTTTCGCTTTGGATTTGCCTCAATGAATGAACCAGAACTTGAGGAAGCTGTTTTATGTTTAAAAGCAGCATTGGAAAACTAAATTTTCGCTTGTTTTTTTAAATAAAAAAAAAATCCAATTCCCAATATGTGGTTTCATTTTTTTCCTAATTTTACAATAGAAAAAAGTAGCCCTAAAGAATATTTAACCTTCTGTGTAATAACCTACCCCATGGCTATACACAACGGTTCCCTTACTCCCCATGAATTTCTTCATGGATACTTTTATGGATAGAAATTGAATAATCTTTGTCCAAAAAAGCAATTTCAAATTAAATTTAGGAAACCATGAATAAAAGCTACTTGACTATGCTAATGCTGGGCTTTTTAGGGACAGCATATGCCCAAATTGGTATCGGAACAATTAACCCGGATGCTTCTACTGCCCTGGATGTGACAGCTACAGACAAAGGTATCCTGATTCCAAGAGTAGCACTAACCGGTTCAACCGATACCTCAACAATTACTACAGGAAACGTAGATGGTCTGCTCCTGTTCAATACCGCAACTGTAGCCGACATTACGCCTGGCTATTATTACTGGTTGGGCGGGAAATGGCAACGCATGGATAGCCGCGGTAACGGATGGCAATTGGCCGGAAATTCCGGAACCGATGCCAACGCTGATTTTTTAGGCACTACAGACGCGCAAGACCTCACTTTCAGAACAGACAATATGGAACGTCTGAGAATTACGCAGAGAGGAAGATTAGATTTTTCAAATACCAGTAGTGACCCGCTATACACCAATATCTTTTTAGAAGGTGGTAACGAGACTACTTCCGGAGCCGCCAATATAGCCATAGGTGAATCTGCCCTTACGAATATTGATAGCGGTCAATTAAATATAGCCATTGGTAGGAATGCATTACAGGCAACTACATCTGGCAGTGTAAATATTGCCATTGGAAATCAAACACTGTCAAGTAATACAGACAGTTTTTCTAATATTGGTATAGGTTTTGGAGTTCTGCCTTCGCTGAATAATGGTGGGCACAATATTGGCTTAGGTGACAATACCGGATTGTCTTTGGTAAGTGGCAACGGAAATACTTTTATAGGTTCGTTTGCAGGCAGCACTCTCAATAGCTTAGAAAATGCAACTGCAATTGGCTACTCGGCAGTAGTTGAGGCAGATAATAGTATGGTATTGGGTGGAATTGATTCGAATGCTGTAAATGTAGGAATTGGCAACACTACCCCAAACAGTACGCTACAAATTACCGGCTCCTTTAGTGCAGCAATCAAAAGCACTAATATCAATTACTCGCTCACAGACAAAGATTATACTGTACTTTATGCTGTTTCCGGAATCACAGTAACACTTCCAGCAGCAGACAGCAGTAATGTTGGAAGAATTTATAATATAGTATGCGATGTTACAGGAGGTTCTGTAAACCTGAATGCGACCGGAACAGATATTACAAAAGACGGATCAGTTATTACCTCAGCAACCGGTTCTATAGTAGTGCAGAGTACCGGAACAAAATGGATTGTTATTCCATAATTACCAAAAGATTTATTTACTTATTAATTTATATCCAGACCAAAATTCCCTGACTAACAATATATTGACGATACGGAAAAAACAATAAACCCGTTGACAAATCAACGGGTTATTCTTATCACTTCTGGCTACAATCTGTTCAACTCTTCAGAATTTCCAGATTGACGTTCGCTTGTTTTAAGATTTCTATTACCAAAACGATAAGTCAATGAAAAACGGATGCGCTGTGTGTCCCAAACATTTTTAAATTCCTGGGTTACCCCATACATGTTCTGTTTTGAATATTCGCGTCCGTTAAAAATATCAGTTCCGCTAATGCCCAACTCTAATTTTTTATCCAGCATTTGGTATTTTACCGTCGCATAAAATTTGGCATACGGTTTTAGGCTTGAGTTCTGGAAAGTTTCTCCAAAATTCTGAAAATAACTAATACTCAGGAAAAACGTTTTGTTTTTGTTTAAGGTAAAATCATTGGTTGTGAAAAAAGACGAAGACGCTCCCTTATTTCTCCTGTCAGAAACTGCAATATCGGATTCGGAATAACTCAAACTAAAATTATTCACGCTGGTCCACCACGGAGTTGGTTTTGCCGTATAACTCTGCGTAAAGCTAAGCATGTCTTCATTTACATAATTCATCCAGATATAATTGTTCTGTTTGGTATCCGGATTCAGGATAGAAGCCTGGTTTACGCCATCTCTCATACTTGAAAAACTAAGTCGTGAATCAAATGTCTTATACGTAAATGTCACTTCAAAATTATGCGTAAATGACGGTCTTAAAAACGGATTTCCTTCATTGTAACTAAATTCGTTGTTAATCGTACGGAATGGATTCAGGCTTTCGTAACTCGGACGACGGATACGACGGGAATAATTGAAACCAAGACTTTTATCTTCTGTGAATTGATGCAATACATACAGCGTAGGAAACAATTTAAAATAGTCATTCTTATGTCGGTTATTGGCCTCTCTCGAATATCCGTCCGTTTGGGTAGCTTCCAAACGTAAGCCCGCCTGAATGTTCCATTTATCATTGAACTTTTTATTTCCGGAAATATACAATGCCTCATTCTTTTCGGTGTATTCAAAATAATTCGACAGATTGGTATCATATACCATTTCACCGTTTTCGTCCTGTTTAAAAGCATTAATAAGGTTATCAGATTTTGAATTGGAAAATCGGGCACCAGCGGTAAAATCGGCTATTTTGGTTGGCAGTTCAAAATCTACTTTAGCCGACAGATTTTGTATTCTGATGTCGACATCATTAATACCGGCATGTTGGGAATTGGCAATCAGTTCGTTTGCCGGATTATAGTTGGCATAAGCATAACGATTAAAAGTTGGCGTGTGATAGTTCACAAAATCAACATCCACCATCATTTTTTTGCCCAAAGTATCCAGCTTATATTCTGAATACAGGTTGTAAATCTGCTGATAAGTTTTATCATTTGATGTCGCATTATTCTTCATAAATTGTTGAATAGCTCCTCCTTTTTGGTCAAAAATAGTCGTAAGCTGTGGCTGCATATCCGTAAATTTAGAAGTGTAGGCAGAAACTTTTGTGCCAATTGTCCATTTTTTTGTCAGTTGATAATCCAGGGCCAACTGTCCGTTGAAATAGCGGTTTTTACCATCGGAGCTGCTTTCATTCTGCCAAAAAGCATCAGAGTAATAAATATCATTATCCCAATTGATTAATGAACGTCGTATTCCTGTGCTGGCAGAACTTCTTAATGTGAGCTTATTCTTTTGCAGATTGAAAGCGGTATTGTACTGTTGCGTATTTCTATGTCCGCGTTGATAAGCTCCGCCAAATAACCCATTCCAACTGTCTTTCTTAACCTTTTTCGTAACAATATTGATAATACCGCTATTGCCTTCCGCCTGATATTTGGCTGGCGGTGTCGTAATTACTTCAATCTTTGACAAGTTCGACGCGCTGATACTCTCCAGATAATTCATCAGTTCCGCCTGTTCCATATAAGTTGGCTTATCATCAATTAACACCATAACTGAATTTTTACCCGAAATGCTGATGCTTTCCTGAGTCACCGTAACACCGGGTGTTGTTCTGAGTGCGTCTATAGCAGTACCTCCTGTAGATGATGTTGCATTGGCTACATGATATACAAAACGGTCTGCTTTGCGTTCCATCAGTTTTTTAGGAGCTTCAATTACAACCTCATCGAGTTTTGTTTTGCTTTCAAACGCAATCACTCCTAAATCAGTATTGCTCTTTAACAAAAGTTCTTGTTTGTATACCACTTCATCAAAATATAAAACCTCTAAACGGTAATTGCCTGTTTGTGCCTGTAAGGCAAAAGAACCATTTTCGGCAGTCTTGCCTCTAAGAGTATCTTTAGCTATCAACAGAACATCGTAAAATGCTGCAGGCTCGCCATTGGCTTGTGCTATGCCTTTTATTTCATGTGTCTGTGCAAAAAGTGAAGTGGTAAATAGAATTGAAATCCAAACTAAAAAATGTGATGCTGTTTTCATGTGTAATATTTTTCAGCAAATCTTCGGCTTTTACTGTTTTTATTTTTTTTATTTCGACCAGCCCGGTCAAAAATCCGACCAATGGGTTGGTCGGAGAAAATGGAGTGTTTGTCGAAAAAAAGTTTTTTCTTATTGCGTAATGCCCTACTTTTCCACTCTGAAAAAATAGCCCTGAAATGAAAAAAAAATATGTGATTCTGCTACACCTTTTGTTTTGGTTGTATTATATAATGCAGGATTTGACTGTATTCGACTTTAAGCAACAAAAAATCTCTTTTCCAATACTGGCTTTCGATTTCAATAAACCGGAATATCTCCTGATGCTCTCATTTACAGCAATTTATATTTTTGTTTTTTACCTGAATTACTTAGTATTTATGCCAAAGTTTTTTGATGTAAAAAAAGTAAAACGCATTGCATTGTCATTTTTGGCCCTGTTTATAATTTTTATCGGAATGCGCTATTTGATAGAAGAAGTTTTGTTTGACATTCTGTTTGGTTTCCATAATTATTACAAAGGAGTAACCGTTACTTACTATATCTATGATAATTTAGCGTACAGCAGCCTTCCTATTATGGCTTCTTCTGTCTTATGGTTTATTGTAAACATGTTACGCCTGCAAAAAGAGCAACTCGCTTTATTGGAAAGCAAGCGGGAGACCGAAATCAATTTCCTGAAATCGCAAATCAATCCGCATTTTATATTTAATACCCTGAACAATATTTATTATCTGATATTCGAAAAATCAGAAAAAGCACTTCCGGCTGTCGAGCAATTGAGCGGACTCATGCGTTATATGACCTATGAGAGCCAAAATGAAACTATTGCATTGCAACGTGAAATAGCCTACATAGAAAATTTTATTGCTTTAGAAACCATGCGGATTTCAGGCGATGCGCAGGTGTTTTTCAAGAAGAATATCGAAAATCCGGAATGCCGCATTCCTCCTTTGTTACTGATTCCATTTGTAGAAAATGGCTTTAAACACGGTATTCTGAACAATCCGGAACAGTCCTTTACTATTGAACTGACACAAAATAAAAATCATCTAATTTTACAGACACAAAACAGCATCAACAATTATAAAAAAGACCATCAGTCGGGCGTTGGTATTGAAAATATAAAAAAGCGATTGCAATTGTATTTTCCTGACAAGCACTCATTAGAAATTACCAGAAAAGAAAACATGTATTACATAAAATTAGACATCACACTATGAGAACCATCCGCTGTGCAATCCTCGACGATGAACCCATGGCAGTGGCGCTCTTGTCAAAATATGTAGAAAAAATTTCAAGTTTTGAATTGGTAAAAGCTACAACAAATCCGTTTGAAATACTGCAACTCATAGCCCAAACAAACATTGATGTATTATTTATCGACATACAAATGCCGGAACTTACAGGCATACAGATGATGGAAATGCTGGGCAATAAGACCAAGTTTGTCATTACTTCTGCCTATAGCGAATATGCACTGAAAGGCTACGAACATAATGTAGTCGATTATTTACTAAAACCTATTTCATTTGACCGTTTTTATAAATGCATACAGAAAATAGAATCCCTTGCCCAGGAAAAACCGGCTCCCACTGTAGAAATAGCGGCTAAAACCGAAGAAAAACCGGATGAATTCTTATTCATAAAAACCGATGGCAAGCTGGTAAAAATAAACCTGAACGATTTACTACTGGTTGAAGGCTTAAAAGATTATCTGTATTTGCATCTAAAGAATGAAAAACTTATCGTGCTCGATACGCTCAAAGATTTTGAAGCAAAATTACCTGCATCTGATTTTATGAGAGTACACAAATCTTATATCATCAGGCTGGACCAGATTGAAACGATTGAACGTAACAGGGTGTTTATCCAAAAAAACATTGTTCCTATAGGCGAAACGTATAAGATTAAGTTTCAGGATTGGGTGAAAAGCTTCTTATAATAGTTGATAGTGGATAGTTGGTAGTGGATAGTGGATAAGCTATACTTTTGATTTATGATTTTAGATTTTAGATTTTCGACTTTTGACTTTTGACTTTCAACTTTCGACTTTCAACTTTCGACTTTCAACTTTCGACTTCCAACTTTCGACTTCCAACTTCCAACTTCACTATTTTTTTTCAAGTTTTTTAATGATGGTAAGTAAGGCTTTACGGTTTTTAGCCTCATGATAAAATTTAGGGAGTTTTTCCAAAAGGGTGAAATGTGTGCGGTCTTTATGCTCACGTAGGGTTGCGGAAATATACTGTTCCAGATAATTCAGATGTTCGCCGTTATAAGCAAAAAACACATCGTTTTTAAACGGATATTGCAACCAGAGTTCCACATCGAAATAATTGTGTGCGGCCCATCTAAGAATCGCTTTTTGGCCTGCTATTGAAGTTTCCATTGAGGCTTCTTTAATATAACCGCAGTTGGAACAATACAATCGGGTCGATTTATTCTCAGCAGAAGCTTTAGCCACAGCTTTCTTGCCGCATGCAGGACAAACCACCCAAACCTCATCATAGAAATGGGAAAGAGTCTTATTTTGGTCTGAAAAACGGTTTTGCATAACTGTTCCATTGGTTATTGCCGGCAACTATTTTCACGTAAAAATATAAAGTTGCAAAGCTTAAAATTTCCTATATCCAAAAGTAAGAAATTAGATACTCATTTCATAAAATAAGTAATATTCCTCCATTACGACTTTAAGTATCTTATTTATGGAATAAATGCTTATATTAGCCTGTATAGTTCCCCGACTCTACCAAATCAAGGCCATATGAAAAGACTATCTTTTTTCTGTTTATTGTTGCTAACTTGGAATATAAGCTTTGCTCAGTCCTCTGAATTAAAAAAAATCCAGGCTTCCCTTCCTAAAATCAGTGATAGCCTTCAATATGTTGATAGGCTGAACAGAATGGCAATGTTGCTCTATGAAAAAAATGCCGACAGTACTTTTTATTATGCCCGAATGGCCCGCGAAATTGCCAACCGCCATAATTATGAGCAAGGCAGAGCCGATGCCATGAACAATCTGGGTGTTTTTTTTGACATTAAAGGCAATTTTCAACTGGCTTTAAAATATTATAACCAGGGCTATACGAGATATAAAAAACTGGGCGATGCTACGAATTGTGTGCAATCCCTGATGAATATTGGTATGGTTTATCAGGAAATGGGCAAAGACGACCGTGCCTTGCGCCGTTATGATTTGGCTTTCAGGCAATCCGAAAAGCTCCGTAACGATTCCATCAGGTCTTTGGTTATTTATAACTATTTGCTGTCTTATCCGGAACATTTTAGCAGAGATTCAACCCACTATTATATCAACGTAGCCCAAAAGATTGCTGCAAAATATAAAGACGAACGTACGCTGGTTGCCATTGACCAGCTTATTGCAGACGACCTTATCAAGCATGGCAATCGTGCCGAAGGATTGGCCTTGCTGGAACAGACCATTTCAACTGCCATCGACAAAAAATTATTTTATGTGTCAATGGATATGCATATTGATATGGGCCAGCAACTGGAAGCAACAGACCCAGAACAGAGCATACACTACTATAAACAGGCTTTGGCTATTGCAGAAAATAACGACTACCTGTATTATAGCGAAATCTTAGTACGGAAACTGTTTGAAATCTATAATGCCCGCAAAGACTATGCAGCCGCGGCCGAATATAGTCAGAAACTAATTGAAATTCACGATAAGGAATCGGCACTAAGCCGGGAATCGGGAATAGATTATATCGATTACGCCGTAAAAGATGAAGAAATAAAATCATTGGAAAGCAGGTATAACTACCAGTTAGCCTTGTCTGTATTGGCGTGTATTGCTTTTGTTCTGGCCATTTCAATGATTATTTCCATTCGTAAACATTTACGGCGTACCAAGCGGCAGAACAGCCAGATGAAAAAGGCATTAAGCGCATTGGAGCAGAGTCAGGCAGACAATACCCGTATGATACGCATTGTGGCGCATGACCTTCGCAATCCCATAGGCGGAATACATGCTATTGCCTCCATGATGCTCGAAGAACCTGACAGGTCTGAGGAAGACAGAACCATGCTTGAACTGATGAAAACATCAGGACAAAACTCACTGGATTTGGTCGACAACCTGTTACAGCTACAATTTAGCAGCGAGCAGTTGAAAAAAGAGCCCGTTGATATCGCAGAAATGCTTAAATATTGTGTGGCCCTGCTAAAAAGCAAAGCCGATGTAAAGCAACAACAGCTCAATTTGGAAATTGTTACCGCAATAGTAAATGCAAGTCGCGAAAAACTGTGGAGGGTCATCAGTAATCTGATTGCCAATGCCATCAAGTTTAGCCCTAACGGAACCAGGATAAAGATTAAAATGACACAGAAAGAACAAAAAATACGCATTTTGGTTAAAGACGAAGGTATTGGCATACCTCCTGAAATGGGTGAAAAGATTTTTGACCTTTTTACTGAAGCCAAAAGACCCGGCACTGCGGGCGAACAGCCATTTGGAATGGGATTGGCCATTTCAAAACAGATTGTAGAAGCCCATAATGGAAAAATCTGGTTTGAAAACAATAACTCCAGCGGTACCACTTTTTTTGTTGACCTGCCCTTTAATTCTGGAAATTAATTACATAAATTAACTCCCGGAGTCTTAAACTTTCTTAATTCAGCCACAGATTCAAAGAATTACACACATTCAAAGAATCCATACCAATATGAAAGAACGACCGGAAATCTATTTTTAATAACTTGTGTTTTAAACGACATACATAACCTTAAAACCTCAGTACCTCAGCAACTTAGTACCTTCATACCTTAGCCACTGCCAAAAAAATTATTGCGACATAATTGCATTAAATGAATTATCTTTATTTTTGTTATAACTAATAAACGAGTTATTATGGCAGAATTTTGGGAAACAAATTTTAGCGAAAAACGCGAAATGTGGGGACTGGAACCTGCGAATTCAGCCCTTCTGACGAAAAATCTTTTTGTAGAGAATGCAATCAAAAAGATACTCATTCCGGGCATTGGCTATGCCAGAAATGCACAGGTTTTCAGAGAAAACAGAATAGATGTAACCGGAATAGAAATATCAAAAACGGCTATTAAATTGGCTAAAAAGCATTACGGAAACGACATCACTATTCACCATGGTTCCGTAACCGATATGCCGTTTGACGCCAATCTATATGATGGAATTTATTGTCATGCACTCATCCATCTGCTGGACGAACAGGAAAGAAAAAAACTGATTCAGGATTGCTTTCAACAATTAACAAACAATGGATATATGGTCTTTACAGCTATTTCCAAAAAAGCGCATACCTATGGTTCCGGAAAATTTATCAGCAAAGACCGTTACGAAATTTTTGAAGGAGTTAAGATGTATTTTTACGAACCGGAATCCATACAGTCAGAATTTGGAAAAGCCGGATTAATTGAAATCCGGGAGATTACGGAAAACTATCCGTTTTATCTGATTGTATGTAAAAAACGGTAGCCAAACAAACTTTATAAGCATTCTTGGAGATGATATAACACCTTTGCAAGACAAATAACGGAAATTTGTAACTAAGCTAATGATACGAAAAGTTATAAAAACAACGTTATGAAAGGTAAAAATCAAACTCCGGTCCCAAAAGTTTCAAGCAAAAAAAAGCCTGAAATTGATTATGACAATCAAAAACCTGCTGAAGAACATCTTGAATCCGGCCATTCGAAAGGCATTAGTCCTTCCAGCAAGGAGACTTCAAAAGACATCAAAACGACAAAGGAAGCGCAGGAAAAACGCGAAAAGAATTTAGAAAGAGGACACGATAGTCTTGACATCCCATCCGGCTCCGAAGGCAAAGCCAAAAGAAAGAAATAATTGCCCTCAAAAACATTATGGCACTTTTTAATGATACTGAGCTATTTTTTAGCGGCAACAGAGGCAAAAAAATATTTGACCTGCCCGATACGGAATTGCTTTTGATTGATAATTTTTTCACTAAAGAAGAATCTGATTTCTATTACACTACCCTGCTCCATCAAACAAAATGGAGAGAATATGAAATGGAAATATATGATAAAGTAGTAACCGCACCCCGAATGATTGCCTGGTATGAAGATAAGGAAAACGTCGGAGCAGACGTGAATGGTCCTGACTGGACACCCGAACTATTGGCTATCCGCAAAAGAGTGGAATCTGAAACCCAACTGAACTTTAACAGTGTGCTGCTCAATCTGTACCGCAATGGCAAAGATGGCGTGTCCTGGCATAGCGACAGGGAAGGAAATTCAGGCAAAGACCCCATAATTGCCTCCGTCACTTTTGGAGCAACAAGAATGTTCCGGTTACGGCACAAATTCCGTACAGATATTCCGCAGGTTGAAATTCCTTTACACCACGGTTCTTTCTTACTCATGGCAGGAACCACTAATAGTTTCTGGCAACACCAGATTCCTAAAACAACAAAAGAAGTATTACCGAGAATCAACCTGACTTTTAGACAAGTAAACAGAAAAACTTAAAGTTTTAATTTATTGTTTACTTATCGCAATTATCTCTTCTTTTGTGAGTACATAGGCCGTGTCTCCTTGCCGTAATTCCATGGCGAATGTTCCTGTAAATTCACCAAAAGCAGGCAGGATGATTTGGAATGGCGATTGAAAAAAACAAGGCAGTTTTAAAAACTGCCGACCTTCTCCGGCAAGTACTATGGAAGGATGAATGTGCCCGGAAATAGTATACAAGCCTTCACGTTCTTCCGGAAAATGGGTGAGCAGAAAACCATCCAGCAACCATTCGTTTACTACGGGAATATGGAGTTCTTCGTATTTTTTACGGTCAACAATATCGTGATTACCGGCTACTAATACGATTGGCAAAGCTGTACGGTTTCTCCATTGTTCAAAAAGAAGCCATTCCCTATTCATTGAGCTATGAAATAAATCACCCAGAAAACAGATTTTTTGTGGGGCAAAATGGTCCACAAGCTTGTCGAGCTTACTGAAATTTTTAAAGATTGGTTGGGTAGGCAACGCCGAACCGTGTTTTCTGAAATGCGAAATTTTACCCAAATGCACATCCGAAACCAAAAGCATTTCCTGTCCTTTCCAATAGAGGGCACCGCTGTTGTGGAGTACAAACTCATGGTTATTAATTTCAATTTCTAATGTCATCCTTCTTCTTTATTTCCTAATTGGACTTCATATAACTGGCTGTCATTTTCTTGATACGTTCTGCCAGAGTTTCTGTTGACAATCGTTCCCGCAACCTATCTGTGATGATAGGAAAACTGAAAGGAGTCGGTTTTTCACATTGTTTCCAGACTACCTGCTGGTTTTGAATTCGCTCTAAAGCCATAATCAGACGGCCTTCCTCTAACTGGTGCTCAAAAGTTTCCCTATAGGCCTGCTGTAGCAACAAATTATCCGGTTCATAATCGCGAAATACTTCAAAAATTAATTGCGACCCACTTTGTAAGTGTTTCGTTTTTATAATCCTGCCGGGATAGCCTGCAAAAACCAATCCTGCTATTACGGCTATATCCCTGAATTTTCTTCTGGCAATTTCAGTAGCATTAAGGCTTTTCTGAAGGTCTTCATGCAAATATTCGGGTGTAAACAAATTGTTGTCCAGAAGTTCCGCTACAGCTATCTGTTTGTCACTCAACAATTCAAAACCATAATCATTATAAGCCAGCGAAAAAGTAATAGGCGTTAGCAGGCTTATCCTGTACGCTATCAGGCTTGCCAAGGCTTCATGCACGAAGCGACCTTCAAACGGATAAAACAAAATATGATGTCCTTCGCGTGTTTTAAAAGTCTCAATCAGAAACTCATCGGCATCAGGCACAACAGATTCCTTCTGCTGTTGCTTAAAAACAGGTTTAAGTGCGCGGAGTTCCGGTGAAGCCTTTTCATTGTTTGCGGCATATAATTCGGTTCTTATAAGCTCACCCATTTGTGCAGAAAGTGTCATTCTGCTTCCCATCCAACTGGCATGCTGTGCTTTGGCAGATGGATTGGCCTTACGTACTAAAACCTCCATATTTTTTGTACGATACAATTCCAATTTCCGACCGGCAAAAATAAATACATCACCCGGATATAACTTTGATACAAACGACTCTTCAATACTGCCGATATAGCCACCGCTCATAAATTTGACACTCATCACAGCATCACCCACTATGGTTCCCATCTGCATGCGATGGCGTAATGCAACGCTTCTGCTGTTTACTTTAAAACGCCCGTCTTCTTCTATTTCAACTTTTTTGTATTCGTCATAGGCCTCAAGGCTCTGGCTTCCTTTGGTAATAAAATTAAGTATCCATGCCCATTGCGATTCTGTCATGGCCTGATAACAGAAAGTACTTTTGACTTCTTTATAAATTGCTGAAGGATAAAACCCGTCAGATACCGCCAACGTAACCAGATATTGTACCAAAACATCCCAACTGTTCAGGTAAGGAATCCTATCTTCCACAACGGTTTCCTTTACGGCACGTTTTAAGGCTGAGGCTTCCACCAGCTCAATAGCATGCGTTGCCAGAAAATAAATAACACTTTCTTGTCCGGGACGATGCCCGCTACGTCCGGCCCGTTGCAGAAAACGTGCAACGCTCTTAGGTCCGCCAATTTGAATTACGGTTTCTACCGGAGCAAAATCTACTCCTAGGTCAAGACTTGACGTACAAATCACTGCTTTGAGTTGTTCGTCACGTATGGCCTGCTCTACCCATTGTCTGGTTTCACGGCTAATGCTTCCGTGATGCATAGCCATTTCGCCCGCAAATTCAGGATATTTTTCCAGCAAAGCCTGAAACCATATTTCGCATTGAGACCTTACATTGGTAAATATGAGGGTTGTCCGGCTGTTTTTGATAATATTAGCCACCTCATCAATGAGATGCAATCCCATGTGTCCGCGCCACGGATAACTGTCCATTTTATCCGGAATAATAGAGATGACTTTTATTTTTTTCTCAATGTGTGCCCTGACCAATTCCTTATTTTGAAACGCTTCCGATTCAGGTCCCAGCAATACTTCCATGGCCTGTTCCAGATTGCCTATAGTTGCCGATATTCCCCAAATACGAAGCTTTGGCGCTACAGTCTTCAATCTTGAAAGCGCCAGTTCTATTTGCACACCGCGTTTGCTTCCCAACAATTCATGCCATTCATCAACAATAAAAGCGGTACAGTCTTTAAAAACAGCCTCATATCCTTTGGTAGCCAGCATAAGATGCAGGCTTTCCGGTGTTGTTACAAGCAAATCGGGCATTTTGGTTTTCTGCCTGCTTTTTTCTGTAGCAGAAGTATCACCTGTGCGAATGCCTACCGTTAACCCCGTTTGCAAATCGTCTGCAACACGTTCCGCCGCCTGTTTTATTTCAACAGAGAGTGCCCGAAGCGGCGTGACCCATATTGCTTTTAAACCGGGAATATGCCGGGTCTTATATTCAGGATTTTTTTTAATATAATCAAGCACCACCGGCATCCACAATGCATAAGTTTTACCGCTGCCTGTAGGAGCATTCAGCAGTCCGTTTTTTCCCTGCAAAAAGGCAGTCCAGGTCTTTAGCTGAAAAGTATGCGGTGTCCAGCCTTTACCTGAAAACCATGTCTTTGCTATATCAAAAAGTGCCTCCCTGTTCATTTTTACTGTTACTACCGTATCATATTTTTAAGTTCCTGAATCGTATTTGCTTCTTCTATCTTCTTATCAGTACGCCATCTTAAAATACGGGGAAAACGTGTTGCAATTCCACTTTTATGTCTTGATGAAAGTGCAATTCCCTCAAAACCGATTTCAAAAACCAGTGCCGGTGTCACACTCCGTACCGGACCAAAACGCTCCAACGTATTTTTCTTAATGAAATCATCCACCATCCTGAATTCGGCATCTGTCAACCCCGAATAAGCCTTGGCAAAAGTAACCAGTTCACGTGAGCCGTCTTCCTTATCCTGCCAGAGCGCAAAAGTATAATCCGTAAACAGGTTTGCCCTTCGTCCGCTTCCTCTCATAGCATAGGTCAGCACCGCATCAATAGTAAGCGGCTCCAGCTTCCATTTCCACCAATCGCCTTTTTTACGTCCCACCAGATAGGGAGATTTTTTACGTTTCAGCATAAGACCTTCGCTATTCAATTCCCTTGCTTTCATTCTTTCTTCGGTTACGGCCTCCCAGCTTTCCATATCAAAACGCTCCGAAAGTTGCATCGGCAATCCCAAATCTTTTACGGCATCATAAAGTTCTTCCAACAATTGCCTTCTTTCTTCATACGGATGGTTCCGGATGTCTTTTCCCTGCCATTCTAAAAGGTCATATGCTCTAATAATAACCGGCGTTTTCTGTAGCAATGCTTTAGTAATTGTTTTGCGGCCAATACGCGTTTGCAAGTCTCCAAAAGTTCCAATTCTGCCATCCTTATAGGGTAAGATTTCACCATCAATTACGGTTCCATCCGGCAATACATTCACAAATGCCTGAAATTCGGGATATTTGTCCGTAATCAATTCTTCACCCCGACTCCAAAGATAAACTTCTCCGTATCGGATAATGGTTTGCGACCGGATGCCATCCCATTTATGCTCTATGCTCCAATCACGGACATCACCTAAATTTTCAGGTTCCGATTCGATGGCATAAGCCAGATAAAACGGATAAGGTTTGGATAAATAGTCCTGGCTTTTTTCTTCCAGTATCAGCTTTTGGAAAGTAATTTTTTGAGGATTCCAGTCTCCCATCAACTTGTAGGCCAGTACATCTTCATCAATGCCTACTGCTTTGGACAATGCTCTGGTCATTAATTTCTGACTGAGCCCGATACGGAAACTGCCAGTAATTAATTTTGTAAAGACAAAACGTTCGTAGTAATTGAGCATTAGCCAGTTTTCATGAAGGTATAAGCGTTTTTCAGCTTCACTTTTACTTTTCAATGCAATCATTTCACCAACATATTCACTCAGGCTTTTCTCAGAATGCTCTTTGCTATCCGGTATAATCAGGGCAATAGTTTCTGCCAAATCACCTACTATATGATAGGATTCTTCAAAAAGCCACAACGGAATGTTTGCCAGCTCTGAAGCCCATAATCGGAGTAAGGTTGTATTGACCGGCCTTGGAGGTCTGCGATGCGACAAGAGTGCAATGGTCCACACTTTATCCGGGTCACTGGCATGCAGGAAATATTCTGTCAATGCCTCCACCTTGACTGAAGTCTTATTCGAGCTGTCGAGTGTTTTAATGAGTGATGCAAAGTTTCTCATAGCTCTTCTTTTTTTTCAGCATCCTTTTCATTTCCAACAGAAATTTCCTCTTCATCGCCTTCGTATTGCGTATTTTCGGTCACTGCATCATATCCTAATTCCCTGAGGTAGGCACTAAAAATATCGCTATAGCCATGCGTGCAGATTATTCGTTCTGCTCCGGTTGCCTTGACGCTTTCAAGCAATCCCTGCCAATCGCAATGGTCACTAAGCACAAAACCTTTGTCGATTGCCCTGCGTCTTCGGGCTCCGCGAAAGGCCATCCAACCGCTGGCTGCTGCCGTCACATAGGGAGTCATCTTTCGTATCCATACGGTTCCGTGTGCACTGGGCGGCGCCAGTACCATACTACCGGGGAATGCTTCTTTTTTAGTTTCCTGCGTAATCCGGATTGTAGGCGGGAAATCGACTATAGTCCGCAATACTTCCGTCATATTTTCAACGGCACCATGCGTATAAATGGGTCCTATATCCGAATCCAGATATTTGAGCAATCGCTGGGCCTTCCCCAATGTATAGCCAAACAATACTGAAGTCCTTCCCTCTGCCTTGTTCTGTGCCCACCAGGTATTGATGTCCTGCATCACTTCAGCTTGCGGAAGCCACCGAAATGCAGGAAGTCCGAAAGTGTTTTCTGTAATAAGCGTATGGCAACGGATGGCTTCATAGGGAGTAGAAATCCCATCATCTTCCGTCTTATAGTCGCCGGTAAAAACCCATACTTCCCCTTTGTATTCTACCCTTACCTGCGAACTGCCTATAATGTGTCCGGCCGGATGCAGAGAAAAAGTGACCCCGTTAATTGTAAAGGTTTCACCCCATTCTTTTCCGGTTACAACAATGTCGCCCAAACGGTGCTTTAATATGGGAATATTGTAATGATGTGTGATGTAGTAACGGTGTCCAAACCGCGCGTGGTCAGAATGTCCGTGGGTAATAATTGCATTTTTTACCGGTCGCCACGGGTCGAGATATACATCGGCCTGGGCACAGTAGATTCCTTTATCATTAAATACCAGTAGCTTGTTCTTCATAAGTTAAATTAATAGCCAAAAGGGAAGCCTTATAAAGTTACAATCGTAAAAATAATTTTAAAAGAGGTTTCTGAGAAGTTTAACTTTTAAGGAAGTTTCAATGTTCAATTAATAGCTATTTCAAAAAACAAAATCCCTTTGCTTTCACAAAGGGATTTTCAGATTTTCCATCTTACGGATTATTGTTTTACAAATTTTTTATCAAGAATCTGCCCGTCTTCCATACGAAGTTTTAAAAGGTAAACGCCGGATGACAAATCTCCTATCGGAATTTTATTTTCTTCAATCGTTACGCTTCGTACCAATTGTCCGGTCATAGTGTAAACCTCTCCTGATGCTACTTTATTCTGCGAAGCCACAAACAATCCGTTGGTTGCCGGATTCGGATACAAAGAAATAGCGCTTTCCAAACCATGTTCCTCAACTCCTAAAACAAGACCATTCAGGACAATTATAGGACGTGTTCTCTTAGCCTGCACTGATGTAGCTATAGTTCCTCCGGTATAATTCAATGGCGGGTTAAACGGGTCGGCATTATCAGCCGCGGTATCTGTCCGAATCATTAAGGAAGTGATGTTTGGTGTTGCTGGAATCTGGTAAAACAACGTTGTGTTTCCATCATCGCCAGGTTTATTTGCATCTACAGTAATTACAAGATTATCTGTCCCGTTGTATGCAAAAGGAGTACTAAACGTAAATGTAATCGTGGTGCCTGTTTGCGTAAAAGTACCATTTGCCACTACCTGGCTATGTCCGGCAATACTAATCCAATCGGCTCCGGAAGTACCTACCACAGGACTGTATGATGACCTTGTGGTATGTCCTATCCATACGTCAATCATGCCGTTTGTATTAACCAACGAATTGGTATTGTTGACTTTAAAATCAATAGATGTAATGGTTCCCGCCGTACCAATCTCCGAAGCCATATAAATCATCTGTGCCAACGAAGTGGAATAATAAATCGAAATGGGCGTTGAAAGCCCAGCATTACTATCTGTCAATGTTCCGGAACCGATAGTAACCTGTGCAAAAGAAAAAGTACTTGCTAAAAAAGCAAGAAAGGGTAAAGTTTTTATCATAATTCACTGTTTTTAAGTTAAGTAAAAACAAATATACCAAGTATTTTTAGAAACAATACTACAAAATCCTAAATCACAAACCTTAAATCCTAAATCTTAAATCCTAAATCTTAAATCTAAATTTTCAATCATCTGTACCTATTAAAAAACATATTTCTGTATCTGTAACCAAATCCGAAACCTCTCTACCTTTACTCTAACAATTAGACTCGAGAAATCATGGAAACGCCCTTAACACATCAGGAAACACTTCAATTTGCTGAAGTATACCTTTCCGATATAGCACCGCTAAAAACAATTTTCTTTCAGGCATTCCCAAAAAATCAAGATATTACTCCTGCCTTTGGTGTACCCTTTTTAATAGCCAAAAAAGAAAACAAAACTGTAGCCTTTGCCAGTTTTATATTTAATTCAAAAGATGAAATTGACTTTAACGTTTACAATGCCTCTGTAATGACTGATGAAGAAAAATTAATCTTCGTATCTTTCGTTACCGACTATATTAAAAAACAGGATAACGGAAAATTTCGCAATCCTGAGCAATTAAAAAACATGATAAACAAAATATTGCAATGGCTCAACTAAATCACAACTTTAATAGTGTAAAAAAAAGAAACCATGCAGAAAAACTCAAGGAAACGCTATACCTGAAGATTGCCAAAATTATTGAAGAGCAGATTCAAAGCGATACTTTGCGCTTGGGAGACAAATTGCCATCGATACGTAGCGCCCAGAAGTTATACAATGTTAGTATCAATACTGCCAAGCAGGCCTATCTGGAGCTCGAAAGCCGTTCGCTGATTGAATCACGTCCAAAATCAGGTTATTACGTCAGTAAGACATCGCAACGTAAGCTTGCCCTGCCTACTGTGGCTAAAATTAGCAGTACTGAAAAAGAGAAAACTCCGGAAGACCTGATTGACAAAGTATTTGGAACCATTGCCAAATCTGATTTTACTCAATTTGCGTTGGGAATTCCGGGAAAAAATTTTCTCCCGTTGGCTAAATTAAATAAAAGCCTTATCAATACTGTTCGTCGCAGAAATGACGGCGGTACTGCTTACGAGCCCGTACAAGGCAACGAGCATCTGCTTCGCGAAGTGGCAAAATGGTCGCTCGTTCTGGAAGGAAAAATAACCGAAGACGACCTTGTCATTACTTCCGGTGCGATGAATGCCATTTACAATGCGCTGATGGCCGTAACCAAACCAGGCGATTCCGTAGCCGTAGAAAGCCCTGTTTATTTCGGATTTCTGCAGGCCATACAGTTGCTTGGGTTAAAAGCGGTCGAAATTCCTACCCATCCTATTTTTGGCGTAGACCTGGATGCCTTAAAAAAAGTGCTTCCTAACATAGCAGCCTGTTGTTTTGTGACCAATTTTAATAATCCGTTAGGTTTCCAGATGCCTGATGAGAATAAGAAAGAATTGGTACGGCTCATTACAGAATATAATGTTCCGCTAATTGAGGACGATATTTACGGTAATTTATTCTTTGGTGCAGAACGCCCCAAACCCTGCAAGTTTTATGATGAAGCAGGACTTGTGCTGTGGAGCGGTTCTGTTTCTAAAACGCTGGCTCCCGGTTATCGCGTGGGTTGGATTGCTCCCGGCAAATTCAAAGATAAAATTATACGGCAAAAATTGGTGCAGACCGTCTGTAATCCGTCACTTTATTCGGATGTTATTGCTGATTTTTTAGAACATGGCCGTTATGACCACCATCTTCGCACGTTCCGAAACAAGCTATATGCCAACTACCTGCAGATTCAGCGTGCCGTTGAAGCTTATTTCCCGGACAATACCAAAATCTCCCAACCTAAAGGAGGTTTTATGTTATGGCTGGAATTGGACAAACGCATTTGTACCGAAGACCTTTATGATGTAGCCGGAAACCAGAAGATTAATTTTGCTCCGGGAAGAATGTTCTCCCAATACAACCAATACAACAATTGCATGCGTTTGAATTATGCTCTGGAATGGACTGATCGTGTAGAAAACGACCTGGAAAAATTAGGAAAACTGATAAAAAACAGCATTTAAAATACAATAAAACTCCCTTAATGAACACAAATAAAGAAACAGACAACATCAGGATTGTCACTTATGAACCCCAATACCAGGAAGCTTTCAAATCCTTAAATACCGAATGGATTTCAAAGTATTTTGAAATTGAAGCTGCAGATACTATCGCATTAGACCATCCCAAAGAATATATCCTTGACAAAGGTGGTGAAATTTTTATAGCCCTTTTGAATGATGAGCCTGTAGGCGTTTGTGCTATGATTAAAATGCAGGAAGATTTTGATTATGAAATGGCGAAAATGGCCGTTAGCCCAAAAGCACAGGGAAAAGGCATTGGACTACTGTTGGGCAGATTTGTGATTGATTGGGCTACTAAAAACAACGCTACAACAATCTACCTGGAAAGTAATACTCAATTGGTGCCCGCTATCAATCTTTATTACAAGCTGGGATTTAAAGAGATTAAAAGAAAAAATTCCCCTTATAAACGAGCTAATATACAGATGCTTCTGGAACTTGGAAATAAAGAGTAAAATCGTGAATCATAATGAATAAGTTAAAGGGCTGCAGTAGCAGTCCTTTTTTAACAAATAAAAACAAGTAACAGCCTACACTATTTGATTGTGTTTCCGTAAATTTGCGCTGTGAAAAAAATGGCATCCATATTCGCATTGTTTATGCTCCTGAAGCCCGTGCTTCCAGTCATCGAATATGCCATTAATTACGACTACATCGCAACGGTGCTCTGTATTAACAAAGACAAGCCCGAAATGAAATGTAACGGTAAGTGTCATCTGATGAAGGAGCTTGCCAAATCTTCTCAGGACGATAGCGATCAGCCCAAAGAAAAAAGGTTTATGACTTCCGAAAGCCATATCCTGTTTTTTGAGGAAATACTTGATTTCGGACTCGTTCCTGTAAAAAGCCCTTTGGCCAATCAAAGTTCCAACACCTTCTACTCCAATTTGTACAGTCACTTGGATGGCAGGTCTATCTTCCGCCCTCCCGTTTTTTAATTTTTGATATTCCGAAAAGTGCCTGCTTATGGACTTTTCTCTTTTTTCTCCGCAAAAAAACTTGCGGAGCCAATACTCTTATATCAAATTTTAAAAAAACATCATGAAATCATATATAAAAAACATCGCAGTATGTATTGCATTTACCCTATTTCTAACTTCCTGTTCCAGTGATGACGATAGCAAACCCGTAGAGGGAACTTTTGGCGACGTGGAATTATTTTTTGACAATGGCGTGTCAGGCGATGCACTGACACTTGGAAATTCCTATACCAATTCTAATGGCGAAACCCTGAAACTACAACGTTTTAACTATATCGTGAGCAACTTTGTACTCATTAAAGAAGATGGCAGTCAATTTACCTATCCAAAAGACGACAGCTACTTTATTATCAGCGAAGAAGCCGGAACTTTTACAGTTCACTTAGAAAACGTACCGGTAGGCGATTATAAAAAAATCAAATTCGGTATTGGGGTCGACCAGCAACGCTACCTGCAGGGCGAAACTGCACAGCAAAGCTTCTGGGACCTGGCAGCCGTCAATAATATGACCTGGACCTGGTCTACAGGATATCGTTTCATCAATTTTGAGGGAACGTTTACTGCCGCCGGAGGCGATGGTGTTTCCAGAAACTTTATGGTGCATCAGGGAAGCAATACCGCTACCGATAACTATAGAGAAGTTACCCTTAACCTTCCAACCACAGCACGTGTCAGAACAGGAGAAATGCCAAACATCCACCTCAAAAGTGATGCGAATGTTATTCTGGACGGTGATAATAAGATTGCATTACGCCTGAACATGAATCCGGCCGGCACGGCAGCCAGCATTATGGGAGGAGAAAACCTCATCAGTATTGCGGAAAATACTAAAAAGATGTTTACGGTAGACCACGTGCACAATGGTGCCGGAACCCACCACTAATTCACCGTATTTCTAATCTAAAAAGAGGAATCCGGCCCTGAATAAGTTACAGGGCCGGATAGTCTCCGTATGCTAATCTGGAAACTCCAGGCAAAACTTATACAATGAAAAGAATAGCACTCTTTCTGATACTGCTATCGATATTCTCATGTCAGGATGATGATAGCAATTATACTGAAATCAACCAGCCGCTGGATTTTATTGTCCCGGCAAACTTTCCCGAAACAGCTCAGGACATTGGTCGTAATTTCCCAACACAAAAAGGTTTTGAGCTTGGAAGGAAATTATTTTATGATGGACGGCTTTCGAGAGACGGAACCGTTTCCTGTTCTTTCTGCCATGAACAGTCATCAGCTTTTACGCATCATGGGCACGATTTCAGCCATGGCATTGACAACCTTGCCGGAATCAGGAATGCTCCGGCTGTACAGAACATGGCTTTTCAAAGCGAATATTTTTATGATGGGGCTTCCAACAGTCTGGAAATGCTTTCGATAGTCCCCATACACAATCCCGTAGAAATGGATGAAACGCTGGAAAATATTGTATCCAAACTTAAACAGGACGCTGCCTATGTCAAGCTGTTTGCACAGGCATTCGAAAACAGGGAAGTCAGTTCAGGCAATATGCTTAAGGCATTAGGTCAGTTCATGACGATGATGATTTCCGCCAATTCAAGATATGATAAATTTGTACGCAATGAGCCCGGCGGAACACTCAACAATCAGGAATTACAAGGACGTGCCCTATTCCAGTCCAACTGTGCTTCATGCCACAAAACCGACATTTTTACAGACAATTCCTTTCGTAACAATGGCCTGCCACCCAATCCTAATCTAAATGATTTGGGCAGGGAAACCGTTACCGGATTTGCCCGCGACCGTTATAAATTTAAAGTCCCGAGCCTCAGGAATGTTGCACTTACTGCTCCTTACATGCACGATGGCCGTTTTGGTTCGCTGCAATCTGTATTGAATTTTTATTCTAACGGAGTACAAAACACGGAAAACCTCGACCCTTTGCTTCAACAGCATCCAACCTTAGGTATACCGCTCAATCAAACAGAAAAAGAAGCGATTATCGCATTTCTGAAAACACTAACCGATGAAGAGTTTATCCAAAACCCGCTCTTCTATTTCCGTACCTAAAATCATAATAATGAAAAAGATATTTTTTATTCTCGCATTATTTGCCCTTTTCGGGCAGACAGCCAGCGCAGGCGCCGAAGAAGATTCTATTTACAACCCGTTCCGAAACTACAGCCTGTTTTTTGGAGAAGACTGTGATGCCTGTGGTTGCTCTGCCAATGGCGGAAGCATGGGATTCAGTTCCATGCTGAATAACAATTTTGTGGGCATCCGGTATTTCCATCAAAGTTATAAAAGCCGTGACGGTGTGTTTAATAATTCTCCGTGGATAGATGAAAACTTCAACACCGCCCAGTTATGGGCAAGAATACCGTTGGGAAAACGTATCGAAGTTATGGGCCTGATTCCTTATCACTTTAACAACCGCGAAAAAGCAACAGGAAAAGAAGATATTAACGGATTAGGCGACATTACCGTAATGGGGTTCTATACACTTTTCGGAACCCGAACCGACAGTGCAACCGTATTTCACAAATTTCAATTAGGTGCGGGCCTAAAAGCGCCTACCGGAAAATATGACAGCGCCAATAACGGCAGCGTAAACCCAAGTTTCCAGTTAGGAACCGGAAGTTGGGATTATATGCTGGCTACAGAATATACTGTAAAGAGAAAGAATCTGGGACTTAATGCTATACTCAACTATATTTTCAAAACTGAAAATGAGAAAAAATATCAGTTTGGCAATCAGTTTAATTATGCGGCTACGCTGTTTTACAACGCTAAAATTGAAAACCTGAATGTAGTACCACAATTAGGACTTGCCGGAGAAAAATATGAGGACAATAAAGACCATGGCGAAAAAGTACCGCTCACGGCCGGAGACATATTGTTTGGTAAAATGGGCGTAGAAATAGGACTCCAAAAATGGGCGTTAGGACTAAGTACTATGCTGCCTATTAACCAAAATCTGACAGGTGGCAGAGTCGAGGCTAATTACAGATGGTCATTGAACCTGAACTATTCTCTTTAAATATCCAATTCCGGCTGTTGATTTCACTGCACAGACTCAATAGCCGGAATTTAAAAATCCGATAGGGTTCGTTGTCAGATTATTATAGCTTCTTTTTCTAAAAATCTTTATTTTAGCAGTACTATTTGACAATTCACGGAAACGGGAACGAACCTGTGGGAGTAAATGATTTTATCAAACTGCTTCAGTCAGAAAAACAAAAAGTGTTAGACAAACAATGGCTATTGATATGACCTGAAAGAAAGTATAAGCGAAGAGTTTAAAGAATAACCCCTAACAAGAAATACAATGTCAGTAGATTTTGAAATAATAATACGATTCCTGCTCGCCATCTTATGGGGTGGTCTTGTGGGTGCCGAAAGAGAATATAAAGGAAAACCTGCGGGATTCCGGACTACTATCATGATTTCTTTCGGAGCCTGTTTCTTTACAATAATGTCGATTGCCATTGGAGGCGACAGCAGTCCTGACAGGATAGCTTCTAATATTGTAACCGGATTGGGATTTTTATGTGCCGGAGTCATTTTCAAATCTGACAACCATATTAACGGAATAACCACTGCGGCAACTGTTTGGGCTGTTGCAGCTGTAGGAATGGGAATTGGAGGAGGTTATTATTTCGCTTCTGCAAGCGGCAGCATTCTCATATTATTTATCTTGTTGATACTTCCCTATTTTCAAAAAATCATCGATAAGAAAAATCAGTTAAGGGTACTTACCATTGAATACCGGCAAAACTCTGGGGCTCTTGAACTATGCGAAAACCTGATGAAACAGCACAGGATACGCTATCAGATGGTAAAGCAAATCAGGGAAAAGGAAAATATGACCGCCGTTTGGGAAATACATGGAAATCAGACCCATTTCATATCATTTAACAACAGGATTATGGCTGAGCCTTCCATTGACCGGGTTGAAACATTGCGCTAAAATACCCATCTGAAACCGCCTTTTGAAAAATGTTTTTAAAGAATTCAGCAAAAATATTTCTTCAATAATTTTTTAAAAAATTCTACATTGTTTTTATAAATGAATGAATATTCATTTATATTTGCACCATGAGAATGAGAGATGCAGACAAGATTAGTCTTGTCAGGCAAAAAGCAATTGAATTAATTGCGACACACGGCCTGGAAGGTTTTAGCATGAACAAGCTTGCCAAGGCTTGCGGTATTTCTGTGGCCACACTATACATTTATTATAAGGACAGGGATGACCTTATCCTGAAAATTGCAGTAGAAGAAGGAAACATAATGGGGGCTGCCATGATTGTTGGATTTGACCCTGAAATGTCGCTCGAAGAAGGCTTGCGTAAGCAATGGGAAAACCGTTGCAACTATTCTATGAAAAATCCTAAGACATCACTTTTTTTTGAACAGCTTCGTAGCTCGTCCTATCAGGAAGAATTTCTCGCCTCGTTCCTGAAAGAATTCAAGTCTGTTGTAGGCAAGTTCATGCACAATATCATCGAAAGAGGAGAAATTGAAAAAATGCCTTTTGAAGTATATTGGTCCATAGCTTTTGCCCCACTCTACAATCTCATCCGCTTTCATAACGAAGGAAAAAGCAAAGGAGGGAGACCTTTTAAGCTTACTGACGAAGTATTATGGCTGACCTTCGACTTTGTAATAAAAGCATTGAAAAAATAATTCATACGCTAATTAAAATCATCAATTCATCAAAAATATGGACAAACAACAATCCTTGTCTTTTACGGGTTATCAAAAATTCGTAATCTTTATATTGGCCATAACACAGTTTACGGTCATACTGGATTTTATGGTCATGTCGCCTTTGGGTGATATGCTTATGAAATCACTTGATTTAAAACCTTCGGCTTTTGGCGTTGCCGTTTCAGCCTATGCGTTTAGTGCCGGAGTATCCGGATTGCTAACGGCCGGTTTTGCAGACAAATTTGACAGAAAGAAGTTATTACTGTTCTTTTACATCGGTTTTATTATCGGAACTATTTTTTGCGGACTCGCAGAAAATTATACGATGCTGGTTGCCGCACGAATCTTTACCGGACTCTTTGGCGGTGTTATCGGTTCCATATCCATGGCTATTATTACTGATATATTTGCTTTGCAACAACGTGGTCGCGTCATGGGATTCATCCAGATGGGATTTGGAGCCAGCCAGGTTTTAGGGGTACCTATCGGTATCTATATTGCTACATTGTGGAAATGGGAAGCTCCGTTCTGGATGATTGCTGCTTTCAGTGTTCTCATAGCCATTGCCATTGCTGTCTATTTAAAACCGTTAACAGCTCACCTGTCCTTACAGCATGATAAGTCCGCCTTTGTTCACTTATGGCATACGGTTTCAAAACGCGATTACCGCATTGCTTTTACATCAACAGCCCTGCTTTCAATAGGTGGATTTATGATGATGCCTTTTGGTAGTGCCTTTGCGGTTAACAATCTTGGGGTTAATTATAATCAACTTACCATGTTGCTAATGGTTTCGGGTATCAGTTCGCTGGTTGTCATGCCAATAATAGGAAAACTAAGCGATAAAATAAACAAGTACACTTTATTTGCAGGAGCATCGGTATGGATGATGATTATATGTGTAGTTTATACTAATCTTAGTGTTACGCCCTTGCCAATTGTTATGGTATTGAATATCATGATGATGATGGGTATTATGAGCCGTATGATTCCATCTTCGGCTTTGACAAGTGCTGTTCCTGATATGGCAGACCGTGGCGCTTTTATGAGCATCAACTCTTCACTACAGCAAATTGCGGGAGGAATTGCCGCTGCAGTAGCCGGTATGATTGTTACGCAGGAAAGCAAAGGAAGTCCGTTAGTAAATTACAATATTGTAGGATATGTAATTGTCTGTATCTCCATTATCAGTATTATCCTGATGTGGCGTGTCTACAAGCTGACAATTAAAAAAACACAGTATACTCAGGTCGCCCCGTCAAAAGATGAAGCACCGCAAAACTTAAATGAAGTACTTTAAAAAGAAAAAGCGAAAAGAATATCTTTTCGCTTTTTTTATACTAATTGGATTTGCCCTATGATTTATGAAGGAACTGCCTTAATACATACTGCAATATTCCTTCGTTTCTATAATATTCAATTTCAATTTTGGAATCCAGTCGGGCAATGGCCTTAAATTGGATTTTTTCTCCGTTTTTCCTTTGGGCAGTAACCTCAACTTCTTTTAACGGCCTGATGTCATTGGCAATTCCGGTTATACTAAATTGTTCGGTTCCGGTAAGTCCCAAACTCTCCGCATTCTGACCGGACAAATATTGCAAAGGCAATACGCCCATCCCTACCAGATTACTTCTGTGAATTCTTTCATAACTTTCGGCCAATACCGCCTTAACGCCTAGTAAAAAAGTTCCTTTCGCAGCCCAATCTCTTGAAGAACCGCTTCCGTATTCTTTTCCGGCCAGAATAATCAACGGTGTCTGTGCTTCTTTATATTTAACCGAAGCATCATACACAGTCATTTCCTCTCCTGTTGGCAGGTATTTTGTATAACCGCCTTCTTTATCTGCCAATTTGTTTTTAATACGGACGTTGGCAAAAGTACCGCGAATCATAACCTCATCATGTCCACGACGCGAACCATACGAATTAAACTCTTCTTTAGGTACTCCGCGGCTAAGCAGGTATTTTCCTGCAGCGGATGATTCACCATAAGAACCGGCTGGCGAAATATGGTCGGTTGTAATACTGTCGCCCAAAACCAGTAATGCACTGGCATTTTCTATATCTTTCAAGGGTTGCGGATGGTCAGGAAGATTTTTAAAGAAAGGAGCTTCCTTTATGTAGGTAGACTGATTGTCCCAGACATATATTTTTTCGTTTGGCACCTCAAGGTTCTGCCAGATTTCGTTACCGTCAAAAATAGTCCCGTAGCTGTTGGCAAATTGTTTAGGTGATAATACTGAGCTCATGATGCTGTTAATCTCATCGTTTGAAGGCCATATATCTTTTAAATAGACCGGCTGCTGATTTGGGTCATAGCTAATTGGTTCATTTAAAAGGTCAATGTCAACGCGACCGGCAATTGCATAAGCAACAACCAGCATTGGCGACATCAGGAAGTTCATTTTGATTTGCGGATGTATCCTTGCTTCAAAATTTCTGTTACCGGAAAGTACAGAAGCCATTACCAAATCATGCTCTTCAATAGCTTTGGCTATATGCGCAGGAAGCGGTCCTGAATTTCCAATACAGGAAGTACAGCCATAACCTACGATATGAAACTTCATTGATTGCAGGTCATCTAATAAGTCGGCTTTGATGAGATAATCCGTTACAACTTTGGAACCCGGCGCCAAAGAGGTTTTGACCCACGGTTTTACATTGAGTCCGCGTTCTCTTGCTTTTCGGGCTACCAGTCCTGCTCCAATCATCACATAGGGATTTGAGGTATTCGTACAGGAAGTTATGGCGGCAATAACAACAGCACCATCCGATAACATGAACTGCTCCTGCCCTACAGTTACGGTAACGATTTTCATACCGTCTTCTATTTTTTCCTCAATCTTCGTATCCGGCACCATCGCAGTTTCCGTTTGTATGGGCAAACTGCTTCCTCCTTCGGCAAACCATCGTGTCAGTTGTTCCTGCGGTTTGATGTATTTACGCCCAAATGACTGATTCAGGACATCGATAAACGTTGTCGGAAAATTTTTCAGCAATATCTTATCCTGCGGCCTTTTAGGTCCGGCAACTGTTGGCTCTATCGTTGAAAGGTCTAATTCCAGAACATGTGTATAGGTGATTTCTTCATTTCCGGTACGCCACAATAAATTGGCCTTGCAGTAATCTTCTACAAGCTGCACCTGATTCTCCGAATGGTTTGTCATACGCATATATTCCAATGTTTTCTCATCAATTGGAAAATAGGTTACCGTACAACCAAATTCCGGCGACATATTGCCTATTGTAGCCCGGTCAGGAACAGTAAGATTATCCAGTCCCGGACCAAAAACTTCAACAAACTTTCCAACTACGCCATATTTGCGAAGCAGTTCGGCTATAGTCAAAACCATATCAGTTGCCGTAGAGCCTAACGGAATCTTTCCAGTAAGTCGTAATCCTATGACTTCCGGCATGATAAAATAGATAGGCTGTCCTAAAATGGCAGCTTCTGCCTCTATTCCTCCAACACCCCATGCTATGACGCCTATTCCGTTCACCATTGGTGTGTGGCTGTCTGTTCCTACCAGCGTGTCCGGAAACACTTCCCCATTACGCTCAATCACACCTTTAGACAGGTATTCCAGATTGACCTGATGGCAGATACCCATGCCCGGCGGTACCACACTAAAATTGCTAAACGACTTTTGTGCCCATTTCAAAAACTGATAACGTTCTTTGTTTCGCTTGTATTCTTCATCCATATTACGGGCATAGGAATACTCCGTTCCAAAATAATCGACCTGCACAGAATGGTCAATAACCAAATCTACAGGAATCAACGGATTTATTTCATCGGGATTCTTGCCTTTACGGGCAATTTCGGCCCTTAGTGAAGCAATATCAACAACTGCGGGAACGCCTGTAAAATCCTGCATCAGAACGCGGGCCGGCTTAAAAGGAATGTCCTTATCCGAAGCTTCGGGTTTCCAATTCAGCAGGGTTTCAATATTTTCGCGTGTAATCGCAAAATCATCAAAGTTGCGCAATGCATTTTCCAACAGTATCCGGATAGAAAATGGCATCTTTTTGATGTTGAATCCGTGCTTTTCCATTTCAGGCAGGCTATAATAAGTAAAGGCCCCGTTTTTGGTATTCAGCAATTTCTTAATCTGATAAATGTCTTTTGTCATAAATCACACGTATTAGTTAATTGAAAAGTACTATAAAGATAAGGCATCTCTCTGATACAGCAATATTTGGAATGCTGATTAATCGGGGAAAAATTATGGCTTTAGAAAAATTTACCTTACAAAACCAAAAAGCCCCATTTTCATGGGGCTCATTGCTTGCATAATTTAAGTAACTAATTCAAATCCTATATAATTGAAAACAATTATAAGTTCAAGCAATATATTGATATCGAACTATTTAAACTTAACTATTTACAAATATAGAAATTAGAACCAATTATTCCGAATGAAGTAACAGTCATTTCTGAAATCGATTGTTATTTCTTTTCAGATAATTCCTTGATTTTATTCAGCGCTTTGGGCCAGGTTTCATTGAAGAAATCCTCATATTCCTCGGTTATGCCCATATCAACCAAAAGCTGCGTCTTACCATTTACCATCTTTAGGGTATAATTTTCAAGGGCTCCGGCCCAATCGTTACTCTTTTCGTTTTCTGTATGCTCGATTCCGTCCATTATGACTCCTAAATGCTCAATAGACATGTATTCATTGGGAATGTTTTTTGCAATTCTGGCTATCATGCCTTCATTATCTGCATTCAGGAAAAGTACTTTACTTCCCTCTTTCCAATCCGTTTCTGCTCTCGATCCTTCGCTAAAAGGAGCTGTCCATTGCGGATAAGTATCTTTTCCCCATAAAATGTCCCATACTTTTTCGCGTGGTGCATCCACTTCTATTGAAAATTCTATTTTTTTCATCGTTTTATTGTTTTTTAGTTGTAGCAGTCTGTTTATCAGACCATCTATTACAAATATCCATCCTTTTTGATTAGTGTAAAGGGGTAAAATGCGACAATATCGAGGGTCATTTGGGTAAGATTTTTATTTTTTTTCACAGCCTATGCAACCATTTTCAAACGAGTTGCGTCTATGCTAATAGAAGTCGGTTTTTAATCGGCACCAGAAACACAAACTTTAAAACATATAAAAATGAAACGTATTTTACTTCTAGCTATCTTATTGCCAACATTCAGTTTTGCACAAGAAACAAAAAATGACAACACAGAAACATCCGGGCTAAAACCAAGATTTACCATTTCTGGAAATACAACTTTTTCCGACCCTTCACAAGCTGGATTGAGCCTGGAATATAAAAGCAAGAATTTAGACAGCGGAAGAAACTCTTCCAACATATTGAATCTTTCTTACGGAATGATGAATTATGACAACAATATTGTAGACGTAGACGGAACCGGTTTTGTAATTGAATTGGGAAGCAGAACCTATATTGAAAAAGGAAAATGGGACGGATTTTATGCTGAAAACTTTATTTCTTATGGAAACATAAAATTTGATGAAAATATTGGAGGTTTAGGAAAATTTGACGGAACCTATTCTTACTGGAGTATTATTAATCCAAACGTAGGTTACAGATTCATGATTGGAAAAAATGTAAGTATCGACCCGTATGTTGGAGCTAACTGGAAATGGGAAGTAAAAGGTAAAGGTGATGTAGACAATAAAGATGTCGATAACTTTGTATTCAGAGGAGGAATCAAAATCGGATACAGTTTCTAATTGTACAGTTAACTGCTAAGGCTAAAAATACAGAAACTGTTCCGAATTTTTAGCCTTACATAAATCTACTTAATTCGCAAATACCACATCATCAATGAAAAAATCATTTTTCCTTATTTCTTTAATTGCACTTATGATGCTTACAAGCTGCAGGGTTACCAAAACAATAACCATGATTAATGCCAAATCCAATGCAGCCGAAACCGAAGTAGAGTTCATAAAACATAAGATTACTTCCATTTCGTTCCTGCCATTAAGTGAAGAACAGGAAGAAATTGCCATTGGCATCTGGAAAAAGGAAAAGGAACAGTTGGAAAAAAACAGGCTGAAAAAAAATTCCGATATAGCATTGGTTATTTTTCAATCTGAAAATCAGTTCAGAAGCATCTTGACACCGGAACAGCTAAAGGAATACAAAGCAGAATATAACGATTCCATGATAACAAAATATTTCCTAAGCAACCGGGCTATGAATGAAATTAAAAGGATTTATAAATTGGAAGGAGAAATCAGATAAAACCTATCGGGCAAGCACACGCTCCAGTTCTCTTCTGTAAGTAATGCCCACCGGAATTTTTTGGCTGTTCACGACAAGTACATCTCTTTCATTTTCTTCAATCTTGTCAACGGCCACTATATAGGATTTATGAACCCGTATAAACTGCCCTCCCGGCAAACTCGCTTCCAGCTCATTGGTAGTCATTGAAGCCAAATATGTTTTCCCGGATGTAAAAATCTTGACATAATTGCCATAGCTCTGTGCAAAAAGGATCTTCCTGACATCAAGGTCTACTATTCCCCCATCTGCTTTTATGCTGATAAACAGATTGGAAACCATCGCCTTTTTTTCGGCATAAAAAGAAAAGAAACGCTCAATAGATTTCAAAAAACGTGGAAAATAAATGGGTTTTAAAAGGTAATCAATTACGCCATAATCATAACTTTCCAAAGCAAATTCAGAATATGCCGTAGTGAGGATGGTTCTGGGTTGTGACGGAAGAATCTTTAGCAATTCCAGTCCGGTTATTTCAGGCATATCAATATCAAGAAACATCAGGTCAACCGGGTTTTCCCTAATATAGTTCATTGCCTCAATGCCATTATAGCATTGGTGTACCAGTTCCAGTTCCGGATTTTGACGAATATAATTCGTTAGCACATAATGGGCCGCAGGTTCGTCATCAACAATAATGCATTTTTTAGGATCTTTCATCATTCGGCTATTTTTTTCAGGGGAAGTTCTAAATCGACTGTATATTCCTTACCCGAATTGTTGATGTCCAGTTTGTAATCATTGCCGTAAATAAGCTTTAGGCGTTCCGTCGTGTTCCTGATTCCTATTCCTGTAGAAACGACATTTACTTTCTTTTCGGGTATGGAATTTCGGATTTTCAGACACAATTTTCCTTTTTCTACGACTATGATAATATGTACATAGCAATTTTCAATAGCACAGGTTCCGTGTTTGAACGCATTTTCTACAAAAGCAATCAGCAGCATGGGAGAAATCTTATAGGCATTTTCATTATCAATCCTGCTTTCATAAGTAATCTCGCAACGATAACCAACGCGCTCCTTTTCAAGCTGTATGTAGCTGTTAATAAAAGACAGTTCTTCGTCCAGCGATACGCATTGTTTCGCATTGCTTTCCAGCTGATAGCGCATCAGTTGCGATACTTTCATAATCAAATCCGGAGTTCTTTGCGGAAATTCAAGGCTTATTCCGTAAAGCGTATTAAAAGTATTAAAAAGAAAATGCGGATTCAATTGGCTTTTAAGCGAGTTGAGCTGCATCTGGTTAAAGAGTAAAGCCTCTTCCCTTTTTTTCTTTTCTTCTCTGTAAAACTTAAGGAACATGACAGGCCCTAAAATACAGATTAAAGTTCCCACAACAGTTGCCAGTTGGTATTGGTAGCTCTTCTGGTGAGAGAATTCATATAAGGAGGAAGCTTTGGTTAGCCAAACCGATGAAATCTCATAAACGATAACCGAAAAAAGAAGCGCCAGCAAAATCGTCAGTCCCAGATATAAAAGTCCTTTATGTTTTTTTACCAATATGGGTAATAAAAAAAAGCGGTTGGCCTGTGCATGCAGGTATAGCATCAGGTAATAGCCTACACCGGAAAAAACAGCAATTGGAGAATTAAATAAAATCCAATCGTTTTTCAGGGAAAAAATAGAGAATGAAAACAGTAATATTGCAACCTCCTGCCACCATTTATTGTCCAAAACATTGTCGACTTTCAATTTCATTTTTTGCAATTAAGGCTACAAATTAACGATTTATTATTAAATTTTTATCGGATTTAATGACCAATTGAATTCGTCATTTTTTATGAACGATTTGTCATTTAAAACAGCCTCACCTGCTACGTCTGCTGTAAATTTGCACTTTCAAACTTATATCAGGCTTAAAAAATGACTACAAAAAGAATAAGTCTTTTCCTTCTAACCCTCTTTTTCTTTCAAGGGTTTTCCCAAACCCTTAGCCTGAAAGAAGCTGTAGAAACGGGAATGACTAACTACGGAACCCTAAAGGCAAAAAACAAATATGCCGAGGCTTCCAAAGAAAGCGTAAAACAGGCACGCAGAGACTATCTGCCCAACTTAAATCTGGCGGCCCAACAAGACTACGGAACTGTCAATGGCCAAAACGGACCTTTGTATGGATTTGGCGGACTTGGTGTTGCTTCATCCGGACTACCACTCCCTGAACAAAACTGGAATGCGGCTTTTGGGGCCTTATATCTGGTCAACATGAATTGGGATTTCTTCACTTTTGGAAGAGCAAAACAGCGAATCAATCTGGCAAAAGCAGATGCAGAACGCTCTGAAAAAGATTTGGAACAGGAAAAATTCCAGCACAAAATCAAAATTTCTGCTGCCTATCTTAACCTGCTGGCAAGCCAACGACTGCTTATTTCACAGGAAAAAAATCTGGAGCGAGCCGTTGTTTTCCAAAAAATAGCGGCGGCACGAGTAAAAAACGGATTGCTTCCCGGTGTAGATTCAACACTGGCTTCTGCCGAAGTATCCAGGGCAAAAATCATGCTGAATCAGGGCAAAGACCAGGTCAAAGAACTGAACAACAAGCTGGTGGCTCTTATGGGAACAGACATCAAAGACTATGTTCTTGACAGTACATTCGTAAAAAAAATACCGACGTCCATCCTAAGACTCGAAACAACAACCGACACACTAAATCCGATACTGCAATATTACAGAAGCCGAATTGATTTCAGCAAACAGCAGGTAAGGCTTTTCAAAAGGGAGTACTATCCTACTTTTAGTCTTTTTGGTGTTTACCAGACACGTGCTTCGGGATTCAATTCCAATTATGCTGTAGACCAGACTTCTTATACACGAAATTATTTTGACGGAATCAGTCCTGACCGCCAGAATTATCTTCTTGGTGTTGGTGTTACATGGAATCTTACCTCCATTGCAAGGTCAAGCAAAAAAGTGAGTGCCCAAAAGCTCATCTCAGAAGCTTTGCAGGAGGAATACAATGTAATTGACCAGCAACTCAAGACACAATCTGATGCTGCCGATGCCAAAATCAGATATGCCATGGACAATTATGCTGAGGCTCCAAAACAGGTACAGGCGGCAGAACAGGCCTATCTTCAAAAAACAACCCTCTATAAAAACGGACTGACCAATCTTGTGGATGTCACCCAAACGCTTTATACGCTGAACCGTGCCGAAATAGACAGGGACATCATTTATACCAATGTTTGGCAATCGCTTTTGATGAAAGCCGCCGCAACAGGAGATTTTGAATTATTTATTAATGAATTTTAATTTTTACCACAGATGAATTTAATACGTTTTGCACTTCGCAAACCTATCTCCATATTGGTACTAGTGGCCGGGCTTTTCTTTTTCGGAATTGGGGCCGTTCGTGACGTCAAAGTAGATATTCTGCCAAAAATGAACCTTCCGGTAATTTATCTGGCTCACCCTTTTGGAGGTTATACTCCAAACCAGATGGAATCCTATTTTGCAAAAAACTATGTCAACGTTATGCTTTTTGCCAATGGTGTCAAGTCGATTGAAACCAAAAACATTCAGGGATTGACATTGATGAAAGTGACCTATTATGAGGATACCAACATGGCACAGGCCGCTGCCGAATTAAGTGCGCTTTCCAACAGGATTCAGGCTGCTTTCCCTCCGGGTTCACAACCGCCGTTTATTATCCGTTTTGATGCTTCTTCCCTTCCTGTTGGTCAGTTGGTATTGAGCAGTAAAACGCGTTCCAACAATGAATTACAGGATTTGGCTAACGTGTATGTCCGTGCTTCCTTTACTTCAATTCCCGGATTGCTGTCACCGCCACCATTTGGAGGAAGCCCGCGAACTATTGAAATAAATGTTGACCCGGATTTATTGCGTTCACATAATCTTACCCCTGATCAGATTGTAGATGCTATCCGTATCAACAACCAAACGGCTCCTTCCGGAAACGTAAGGATTGGCGACCAGAACTATATCACGCCAACAAACAATACTATCAAGGAAATTAAGGATTTTGAAAAGATTCCATTATTCAAAGGCGGTATTCAAAACCTGTATCTTGGCGATGTAGCTACTGTAAAAGATGGTGCCGATATTACTGCCGGATATGCTTTGGTTAACGGAAAACGCTCTGTTTATGTGAGTATTGCAAAAGCCGGAGATGCTTCTACCTGGGATGTAGTACAAAAGCTAAAGGCAGATTTGCCAAAAATACAAAGCACGCTTCCGGAAGATGTAAAATTATCCTACGAATTTGACCAGTCTGTTTATGTAATCAATTCCGTAAAAAGTTTGATTACCGAAGGTATTATTGGTGCGGTACTGACTGGATTGATGGTACTTTTGTTTTTAGGTGACCGCAGAGCCGCTATTATTGTAATCCTTACCATTCCTATCTCTATCATTTCAGGTGTATTGTTCTTAAAATTATTCGGACAAACCATCAACCTGATGTCCCTCAGCGGATTGGCATTGGCTATTGGAATTCTGGTTGACGAAAGTACGGTGACTATTGAAAACATACACCAGCATCTCGACATGGGAAAACCCAAGGCACTCGCCATTTGGGATGCCTGTAAGGAAATTGCATTGCCAAAACTGCTGATTCTTCTCTGTATTCTTGCTGTTTTTGCCCCTGCATTTACCATGAAAGGAATACCCGGAGCCTTGTTCCTGCCGTTGGCTTTAGCAATTGGTTTCTCGATGATTATTTCCTTCCTGCTATCGCAGACGTTTGTTCCGGTTATGGCAAACTGGCTGATGAAAAGCCATCCTAAACAAAAACATGGTCCGGAAATGACAGACGATGAAGCTGAATTTATTGCTTCAGGACTTACGCCGGAATCAGAAGATGACACATTCAACCAAAAGAAAATATTAGTTGAAAGGAAGGATTTTAATAATGATGGAAAAATCAGTCGTTTTGAACGATTCAGAAATCGGTTTATGCGAATGCTGGAACGCCTGTTCCCGCTTCGAAAACCGGTTGCGCTTTTCTATTTGTTAGGTATCACAGGATTGGCAATACTGCTCCTTAATGTAATTGGACAGGACGTATTTCCTAAAGTCAATTCAAGTCAGTTCCAGATGCGACTTCGTGCTGCCGACGGAACCCGTTTGGAGCGTACGGAAGAAAAAGCCTTAAAAGCTTTAAAAGAACTTGAAAATATGGTAGGCAAAGAACATGTTTCTATCTCTTCGGTTTATGTTGGGCAACACCCTTCCCTCTTTTCCGTATCGCCAATCTATATGTTTACAGCCGGACCGCATGAAGCCGTTTTCCAGATTGGATTGAAAGATTATCATGCCGATATGGATGAATTTAAAGACCAATTTCGCGAAAGGATTAAGAAAATTCTGCCAGACGTGAAGATTTCTTTTGAACCAATCGAACTCACAGATAAGGTCTTGAGCCAGGGTTCTCCTACTCCTATTGAAATCCGTATTGCGGGAAAAAATAAAAAGCTGAATGAAGAATATGCCAATAAGATTATTGCCAAGCTAAATAAAATCAGCTATTTCAGAGACGTTCAGATTGCGCAACCTATCAAATATCCGTCATTGGATATTAATATCGACAGGACACGTGCAGCGCAGGTTGGCGTTGATATGAACGAAATATCGCGTTCCTTAATCGCTTCGACTTCATCTTCCCGATATACTGAAAAAAATACCTGGATTGATGAAAAAGCCGGACTGTCTTATAATGTACAGGTACAGGTTCCTTTAAACAAGATGAAAAGCGTTCATGATATGGGCGAAATTCCTTTGCTTAAAAATTCAACAAGGCCTGTCTTGAGCGATGTGGCTACAATCACGCCTTCTTTCACCTATGGAGAAAATGACAATCTAGGTGCCATGCCCTATATTTCTGTAACCGGAAATATTCACCAAACCGATTTGGGAACGGCTTCAAAAGACGTACAGAAAACTATCGCTTCTTTAGGAGAACTGCCTAGAGGTCTGTTTATCGAACCTATCGGATTAAGCAAAGTATTGGGAGAAACCATGAGCAGCCTGCAAGGCGGATTATTGGTTGCCGTGGTTGTTATCTTCCTGATGCTTTCAGCCAATTTCCAATCGTTCCGTATTTCGTTAGTTATCCTGACAACAGTTCCTGCGGTAGTTCTTGGTTCGTTATTGCTTTTGTTAATCACCGGCTCAACATTAAACCTTCAATCCTATATGGGAATCATCATGTCTGTTGGGGTTTCCATTGCCAATGCCGTACTTTTGGTCACGAATGCAGAACAGCTCCGGAAACATAACGGTGACGCGCTCCTATCTGCCAGAGAAGCGGCTTCTTTAAGGCTTCGCCCTATCCTGATGACCAGCGTTGCCATGATTGCGGGAATGTTGCCAATGGCCATAGGCCATGGTGAAGGAGGTGACCAGGTTTCGCCTTTGGGAAGAGCCGTTATTGGAGGCTTATTATTCTCTACTTTTACGGTACTGATTATCTTACCTCTGATTTTTGCATGGGTACAAGGTAAAACCTCAACACAATCCGTATCACTGGACCCGGAAGACAAAGAAAGTAAACATTATATATCATCATTACACCCACAAAATGAAAAATAATTTATACAGAACATCGGCCCTATTATTGCTTCTGGCTGTTTTAAACAGCTGTGGCCCGTCAGAAAAGGCTGAAGCCGCACCTGTTGAAGAAACAGCACCTGCTGCTATTGAAACTTTTCAAATCAGCAAAGAAAAATTATCTACAGAACTACGGATTCCCGCAGAACTCACAGGTTTTCAGCAGGTTGATATTTACGCTAAAGTAAGCAGCTTTGTAAAAGAACTGAAAGTAGATATTGGAAGTCAGGTAAAAAAAGGACAGCTTTTAATGGTTTTGGAAGCACCGGAAATCAGTTCCCAACTTGCCGCTTCAGAATCAAGACTCCGCTCTCAGGAAGCGGTCTATATGGCAAGCAACAGCACCTATAAAAGAATTCTGGAAACCAGTAAGGTAGAAGGAACTATTTCCAAAAATGACCTGGAGCAGTCTGAAGCCAGAAAAAATTCGGATTATGCACAGCTACAGGCGGCCAAAGCGTCTTATAAAGAAATCCAGAACATTCAGGGTTATCTGCAAATTCGTGCACCATTTGATGGAGTCGTTGCTGCCCGTAATGTCAATCTTGGCGCTTATGTTGGCCCGGCCGGAAAAGGCTCAGAACTGCCTTTGTTTACATTACAGGAACAAAGCAAACTTCGCCTTTCCGTATATGTTCCTGAAATGTATACAGGCTATTTGAAAAACGGAGATGAGATTAGTTTCAGCGTCAAATCAATGCCGGGACAAACTTTTAAAGCAAAAGTATCCCGTATGTCAGGAGCTTTGGATAGCCGACTGCGTTCAGAACGTGTTGAAATGGATGTTATCAATACTACTAAAAAACTTTTACCGGGCATGGTAGCTGAAGTATTACTACCACTAAAAGCTCAGGACAGCAATTATGTTATTCCTAAAACTGCATTGGTTACCTCAAGTGAAGGAACATTTGTTTTGGAAGTTGTAGATAATAAAACCGTCAGAAAACAAGTTCAAAAAGGCCGCGAAGTAGAAGACCGTGTGGAAATTTTCGGAGATATTCCCGAAAATGCACAACTGGTCAAACTGGCTTCGGAAGAAATAAAAGACGGAACTCCTGTAAAATAAAATTTCCTCCCCTTCTAAATAACCCTTTGGCTCCCGGAATCTTTTTCGGGAGCCTTTTTTATAATTTTAGCATCACAAAACCTTAGCGTCTTAGCGCCTTTGCGAGCAATTATTTTCACTCAAAGACGCAAAGGCGCTAAAATAAACTTATCGAGATTTATTACAAAAGCTAATCCTAAATAATCGCTTTTATTTCTTAAATTCGTAATTGTTCTATCCCAAAGCATGACCGACCTCTTTAAAAAATACATTATTGATACCCAATGCGCCACTGAAAGTCAATATGAAGAAGTGGAGCATCTTGTCCATCCTGTCAATATAGCAAAAGGGCAGTTATTATTACAGGAAGGCGAAATCTGCGACAAGGCCTATTTTGTTTGCAAAGGCATTCTTCGCTCCTATACTTTGGATGAATCCGGCAAAGAGCATACCATCCAATTTGCTCCGGAAAACTGGATTATTGCTGACAGAAGCAGTTTTTATTTTCACGAACCTTCAGAAATGTATATCGATGCTTTGGAAAACACCGAAGCGGTTTATGTGCAAAAAGAATTTTTCGACATTGCTGCAAAAAAGTTTGAAAATTTTACAAAAGTCAATACGCTTGCACTCCATAACAATATCAGGCATATGGAAAAAAGAATCAATTATCTTTTAAGTGCATCGGCAGAAAAAAGATATTTGAAATTCATTGAAACCTATCGCGATTTATCACTCAGGGTTCCACAACTGCTCATTGCCTCCTACCTGGGTATTACTCCGGAAGGTTTAAGCCGCGTCAGAAAAGAACTGGCAAATAAAAACTTCAACAGAGATTAGCCGTTATCCATTTCTTAACCTAGGTTAAGAGCCATGATTTTGATACTGTCTACCTTTACAGTAATAAAAAAACATACAATCATGGACTATACAATCACACATAATGAAAGCCGTAAACGATTCGAAATCAGTTTGGATGGAAAGACGGCCTATGTAAAATATGAACTTTTTGACGGAGGCATTGCTTATATGCACACTATTGTTCCTGCTGAACTGGAAGGTAAAGGAATAGCTTCTGCCCTCGCAAAATATGTCCTCGACTATGCAAAGAATAACGGACTGAAAGTAAAACCTTATTGTCCGTTTATTAATGCTTATATCGACAGGCATCCTGAATATCAGGAAAATTCACTTTTTCACACTAAACATTGAGTATCATGACAACAAAAAAAATAGAACGCATAATTGCACCACCAGCTCCGCATATGGTTGGGGATGGTTTCAGAGTACATAATTTTATCCCGTCTGCATATGGTTTGAGTATGCAACGCATGAGTCCTTTTATTATGATGGACTATAATTCTAAATTTTACTTTCCTCCTACGCAGGAATTAAGAGGCGTTGGCGTACATCCGCACAGAGGGTTTGAAACCGTAACTATTGCCTACAAAGGAAAAGTAGCACATCATGACAGTGCCGGCAACAGCGGTGTTATTGGCGAAGGTGACGTGCAATGGATGACCGCGGCATCGGGAATTCTTCACAAAGAATATCATGAAGAGCAATTCAGTAAAGAAGGCGGAGAGTTCCAAATGGTACAGCTTTGGGTAAACTTACCGGCAAAAGATAAAATGTCGGCTCCAAAATATCAGGGAATCACAAACGATGCTATTAACAAATTCCGATTGCCAAATGACGAAGGGCTAGTAGAAGTAATTGCAGGAACCTATAACGGTATTTCCGGAACTGCCTCTACATTTACTCCCGTAAATCTGTTGAATGCTAAACTGAATAAAGGAGCCTTCGCTTCATTTGATTTTCCGGCTTCCTATAATACGGCATTGCTTGTATTGGAAGGAAGCATCAAAGTCAATGGTGAAGATAAAGTGGCAACAGACCATTTTGTATTATTTGCCAATGAAGGCGAAGAATTTACGATTGAAGCAGTAGAAAATGCTGTGGTATTGGTTTTGGGCGGAGAACCTATTAACGAGCCCATAGCCGCACATGGTCCGTTTGTAATGAACACACAACAGGAAATAATTCAGGCCTTTAATGATTTTAATATCGGCCGTTTTGGATATCTTGAATAAAATAAAGCCCGAACTTAGTTGTTCGGGCTTTATTTTTGCTTAAAATTCCGTCTCAATTCCTATATATTCCTGATCCCCATTAATCCAATAACGTGAAATATAGTTTTCGTCCTCCTCAAGGCATTGAATGGCCTTATCAATTATCAGGGCATCATAAATCTTATAATCCTGTACCTGGTGTTCATCCAGAATAAGAATAACCTCAAAAAAGGTGGCCGGTTCTTCTTTTATATTGTCCGGAGTATCTGACTGGCTTTCAATATCGCAGAACGATTCCACCTTATACAATTCGGCTTTCCCCGATTTAAGGCAGTCTATTATCCTGTCAATGATGTCTCTCGTTGTCTCATCATCAAGGTTTTTACCTGCAATTTTTAATCTCTCCGGCATCTTAAATTGGCACATTGCGACCATTGTAATCTTTTTTAAATTTATTTTCAGCTTTTATAAATTTCGGCTATTTCTGCCAAAAAACCATTATACAATTGTCGCAATGATTTACAGATTTCATTACGTTAAAGTATAGCCAAACCCATCCATTTAGAATTACATTTTCTATCTTTGGTAAACAAACTAATTTGAATCTTGCTTGTAATTAATTTTAAATCAAAAATTTAGTATTAAGTATGAGACTATTCGAAGAAAAGATTAACATTGTATTGGCTGATGATGACAGGGATGAATGTGAATTATTTAAAGAGGCAGTTAGCGAAATCAATGAGAATTACAATCTTATTTTTTTCTCTAACGGCAAAGAACTTATGGACTACCTGAACGACAATGAAATCCATAATCCCGACATCATCTTTTTAGACCTCAATATGCCTTTTATGTCAGGAGTAGACTGTTTGAGACAAATACGTGCCGACGAAAAATATTCTGACACCGCAATTGCCATTTATTCCACCTCATCTTCCGACCAGGACCAGGAAGACACCTTTACATTAGGGGCTAATGTTTATATAAAAAAGCCAAGCGATTATGCTGCCATGAAAAAAATACTCCAGCATATTTTCAAAACCTACTGGCAATACCATACGTCAGACATGAACAGAGAAACTTTCCTGATTTCTGTTTAGTATTTGCAAAGGAATAAAATTCAAACATTTTAAAATAATGGAAAAGCCGGCTTTAAAACAAGCCGGCTTTTTTTATAAATAGAGAAATTGTTTGTTTTATGCAGAACGATAAACAGAAGGTGCCACCTGCATCTGTTTCTTGAAAAAATTATTAAAATGAGCCGGTTCTTCAAAACCCAGACAATAACTGATTTCCGAAATGTTCCAGTCTGTATGCTTTAGCAAGGCTTGCGCTTCATTAACCAATCGCTGTGAAATCAAATCGGTTGTGGTTTTTCCGGTAGTCATCTTAATGGCACGGTTCAGGTGATTGACATGAACATAGAGCTTTTCTGCAAAATCCTTTGCAGAACGGAGCGTAAACCGTTGCGATGGCGATTCTATAGGAAACTGTCTTTCCAGCAATTCCGTAAAAACCGAAGTTATTCTGGAATTTGCATCCGGATGTTGGTATAGTTTTTCAGACGGCTCAATTTTCATAGCACTGTGAATCATTTCCGTAACATAATTGCGAATCAAATCATATTTATAGACATAATCTGAATTGATTTCGTTAATCATCCTCTGGAAAATATCACTAATCTGTTTGTCCTGCTCTTCATTAAGAATATATGCCGGCTTGCCTCCTATTTTGAACATGGGCAGACTGGAAATACTGTTTCGTAATGACTCCGTAAAAAAGGCTTCTTTGAAAATACAGAAAAAACCTGACCTGTCGTCAGACAACGATTCAACAGTATAAGGCACCTGCGGATTGAAAAAAATAAGTGCGGAACCGTTAACTTCAAGGCTTTTATCGGCATAATGGAAAACATTTTTTCCTCTTGCCAGGCTAATTTTATAAAAATCTCTTCTTGTATAACTTATCGGGACATATACATCATTTTTATAACAGTCTTCAGCTCTGATAACATTAAAGTAGCCCAGACCCTGCTGTAAATCCTCAGGTAGGTAATTGAGCTTTTGTTTATAAAAATCTTCTATCGTTTCGGTCTTCGGCATAATTTTATTTTTTAGGAACCAGCCTTTTTACGGGCTGGTTGTATATTGTAAGTTTCAATTGTAAAATTCAAATACGGCTATCATTCCTGAAAGTCGGTTGAAAGTGTGGTATCCTTCCAATCTTCTAACATTTGTGTTAGCGTTCCTAATTTTGCTGACGCTCTTCTGTAAGCATCACTTCCAAGATATAATCTTACAGGAGGATTATCGCTTTCAGCCAGATGAATCATCACTTCTGCTGCTTTTTCAGGGTCGCCTAGCTGATTGCCATTCATTTTATGGAACTTATCGTGTGATGCATGAACCTCTTCATAATCTTCTATTGAATTCTCAGCGAACACCAGCGATTCTTTTGTCAAAAACTGCGTTCGGAAAGCTCCCGGGGCGATAGCCGTAACTTTGGTACCAAGTTGCCTTACATCATCTGCCAATGATTCTGACAAACCAATGATAGCGTGTTTGGCCGCCGCATAAATAGACCATCCCGTAGCAGGTGCAAATCCGGCTATAGAAGAAATATTGATAATATATCCGGAACGTTGTGCTCTTAGATAAGGCATGGCATATTTGATGACATTGATGGTCCCGAAAACGTTGATATTAAAAGCCTCCGAAATTTCTTCCTGCGACAATTCTTCAATAGTACCTCCTATGCCGTAACCGGCATTGTTCACAATCACATCAATCTTTCCATAAACTTCCTGTGTTCTCCTAATAGATTCAGCTACAGATTGTTCATCTACCAAATCTACTTCCAAAGGTAAGAAATTTTCTGAATTTCCTGCACCAACAGCTTCACTCAAAGTAGTAGCATTTCTTGATGTTGCGGCAACTTTATAACCTGTTGCAAGTAATTTTTTTACCAAGGCAAGTCCCAGTCCTTTTGAAGCTCCTGTTACATACCAAATTTTATCTGTTTTCATATTTTTTTCGTTTAATTAATAATAAATAAGGCTTGCGTCGTAAAAGAATTTAGTTGTCGAATCCGGTAGCTGCGGCATACTCCCGAACTGCTTCCATATTTTCTTTTACTGATTGTATTTTGACTTCTGCCATTGCATAAGCATCCTGTCCTAAAAACAAATGCACCGGAGGATTTTGCATTTCGGCTGTTCTGATAAAAGCTAAGGCTGCTTTATGCGGGTCACCAGGCTGATTGCCATTGATTTCGTTTTCATGTGCAGATTGGACATCTCTAACCGTTTTGTATTCCTGGAGTTGATTTTTAGGAACACTCAATGAGGAATCTTTCAGGAAATCTGTCCTAAAATAACCCGGAGAAACAATAGTTGCTTTTATTCCGAAAGGTTTTACTTCTTCTGCCAACGACTCTGTAAATCCCTGAACAGCGAACTTGGTTGCACAATAGATTCCAAAGCCGGGAAAAGCTCCTGTGAATCCTCCAATAGAAGAAACATTAAAAATATGTCCTGATTGTTGCTTTCTCAAATAAGGCAATACTTTTCGGATAACATTTAAAGAACCGAAAACGTTGACATCAAAGTTTTGTCTTGCTTCAACATCAGTAAGCTCTTCCAAAGCTCCTGCAAGACCGTAACCTGCATTATTAACAATAACATCAACTCTACCAAATTGGGCTACAGTTGCCTGTATGCTTTTTTCGATACTCTCTTCACTAAGAAGATTTACCTGCAAAGGCAGAAAATTATCCACATCACCTATAGCTTTTTTAAGTTCTTCTATACTTCTTGATGTGGCCGCCACTTTTTTACCTTCATTTATTAACTGTTTCACCAGAGCCAGTCCCAGGCCTTTTGATGCTCCAGTAATATACCAAACTTTCTGATTTGAATTTTCCATGATTTAGTTTTTTAAAAAGATTAATGATTCTGTTTGAATTTGATAAGGCAAAATTATTGGCAAAGTGGAACACAGTTATTGCGCAGAGCAAAGCAAAAATTGCAAAATTCAAACAATTCTTAATTTCAGGTGGATTGTACTAAGTAAAAAGCAAATGGCTCGCTTTAAGATCTCATAATAAACTTTGCGCCTTGGCGACTTTGCGAGCAACAATTTCACGCAAAGTCGCCAAGACGCAAAAGCTAGATTATTAAACACTTTCAATGAGCGATTAAAACTTTAATCAAAAATTAACAAATAATACCAATCGGTATATTTATCTTTGCCATGAAATTTTATCATATCATGGGCAAGGCAGAAAAAACCCGTTCCTATATTATAGAGAAAACAGCACCAATCTTTAATATTAAAGGTTATGCCGGTACGTCTATGAATGATATTACAGAAGCAACAGGCCTAACCAAAGGCAGCATTTATGGAAATTTCAAAAATAAAGACGAAGTAGCCCTGGAAGTTTTCGAGTATAACAAAAAGAAAATGCAGGACTTTTTTGCATTGGAAATCAGCAGGAAGAAAACCTATAAAGACAAACTACTCACTTTTCCTGAACTGTACAACCATGTTTTTAACGGGCATTTTATTGATGGCGGTTGTCCTATAATGAATACGGCAATTGAAGCAGACGATACCCATCCAATGCTCAAAGAGGCCGCTAAGAAAGCACTCTTAAATTGGAAAGACAGTCTGTCCAGCCTTATTCAAAAAGGAATTGACAGCAAAGAATTTAAACCGGAAACTAATCCTGAAGAAGCTGCCCTGCTAATGCTTTCTATTATTGAAGGAACCGTAATGATATCAAAACTCACCGGAAAAACAAATTACCTGAAGTCTCTCATGCATTCCTTACGCAAAATCATAAACGACTTATAAATTTTTTTTAATCAAAAATATACCGAATGGTATAAAATAAATTATTACTAAAATGAAAACAAGCAAAAACACAATCTTAATAACTGGCGGAGGCTCTGGAATTGGGTTTGAATTCGCCAAAATATTCTCTGAAAATGACAATCAGGTCATTATTACAGGAAGAAATGAGGAAAAATTAAACAAAGCTGCAGCTTTGCTTAAAAACACGACAGCTATAGTTGCTGATATTACCCGTGAGGAAGATATTGACAAACTGGTGCAAACAATCACAAAACAATATCCAAGCCTGAACGTGCTCATAAATAATGCCGGTAATGCTTCTTATTACGATGTTTTGGTTTCGGGTACCGATGCATTCACAAAGGCATCGGATGAAATCAATACGAACTACCTTTCAATCGTAAGGCTTACAGAAAGACTGTTACCCCTACTCAACTCCCAGGAAGAAGCAGCCATTGTCAATGTTTCATCGATTGTAGCTTTGGTTCCAAACAAAACCCTGATTACTTATTCTGCGAGCAAGGCTGCCTTGCATTCCTACACCCAATCCTTACGAATTGCTTTAGACAGGAGCCCTTATGCAACCCAGGTTTATGAAATAATGCCACCATTGGTGAATACTGAATTTTCAAAAGAAATAGGTGGTGAAAACGGAATCAGTCCTGAAGTTGTAGCCCAGGATTTATTGCGCGCCATTGGGGAAAACCAATATGAAATCCATGTTGGGCAGACATCTTACATTTATGAATTGTCACTCACTTCCCCTAAAGATGCTTTACTGACGATGAATTCCCAATCTTAAAAAGAACATGATGAATAAGGATGCCTTTAATTTTTTAAAACAGCATATTGGCAAAGAAGTCACACAATCGCCATCGCCATTTATGAATTGGCTAAAGCCAAAAATGATTGCCGTCACAGAAGGAAGTCTTTCTTTTGAATATACAGTCAGAAAAGAAATGACCAATCCTTTTGGAACGCTTCATGGCGGTGTCATAGGTGCTATAATTGATGATGCCATAGGCGCCACACTAATTTCTTATGGCGAACCTAATTTCTATGTCACCATTAATAATGTAATCGATTATTTCGCTTCCGGCAGAGAAAACGACATCATTATTGCGACAACTGCCATCAATAAAAAGGGAAAAACCATCGTCAATGCCCAGTGCGAAATCTGGAATAGCGATAAGACAAAAATGCTGGCCAAGGGCTATACCAACCTGCTAAAAACAGAAATAAAATGAAACGAGTAGTAATAACAGGCTTAGGAGCCATCACTCCATTAGGAAATTCTATTGACAAATTCTGGAATAATATTGTTGCCGGGAAAAGCGGCGCGGGATTACTGACCAAATTTGATACCTCGAAATTCAAGACGCAATTTGGATGTGAAGTAAAAAACTTCAATCCGGAAGAATATATGGACAGGAAAGAAAGCAGAAAATATGACCTGTTTACGCAATATGCCGTTGCGGCTTCGGAACAGGCTATCAAAGACTCCGGATTGGACTTTGAATCCATGTCTCAAAAAGAACGTTCAGAGATTGGCGTTATTTGGGCATCCGGAAACGGAGGTATTTCCACTTTTGAAGAGCAGTTAAAAGAATTCTTTACAGGTGATGGCACACCTCATTTCAATCCGTTCTTTATTCCAAAAATGATTGTAGACATTGCAGCCGGGGTGATTTCAATCCGGCACAAACTGCATGGTCCTAATTATGCAACTGTTTCAGCTTGCGCCTCCAGCAATACGGCACTAATCAATGCTTTTGACACCATTCGTTTGGGCAAAGCTAAAATCATGATTGCCGGTGGCTCTGAAGCAGCCATTACAGCAGCTTCTGTTGGGGGTTTTAACGCATCACAGGCATTATCAAAAAGAAATGAGGAACCGGAAAAAGCTTCCCGTCCATTTGACAAAAACCGTGATGGATTTGTAATTGGTGAAGGTGCCGGAGCCCTTATTCTTGAAGATTTGGATTATGCCATAGCCAGAGGTGCGACCATCTATGCCGAAATAGTTGGTGGTGGTATGGCAGCAGACGCCTACCATCTGACAGGAACTCCTGAAAATGGATTTGGTGCGGCTTTGGGCATGCAGAAAGCCTTAAACGAAGCCGGAATAACAGCCAAAGAAGTAGATTATGTCAATGCTCATGCTACCTCAACATCTCAGGGTGATAGCAGTGAACTGACCGCCATTCGGGAAGTTTTTGGAAATCATCCGGTGGCTATCAGCGCCACCAAATCAATGACCGGACATTTATTAGGAGCAGCCGGAGCCGTTGAAAGCATTATCACGGTTTTAGCTCTAAAAAATGATATCATTCCTCCAACAATCAATACGACAGAAATTGATGAAGCCATGACCGACCTGAATATTGTTTTGGGCAATTCTGTACGCAAAAAAGTGAATTATGCCCTAAACAATACTTTTGGTTTTGGAGGCCATACAGCCAGTACCGTTTTCAAAAAATATACGGATGGAATAACTGCCGGTTAAGGCTTTTTTTCTAAAAACAGGTCATTCATTTCATCATCAACAGGAGAAACTTCAAGTTTTTCCTGTTCTTTCATTCTGTCTGTAAAAAGGATTCCGTTAAGATGGTCGGTTTCGTGTTGGAAGATAACTGCGGTAAAACCTTCAATGACTTCTTCGTGTTTCTTTCCCGTTTTATCCTGATAGGTCAGTTTGATGCTATAATTTCTATAAACATTACCACTGATGTCGGGAATGGAAAGGCAACCTTCCATTCCTTTTTGCAACATAGACGACCTCCATATTATTTTGGGGTTCAGATACAGTTCAAAAGGCTCGCCTTCTTTATCAAAACGCTGCACCCAGATTACATTCCTGTTAATTCCCACCTGCGGTGCTGCAATTCCTATTCCCGGATTTGCAGGGTCGCGCATTGCCAGAAACATTCTCTCTGCCAATAATGGAAGTAGCTTGTCATCAGGGTCAATATCGGTAGAAACTGATTGGAGTATTTTTAATTCCTTCTCATCAGTAATCTGGATTACCCTGAGCATTGTTTTTGTATCCCCGGACTGAATCAGGCTTCTCTCCGACTTCGTAAAATGCTGTGCTGAAACTCCAAGTCCCAGAAACAAAAACACAAATAGCATGATTCTCTTTCCCATCATAAAAGATATACTTACTTTCTAATTAACAATAGCTGACAAAAAGAATAAAAAAAACAAACCTATAAAGAAAAGGGAACCTAATGACAATCCAATAATAGCGCAAACCCTTCCAGCACTTAAATTAGGATAACCATCATATTCGCCCGGATTTTCCCGATGTAATTGCATATCATTTCTTGCAATCACCAGTGCAATGATTCCCAGCACAATCCCGAAAAAACCATAACAAAATGCGGCTATTATTGACATAATTCCTAAAATAAGTACGGTCACTGCATTAGGAAGCTGTTTTCTGTAATAAAGTTTCCTGTACGGTTCCGCCCTTAATGGTTCCGGTCTTGGCGGTTCGGGTCTACCCGACTCCGGCCAGTGCGATTCTGGCCCAAAATTTCCATGTGATTGGTCTTCCATTGCTTAGATTCCTGCTATTACTTTAATTTCTTCTATAATTCTCAAGGCCAAAGCATCTGCTTCTGCCTGACTTTTTGCTTCAGTATAAATTCTGATGATAGGCTCTGTATTTGATTTTCTTAAATGCACCCAGTTTTGAGGAAAATCGATTTTTACCCCGTCAATTGTCGAAATATTTTCTGATTTGTATTTATCAGTCATAGCTGTTAAAATAGCATCAACATCAATCTGTGGTGTCAGTTCGATTTTGTTCTTGCTCATGAAATATTCCGGATAAGAAGCTCTCAACTCAGAAACTTTCATCTTTTTATTTGCCAGATGCGTCAGGAACAACGCAATTCCAACGATAGAATCGCGACCATAATGAAGTTCCGGATAAATAATTCCTCCGTTTCCTTCACCTCCAATAACCGCATTATTTTTCTTCATTAACTCTACTACATTGACTTCGCCAACAGCACTTGCTTCATATGTTCCCCCGTGATTATTGGTCACATCACTCAAAGCACGTGAGGATGACATGTTGGAAACCGTATTACCGGGTGTCTTGCTTAGCACATAATCTGCAACGGCAACCAATGTATATTCTTCCCCAAACATTTCTCCATCTTCAGAAATAAAAGCCAAACGGTCAACATCAGGGTCAACTACAATTCCAAAATCGGCTTTTTCGCTTACAACTAATTGTGAAATGTCTGTCAGGTGTTCTTTTAAAGGTTCCGGATTGTGCGGAAAATGTCCGTTGGGCTCACAATACAGTTTAACGACCTCAACCCCCATTAATTCCAGTAATTTAGGCACAATGATACCTCCCGAAGAATTCACGCCGTCAACCACCACTTTGAATTTGGCTTCTTTCACGGCTTCAACATCCACCAAAGGAAGCTCCAGCACTTCATCAATATGAATATCCATGTAAGCGTCATTTGGAATAATTTCGCCCAGGCTGTCTACATCCGAAAAATCAAATGCTTCCCTTTCGGCTATATCTAAAATCTTCGCACCTTCGGCACCGCTCAGGAATTCCCCTTTTTCATTTAATAATTTCAACGCATTCCATTGCTTTGGATTGTGGCTGGCGGTCAGGATGATTCCTCCGTCTGCTTTTTCCAACGGAACGGCTACCTCAACAGTTGGCGTTGTTGACAATCCCAAATCAATAACATCAATCCCTAATCCGATAAGCGTATTCACCACCAGATTATGAATCATAGGTCCGGAAATTCTGGCATCGCGGCCAATTACTACAGTCAGTTTTTCTTTCTTTGAGTAATTCTTCAGCCAGGTTCCATAAGCCGATGCAAATTTTACAGCGTCAACCGGAGTCAGGTTATCTCCTACTTTACCTCCGATGGTGCCTCGGATTCCTGATATTGATTTGATTAAAGTCATATTAAGGTTTGATTTTTTGTTTCAGAATTTAAATTGTTAGCAAATATATGAATTGCCGTTTAAGTAATATAAAATTCCTAAATTAGGCGAATGAATTTTCTAGCCCATATTTATCTCTCAGGCAATAACGACTTCATGAAAATAGGCGGTTTCATGGCTGATGGCGTACGTGGTAAAGACTACGAGCATTTCCCGGACGATATCCGAAAAGGAATCCTGCTGCATCGTGCTATAGATACTTTTACAGATGCACATGCCGTTTTTAGAATCAGCAAGCACCGGCTTCATGAACGATATGGCCACTATTCCGGAGTAATTATCGATGTTTTTTATGACCATTTTTTAGCCAAAAACTGGCAGGACTATTCGGATGAAAAGCTGGATGTTTTTGTACAAAACTTTTACCAGTCTCTGGAAGACAATTTTGATATGCTTACTCCAAAAGTCCAAAACATGCTACCGCACATGGAACGAGGTAACTGGCTTTGGAATTACCAGTTTGTTGACGGTATAGGAACTATTTTATCACAAATGGACCGACGTACTAAAAACACTTCAAAAATGGGCGAATCTGTGCAAGAACTGGAACAATTCTACAAAGAATTCGAGCAGGAATTCACTTTGTTTTTTAAGGAACTTCGGGAATTCGTAGCCGAGAAAATTAAAACTTTATAATACTTTTATCAATAAAATTTTAACAAAAGGCTTATTTTAGCGATTCTTTAATCGTAATTTTTCCAAAAGAAAAAATGTCAGCCAAAAAAGCACCTAAAATAAAAGTATTTTTCAGAAACATTTTCCGGCAAATTGAAACTTTGTTTTTTTTGTTCAAGAATTTCCTTTCTGAAAGGCATTTTATTTATTTATCCTGTGTTATCGTAGGGATTTCCTGTGCTTTTGCCGTAATTGTGCTGAAAGGTTTTGCGCACTCCGTTTTTGTATTTGCCACCTATGTGAACGGTTATTTAAAACTGCCTTACATCAATAGTATCCTTCCCATCATAGGAATCCTGCTAACGGTTTTTGTCGTCAAAAACGTATTGGATGGAAGTTTAGAAAAGGGAAGTTCCAGAATATTGTATGCTGTTGCAAAAAAGGGCGGAATACTGCCCAAAAAGCAAATGTATGCGCAGATAATCACCAGTTCCTTAACGGTAGGTTTGGGTGGTTCTGCAGGATTAGAGTCACCAATTACGATTACCGGAGCTGCTTTTGGTTCTAACTTTGCCCAAAAATACAGACTCTCGCAAAAAGACAGGATTCTATTGCTTGCCTGTGGTGTGGCTTCCGGTATTGCGGCTGCCTTTAACGCCCCTATTGCCGGAGTATTATTTGCTATTGAGGTAGTATTGACCGATGTGGCCATTACGGCTTTTATTCCGATTATGATTTCTGCAGCCACAGGAGCTTTGGTTTCAACCATCGTTTTAAACGAAGACGTACTTTTGTCTTTCAAGCAGCAACAGACATTTGATTATCATAACATTCCCTTTTATGTCCTTTTGGGAATTCTGGCGGGATTGGTTTCTGTTTACCATGCCCGAAAGTTTCAAAAAATAGAAGGCTTTTTTAAGAAAATCAAAAACGGCACTTATAAAAAGGCATTGTTTGGTGCTTCCATACTGGCGGTGCTTATTTTCTTTTTCCCGACACTTTTTGGTGAGGGTTATGAAAGCATCAAGACCCTATCTAATGCTAATCCGCAAATGCTTTTAGAAAACACCTTACTTGACGAATACAAGAGTAATGAATGGATTTTACTGCTGTTTGTAGGTATCACGATGTTATTGAAAGTGTATGCCACAGGACTTACTTTAGGCAGTGGTGGTAACGGAGGCAACTTTGCTCCTTCCCTTTTTGTGGGTTCATATTTGGGATTTTTTGTTGCTAAATTCTTCAACATTCTGGGCATTGGAAAAGAACTTCCGGTTGGAAACTTCACAATCGTAGGTATGGCGGGAATATTGAGCGGCCTGTTCCATGCGCCACTAACAGCCATCTTCCTTATTGGTGAAATTACCGGAGGCTATAACCTGATGGTACCCTTAATGATTGTATCGTCTATAAGTTTTGCCGTTTCCAAGCGATTCGAAACGCATTCAATGGATGTCAAGCATCTGGCGGACAAAGGTGACGTATTTACAAGCGATAAAGACAAAAATATTCTTTCCAACATTGATATTTTAAGCCATATCAATTCAGAATACAAAACCGTTAGTCCGGAAGACAAACTGGAAAGCCTCGTAGAATATCTTGCCAATTCCAGACAGGAAGTTTTTCCGGTGGTAAATGCCAAAAATGAACTCATTGGAATTATTGACTTTGAAGACCTGAAACCCATCGTTTTCAATTCTTTCCGGTTAAAATACACTACCATTCCTGAAGTCATGAAACCTCCTTTGGATGTGATTTCTTATGAAGATGGAATGGAAGTCGTCATGGAAAAATTTGAAAATGCCCATCTGGAACAGCTTCCCGTTACTAAAAACGGTAAGTATTTCGGATTCATTTCTAAAGTTCATGTGCTTGAAACCTATAGAAAGAAATTAAAAGAAATGGTCATCGAATAAAACGCAGAGAAAGGTTTAATCGCTATATTTTGCGGCTCTGCACCTTTGCGTGAAAATAATTGCTCGCAAAGACGCAGAGCCGCAAAGCATACATTCTTCTATAATCCAAAAACTTTAAACTAAAAGCTTTATCCTTTTTTAAAGACCATTTTATCTTTAATAAATTTTAAGTTTTGGACCTCAGTCTTTAACTAAAAATAAATTACAAAAACGTACCTTTGCGTTTTGCAAAAAATGCTATGCTAGACACTGAAAATACGATTGAAGTTTTGGGCGCCCGCGTCCACAATCTGAAAAATATTGACGTTACGATTCCTCGTGAAAAACTGGTAGTAATTACCGGGCTTTCAGGTTCGGGAAAATCGTCTTTGGCCTTCGATACAATTTATGCCGAAGGACAACGTCGCTATATTGAAACCTTTTCTGCTTATGCAAGACAGTTTCTTGGCGGTTTGGAACGCCCGGATGTAGATAAAATCGACGGACTTTCGCCTGTAATTGCCATCGAGCAAAAAACCACCAGCAAAAGCCCTCGTTCTACTGTAGGAACCATTACGGAAATTTACGATTTCCTGCGTTTGTTATATGCCAGAGCCGGTGACGCTTACAGCTATGTAACCGGAGAAAAAATGGTAAGCTATAGCGACGAACAAATCAAGGAACTTATTTTCGAACAGTTCAAAGGACGACGAATCAATATCCTGGCTCCTATAATCCGTTCCAGAAAAGGACACTACCGTGAATTATTTGAACAGATTACCAAACAAGGATTCCTGAAAGTCCGCATCAACGGCGAAATCAAAGATATTACTGCAGGAATGAAGCTCGACCGTTACAAAACACACGATATTGAAACGGTTATCGACAGGATGCTCATCGAAAATACACCGGAAAATGACAAGCGCCTGACCGAAAGCATTAAGACAGCCATGTATCATGGTGATGATATTCTGATGATTATTGACCAGGATAGTCAGGAAATACGCTATTTCAGCCGAAACCTGATGTGTCCTACTTCAGGTATCTCCTATCCGAATCCGGAACCGAATAATTTTTCGTTCAACTCACCAAAAGGGGCTTGCGACCATTGCAATGGCCTGGGAACCGTGAACGAAATCAATATGAAAAAAATCATTCCGAATCCGAAACTTTCCATCAAACAAGGCGGTTTTGCTCCTTTAGGAGAATACAAAAGTTCCTGGATTTTCAAACAATTGGAAATCATTGGAGAGAAATTCGGTTTTAAACTGACCGACCCGATTGAAAAAATCTCCGACGAAGCCATGGAAATTATCATGCATGGCGGCAAAGAGAAATTTGAGGTTTCCTCTAAAACACTGGGAGTTACAAAAGACTATAAGATTGACTTTGAAGGAATTTCCAATTTTATAAAGAACCAATTTGACGAAAGCGGCTCTACAACCATCAGACGCTGGGCAAAAGAATTCATGGATGAAGTTAAATGTCCGGTTTGCGAAGGTTCCCGTCTGAAAAAAGAATCCTTATATTTCAAAGTAAACGGAAAAAATATTGCAGAATTAACCGATATGGATATTTCTGACCTGGCGGTTTGGTTTGAGCAACTGGATAACGACCTAACAGAAAAACAAAAGAAAATTGCTTCTGAAGTCGTGAAGGAAATCAAATCCAGATTGAGCTTTTTAGTGAATGTCGGATTAAATTATCTTGCCCTTAGCCGAAGCTCCAAATCGCTTTCCGGTGGAGAAGCCCAACGAATCCGTCTGGCTACCCAAATTGGCTCACAACTGGTTGGCGTACTTTATATCCTGGATGAACCAAGCATTGGATTGCACCAAAGAGACAACGAAAAGCTAATCCATTCCTTAGAACAATTGCGTGACATCGGAAATTCAGTTGTTGTTGTAGAGCATGATAAAGACATGATTGAAAGAGCGGATTATGTTATTGACATAGGTCCAAAAGCAGGACGTTTTGGCGGACAGATAATCAGCAAAGGAACACCCAAGGAACTTTTAAAAGAACATACTCTTACAGCTTCCTATCTGAATGGTGAGATGGAAATTGCCGTTCCGAAAAAGCGACGCGAAGGCAACGGAAAATTCCTTAAACTCACGGGAGCAACCGGAAACAACCTGAAAAATGTTTCGATTGAGCTGCCTTTGGGCAAGCTGATATGCGTAACCGGAGTTTCCGGAAGTGGAAAATCAACACTCATTAACGAAACGCTTTATCCGATTCTGAACGCCCATTTCTTTAATGGTGTCAAAAAACCTCAGCCTTACAAAAAGATTGAAGGATTGGAAAATATTGACAAGATTATTGATATTGACCAGTCGCCTATTGGAAGAACACCGCGTTCCAATCCGGCAACCTATACCGAAGTTTTTTCGGAAATCAGAAGCCTGTTTACACAAACACCCGAAGCCATGATACGCGGTTACAAACCGGGACGTTTCAGCTTTAACGTTTCTGGCGGAAGATGCGAAACCTGCGAGGGTTCCGGAGTACGAACTATTGAAATGAGCTTCCTGCCAGATGTGTATGTAGAATGTGAAACCTGTCAGGGAAAACGCTTTAACCGTGAAACTTTAGAAATACGCTACAAAGGAAAATCCATTTCTGACGTATTGAACATGACAGTTGATGAAGGTGTGGAGTTTTTTGAAAATATCCCGAAAATCTACCGAAAAGTCAAAGCCTTGCAAGATGTCGGTTTAGGATATATTACACTCGGACAGCAAAGTACAACGCTTTCCGGTGGTGAAGCCCAACGAATTAAACTGGCCGGCGAATTGTCTAAAAAAGATACCGGAAATACATTTTACATTCTGGACGAACCTACAACCGGGTTGCATTTTGAGGACATCCGCGTTTTGATGGAAGTAATTGACAAACTGGTCGACAAAGGAAATACCGTCCTAATTATTGAACATAACATGGACGTTATCAAATTAGCCGACTATATTATCGATATCGGACCTGAAGGAGGAAAAGGCGGCGGACAGCTGATTGCCAAAGGAACGCCGGAAGAAGTTGCCAAAAATAAAAACAGCTACACCGCGCAATTCCTCAAAAAAGAGCTATCTTAGCAGGCTGATTAATTTTTAAGAAAGATGAAAAAAGAGACATTCGAAAACGAAGACGACAAAATACAAGAAGTATTTAAACAAAAAACCTGGAACGAAATACGAAGCAATGACTCCTGGGCAATTTTCAAGATTATGTCCGAGTTTGTTAACGGCTACGAAAATATGGGAAGAATAGGCCCTTGCGTTTCGATTTTTGGTTCAGCAAGAACTAAGCCCGAAGATAAATATTACCTGCTTGCAGAAAAAATTGCCTATAAAATAAGTAAAGCCGGATATGGTGTCATTACCGGCGGTGGTCCCGGAATTATGGAAGCCGGAAACAAAGGTGCCCACCTGGGAGGCGGAACTTCTGTAGGTTTGAATATTGAACTGCCTTTCGAACAGCACTTCAATCCTTATATCGATAAAGACAAAAACCTGAACTTTGACTATTTCTTTGTTCGCAAGGTAATGTTCGTGAAATACTCCCAAGGTTTCGTGGTTATGCCGGGTGGTTTTGGAACTCTGGATGAACTTTTTGAAGCGATAACGTTGATTCAGACCAAAAAAATAGGGAAATTCCCAATCATTCTGGTAGGAAGAGATTTCTGGGCCGGACTGATTGAATGGGTAAAAACCGTACTGATTGAAAAATACAGCAATGTAAGTCCTGGTGATATGGACCTTATTAAAATTGTAGACAACGAAGACGAAGTACTGGATGTACTGGATAACTTCTATAAAAAATACAATTTAAGTCCAAACTTTTAATTCAGGAATACCCAGTCACATATTAAAGAGCATCCTCAAACAAGGGTGCTTTTTTGTTTTTGAATCTTTAAGCCAATCTTAAGCAACCTTTATTAGGAAATGTATCTAATTATAAGTAAACTTGCTATAATTAAAATCATCCTTTGAAGACTTTTGCCAAAATTGCTATTGCCTGCCTGTCTTTATTTTTTTCCACCAGGGGAAATGCACAACATCATTCAAAAGTGAATGTTGAAATCAACAGCGAAGAAAAGTCTGCCTATGTCCAGCAGGAAATTACTTTCTACAACCAAACCGGTGATACGTTAACTTCAATTGTAGTAAACGACTGGAATCAGGCTTATTCTGATAAAAACACGCCTTTAGCCAAACGCTTTTCTGATGAATTTGTACGCAGCTTCCACCTAGCCCATGATGAAGACAGAGGAAAAACAGAAAACATAACCATTATTGACCAGGAAAATCTGTTTTTGAAGTGGCACCGATTTGAAAAGCACCCTGACGTGATTGAAATCAATCTTCGTGAAAAATTAGCTCCAAACGAAAGAATAATACTAAAACTGACCTATCAGGTTAAATTTCCTAATGACCGTTTTACAAAATACGGATGGAACGATAAAGGCGAATTTAACCTTAAAAACTGGTGCCTTGCTCCTGCCCGCTATGAAAACCATCGTTTCATAATGTACAGCAATAACAATCTTGACGATATCACCAATGCAGCGACTGATTTTGACGTAACTTTAAAACTGCCACCGGGACTGATCGCGACTTCAGACCTCGACGAAGTAAACCACATAAAAGACAGTTCATTTTCAACTTATGAACTGACGGGGAAAAACCGTCTGGACTTTAATCTGTTTGTAGAGCCAAAGACGACATTCTACAGTTACAAAAACAATAATGTTACGGTAGAAACCAATTTGAAGGAAAACAGGCTGAACGATATACAAAAAGCTATTGTAATTGACAGAATCGTGAATTTTGTCCATGAAAATATTGGAAGCTATCCATTTGAAAAAATAACGGTTTCCCAAACCGACTACGAGAGAAACCCTTTTTACGGACTCAACCAGCTTCCTTCCTTTATAAGTCCGTTTCCTGATGAGTTTATGTTTGAGATAAAATTCTTAAAGACTTACCTCAACAATTTTCTAAAAACCAGCCTGCATCTGAATGCCAGAGACGACAACTGGATTTATGACGGCATACAGATTTATACCATGATGAAATACATTGACGAAAATCATCCCAACAGCAAAATGATGGGTAACCTTTCGCAATGGTGGCTTTTGCGTGGCTATAATCTCACCACTATTGACTTTAATGAGCAGTACAGCTATTTCTATATGCTCATGGCCCGAAAAAACCTCGACCAGCCCTTAGGCGATCCAAAAAACACTTTTATTAAGTTTAACGAGCAGATTGCAAGCAAATACAGAGCCGGACTCAGCCTTAAATATTTAGACAATTATCTTGGAAATGATATCGTAGAAAACAGTATCAAAGAGTTTTATAACCTCAACAGTGAGCATATCACTTCCCGTACTGATTTTGAAAACATTCTCAAGTCCAATGCCAACCAAAATATCGACTGGTTTTTCAATACCATCATCGATTCCAGAGACATTGTAGATTATAGATTTACGGATGTTTCAAAAACAAAAGACAGCGTGACATTTACGGTACGGAACAAGACAAAAACCGTTGTCCCTATTCCTGTTTACGGAATTAAAAAAAATGAAGTCGTTTTTAAAAAATGGCTCAATAATATCAAAACCGACAGTACTTTTACCGTTCCGCGAAATGATGCCGATAAAATCGTATTAAATTATAAAAACGAAGTTCCGGAATACAATCTCCGCAATAATTGGAAATCTTTAAAAGGTTTCTTTTCTCAGAACCGACCAATCAAGTTCAATTTCATGAAAGACCTTGAAGACCCGTATTACAACCAGATACTTTACATACCCACAATAAGTTATAACCTTTATGACGGACTTTCGCCTGGTATTCGTTTCAACAATAAGACCATACTCGACAAACCGTTTATTTATGAAATCAATCCTATTTACTCTCCTAATACACAAACACTGACAGGTTCGTTTTCATTTCTGGTAAACCAACACAATCGCAATACCAACAGTCCTTTTAATGTCCGTTATCAGTTAAGCGGCTCCTATTTCCATTATGCGCCAGATGCAGCCTACACCAAATTAACACCAACGGTGACCATGCTTTTCCGTGAAAACAATTTCAGGGACAACAGAAAACAGGGCATCCAATTTCGGGAAGTCCTTGTAAACAGGGACAAATCGGCTTATAGTGTAGAAAGAACTGAAAATTATTCTGTCTTTAATGCCAAATACTATAATATAAAAACAGAAGTAACCAACCATTTTAATTTTTTAACCGACCTGCAGCTTTCAGGAAAATTTGGTAAACTCTCAACCGAAATCGAATACCGCAGGCTGTTTGAGGACAACAGGCAGCTAAATCTCAGATTGTATGCCGGAACTTTCCTCTATAATAAAACCAATACGGATTATTTCAGTTTTGCACTTGACCGCCCAACCGACTATTTATTTGATTACAACTATTACGGACGTTCCGAAAGTACCGGATTTTTTAGTCAGCAATTGATTCTTGCCGAAGGTGGTTTTAAATCAAAACTTGATACTCCTTTTGCCAATCATTGGATGGCAACCCTAAATGGTAGTTTCAATATCTGGCAATGGATTGAAATCTACGGAGATGCCGGATTCGTCAAAAACAGACACAATGACCCTAATTTTGTGTATGACAGTGGTATCCGACTCAATCTCGTTACCGATTATTTTGAACTTTATTTCCCGGTCTACTCCAGCAACGGATGGGAAGTAGGACAACCTCATTACAATGAAAAGGTACGCTTTATCATTACTTTCAGTCCAAGAACATTAATTAATCTCTTTACCAGAAAATGGTTTTAAATCTCAATTTAGGCACAAGAATATTGAGAATCAATTATTTCGTCTTAAAATTGCATAAAAAATAATTTTAAAGAGGTTTTCCTGATTATTTTCTATCCAAAACAGCATTTCAAACAACTTGACTGAAAATATCAAAATTAATTCTCTCTTGTTTTGTAAGCAGAAATGATTAAATTTGTTTTCTATTCAAGAAATTCCATTTTATGACACAGATAGCTTCCAAAAAAGAACTTTCGTTTGAAGATTTCAAAACTGAAGTATTGAATGACTATAGAATTGCCGTTATCAGCAGGGAATGCAGCCTGTTAGGGCGCCGTGAAGTTTTGACCGGAAAAGCCAAATTCGGGATTTTTGGTGACGGAAAAGAAGTGCCGCAGCTGGCTATGGCCAAGGCTTTCAAGAATGGAGATTTCCGTTCCGGCTACTATCGCGACCAGACTTTTATGATGGCTATTGGGCAAATGACAATACAACAGTTTTTTGCCGGACTTTATGGCCATGCCGATATTGACCATGACCCGATGTCTGCCGGACGTCAAATGGGTGGGCACTTCGCGACACACAGTTTGAATGAAGACGGTTCGTGGAAGAATCTTACCTTACAGAAAAATTCAAGTGCCGACATCTCTCCTACTGCAGGCCAGATGCCTCGATTGCTAGGATTGGCACAGGCTTCTAAAATATACCGAAACGTTTCAGGAATCAACAACAAAACCAATTTTTCTATCAATGGTAATGAAATTGCCTGGGGGACCATTGGAAATGCAAGTACATCCGAAGGTTTGTTTTTTGAAACCATCAATGCTGCCGGAGTTTTACAGGTTCCGATGGTAATGAGCGTTTGGGATGACGAATACGGAATTTCTGTACATGCCAAATACCAGACTACAAAAGAAAACATCTCTGAAATTCTGAAAGGTTTCCAAAGAGACAATGAAAATAAAGGTTATGAAATCATCCGCGTAAAAGGATGGGATTATCCTGCTTTGGTCACTGCTTATGAAAAGGCAGCACAAATTGCAAGAGAAGAACACGTTCCTGTGCTCATCCACGTTCAGGAATTGACTCAGCCGCAAGGTCACTCAACTTCAGGTTCGCACGAACGCTATAAAAATGCAGACCGTTTGGCATGGGAAGCTGATTACGATTGCATCCGTCAGATGAAATTATGGATGATTGCTATTAATATTGCAACTCAGGAAGAATTAGATGAGATTGACAATGCCGTTAAAAAAGAGGTTCTTGAAGGCAAAAAAGCGGCATGGAGCGCTTTTGTAGACCCAATAAAAACAGAACAGAAGGAATTGGTTGCTCTATTAGAAAACATTGCAGCTTCAAGCGAGAACAAGGTTTTTATCCAAAAGTTCTCTTCTGATTTAGCAGGTATTAAAGAACCAATCCGTAAAGATATTATCGTAACAGCGCGAAAAGTGTTACGTCTAATTGCTAAAGAAAACGGTAAAAACCAGTTAGCACACTGGATTACAGCTTATATTGAAAAAATACAGCCAAAATTCAGCTCGAACCTTTTCTCAGAATCCAACCAAAATGTTTTTTCTGTAGAAGAAGTACGCCCTCAATATGCAGAAAATGCGGAAGAAGTAGACGGAAGAATTATCATCCGCGACAACTTTGATGCTATTTTCAGCAAATATCCTGAAACGCTTGTTTTTGGTGAAGATGCCGGTAATATTGGTGACGTGAACCAGGGTCTGGAAGGAATGCAGGAAAAATATGGAGAGCTGCGTGTAGCCGATGCCGGTATTCGTGAAGCTACAATTTTAGGACAGGGAATTGGAATGGCGATGAGAGGATTACGTCCTATTGCTGAAATCCAATACCTGGATTATCTGTTGTATGCTATCCAGATTATGAGTGACGATTTGGCTACATTACAATACAGAACCAAAGGAAAACAGAAAGCACCGCTAATCATCAGAACCCGAGGACACCGTTTGGAAGGTATCTGGCACTCCGGTTCTCCAATTGGAATGATTATCAATGCTATTCGAGGAATACACGTTTTGGTTCCCAGAAACATGACCAAAGCTGCCGGATTCTACAATACCTTATTAGAAACGGATGAACCTGCTTTAGTTGTGGAATGCTTAAACGGCTACCGACTAAAAGAAGCCATGCCTGTAAATATGGGAGAATTCAAAACTCCGATTGGTGTTATTGAGACGCTTAAAGAAGGAAAAGATATTACTTTGGTCTCTTACGGTTCAACATTGCGATTGGTTGAGCAAGCTGCAAAAGAGCTTTTAGAAATAGGTATTGATGCTGAAATCATTGACGTACAGTCGTTATTGCCTTTTGACATCAACCACGATATCGTAAAATCACTTGCCAAAACAAACCGTCTGTTAGTCATAGACGAAGATGTTCCTGGCGGAGCTTCAGCTTATATCCTGCAACAGATTCTTGACGAACAGAACGGTTACAAATACCTGGACAGCAAACCGGAAACACTAGCTGCAAAAGCACACCGTCCGGCTTACGGAACCGATGGAGATTATTTTTCTAAGCCATCTGTTGAAGATATTTATGAAAAAGTATACGCTATTATGAATGAGGTGAATCCTGAAAAATTCCCGAATTTGTATTAATAGTCTTTTATATGAATAAAAAATCCAGCGTAAAGCTGGATTTTTTGTTTATTTAAAATCTTCTGGTTTAATAAAAAATTCCTTTTTGTTATACTTTTTATCAAGAAAAAGAACACGTTTATAATATACTTTGAAATAATTCTTTATTAGAATAGAATTGAGTAAAATAATTATCAAAAGTGCGTTAAAATTATAATTTGGATGCTCAAAAACCCATTCAAAGACTTCTTTTTCTTCTTTAATGAATTAAAGTTTATTTTTTGAGGGTATATCTTAATGGCCTATTTGCATCTATATTCTTCTACCAATTTTTTAAAATACAGAACTTTATAAATTAAGCCATCAATATAAAACTCCCTCCCTTTATGATACAAATAATATGTTGTACCATTGTACACAAAAGGCTGGCTTCCATACTGTTCTGGGTACTTTAATCTTAATTTCTCTTTAAAAGGATGTTTTAATAATTCCTCTATCCTTTTTTCAAAAGAAGGAGCAATCAATTTGAGTTCCGAAACACTTATTTCAAAATCTTTTTTTGAATCAATTCTCTTCTTGATACTTTCTTTTAAACTATCATTAATTTGTAATTCTGAATACTTACTATAAGCCTGCTCTAAATCTGGAGCAGAAACTATTGTATCAGATGTATTAAATATTAAATAATATGAATTCATGGCTTTACTTTGTTAATATTACTATTACACTTTCATCAGGGATGTACATTCTTAACTTTCAAGTCCATATGTCAAGATAAAGTAAAAAACTGCTAGATTAAAATCCTATTTTTCTATTTCTATATAGCCATGAGGGGTTACTATATACATTAATTCCAAATTTTCAGAATCTACAACAACAGTATGCTTCACAGGAAAATCAGCCTTGAAATCTAAATCATATGTAACCAAATGCATTCCTTTGGTTGTACCATCTCTAACAAGCCCTTTTTCTTTAAAGGCCAGATAATCTAAGCTTTTTTTTATATACTTTATTTTTTTATTATCTAAAAAATTTTGGACTTTTTGTAAAATTTCTTGCTTGTTCATAAGTTTGGTATTGGAATATTATTAAGATCTAATCTATTTACTTTTTCTTTTTATTTAGTAAATTCCCGGATAATGATTTTAATATTATTTGCTTTTAACTAAAACATATACTCTATATTTGAAATATAAAATATACAAAATGTTGTTATCAGATGTCTTACAAAAGTATTGGAATTTTGCTTCAATAGCTCACTTGAATCAGTTTTACACGAACCACAAAGGCGAAAAGCTTCCGTATATTAATCATATAGGAAGTGTCGTTCAAGAATTATATATCTTTTTATTACAAACAGAAAATATTTACGATATAGAACTAGCAATTGGTTGTGCTATTCTTCATGATACTATTGAAGACACTCCATTTACACATCATGATATTGAAAATCAATTTGGAAAAAAAATAGCCGATGGTGTTTTGGCTTTAACAAAAAATGAAACTATCGAAAATAAAAAGGAAAGAATGGCAGATAGCCTTAGAAGGATTAATCAACAACCAAAAGAAATTTCTCTAGTAAAGATAGCAGATAGAATTGTAAACCTACAACCACCACCTAAACATTGGTCCTTAGAAAAAAAAGAAAAATATTATGAAGAATCTAAGTTAATTCATAAAGAACTAAGTCCTTCAAATACTCTTCTCTCAAATCGATTGCTAGAAAAAATCAAAAATTATACAATTTATTTAAACGAAGTGAATCCTGAAAAATTCCCCGGTTTATATTAATCATATTTCATTATAATAAAAAATCCAGCCATTGCTGTGTTTTTTTTATTTACACTCCGTAAAATGTTTCTTCAGCTTCTTGAACTTCTCTTTTTAAATAACTAATCTTGGGAAATTTGACACACACATCAGATTCCTACCATTCCATCCTTCTGCATCAGGAAATTCAAAAAAGACCTTCCAGTAAGGAAAAAAAGTAGCTATGTAACATTATACATCGGATGATTTTTCTGTGAACAGACATTTTCTATTTGTCTTTCAATATTATAATCTACCGGGATAGGTTCTTTTTTTGTCTCATAAGACCAAATCAATGTCTTTCATAACCAGTTTGGCAATTTGAATTACTTTTTCTTCAGAAAGTTTCATATCAATAGTTTTATTTTACTGCAATTTTTTCCAACAGATAAAAAAATTATCTTTTTAGTGGCTCCGTATAATATTTCCCATCTTCATTTTTCAAAATTTTAAACTTTGACTGTCTATGTCCTACTTCATAAGGTTCACCATTATCATCTCTTGTTAAAATAAACATCATATTTCTACCATTCCAACCTTCTTCTTCTGGAAATTCAAAACTTGTTACCCAAAAAGCAAATATTTTGTGTTTATTTTCCTCAAATCCATCAATTTTTTATATTTTTCATACTGCTCTTCTATAGTTGTTTCAAAAGATGAAGGGCCTTTTTTAATATTATAAGGCCAATCTATGTCTTTCATTACTTGTAATGCAATTGTGTCTATTTGTTTTTCTGTGTAATTCACGTGTCAATTATTTTAAATTACTCCCAAATCCATTTCCTCTATAAGATTAGCCCAAGTTTCATTCTTAACATCATCATTTATCTGTAATAATTGACGTTTTAGTTCTTTTGCATATTGGGAATGGTTTTTATAGTATTCCCCAAATGTTTGAGGGATTTTAATTTCTGCTCTGAATCTTACGTATACATATACATACTTAAGGCTACTTTCAAGATCAGTATTCAAAACATGATACTCATCATTATCTCCCTCATAATTCAAATTAAAAACAATCTCACTTGTAAACATATCAATACACTCACTATAATGTGCTAGATCTCCTTTTCGTGTCCCATATTTTAAGTATCTGTTATTGATGACTTGTAATCTGTCCAACGTAATATAGTCACCACCATATCCTGAATAACTTGGAAGGCCTATTTCATATAAAATATATTTGGTCTTTTCAGATAATCTATCATTTACTTCTGTTACTTCTGGAAATGTCTTGCATTCTTCTCCAAAATATTGTTTTATTTCCTCTAGTGTTATCATAAATATTGACCTTTTAATTTTAATTATTTACGTTTTCAATGGTCTTAAATTCTCATATCTATTTTACACAAACATATTAATATATATTCTGGTGTAAAACTTCTTATAATCAAAAAATTACCTTTTTAAATAAAATGTATCTTGAAATTTCTTACTTATCGTAATAATTCACTACAAATAAAAAAATCCAGCTTGAGGCTGGTTTTTTTTGAGATATAAAGAAACTTATTTTAAATAATCTATTCCTTTTTAGTTATTGAATAAAACCAATTATTTTAAATTACTCCCAAATCCATTTCTTCAATAAGATTAGCCCAACACCCATTCTCAACATCTTTATTTATTTGTAAAAATTGACGTTTTAACTCTTTTGCATATTTAGAGTGATTTTTATAGTAATCACCTAGTTTTTGAGGAATCTCGAATTCATTGACATATTTTGTATACGTATATACATACTTAAGATATGCTTCCAAATTGGAATTCCAAAAATGGTATTCGTTATTATCTCCTTTATAATTTAAATTAAAAACAATCTCTCCAGTAAACATATCAATACATTCGCTATAAAACTCACTATCTCTTTTTCGGGTACCATATTTTAAATACCTGTTATGAATGATTTGTAATTTATCTAGCATAATATATTCCCCGCCATATCCTGAATAATTTGGAAGACCTATTTTATATAAAATCTGTTTTGTCTTTTCAGATAACTTATCATTTACTTCTGTTACTTCTGGAAATGTTCTGCATTCTTCTCCAAAATATTCTTTTATTTCCTCTAGTGTTATCATAAATATTATTGACCTTTAATTTTATACATTGGTCTTACACCCTATATATAAAACTTTTTTTCATATTATTTACTTTTTCGATGATCTTAAATTCTCAGACACATTTTATGCAAACATATTAATATATATTCTGGCGTAAAACTTCTTATGTTCAAAAAAAATTACTTTTTTAAATCAAATGCATCTTGAAAGTTCCTGACTTATCGTAATAATTCGCTATAAATAAAAAATCCAGCTTTAAGCTGGATTTTTTTTGAAAAAAAATTTAATTCTTTCACGTCTTACACAAATTAGTATTTCGGACTGCTTTCTTCTATTAGCAAGCTCTTGCTTTCTTCCATAAAGGTTTTAAATCTCATTAGATAAGCATATATTTCTTCATTTGAAAATGGCAATTTACCTACTATAGGCGCCCTATCCATTATACTTTCAAATTCAAAATCTGGATTATCTTTAGCCCAAACTAAAGCTTCATGTATGTGTTTCCTTTCTGCTAAAGTGTATCCACTTTTTAAAAATTCTGCATCGTCATCAGTTAATTTTATTGAAATAATTGATACAACATCATATAGCGGAAATATTGGTATTTGTAAATAAGTTTTTTCCATTTTTTTACTTGTTAAAATCCATCGATTATTTTTATTGTTTTAATATCAACACCATTATTTGCTAAGTGTTGAATTATTTGTTTATTAATTTCTTTATTTGGTTTATAATGACCACTTTTAGCCGAAATTTCTTGAATTACACCTTTAGATACTTTAATTTCTCCTGCGCTGGCTACTGGGTTACCAGAAAGGAAACTTGAATGATGGAATTTTTTCGGAAAATGAAACTTCGACGCATAAATACTTCCATCCGGACTCAATACAAAAATTGCTTTTTCTTTATCAAATATGGTTTTAGTACCTAATGTATCAAATAAATTACCTGAACCATCATAAAGCTTCCCTTCTTTGATCACAAGTTTATATTCTAATCTTTCTGTCTCATCTAAATATCTGACCTTCATAGGCGAACTCCATCCACGTCCTGTTTCTTCACCAATATACTTTGCTTCCATTTTTTTAAGCTTGAAATTAAGTCTTTTTGCTACATTGATTAAATCATCCAGAATTCTTATAGTTTTCTTAGGTCCTTTGTAATACATTTTTTTTAAAAAAACGCCTACTTTCTTTTCATTACCACTTTCAACAACTACCCCTTTATAAAGAACTTCAAAAATTCCTTCTTCAATCTTTCTTGCACTAATTCCTTTGTTAGCAAGATTTTTTGATACAAACTCAATAAAATCATCTGTAGAAGAGAATGCCAATTTAAGAATTTTTTTTATCGTTGAAACATTCGTAGGATTACTAACAATAATAACTTCTTCAAGCAATTGAGGCTTAAGATTTCTACCTACATTACTGGCTTCAATTTTTACTATGAATAATTCTAACTCTTTTACGAAAGTCTGGTTTTTAGTGCCAATATTTTTAAGATTTTTTAATTGTTGTAGTAGTTGAGGACCATTTTGCAATATTCCTCGAACTAAACTTGTCGTCAGCATCCCGGCTCCAAGCATTGCGTAAATAACATCCCAATTTTCTACAAACCACTGTCCTTCTTCATACTGCATCAAAAACGTTTTGACATCTTCATCCATTAGCGCCAGATCTGTTGTAGCTACTCCAATCTCCACTGCAGCAATCGCTAATGAGAGTCCGCTTGCCGTTCCTAATGAACCTACTGCCATTATTATAACAAGAATATCTAATGAAATTCGCAAAGTTTTCATTAATTCCTCATGGGCTTTTCTATCAGCCAAATAATAAGCATAAAGAGCCGGAACAGGTAGAGATTGCAAGGCATTCCCACTATTCCTCTTAATATTATTATCAACAACGATAACCCAATCAAGTGGCGACAACTGTCTTTCTTCAATAATTTTATAAATTACTCTTTTCTGATTTATTGCATATCTATTTACAATTACCCTTTCGTTCTTTGTCCCTGTTTGTACTCTATCTGTAATCATAAATTGTTTATTTGCATTCTGTATTGGCTTGCCTTTTATCAATTCATGTCCTCCTCCTTGAGTAAAAATAGGCATATCTCCTAACCTTTTTGGAGGGAAAAGATAATTTAAGCCAATAAGAAACTGGCAAAACATTAGCTTATAATCATAACTGCTAATATTGTTATAAATTTCAAAAGTTGTCTCTGGAAACATATTAAAATACTCAAATGTTTTTTGAGTACTACTAAAACCTTGTAACAAATTAGTAATAGCCGAACCTGTGTCTACAAACCATTTGCTTTCATCATATTTAGATAGTATGAACATATCAGCCCAAAGAGTATCATCTCCTCGCTCTTTGATTATAAAATCAAGGGCATTTTCATACATCCAATCGAGTTTATCTGGACGACTTTGTGCTTCTGTAAATGCATTATTAAAACGAGAACGTGCGTATTGAAAATTACGCTCACTTTTAATAGCCATTTTCAAATAACTTAATGTTAGATTAAAATGCAATGTGCTTTTTAATTCTATAACAATTGCATATTTATCTTTCTTCTTACGTGTATCATTAAATGGGTATTTTAAAGAATATCTTATTTCTTTATTTGAAACATTAATATTTACGTCCCAGTTGATTTTATTATTGGGATTAATAGAAATATATCCCTTTTCACTACTAAATTCAACATTTATTGGAATTTTAATCTCTTTCCCAGTAAGAGAATTTTTTACTTTAAAGGGAATTTCAATGGGAAAATTCACTACCGGACTTGTTCCAGCACTTGGAAAATCTTGCTCATAAGTTTCATAATTATCTATATCAAACCATAATGATGAATCACTTTCCCAGTTACTTAAGTCTTTCATTAATTTCGATAAATCTGTAACTGCTGGCATTGTTTTTATTTTTTAAATTATTTACTATACTATTTCGAGTGTTTTCTAGAAACTTTAGAATTTTCTCATCAAAATCTTCAAATATATTTGTTGCCATATCTTTTATTATAAAATAAGGGAAGAAGGGTTACCTTCTTCCCTTGTGGTTAAGATTAAAAATTCATGGATTCCTTAAGGGTTTCAATAGTAATCTGTGAGATAGTCTGGCTTGGCTCAGAATTAGTCTTCAGTTTTAAATATCCATCTTCGATAGCTATTTTTCCTATCATTTTTGAGGCTATTTCCTCAACTTGTTCCGCTAAATTTTCATCTTCTCCACTAAGCAACGAATCACTGACATAGAAATTTTCAGATTGTGGTACTGATGTCGGATCTTCAAAATCAGACAAGTCTTCATCAAATGGCAATGCTTTTTCCACTTTTAATCCGATGCTGTCTGCCTGAAGGATAGTCAGGGAAGTCGGGATTCTTGTTGCCCATGCTTTTCCTTCTTTCTGTCCTTCTGTCTGATTCAATTCGTCTACAATAGAAAGGAATAATTTGTCTTCAATTACCGGTACTTCGCCACCATTCCAGATTTGGCCTGTCTGCATATAATAACTTACAGCTTCTTCAAATCCTGGTTTAACCGTTACAATAACTCTTGCCATACCTGCCTGTATAAAGCTTCGGAACAATGGGTCGTTGTTTTCGTGTTGGTAGAGTTTATTCCAGCTTTGTCTTGCTCCCCAGTAATATGGATAGAAATTATATGACATGATGTCCCATTCAAATGCCTGTTCGATGAATTTCACGAAAGCTGTATAGTCATCAAGATTGGCATCTACCTGTATTTCATGATTACCAAAGTTTTTTACAACTCCTGCGCCTAGTGGTTTGCTCATATCCTTACCATAAGTTCTTTTTGCAGTAGCATTCTGATCAATAATATAAGAAATACAATTTTTACGCAGTATCAGGTTCTCAATCTGACGATAAAAACCACTATTCGCTTCTTTGATCGTTACTTCTTTTGCCTTTTCTTCCGCTAACTTTTGCTCATATTCTGCAACGGCATCTTCATAGGCATCTATAATTGCCTTGAAAGTTTCCTTTTTCCATCTATCTTTTACTTCGTTAGTAAGCTTGCATTCAACCGAAACATTGACATTACCATGGAAGAAATTTGCCATCGTATAAGAAACCGGTACACTTTGTACGTAACCTGTCAAAGGAAATGAGTCATTGAGCCAGATTCCACCATCATGACTTGAGATAGATTTATTTACCCTTCCAAGCGTGACATGCATCCCGGAATATACCTGTCTGTCATTATCTTTTGCTGCTGTAAAATTTACAAATCCTTGAGTCGTAATATATCCTTCAGGAATTTCAATCTTTCCTGATCCTGCAGCCCCTTCATGTCGAGATGCGGAAGTTCCATCATAAGCAACTCCAAATGAAGCGCCACAATGAATTATGTCTTCCGGTTTGTTAGGTATTTCAACATTGTATTTTCCTGCCCAATATCTGACCGTATTATCATTTACCGAAGCATAGTTCTCTAAGTTGAATTTAACGGCTGCGTTTGTTGGATCCTTATAGGTTCTTGGATCGACCGGTTCTACTAATTTTGTTATTGCTTGATTTTCAGCCATACCCAAAAAATGCAGTTTTGCAGGTTCAGGAATCATAAATTCAAACATAAGGCGCTTGCCATAGTTAACAACCTGGTTCTTGAATACCTTGTCTACCCAACGATAAACGCCCACAACATGCTTGTCGCCTTTTGTATTGTCAAAACCATGTTTGTTATTTTCTTCAAATTCATCAATGATTTTTTCAATACGTTCTTCCTTGACTTTTGCAACGATTCGCTCCATCGCACGCTCCGTAATTTCTTTAGCCTGGGTCACAGCCTGACGTGTACTTTCCTCTTTAGATGAATGTGTCGCCATATTGACATTACCACCAATATTATACTTACCTAAATCAGCATTAAAAAAAGTTCCAGCAGTAAAATCTTTATTATCCTGAATAATTTTGGCAACTTCATTCTGCATTTCATGGCGTGTAGTACTTGTAGTATCTGTCAACTGCTCTCTTTCACTTTCAGACGAAGTTGTAGTTGTGTTTTCGCTTCTACGTAGCCTACGGGTGGCTTTTTCTTTATATTCGCGCGCCATGACGTTTTCTATCGCCGCTACTTCACCTTCGACATAACCCTGGATACTTTGCTCTACTTTTTTATAATCGGCAATCCCTAGCTGTCTTACACCAAACCCGGAAGGAATAAACGTTCCTTCAGAACCCGTTTGAGGTACAGATGGTATTGTTGGTATCTCAGGTACTTCTTGTTTGGGATCAGCAATAGTTACCATACTTCTCCTAGATACACAATTAAGCGATTGGAAGAAATTAACAGCGAGTGATTTTTTAGCACCATTTGAAAAAGCAATCTCCACAGTCAATGTTTTCAGGGTCGAATAAAACTCGTCTTCTGTCAATCCATTAGTATGAAGATTCGGTAACGTCACTTTATTTCCTGTCCAACTTTGTGTAAAGTCAGTTCCATATGTTTTTACTCCAGATAAGCTCTCTGTTATAGTGGTAACCCCAATTATTTGCCAAGACAAATCCGGTGTCGAAAAAGAAAGATCAAAATTCACATACGTTCCTGCAAGAGTAGGACTCTTATAACTTTTTGGGCAAATCTGGTAGGCAAACGGCGCTGCTAAGATTTCTAGTGTTCCTGTAGCTGGAATTAATACGCCACCTATACTAATAGAAGTATTGCCTTGTCCCGGTGTATTACCAATAATGACACCTGTATTATGATTAATACCATCATCAATCAAAAGGTTGAGTCCTTCGAAAGAAGGCATAACAGGATCAAGAGAAAAGTTTTCAATTATGTCTGATCTTGATGCAATTTCTGTTTCAATTTCCAATAACTCCAAAAGTGTTTCATAAGAAGGAGCTGATAATACGCTCTGAAAATAAGCTAAATCCAGCTGATCCTTGAATCTAAATTCAAATTTTGGCAACTCTGGCTTTGGAATACTAACCGGATTGTCACACGGATCATTAGGATTGTATGGCACTTGAGGATCCCTTACAGTGCACCAATTTTGTCTTTCCGCCTCAAGAGCAGCTTCGTAAGTAGCCAAAATAGGCTTTATGTCTTCTTCATATTGCTCTAAAGCAAGATCATAAGCAATCTTATAATCTCTATTATAAATTTTTTCAACTTTTTGCAGCTCTTTTTTAAGTTTTCTGTGTCTTTCAATATTTGCATTTGATTGAGAAATGGCCTGCACCCTTTTCATTTCCTCGCTTGGTAATGTGATAGTCTGTTCTTCTCCTTCTTCAACACTTCTAGCTTCTAATGGAGTATTCGGTAATGCAGGAACATCTTCTACAAAAAGTTTTTTAGGCAATACTACCTTAGCATTCATCAAATGTTTGAGTAACTTAGTATTATTAGCATCGAAATTTTCTAAAACATGCACCGCAACCAAAAGTTGCATAAAAATTTCTTTTAAATAAAAATCTTTTTGGGTTATTACCTGATAGAAAAAATTGTCCCAAAGAACAGTTCTATCAACAGTATTCAAGACATTACCTAAACCTGTAACTTTATTTGCCAATTCAGAAGCAGTATAAGAATATTTATTTCTTGTTATCCAAATTGCAAATTGCTGTAGATCGTGGTTAAAATAATCACTAATTCCTTCCTCTTTGACAGGATTAAAAGTTTCTGAAAAATTTTTCATGGCTGCCCATTTGCTAGTACCGATCGGTCTATTTGTCACAGCATTATCAAACCCAGATTCATTCGCTATTCGATAAACAAAACGTTTGTCCTTGTTAGTTTCTTCTGGCAATTCCGGCGAACGCATCGTTACAAATCGGAAAAGCGTGTTTTTAATTTCTGTACTCATTTTTTTTCGTGTTTAAATTATAAGATTAATTTCTTGCAATATTCGTGGCAAATAGAATTCTTTGGTATTGTTTTCCGGACAACAAGATTTTGAATGGCTATTATCGAATGATTACAATGCAAATATATAAGAAATAAATCTTCTTTTCAAATAAAAATAAGATTATTTTCAAATAAATTTTTAAATAACTGATCTGTATCACTCTACAAGCCTTATCTAACTTAAATTATAACAAAAAAAATATAAACATATGTAAATCATACATTTAGCAACATGTGTTTTTTAGGAATTAAAAAATAAAAGCAGTTGAAAAAGAGATTTTCCAACTGCTTCTATTGTATTTTTTTCTTATTATATTAAGATAATTACCTAATCAACTTTATTTTGAAGAACCAGTAACCTCCCTAACTGTTTTCTATTAAAATATTGAGGTGTAGTTTTCATTACAAAATCCCTAAAAGCAATTGCTAACGGATTCCTGATCTGCGATAGCTTTCCTATTTTCCAGCTCATATTCACTACTGCATGTGCTTTTTCCTTCCGTAACATCGGATAAAGTCGGAACGCTTCATTTATAGAATGCTTTTTAAGCAACTCTCCCAGCACATGAGCATCTTCAATTGCCTGGCAGGCTCCCTGACCCAAATTAGGCGTCGTAGCATGGGCCGCATCACCAATAAGGCAAACGTTATCCAAACTCCATTGCTGTATGGGTTTTAAATCCATAATTGGAGAAACAAACCTATTTTTCTTTGGAGTGGCTTTTATAATTTGTGTTACCGATGGATGATAATCTTTTAAAAAAGGTAGAATGTCAGAATCAACTTCCGCCATATCCTTATCAGCAAGAAAATACCAGTATAGTTGACGTTCGTTAAGCTGGACAAAACCAAACCGGGTGCCTTTTCCCCAGGCTTCATTAGCTTCATTCCTATAGGTTCCCAGCAATTCGACCTTGTCAACTACGCCACGCCAACACCATTGTCCGGCATCACGCAATTCACTTTTCGGGAATAGCAATGTCCTTACAACAGACCGGATTCCATCGGCACCGATAAGGTATCGGGCTTTAACCGATGTACCGTCTTCAAATTCAACATGATGAATGTTTTCATAAGGAATAATATCCTTAAGTCTCTTGCCCAAAATGATATGTTCCAGCCCTACTTCTTCTGCCAATATTTTATGCAGGTCGGCTCTGTGAATGGCAATTGTACTGACATTTAATTGTTTTTCGAAAAAACGAAGGTCATTGGATGAAAGTTTGGTAAAATTGGGTTTGGTAAGATTCATGGCAGTAATCCTATTCCCATGCCGGGCAATCGTATCGGCCAGACCCAGATGACGGTATACCTGCATGGCATTCATTGCCAATATGATGCCTGCGCCTACGGGTTTTAATTCGTCCGCACTTTCATAAACTTTAAAAGAGATTCCTGCTTTTTTTAGAGCTAAGGCGGTAGTTAGTCCTCCTATTCCTGCTCCTATGATCGCTATTTCCATTTGCTGATATTTTGATAAGGCAAAATTGCAGTACCGAAAATGAAAAAACGTTCACTAAAGTTAATTAATTGCTTCGTTTTCGGATACGGCTCAGCGATTGTGCCGTGATACCTAAATAACTTGAAATGTATTTCTGAGGTATTTTCCTGATGATTTCCGGCGACTTCCGCAAAAGGTTCTGATAACGTTCTTCAGGGCTGTAAAAAAGCAAATCCTCTATTCTGCGCTTTGCTTCTAAAAAACAGATATCCGACATCGTTTTACTGAACCTGGTCCAGAAAATATCACTGTCTATTAATGTATCCAGATTCTTCTTTTGAAAAACCAAAATTTCCGTATCTAAGGTAGTTTTGATGATAAAACCGGATTTCTGATTGGTTATATAACTTTCGTAATCGCCAAAAAAGTCACCATTCACCTGAAGCAAGAAACTGATTTCTTCTCCCAAATCATTCACGCAGTAAGTCCTTACAGCTCCATTGACAATATAGCCCAACCAATCGCAAACTGCATTGCCTTCAAAGAGAATACTGTTCTTTTTAAACTCCCTGGTTTCAGAAACAGATAAGAATTCTTTTAGCCTGTCGGCATTTAATCCCAAACGTTGAGCGAGTTCTGCTTCATTTATCATGGTTTGATAATTTATTGAAACAAAAATAGTAATTTGGAAAGCAAATTTTATGCGATGGACAGTCCAAAAGATGTACTAAAACTGTTAGGCATTCCTGAAAAACAAGCCGGGGAGTTATTATCTATTTCCAGAACCAAACCAATAAGCAGCGGTAAAGACTATATTTCCGCAGGACAAACACCAAAAACATTTGCAATTGTCATCAACGGACTCTTCCGGTATTATTACATAGACGAAAAAGGGAATGAATTTACCAAAGGTTTTATTCCGGCAGCTACCGTTTTGAGTGCCTACTCGGCTATGCGCTACGAAACATCGTCCTTCTTTTACATTCAGGCTCTTGAAGACTCCGAGATACTGGAAATAGATTATAAAAAATGGCTGTTGCTGCAACAGGAGGATTCTTTTTGGGACAAGTTTCTTATCCAGGCGCTGGAAAAAGGATATTTTACCAAAGAAAAAAGAGAAAGGGAATTGCTTTTACTGGATGCCGAAGCGCGTTATAAGATTTTCACAACTGAATTCCCCGATTTGGAAAAAAGAATAAAACTGCAAATTGTAGCTTCCTATCTTGGCATACAGCCTGAATCCTTGAGCCGTATCCGAAAAAATAAGCCCGCTTAACATAAGTCAATTTTTTAACCGATTGCTACTTCTATTTTTGGGCCATAAACCTATTAAAATAGAATTTAATGACTTTTCAAAACAACACCATCCTGATTACGGGCGGAAGTTCCGGTCTGGGGCTTGAAATGGCAAAACAGTTTATCAGTCTGGGAAACAAAGTAATTGTTTGTTCGAGAACATCCGAAAAATTACGGCAGGCACAAAAGACAGTGCCTGGAATACTAACTTATACCTGTGATATATCTGTTGAAGAAGAACGTAGGAGGTTGAGCAAATGGATTGAAGAACACCATCCAGAAATAAATATACTAATCAACAATGCGGCTATTGTGCATCGTATTGAATTTGCTGATGATACAGAAAGCTACGAAAAATCAGCCCGGGAAATAGCGACCAATCTCCAGGCACCTATTCACCTGTGCCAACTATTCCTGCCATTGCTAGCAGTTAATCCCAATGCAAAAATCATCAATATTACTACGGGGTTGGTCTATGTGCCAAGAACGAATTATCCGTTTTACAACGCTACCAAAGCTGCGCTGCACTCGTTTACTCAGGTTTTGAGAAATCAGCTTAAAAACAATTCTATAAAAGTGACAGAAGTATTATTTCCTGTTGTAGATACTCCCTGGCACGAAGGCAATGCACCAAAAATAGCCATAACACCTCATAAGGCTGTAAATGAAATGATCAAAGGCCTAATAAACGAAAAAAATGAAATAAGGGTTGGCAAAGTCAGGATATTGTATTATCTCGCACGCCTTGCCCCTAAATTTGCGTTCAGAAAAATCAATTCTTTGAGATGAGCCAAAAATGATTGCGGTAATCTTCTATATTTGCAATAAAGCCCATTCTATGAGACTAAAAGCAACCTTATTATTCTCTTTATTCCTATTCTGCTCCTGCAAAGAAGAAACCAAAATCCAAAATGCAGTAAAAGAAGAAGAACCAACTGAAACTATAGAAACCGCTGTAATTCCATCAGAAGAAAGCTTCCGCTTTAAGGATTTCCAAATCAGAAAAGGAGGATTAGGACGCATAAACGTAGGCATGTCTTTGGAAGAAAGCGAAAAATACCTGAGAGGACTCACCCGAAAACGATGCGACCCCTTTGATTTTGGATTTGATGGAGGTGGCGATGCGTATATCTACTATTGGAAAGACCAGCCCGTTTTGGCACTTATTCCTGAAATGGATACTAATATATTACTCGCTATTGCTGCCATACACAAAGAACTGAAAACAGATAGCGGATTACACCCCAATGCTACCATAAAAGACATCCAGCGTCATTACGATAATTTACCGCTATATCAAAATCTTATGATGAGTTGGGAATTTTTGTATGACGAAAAAGCAAACTGGGATTTTGTATTTATGAAAGACCCCGAACATCAGGTAGGCAACTATGAAACCCCTGACGCTCCCGGCAAAGTAATAGATTTCAACGCCAAAACAGATTGGATTACCATTCACTAAGGCAAATAGTTCTTAATTGCAATTAGGACAATACCCTGAAATAAAACCATTAAAATTAGCAACACTATAACCCGCAGGCAAATTAAGATTGGCTTCGTTGGGCATACATTCTACCTTATCACAGCCTAAACAACGAAAATGAAAATGGTTGTGATGATGGTTTTTCTTTTCACAATTAATACAAATTGCAAAATATTGCTTGCCGTCATCGCCTATAATCCTGTGTGCAATACCCTCATCACAAAAACGATTCAAAACCCTGTAAATCGTAGCCCTGTCTGCCTGTCCGTCTAAAGTATTTAACAGATTTTCATGGCTTAGTGCCTGTCTGGATTTCTTCAATGAATCAAGGATTATACTTTTTGTTTTGGTATTTCGGGTACTCATAATTTTATTTTTTAATGCGACTTAGTTGCAATAATACAAAAAATATTTATCTTTGATACGTTTAGCAGAAATCTATTTTGGATTTTACTGCTTAATTTTAACATACCACACCTCTACCCACTTTTATTAATCTAAATACGATTACAATGGCAGACAGCAACACTTTTGAAGTTATCATTATAGGCGGTAGCTATTCCGGCCTTTCGGCAGCAATGAGCTTAGGACGTTCTTTACGAAAAGTCCTGATTATTGACAGCGGAAAACCTTGTAACAGGCAGACACCGCATTCCCACAATTTCCTGACACAAGACGGGGAAACACCAGCAGCAATTTCACAAAAGGCAAAAAAACAGGTGATGGATTATCCCACCGTCAATTTTCATGAAGGTCTGGCTATAAAGGCGCATAAAACAGGGAATGATTTTGAAGTAATCACAGAAACAGGAGAAAAATTCACTTCAAAAAAATTGATTTTTGCAACCGGATTAAAAGATATTATGCCTGAAATAGATGGTTTTGCCGACTGTTGGGGCATTTCTATTCTGCATTGTCCTTATTGCCACGGTTATGAAGCGCGTGATACTAAAACCGCTATTTTGGCCAATGAGGATAGCGGTTTTCATTATGCGCAACTGCTATCAAACTGGACAAAAGACCTTGCACTTTTCACTGACGGAATTTCAATACTGACAGCAGAACAGGCCGAAATAGTCAAAAAAAACGGAGTAAAAATCATCGAAGAAGCTATTAGTCATATTGAACACGACAAAGGGAAAGTGCGTCATATCGTCTTTAAAGACGGCACCCAATTTCCTGTAGAAACCATTTACTGCAGACCTAATTACATACAACACTGCCCTATTCCTGAAGAATTAGGCTGTGAATTGACGGAACAGGGACTTATAAAAACCGATGCTTTTCAAAAAACAAATATAGACGGCGTATTTGCTTGCGGAGACAGTACAAGCGGAAGGTCTGTTGCCGTGTCTGTTTCTACCGGTTCAATTGCCGGAGTTTTTGCTAATAACGAATTGACAGGAGAAGCATTCAATAGCTAACAAATAAAAAACCGGCGGTAAATTAGCGCCGGTTTTATACTTCCATCTTATTTTTTAGATTTCTTTTTCTTTTTGGCTTTTGCTTTCGCTTTGGCTGCTTTTTTTGCCTTCGCTTTTTTTCTGGCTTTTTTCTTCTTTTCCTTCTCTTTTTTCTTTTTAGCTTTTGCTTTTTCTTTCTTCTTCTTTTTGGCTTTTTTGATTTTTTCCTTCTCTTTTTTAGCCTTTTTAGACTTCTTCTTATCTTTCTTTACTTCTTCTGTATTTTCTTGAACTGCCTGTGCTGCTACCGGTTTTTCTGCCTCTTGCGAAACTACTTCTGCATTTTCTTTAGGTGCCGATTTATCAGAAACAGTTTTGCTTGCAGTAGTCGTTTTTGAAACTGCTGCCGTTTTTGCTGTTGCAGGTTTGGAAGCAATCGTTTTTGAAGCATTGGATGTTCTTGCGGCAGGTTTTGTTGTAGTTGGTTTTGCCACTGTTGTCCCTGGTGCTGTTGCTCTTGCAGTAGCAGGCTTTGCTGTTGTGGTTTTAGCTGTTGTACCAGCGGGCCTTGTTGTTTTTGCTGTTGCAGCTGTTTTTGGACTTGCCGGTTTGGCTGCGGCCGGAGTTGCTTTTGGAGCATCCTGGCTTTTCTCTGGCGTATTGCCTGAATTGGTTTCGCTTATCTGACTCATCTTATTGAATTTACTATTTGTTTATATTATTAGAAATTAATTGAAGTATTCCAGCGCATTTCGCTAAAGTTAATCTATTGTAAATTTAACGTTAACAAAATTAAGTCTTTAACCTATTCGCCAATGTTAAGTTTTCACCGGATGCAAAAACTTAACATTGGAATTTTTAGAAAAAAATAACATGTAGCCAACTCTTGTCAAAATCACAACAATTCCCAATATCTTCATAAAATTGGTGATTTGGGCCATCTATTTTAGGGTTTTTAAATAAAATTGAGTAAATTCAAAATATAAACCTTTAAAATTCCTATCCCATGAAAAAGTCAATCCTTATCGTTGGCATGACAGCGCTTTTTGCTTTTGCCTCCTGCAGAGAAGATAAAAAAGTACCTGACCCTGCTCCTAAAACGCCACCTGTAGATAACCCTACACCACCACCTTCGCCAACAACCGGAGTACCCGCTACACCACAAGATGAAGATGGAACTAATATTTCGGTAAGCAAAGATGGCGCTGCGGTTGAAACAAAAGACGGTAAAAATAAAACGGGTATCAGCGTTTCTAAAAATGATGCCTCTGTCGAAATCAAGAAATCTAAAAACTAAACAGATAAGCCGGCAAAGTTTGCTGGCTTATTTAATCAAAAGTCATTTACGGGTGTAAAAAACATTTAAATACATCTAATTTTTTACTTTATATAATATTGTTTATATCACTATAAATAAACCATTTGACAAAACGATATTATTTAAAAACAAAAGAATTATTACTATGAAAAAAATATTCTTACTGTTGTTTGGCATCGCTATTCTGGGAGCGTGCAAATCAAAACCATCGACTCCAAAAATGGCAAAATTAGAACTCTCTCAAGTGAGTCCGTCGCAAAAAAATAAGGCCTACGAACTGGGAAAAAGAGTACTGAATGCCTGTAATACTTCCAAATTCAAACCTTTCACAAAAGAAGAAGCAACCGACAAGGTAATACAAAACACTACCATAGAAAGACTATCGAGCACCTGCAGGAAATTCTCAATCAAGTACGGAAAATTTGAAGACTTACGACTGGTTGAAGTGATTAGGAATAATACCGACGAATCACTTATCTTTAGATATAAAGCGGATTACCAAAGAAAATTTGCTCAAAAAGAATTACAGGTTACGTTAGATAAGGACAACAAGGTAGCCGCCATTCGCTCAACAGATTGGACAGATATTTATACACCGTAGGCAATATTTACCTATTTTAGCATACCAAACCTGAAAAATGAACACCAACGAACAGATTATCGAAGAGTTTTATGCAGCCTTTGCTGCCCAAAATGCAGAAACCATGTCCAGCTGCTACCATCCGGATATTGTTTTTGAAGACCCTGCTTTTGGAAAACTGCACGGAAAAGATGTTTCTGATATGTGGCATATGCTCATTGAACGGGCAAAAGGAAACCTGAATATCAAATTTGCCAATATCAAAGCTGACGGACAAAAAGGAACCGCCACCTGGATTGCCACTTACCATTTCACAAAAACCAACCGAAAGGTCGTTAACAAAATAAACGCTTCTTTTGAATTTAAAGACGGGCTGATTATCAAACATACTGACTCGTTTGATTTCTGGAATTGGGCAAAACAAGCCTTGGGAACAACGGGCTTATTGTTTGGATGGTCTTCCTTTCTTCATAAAAAAGTACAGCACCAGGCTTTGGAATCTTTGAGAAAATACCAACAAAAGAATAACATAGGCAATTAAAATTAATAATCTCTATTACGGGTTTATCCTATGCGCCTCTACGGCTTTGCGTGAAAAATTGCTCACAAAGTCACAGAGGCGAAAGTTTGTTTGCCCAAAAGCACTCAATTAACAAACATTTAAAATCCAAAACCGCCATAATTGCTTAATTTTAAGGAAATATCATTTCCCTTAGAATTTTACATTATGACAAATCCAATTTTAAACTCTTTCCTACCCTTATTTTATATTGCCTGGTCTGATGATGTACTCACAGAAAAAGAAGCTACCCTGCTCCAAGAATCCATTAATTCGCAGGATTGGCTGACCAAAGCAGACAAAAAAGAACTGCTTTCTAAAATAAACATTGACAATCCGCCAACAAGAACAGAGCTTCTCGAATGGAAGGACTCTATAAAAAAAGCCGTAAATGAAGACAGTGAAGAGGAATCGCTTACGGATATTGCCCTAAAACTCGCATTGCTTGACGACCCTAAAATCAGCAATGAAAAACTAAAACCGCTTTATTTCTATCTTCAAAATCTGGAGAAATCATTGGGAATCATTAGTAACGAAGCAGTTTACGCCTTTAAGGAAACACATGACACCATTACTTCAAAATATAGTACCGAGGCTACTTTTTCAGTTGAAAAACTAACCGAAATATTAGACGGAAACCAAGCTGAAATCATCAATACCGTCAAGAAGGTAATCAGCCGTCCCACTTTCAAATACGAAACCTCTACTGATATTGAAGTCTATCGTGAAAAGGTCCTGAAATGGTGCAAGATACTTGCCAAGGAAGGACTTGGAGCTACCGCCTATCCCAAAAAACACGGAGGACAGGATGATATTGAAGCCTACTTCTCTATTATGGAAACCCTTAGCTACCACGATTTGAGCCTCGTTATCAAGTTTGGAGTGCAATTTGGACTTTGGGGAATGAGCATCCAATCACTCGGAACAGAAAAACATTATGCAAAATACCTGAAAGACATTGGTTCGCTTAAGCTTCCCGGTTGTTTTGCCATGACAGAAACCAATCATGGCTCTAATGTTAAATCGTTGGAAACGACAGCTATTTACGACCACAAAACAAAGACTTTCACAATAAACACACCACACAAGCTCGCCAGAAAAGAATACATTGGTAATGCGGCCCGTGACGGACAAATGGCAACCGTATTTGCAAAACTAATCATTGACGGCAAAGACCATGGTGTTAATGCTTTTATCGTGCCTATACGCGATTCAAAAAACAATGTGCTGGAAGGCATAACAATTGAAGACTGCGGTCATAAAATGGGCCTGAACGGTGTCGACAATGGAATTATTTACTTTGACAATGTCATCATTCCTAAAGAAAATATGCTCGACAGGTTCGCATCCATCAACAGCAAAGGACAATTTGTAAGTCCTATTGCCAGTGATAACCGTCGCTTTTTCACCATGCTCGGCACTTTGGTAGGTGGAAGAATTGGCGTTCCGCGTTCCGCCCTGGCCGCCGCAAAATCGGCCTTAACGATTGCCATACGCTATGGCGACCAAAGAAGGCAGTTTGGACCACAGGGAGGCTCTGAAGTACCTATCTTAAACTACAGGATACACCAGCGCAGATTGATGCCCTATCTGGCAAAATCATATGCTGTCCATTTTGCACTGCAATATGTCACGCAACGGTTTGTTAAAAGACAGGAATCCGAAATGCAGGAAATTGAAGCACTGGCTGCCGGAATGAAAGCCTATTCCACCTGGAATACACGCGATACGATTCAGGAATGCCGTGAAGCCTGTGGCGGAAAAGGCTATTTGTCTGAAAACAGGTTTGATGCATTGAAAAATGATACCGAAGTCTATACTACTTTTGAAGGTGATAATACCGTACTGATGAATCTGGTGGCTAAAAACCGACTTACCGAGTTTAGAAATCAGTTTGGAGAAATGAATGTGCTAAGCCTTTTCAATTATGTAGTCGACCAGGCCAAGACTTCCATCACTTATAAAAATCCTTTTGCCACAAGGAATACAGATGAAAACCATCTGATTGACAGCGAATTTCATATCCATGCATTTACTTTCCGTGAAAAAGAAATACAGGCTTCTGCCGCAAAACGCATCAAAAAGCTGCTGAATAGCGGCCTGGATTCTTTTGACGCATTTAATATCGCACAACATCACTTGATAAACGTAAGTCAGGCCTATCTGGAAAGAATTGTATTAGAACAGTTCCAGCTACAGGTTGAAAACACAAAAGACGAAGGTTGCAAGGCTGTTTTGAAAAAACTCTGTCAACTTTACGCACTTTCAACACTTGAAAAAAATGCCAGCTGGTATCTGGAACAGGGGTATATGGAAGGCGTAAAAACAAAAGCAATACGGAAATCGGTAAATCAATTATGCTGGGAAATCAGGCAGAATGCCGTGCCTTTGGTCAATGCTTTTAATATACCGGAAAGCTGTTTGAGCGCGCCTATTGTCACAAAACAATAAATCAAGCCTTTAGCAGCAGGTCAATATTCCAATCCAAATCCGGATTATAGACCAACTCACCCTTTTTTACTTCAAGCGGACAATCAAAATTGTTGGTATAAAGACTTCCTGTGCCTAAACCCTGAGGCATTGGATTCTGTTTTTGAAACGTCCATTGGGCAATGGCATTCAAACCAATATTGCTTTCTAAAGCTGAGGTGGCCCACCAACCAATATTGTATTTTTCGGCCAATGCAATCCATTCCTCAGAACCTCTAAAACCACCTATAAGACTTGGTTTTAAAATGATATATTGCGGCCTGATTTTTTGTAACAGGGCTTCTTTTTGAGCATAATCAAAGACACCTATCAACTCTTCATCCAAGGCAATAGGAAAGGGAGCGTTTTTACACAGCTCTGACATACTGTCATGTTGATTTTTTTGTATAGGCTGTTCTATGCTATGTATTTTAAATTCAGATAATTGATTTAATTTAAACAAAGCTTCACTTGAAGTAAATCCGCCATTGGCATCAACCCGGATTTCTATTGTAGAATCATCATAGTTTTCGCGTATAAAGCGCAATAACCTGAGTTCTTTTTCAAAATCTATGGCTCCTATTTTGAGCTTTATGCAATGAAATCCTTCAGCCAGTTTTTCTTCGATTTGCGACTTCATAAAAGCAGGCTCACCCATCCATACCAAACCATTAATCGGGATGTTTTTTTTGCCATTTGTAAAATCGGAAGGGAACAATAAAAAAGGTGTTTCGCTTTCTAATGACAGGAAAGCCATTTCAACTCCAAACTGTAACGAAGGAAATTCGAGGAGCATTTCCCAAAGCTTTTCTTTTCCAAGATGTATGTTTTCACAAACCCATTTTAGCTTTTCTTCATAATCCGGCCTGTCGTCTGCACTTAACGTTCTCAGAATACCGCACTCACCTATTCCCAGTTTGCCATTTTCCTCCAGAATAAGGAACCAGGTTTCTTTATGGGTCATTATGCCTCGGGAAGTGCCTGATGGACGCTTAAAATCGAGAATATACTTTTTATAGGACGCTTTTAGCATAGTCAATCTGTTTATTCTTCAAGCAGTTTTAAAATCCTGTCAAAATCATCACTTACAAATCCTGCCTTTCTCAGGTCATCAAAATCAAATTGGGTTCTGGCTTTCCACGACAAGGTTGGAGTAACGTTTTGCCCTCTGTATTTTTTATGGATTTCTTTTGCCTTTTTGTAATCGCCTTTCAGCAAATATACATGCGCCATATTCAATTGAATAAGCAATTCCGACTCATCCTTGCCTTCTCCTTCTTTTAAAGCCTTCATTGCTTTGTCAAACTGTTTGGAATACAAATAATATTGCCCCAAAGCGTTATAATCCAATACAGAGGCATTTCCGTTCTCCATAATCCCGGTCTGTAACAAATCAATTGCCTGTTCGTATTTCCTGTTTTTAAAATATTGCATCGCATCCAGTCTTATAGCAGTCAATATCGATTTGTTTGCCGGTTTTTCCAAAAGACAGGCATTGCCAAAATCCTTAAAGGCTTTGTTTTTCTCAATTGCCAAAAGATTCTGGAATTCCTGGAATTTATAGCGCTTCTGCATTTTTTCGAGAATGCAAAGCGAGAAATCATCCGCATTCAGCATTTTCTTAGCCAGGTCAGAAGCCTTAATCTGCCTGATAATTGTCTGCCTGTTTTCCAATGTCCAGCCCCGGCTCAGCTTATTATCAACCCATGGCACGATTTCAAGGACAATTTTCTGTTTCATAATCCAGTTCATACTTTCAAAGCCAAACCACAAGTACTCCTGTCCTGTTTTTAAACAGGAAGATTTGTCTATAGAAAGTCGTCTGGCTTCTTTGTTTACCGGACTATTCTGAAAAAGGCAGGCATTGTCTGTTTTCCCTTTCTCTTTATACTCTTTTGCAAAGGCATTGCTTGAAAATATTCCGTATTTGCATTTATCATCACCGGAAATCTTAGAAGTCAGAAACACAGCACCGGCAGCACCCTGACTAATACCGCTTGGGTCTGGTATTGCTTTTAAGAGCGAACTAAGACTGTTTGCCATTTGCTGGTTTTCATCCAGAATTGTAATTCTGTAAACAATTTCTGTTGTACCCATTGGCAGGTCTTCCGTCTTTACCGTTATCTTTTCTCCGGCCGAGACAATGATTTCTTTTGTTGTAGCGCGCTCTTTATCCCAATAGCCATCTTGCTGTGAGAAAGCAGATTGGGCTAAAACCAAAAACAAAAGAAACGTAATTTTTCGTGTAAGCATTTTTGCAAATAATTCATTAGTTGCTCCCAGAGCATAAAAAAAAGAAAAAGGACTAAAAATCCTTTTTCCTTACTTTTTTATTTGTATTAAATATCGATGGAATCCCCGATTTCCAATAGCATCAGGTCTTTTCCTCTGTCAAAAAATTTCTTTTTGGCTTCTTCCTTATCGATTTTGATATAACCGAAAGTATCATAATGGCAACCTAAAATCTTATCGCATTCCACAAAATCAGAAGCAATAATGGCATCTTCAACATCCATTGTGAAATTGTTTCCTATCGGAAAAATAGCCAAGTCTAGTTTGGTTCTTAATGGAATGAGCTTCATGTCAAAAGTCAGGGCAGTATCGCCGGCAATATAAATATTCTTATGTTCGCCTTCAATCACAAAACCGCCAGGATTCCCGCCATATTTGCCATCATTAAACGAACTGGAATGAATGGCGTTCACATATTTTACAGTTCCGAAATCAAATTTCCAGCTTCCGCCATGGTTCATTGGATGGCTTTTTAGTCCTTTTGCTTCAAAATACCATGCGATTTCTGCATTTGAAACAATGGTTGCCCCTGTACGCCTGGCAATAGCCTCTACATCGAGTACGTGGTCACCGTGTGCATGCGTCACTAAAATATAATCGGCTTTAAGTTCCTCAATATTGATATGGCTTGCCAATTCATTTGCAGTTATATAGGGGTCTACAATGATATTTTTGCCTCCTACTTCGATACCGAGGCTTGCGTGTCCGTAGAATGTAATTTTCATAGTTTTTTATTTTAATTATTTACAATAATATCCGAAAGGAAAAAAATCAGGCATAATGAAAGCAGTACTGACAAAAGAAAAGTACTGATTGCCAGTTTTTTTAATTCCGGGTCTAATTTTTTAGGGTCTTTATTTTTATACACCGTTATCAAATGGCTGATTAATGGGAAATAAGCCACGACGAAAATATACTGGTCAAACTGAAAATTATTCAACACCGCAAAAACAAGCACCAAAATCATGGCAGAAATTACCAGAAAATAATGGTATTTTTTTGCTTTTGCTCCGCCAATTTTCACAACAATAGTATTTTTACCTGATTTTCTATCCGATTCTTCGTCTCTCATGTTGTTGAGGTTTAGTACTCCTACACTCAAAAAACCTATCGCTATAGCCGGAAGGAAAAGTTTATAGTCCAACTCTTTAGAATATAAAAAGTTAACACCCAGCGTACTCACCAACCCGAAAAACACAAAAACAAAAAGGTCACCATAACCACGGTAGCCATAAGCCGTATTCCCAACTGTATATCGGATAGCCGAGGCAATAGCCAGAAGGCCTAATATTAAAAAGAAAATCGAGTAACCTATATTCGTTTCGCCAAACGCGAAATAAATCAGCAAAACGGCTGAAATAAAAGTCAGTACAGAAGTAATGATAATGGCCCGTTTCATGGCTTGTGGCGAAATTACGCCGCTTTGGATTGCCCGTTTCGGACCAATCCGGTCTTCATTATCGGTTCCTTTGATTCCGTCACCATAATCATTTGCAAAATTGGAAAGTACCTGAAGTCCCAGTGTTGTCAGGATGGCAAAGCCAAATAGCTGCCAGTTAAAAACTTCGGTCGGCGTCAGCACATTGGCTGTCGGATATGCCAAAGCATACATACTCCCCACAATAATTCCTGATACCGAAAGTGGCAATGTTCGCAGACGTGCTGCTTCTACCCAATGTTTCATTTTTAGTGTTTATTCGTAAATAGTGTTTCTTTTTCAGGCAAAGTTACATCCAGTTCTTTTCGGATGTCTCCACCTGATACAGCCAATAGTTGACCAATTGTTTTATATGAGTGAAATCTCCAAATCTAAAGTCTACGTCACCTGCAGCCGTATGCAAAATCAAGTGCCCCACATCGGCACTTTTATGCCAAAAATATTGTTTGGCAGTAATCGCCTGGATTTTATGCGGCTCTATAATCTCGTGTTCCACATCCCAGGCTCCGTGTCTTTTTATGATAAAGTCCTGATTTACATACAGTGCATGGTTTCTATAACCAAAATAAATCAGGCTGCTTATAAGACATAAATATACAAAAACAAGCGGAATATACAGGCCCATATTTCCAATTTCTGCATAATGCAAAAGGGTTAAAATAACGGCCAGAAAAGCAACAGCAGAAAATGTTCTGAAAATCAGGTAGCGAAAATTGGAGCGGTATTGGTTTCCCTTTTGCGGAATTTTTCCGAGGATAATTCTAAGAATTTCATCCCTTTCTTCCGTATTGCAGCCCGGAATTTCAATTGCATTACTTTTTTTCTTCTGTTCCTTTACTTCATCACTCGACGCCTGCTTCATATTCATATCCAATATCCTGAATTTTTTCTGGAAATAATTCTGGCTATAGGATGTAATCTGGACTTTATCAGGATTGAGCAGCGTATTCTTCTTTGCAAACAATCCGGATGTGATGACCAGTGACTGTTTCTGCTTAATCATTACAAAATCAAAATGCTTGATAAAGATTCGGACAATATTGATGAGCAATACCAAAACCAACAATCCGAAAATTAAAATTCCGGCAGAAAAGAAACCTGCTCCTCTTTCAAAAACAGTATCTACCTCTTTCTCATCGATTTCAAACGCATTAATCGCATCTTTAAAACTTTGATAAAGCGTAATGACAAAGGTCACTAAAAGCGCTATGGTCCGCCCGTAATTGGATGTAATTCCTACTTTAAATAAAGTGTTGTAACTTATTTTAAGAAAGGTTTTTGACTCTTTTATTACTTCTTGATTATCGTCAAGTGCTTCTTCCTCCTTATTGCCATAATCAAGTAATTTTTCTTTAAGTAGCAATGCCAATCTTTGGTCGATTGCCCGAATGCTGATTTCTTTTTTATCGGTTCCTGCCGTATCAATATCCAGGCTATAGACACCAATTATTTTTTGGATTATGGACTGATTGATGTCAACCTGCTGGATTTTGGAAAGCTGAATACTGATTCTGCTTTTGTTGATAACACCTTTTCTCAATACAAACTCCTGCTTTTCTTCGTCCAGATAGAAAGTAAAATTCCTGTATTTCAAATAGCCAATCACCAGGGTGAGTACAACCAATCCTAAAAAACCGAGTCCAACAACCAGATATTGGTCTTGCTTAAGCTTAAATAGAATTAGCAATAAAGGAACCCACATGGCACGGACAACACCCTGAAAAGTGTCGGCAAACATGACTATGATTCCCGTAACCGATTGCCGTTGCGGTGTCGTAAAATCAAGCCTCATCAGATGTGGTTTTGGATTTTTTGCATCAGCAGTTCCTTAATGCTTTCTGCTTTTTCTTTTTCAATTCCGGAAATTTTCACGTCGCTGGTGTTTCCACCTGCCGTAAATATCTGAATCTGTGCCAGTTTATATATTCTGGAAAAAGCACCCTCATGCATTGCTACATGCTGAATCCTGTTGAAAGGCATTACGGTGGTTGTGGTTGAAAGCAAACCTCTTTTGTAAAGGATATCCTTATCTCTTAAAGCAAAAGCACGTCTTTTCACAGCCATAACCGAACTGAAATATAAAATCAGCGCAAAAACCGCATACGAAATTCCAAAAACCAGATAGGTCTGAGTATTCTGAAAATCTTCATTGAAATAAATCAGTACACCAATTCCAATAGCTATAATCAATAAAACAATAGCAATATTGATGTAGACTACCTTGATATAATTCTTATTCAGTGGCGAAAAGTGCACTTCCTCAAATTTTGGAAGCTGGTTTATGTCAATGGTTTCATTTGTAAATTCCATCGCAGTTAGGGGTTTCTATAAGTTAGGATGCTTTGTTTGTGGGGCTATGGCAAATATTTCTTTTCGAAGTTTGGTTTTCTTTTTTCCAGGAAAGCGTTTCTTCCTTCTTTGGCTTCGTCTGTCATATAAGCCAGACGCGTTGCTTCTCCTGCAAAAACCTGCTGTCCGACCATTCCATCATCTGTAAGGTTCATGGCAAATTTCAGCATTTTTATAGAAGTTGGCGATTTGGCCAAAATTTCCTGAGCCCATTCGTAGGCTGTATCTTCTAATTCAGCATGAGGGATTACAGCATTGACCATTCCCATATCAAAAGCTTCCTGTGCCGAATAATTTCTTCCTAAAAAGAAAATCTCCCTTGCTTTTTTCTGCCCAACCATTTTTGCAAGATATGCCGAGCCATAACCTCCGTCAAAACTTGTTACATCTGCATCCGTCTGTTTAAAAATAGCATGTTCTTTACTTGCCAATGTCAAGTCGCAAACCACATGAAGGCTATGTCCGCCTCCAACGGCCCATCCCGGAACTACTGCAATGACTACTTTTGGCATGAAGCGGATTAAACGCTGCACTTCCAAAATATTAAGGCGGTGCATTCCGTCATCGCCCACATAGCCCTGATGTCCTCTAGCCTTTTGGTCACCACCACTGCAAAAGGAATATACACCATCTTTGGAAGATGGTCCTTCAGCAGATAACAGGACAACACCAATGGAGGTATCTTCCTGTGCGTCGTAAAAAGCCTGATAGAGTTCGCTTGTCGTTTTTGGACGGAAAGCGTTCCTTACATCCGGACGGTTAAAAGCTATCCTGGCAACGCCATTGGACTTCTTATAGGTTATATCTTCAAAATCTTTAACAGTTTCCCAGTTTATTGAACTCATTTTTATACTATTTTAGCGTAAAAATAAATCATTTTTTACAGACTACGAATAACAAAAATTAAAATCTAAATGAGACAGACTTTCTTACCTATTGCTTTGCTTGCATTTGCTTTTTCAGCATATTCTCAAAAGTATGAGTTCCAAACCATTAAAGATATAGAAGCGACTCCTGTGATTTCTCAGGACATTACCGGAACCTGCTGGAGCTTTTCTTCTACTTCTTTCTTAGAAGCTGAAATTATCAGAACAACAGGCAGGAAAATCGACCTTTCTGAAATGTACAATGTGCGTAATACCTATCCTAAAAAGGCATGGAATTATGTAATGCGTCAGGGAAAAGCACAATTTGGCGAAGGCGGTCTAAACCATGATGTTATCAATAGCGCTATGCAATTTGGTCTTGTGCCTTTGACAGCCTATTCCGGTTTGGTAGGAAATGCAACCAAGCACGACCATTCTAAAATGGCAAAAGAACTGGAAGATTTGCTGAAAAAATATGCCGACCCTTCCAAAAAACTGGATCCGAAATGGAAAACTGAAGTTGAAGCCATATTGGACAAATATATGGGAGCTAATGTAACCGAGTTTACTTACGACGGAAAAAAATATACGCCAAAGAGCTTCCTGGAAATGACCAAACTAAATCTTAAAGATTATGTGACAATCACTTCTTTTACCAACGAGCCTTACTACAAGACTTTTATTCTGGATATCCCTGACAATTTTTCTAACGGAAGCTTTTACAATATGCCTCTTGACGAGTTTGTACAAAACGTTGATAACGCTTTAGACAAGGGCTACACGCTGGCTTTGGATGCCGATGTAAGTGAAAAAACCTTTTCCGGAAAAAATGGAATTGCTGTAATCCCGGAAAACGAAGCGGATGAAAAGACGATTCTTACTGAAATTAAGCCGGAAAAGAACATCACTCCTGAATTCCGCCAGCAGGAATTTGAAAACTTCAATACTACAGACGACCACCTGATGCATATTGTTGGTAAAGTAAAAGACCAAAAAGGCAATATCTATTATAAGGTAAAAAATTCATGGGGTTCAAAGAATCTTGGAAATGACGGTTATATCTACATGAGTGTTCCTTACCTAAGATTAAAAGCCATTTCTGTACTATTGCACAAAGATGGACTTTTGAAGAAAACCAAAAAAGAATTAGGCGTCTAACGTTTCCATAAAATAATAAGTCGGGATTTTCTAATCCCGATTTTTTTGTTTGAACTATTTTCTTAAATTTAAAGATGAAAAAATTTTATTCAGACCATCATATTCCTACGGTCACTATGCTGTGGCTGATTGTTCTCTTTTTAATCGCCACCCCTTTTTTTACACCCAATCAAATCTGGGGTGAAATGTTTATCCCTATTATCATAGTTACACTTTGTGCCCTTCTTATTCTATGGATTCTTTTGGACACTAAATATGTCATCAAGAATTCATTCCTCCATTACACATCAGGACCTATTCGCGGAAAAATTGATATTTATAAAATCAATGCAATAGTCCACCAAAAAAAGTGGTTTGTACAATCAACGCTTAAACCAGCTTTGGGCAGCAAAGGACTTATCATCAAATATGGCAAATTTGACGATATTTATATTTCGCCGAAACGAAAGCAGGAATTCATTGATGCCTTGTTAGAAATCAATCCGCACATCGAAATCGAGTAGAAAAACTGTTAAATTTTACTCTTTGAAAATTATGTAATCGGCAATTTTGAAAAGTTTATTTTATCGAGTATTCAATAAATCTTTCTTATTGTTTTCGTTTCGATAAAATGTTGCCGAATTCCGAAAATTTATGAACAGCGGTTGATAAGTCGCCTAGTCTTTCCTCTATATTTTTTTGATAACTTTATCATACAAAAGCTCTAATAATGAGCTTTTTATAAAGTCCACTAAAATATAATGAGGTATGGAAAACATTAATTTTCTGGCATTTGCAATGCCTGCTTTTTTCCTTTTCGTCTATTTAGAATATAAATTAGCACAACGCAAAAAGCGTCCGGAAATATTCAATTATGAAAGCTCTGTTTCTAATATCAGCATTGGCCTGGCAGAACGACTGATTAATCTTTTTATAGCGGCAAGTTTCTACCAGCTTTTCTATTATATTTATGAGCATTACCGAATTTTTGACATTCCCGGTAATTTCTGGATTTGGATAGGGCTTATTCTTGCAACTGATTTTGTCTGGTATTGGTATCACAGGCTCGGACATGAAGTAAACTTCTTTTGGGCCGCACATATTGTCCATCACCACAGCGAGGAATTTAATTTTACGGCTGCTGCCAGAATTACGACCTTTCAGGCTATCATCAGGACAGGATTCTGGTGCATATTGCCTTTTCTAGGTTTCCATCCCAAGATGGTAATTACTATGTTACTGGTTCATGGTGCGTATTCTTTTTTTACTCATACACAGGTCATCGGACGTATAAAATGGCTGGAGTATGTGTTCGTAACGCCATCGGTTCACGGTGTGCATCATGCTTCGGATGAAAAATATCTTGATAAAAATTATGGCGATATGTTTACTTTTTGGGACCGAATGTTTGGAACTTTTCAGGAAGAAGAAGAAAAACCAAAGTACGGTTTGACGCATCCGCTGAAAAGCTACAGCTTTCTATGGCAGCATTTCCATTATTATTTTGAAATATATGAGTTATGGAAACGTTCCAAAGGTTTTAAGGCAAGATGGGATGCTGTTTTTGGCAGTCCTGCAGCTATGGACCAGGACATTCGTCCAATGCTAGAAAAACGGTTCCTGCAAGACAAAACTGATAGAAGCCACCGACTCAAGTTCCGAAATTATTTATACATACAGCTTGCCGTGAGTACGCTTATCCTGACCGTATTTACCTATTATTTTGGAAGTCTTGGGTTTTATGATAAGATTTTCGGGCTTTCCTTTATTATAATTACACTAATTAACTGCGGGGCTTTGCTGGAACAACGCAAATGGATTTATTATTTGGAATATTCAAGGCTTTTTATTCTTTCTACCTATTTGCTTTATATCGAAAATCTTGCTGAATATTTCCTGGTTCCGGTCATTATCATGATAGCGGCTGAGAAAATGTTCTCCCTAAGCCGAAAATACCAAAATCTGGTACTGCAAATGGAAAGCGCAAAAAGATAATCAGCCAATTTTTACTGATGTCATATTTAAGGAACCGCCCACCAGCTTGTCATTAAAGAATACTGTATCTTCCTGATTGTCCTGTAAGGCAAGCGAATACAGCATTGGATAATAATGGTCTGGCGTTGGAATAGCCAGTTTTGATGCTTTGCTTAGGTTTTCGTAATCAATCAGGGCTTTGTGGTCCCTATTTTCGATTTTCTGTTTAAAAATATCGTTCATTTCTATGGCCCAATCAAAACCATATTCCGGTTCGCGTAATTTTTTCCAGTCAATCATTCGGAGGTTGTGTACCATGTTTCCGCTTCCGATAATTAGTACGCCTTTTTTGCGAAGTAAGGCTATCTGTTTTGCCAGGTCGTAATGGTATTGGGCAGGTTTGCTGTAATCAATACTCAGCTGCAATACCGGAATGTCTGCGTCAGGATACATATGTCTCACGACAGTCCAGGTTCCGTGGTCGAGTCCCCAATCATGGTCAAGGCCAACATTAGTAGAATGAATCAGTTTGGCTGTTTCTGCCGCCAGTTCCGGACTACCTTTCGCGGGATACTGTACATCAAACAAAGCCTGTGGAAAGCCTCCAAAATCATGAATTGTTTTTGGATTGTTCATGGCTGTAATGTGTGTACCACGTGTTAGCCAATGGGCTGAAATGACCAGAACGGCTTTGGGTTTTGGGATTTCTTTTCCCATTTTTGCCCAATTTTGGGAGAATTCATTGTCTTCTATCCCATTCATTGGAGAACCGTGTCCTATGAATAGTACCGGATGTTTTATGTCTTCTTCGTTTAAGTCTTGTGTCCAATTATAAAAAGGCTGTAATGATGCCATAACTATTCCTCCTGTTATTGTTTGAATAAAATGCGAACGTTTCAATTCTTTAATATTTGTATATACAAATGTACGAAATATTCTTTTACAAACTAAATAACCGTCAGGAAGTTAAAATCTAATCAAAGTCAGAACCTTTAAACATTAGCCCTTTTTTAGAACGCAGATAACGTGGAAAAGAAATTATCGCGGATTTGAGAAGATTAAAACCTTAGTACCTCAGAAACTAGCGCCTTAGGACCTCTTTTAGAACGCGGGTTAACACGGATTTTAAGAAATTACCGCGGATTTGAGAAGATTAAAACCTTAGTACTTCAGAAACTTAGCGCCTTAGTACCTCTTTTAGAACGCGGATTAATGCGGATTAAGGAAATTACCGCGGATTTGTGAATCTTAAAAACCAGTACCTCAGAACCTTAGCACCTTAGTGCTTTTTTAGAACGCGGATTAATGCGGATTAGGAAAATTACCGCGGATTTGTGAACCTTAAAAACTTTGTCCCTCAAAACCTTAGCATCTTAGCATCTCAAAAAAAGCTCCCTCGTAATCGAGAGAGCTTTTTATTATTTTTTTCTTGAGCTTTTGAAAATATAGCCTATTCTTGCATGAAGGTCAAGCCAAACTTCACCGGAATCATCAAAAGGATGTTTTTTATTAAAAATAAAATTATATCCTAAACCCGCACCAAGTTCATAGGTAAAATCACTTTTTCCTATATTTCTTTTCATTGCCCATTTTGGAACAACAGCTACCTGATGATTCAAATAAGCATTTTCAACTCCCGTAATGACAAACCAATCCGGATGGTAGCTCACTGTAAGAGCAATAAAATTTGCTGCGTTGTTATGGATATTTTTTCCCTTAGCGCCTCTTTTTTCAAGATTGTAGTACCAACGAGGCTCAAAAGTAATTACGGGTACAAGGGCATCAAAATCGACACTCCCCTCATTATCATTATTTTTCTGTGTAAAAACATCGAGTCCTATCTCAGTCTTTAGCGTAACCTTTTCAGAAAGCCTGCTTTCATTATTCAACCAAAATCCAAAGAAACCGGTTTGGAATGAGAATGTTGATTTTTCGACTGAATAATCCTGAGCAAAAATGGTGTGGGCAGAGAGAAGAAACAGAATGTAAATTTTTTTCATTTTGGATTTGATTTATTTAGCCGGCAAAAGTAGTAAAAACTTTACTTTTACATTTTAAATTATTTTACCAAATAAATCCCGTCTTCTTTTATTTCAATCAGTTTTTGCTTATACAGCACACCTATTGCTTTTTTAAATGTCTTTTTACTCATTTTCAACACCGTTTTGATGTCTTCCGGGTGGCTGTTGTCGTTCAGACGAAGGAAACCACGGCTGGCACGAAGCTCATCCATGATTTTCTCAGCATTAGGCTCAACGGCATCAAAACCCTGTTTCTGTAAAGCCACATCAATTTTATTACCCGGACGAATGGCCTTGATATAACCGCGTAAACGGTCGCCGGTCCTGATTCGGTCATCATATACTTCATCCTTATAGATTAAACCTTTGTGCTGTTCGTTGATGATAACATTGATACCCAAATCCGTAATATGAGAAACAATCAGGTCGACTTCTTCTCCTACTTCAACCGTAAGCTCTTCATTATTTAAGAACTGATTGGTTTTGCTGGAAGCAACCAATCGGTTTGTTTTTTCGTCCATGTAGAGGAAAACCAGATAACGCTTTCCTTTTTCCATTGGGCGGGCCTGTTCCTTAAACGGAACAAGTATGTCTTTTTCCAATCCCCAATCCATAAAAGCGCCTATACGGTTGGTATAGTTTACTCTCAAAAGCGCAAATTCATTAAGCTGGATATAAGGTCTTAAAGTTGTGGCTACGGGTCTTTCTTCGTGGTCAAGATATACGAAAACTTCTATTTCTTCTCCTATTTCAAATACTTTCGGGACATATTTATTGGGTAGCAAGACATCCTCTTTCCCATCGGTTAAAAATAATCCGACTTGCGTGTCCCTATCAATTGTCAGCGTATTGTATTTTCCTATTTCAATCATTTCTTTTCAGTTGCAAAGTTTCTAAGTTGCAGAGGACAAAGGTACAATCTTTATTATAAAACCTGTTTGTCCTTTTTTAAACCAGTTCTTTAAAATACTGCAGCAATATTTTGTCGTTTTCCAAAGTAGGCGTAAAAATTTCCAATATTACCGTTTTTTTACTGGCATAAAATGCTTTAAGCCCATCTTCCAGAGCAGTTTCATTACTGGCAGAGAAATAATCAAAATGATACATTTTTGCCAATTGTTCTCCTGTCAGACAATGTGAAGTTTCAAAATAAGTATTAAAGACAGGTGTTTCCTGATGTCCGGGAAGAATCCTGAAAATACCGCCTCCTCCATTGTTGAGCAGGATAATTTTGAAATTCTTTGGGATATAATTATTCCACAAGGCATTACTGTCATAGAAAAAGCTGACATCACCAGTAATCAATATGGTTTCTTTTCCGCTGGCCAGTGCTGCGCCAACTGCTGTTGAGGTACTGCCATCTATACCACTTGTGCCGCGATTACAGAAAACGGCAATACTTGGGTCAATATCAATTAATTGGGCATAACGGATGGCAGAACTGTTACTGATTTGCAACTGACTGTTTTTGGGCAGGCCAGGTATTATCTTATCAAAAACCGTAAAATCCGAAAATGGTATTTTGGAAACATACAAATCGTGTTTTTCTTTTCTGGCTGCTTTTAGCTCTTGTGCCTTCTTATTGTAATCTGACACAATAACAGTTTCCGATAAAAATTGCTTCAGGAAATCATTAGGTTCAGCAATAAAATGCTTGGTTAATGCACCAAATGTATCATAAGCCCGTAAAGTATCGATATGCCAGTGTGCTTTTGGTCTGTATTTCCTTAAAAAAGCCTTGATTCTTTTTGACACCACCATTCCACCAAAAGTCAGGAGAATTTCCGGCTGGAAATCTTTAAAATCCTCATCGGTAAAAGGTGTGATTATGGTATCAATATTGTTTATAAAATTAGGATGGTGCAGATTGGATGTCGTTTCTGTCATGACTACTACCGAAGAATCCTGTGCCAGATGATTAATAACCGCTTCATCAATTGTGTCCGGGTCGTTGACTCCTACCAAAACCAATTTCTTTTTGGCCGTATTCCATTGTGAAATATACGGTGTTAAATCTTCATCAGAGTTTGGATTTTCAAAGGTAGTTTCAGAAATAACAGGAGTGACTTCCGGTTTAGAAACGGTTTCGTACAAAGGCTCTTCAAACGGAGCATTAATATGAACAGGGCCTTTCTTAACCAAAGCCAGAGTTATTGCATCGGCAATTTTGAGGTCGTTTTCCTGAGAAGCTTCTTCCGTCAGATTAGCACTGTAGATAATATGGTTGGCATAAACATTCTGTTGCCGGATAGTCTGTCCGTCCCCAATATCAATCTTGCTCAACGGCCTGTCTGCTGAAATTACAACCAAAGGAATCTGGCTGTAAAAAGCCTCTGCAATAGCCGGATAATAATTGAGTAAGGCTGAGCCTGATGTACAGACAAGCGCGACTGCTTTTTTGGTCTGCTGTGCCATTCCCAAGGCAAAAAAAGCGGCACATCTTTCATCGGCTATACTATAGCATTTAAAGTCTGGATTGCTGGCAAAACCAATAGTTAACGGGGCATTTCGTGAACCTGGAGAGATTACGATATCGGTGAGTCCTTTAGTCCTGCAAATCTCAATTATGCTTTGTGCTAAAGGTATTTTAGGATAAATCATTCTTTATAGTATCAAAGCCTCAAAGATACAAAGATACTAAGGCTTTCGGCTCATTCTTAACAAGTTTTTCTATCTTTGGAAGTGAAAATATTATGACATGGAAATCCATATCCGAACTGCCAGAATTGAAGATACAGAAGCTATTTTAGAAATTGTGAATGATGCCATATTAAACACTACGGCCATTTATGATTATGATGTCAGGACCTTAAATGAACAATTGAATTGGTTTAGGGAAAAAGAACAGCAAAATTTTCCCGTTATTGTTGCAACGGATGAAAATGACAAAATATTGGGATTTGGAACCTATGGCAGTTTCCGTTTAAAAGCAGGCTATAAATTTACGGTAGAACATTCTGTGTATGTCAGGGAAGGTTTTTCAGGAAAAGGAATTGGAAAACTAATTTTATCCGAATTAATTGAAGTTGCTAAAAAACAGAAACTTCATACCATAATCGGGCTTATTGATACTGATAATGCCGGAAGTATTGCCTTTCATGAAAAATTCGGCTTTGAAAAAGCAGGTGTTCTCAAAGAAGCCGGCTATAAATTTGAAAAATGGCTGGATGTTCAGCTCATGCAATTGCTTCTGAAATAAGAAAGGCTTTCAAAACCTGAAATTCTGAAAGCCTTTCTTTATTTGTTCAAAAAGGTTTTAAGCCTTAATCCAATTTACAATTTCAGGGTCGGTTGGCAGTGTTTTAGGCGATATTACTTTTACCAATTCTCCTTTTTCGTTAATCAGGTATTTTTGGAAATTCCATTCTACTTCTGAATCCTGCAAGCCATTTTTAGATTTCTGGGTCAGAAATTTATAAACCGCATCCATATCATCTCCTTTGACTGAAATTTTAGACATCATCGGGAAAGTCACACCATAATTTCTTTCACAAAAAGCCCCTATTTCTTCATTCGTTCCCGGTTCCTGTGAGGCGAAATTATTAGCCGGAAAACCAACAATAACAAACCCTTTGTCTTTGTATTGGTCGTAAATTGCCTGCAAGTCTTTGTATTGCGGTGTTAATCCACATTTTGAAGCTGTATTGACAATTAAGACCTTCTTCCCTTTCAAAGAAGCAAAATCAAAATCATTTCCTTCCAAATCCTTTACCTTAAACTGGTAGATTGTTTCTTTACTCATTGTTTTATTTTTTGGTGTTGCCGTTTTTGTGTTTTTTTCCTGTGCCTGGTTCTGCTGACATGCCAGACAACCCAATAACGCAAAGGCGAAGGCTAATTTTTTCATCGTTTTTATTTTTTATAAAATTAGAAAATTCAAAAACTGTTTTCGTTTAAACTTTTGTTAAATAAAAATGAGTGTCGAAAAGTCTATATGCAAAAAATAGGTTTTTCAAGGATTCGAAATTGAATCCTTTTTATTTTTTCTTTCCTATCAATAATTTAGGCATGATTTACTTTTTCTTTACTACGAAATATACCACATATCCAATAAATAGTACAAATTGAACAGTAAATACAATGTAAAGATTACCAGCTAAATTTTGATATCCATTTATAAATAACATGGTTGTACTAGTTAAGAATATAAATTGAACTATACCCCAAATCAAGATTACCTTCATGTTTTTCATTTATAATTGTGCTACAGAACAAGCAGCTATTAAACCTAGTGTCCATGCAGGACCTGTAAGTGATCTTGCAATATCACATCGATTGTCTTGTGTACAGACATCATTTCCGCAAGCATAACATTTGGAAAATTTATATTTTGCACAATTTTCCATCCTATCGAACTTATGATTACACGATGATTCTTCACCATGACAATCGCACTTACTATAAGGAATACCTACAAATGTATTCTGCAAATCAGAAACTAACCCAGAGTCAATATAATTTTTACCCTGTGATTTTAAATCTGCCGTAAAAATCTTTATACCCTTTTTATTAGTAACAGTTAATGTATTTTTTTCTTCTTTATAGAATAAGAGATACGATTTATCTATAAGCGTAATAACCGCAGTTTTTTGGGTTACATCTTTAATATTTGTAAATTCATAAACTCTTACATGGGTAAAATTATAAGTTGTGACAGTGGCGGTTAAAAAGGAAAGCTCTTTTTCATAATCTTTAATCTCATTATATACAATAGTATAGTTTTTGTCTTTATCATTGAAAGGGTCAACAGTCATTTCCATTTCATCTTTTGACATTTTACGTTGGTAATTTTCTGAAGCAGTTGTAGGGTTTTCAGAAATAGTTTGTGGATCCTCGTGGCATGATGTTAATCCTAAGAAAATAATTAATAGAATTGCGGCGCTAATTTTTTTCATGGCTTATATGTTTTAGATTAAAAAAATAAATATAACTTTTTTTATAAAATAAACATATCTCTCTTTCGTGATTTTATATTCAACAAAAGATAGCTATCGATAATCTAACACCAAATTAAAGAATAGTGATTTGCCGAGAAATTTCAGTTATGAGTTTTTATTTTAGCCCAAACAAAATGGATTAGAGCAATTTGAAGAATCCATACAAAATGAAAGAAGAGGAAAAACTCATTTCCTACAACTTTTTCTTTAAAATCTTATGGTGCTGAAGCTTGAATTGTTGAGTATAGGTTATAGATAATTATTTTATCTGTCCGTCTTTATAGTTTAAAACTTCAAGTATGCTGTCTTTTAAAATTTGGGTTTCATAGACTATTAAAGTACCGTTGCCATTTTTAATAGTGCCTTTGTCGATATCATTTCCTTTAAAGTTTTTGGCAAAATCTACATAAACCAACTTCCCGTTTTCATAATTTCTGATGGTATGGATTTGTCCGTTGGGGAAAAACCACTTCCAAACTCCCTGAAAATTTCCTTCTTCTGCTTTTCCTAATCCGTATAAAATGCCATTTTCATGGTAGAATTTCCAAAGACCGTCAATCTTCCCGTTTTTAAACTTTCCCGTTTGCCTTAAAAAACCATTAGGATGAAATACTTTCCAGTTTCCGGTTTCCAGATTATTTTTAAATCTTCCTACCTGATAAAGCCTTCCATTTTCATAGCTGTATTTCCATTTACCTGTTTTCTTATTGTTTTTTATTTTTCCCGTTTCAATGTAGCCTTCCTTTTGGATGCTTACCATTTTAGTGGAATTACAGGAAATAAATAAAAGCGCCATCAGAACAGTTACAAACTGCTTTAAACGTATCAGCAAAATAAATCGATTAGCTTCTCAAATATTTTTTTTGCTTGAAATAAGCCAGAATCGAAATCAAGGTTACAATTCCAATCGACACAAAGACAAAATTAGGTGTTACTACCTTATCACCGCTGGCATAGGAATGCAATCCGGTCAGGTAGAAGTTCACACCAAAATAGGTCATCATGATGGAATAGAAAGCAAAAACGCTAAACACGTTAAAAATCCATGTTCCTTTTAGTCCCGGAACCAATCTGGCGTGGATTACGAATGCATAAACCATGATACTAATCAATGCCCATGTTTCTTTAGGGTCCCAACCCCAGTAACGTCCCCAACTTTCGTTAGCCCATTGCCCTCCAAGGAAGTTTCCTATGGTAAGCATTACCAGACCAACTGTTAATGACAATTCCGTGATATAGGTAATTTCTTTGATATTTAATTCCAACTTCTTGCTGTTCTTTTTATTGGCAAAAATCATCAGCAATAGCGAAACTAAGCCCAGTATCATTCCCAGTGTAAAAGGTCCGTAACTTGCCACAATCACGGCTACGTGAATCATTAACCAGTAGGAATTCAATACAGGCTGCAGGTTGGCGATAGCAGGATCCATCCAGTTCCAGTGTGCAATCATCAAAATCATCGAAGCAACAAAGGCTGTTGAAGCTACTGTCAATTCAGATTTTCTTCCGAAAGCCAATCCAAAGAACATGGTTGCCCAGCCTACATAAATCATCGATTCATAAGCATCACTCCACGGTGCGTGTCCTGAAATATACCATCTCATAATCAATCCGGCCGTATGAAGGATAAAAAAGAAACCGATAAGGATATGGAAGGCTTTTACAATAACACGAATGGCTTTTCTGCTATTAAATATCTTTACAATCGTGAACAGCAGCATGAAAACACCTGCCATCATATACAAATAGTATAATTTTTTAAAGATATCGTATTTGTTGTAAAGGATTTCTGAGTTGATTTTATCATCACTTGGACGAACTGCCTTTCCGTATTTCTTTTGGAAAAGCGTAATGCTTTCCAGAATTTCATCCGCCTGCTTGTAGCCGCCTGATTTTCTGGCTTCATTCAGGAATCCCATATAGGCCGGAAGTACATTTTTGGTATAGGTTGAATCTACACCTTTAATGCCCGTTTCATTCAATTCCAGATAGGAAACCCATTTATTGGCCTTGTTATACGGAATCGGGAAAATCTTTAATATTTTTCCACTCAAAGCCGCATTCAATAGCACTACTTTTTTATCGACATCTATAAAATCTTTCTGGAACTGGTTTGGAATGGCCGCTTTGTAGGCTTCGTCCAGATAAGGTGATAATTTGTAATTGCCCTGCTCGTCAAAAAAGCTGATAAATGGAACGTGTTTTGCCTTCAGGTCAACGCCTAAGATTTTATGCAGGCTATCATTGTCTTTTTTCAGGTAAACAAAAGGCACATTGAACCAAACTTCCGGATATTGTGACATTGATAAAAACACCTGGTCGGAATTATAGCCTTTATAGTGGTCGCTCTTGCTCACTTTTCGTAACAATTCTGATGAAAACGTATTGATAGGCTTCATTCTTCCGCCATCATCCTGAATTACGATTCTTCCAAATTTTGCCGCATGTTCCGGCTTAACTTCGATAATTTTCAACAGGGAATCAATCTGTTTTTCTGTAGGCATTACTCTTTTTAATGGAGCAGCGTTACCCGTTCCGTGATTGTGTCCCGGGGCATTATGGTCGTGCTGTGCAAAACTTCCGGCACTCACAAACAATAATAAGAGGGTAATCAGCTTGGCTTTTCTTGATTTGATTTTGTCCAGTTTTTTCTTCACAATACCAAATCTTGAGTTCTTATCAAATAAAATGGCCATCATGCCAATGTATAAAAGGAAATATCCGATATAGGTAATCCAGGTTCCCCAGAAATCGTGGTTTGCAGATAGTACCGTGATATTTGGTTCATAAGTATCTCTCAGGTGATTGTCTGTATAATCGTAGGATGCCTGGAAAAAACGGTAACCTCCGTGGTCAAGAACATTATTCATAAAAATTTCGTAGTCAAAAGGTTTCTCGTCTTCCACGGTAATTTTACTCCTGAAAGCCGAAAAGCTTTTCAAAGTTCCAGGATATTTTTCCGCAATAAAATCGTTCAGCTTGATTTTAAAAGGTAATGTATAAACTTTACTTCCGTAAAACAGCGTAAAGTCAAGACCTCCAACTTTAAAGGATTGAGGCTCTCCCATTTTTCCTTTGGAACCAATTAAGGTTACATCCTGCGTCTTCCCTCCCGCCTTAATTGTCACAATTAAAGCATCATCAGTAGTTTTGTCTTTATAGTCATTGTTCGATTCATAGGCAACTTTTCCTTTTATGGCAGCTTCCGGGAAAACAAACTGAGCCCCGCCAACATTATATAAGGAACGGAACATCAAATCCTGTACAGAATCTTTCACAACTGTACCCTGAAATTTGTCCGCCATACGCATAAACTGTCCGCCAAATGGTGCTTTGAAAGTATATTTGTCGCCTTCTTTGATAACATTTACCGCACCGTTTGTTGGTTTATTGAAAGCAAAAAGCACATTGTGGATGCTTTGTACTTCACCTTCTTTTAGGTAATGCTCATGACGCGACCCGTCTCCGGATTCAACCATTTTAATATATAATGTTCCATTCGGGTCTTCTTTAATGACCTCTTTGGCATTCATGATAAAGTCCTTGTATTCTATTTCATAAGGAGTGTCAGCAAATTTGCCCTTGATTGAGAAATCATTGTCCGTTACCTGTGAAAGCAACAGTTCCTTTTCTTCAACACGGCGTTTCATTTCGCCTTTATATTCGCCATCCACAAAAACATTGAGGAATGTTTTTTCGGAGTAAACCTGATTTTCAGAAGCACCTTCTGCAATAGACATCATTCCTTCATAACTGATGTGTCGGGTTACAAAAGCACCTATTAAAATAAAAATGAAGGAAAGATGGAGTAATAATGTAGCCCATTTTTCCTTCTTATGTAATTGGTATTTCTTGATATTTCCTATAAAGTTAATCAGAAAGAGAAACATAATTGCCTCAAACCACCAGCTGTTATAAATTAAAATCCGGGCAACATCGGTATTGTAAGCGTCTTCAATAAAAGTACCGATTCCCATTGCAGCTGCAAAAACGATAAATAAAACAGCCATTAAACGTGTGGAAAACAGGAAGGAAAAAATCTTATCCATGAAAAGTGGAATTACATAGTTTAAAAAGTGCCACAAAAATAAGGAAAAATGTTTGATACAACCGTTAATCCTACTCCTGCGTTTTTCGTAATTCCTTGTTAATTTTTTCTAAATATTTTAAGTCATTTTTAATTCTGTATCAAAAATCCTGAAACCTCATGAAATAATTGGGCGTATTGCGTTACCATTTAAAACTACAGGCAGCAGCACATTTCCTGCAAGCCTCTGCACATTCCCTGCAATGAGCATGATGGGCAAATTTTTCACATTCTACGGCACAGGCGGTACAGATTTTAGCGCACAACTTCATCAGGGCAGTGGAAAACCCGGAGTTCCTGGAACAGAACTTGACACAAAGAATGCAAATTTCTGCACAATCACGGCAAAGCAAAATACAGTGCAGGTGATTCTTATCATTCATTTCGATACAATTGGCGGCACAGACTTCACAGGCACCAAAACAGGCAAGGCAGGCTTCAACTGCCAGTTTAAACTTTTTCATAATCCTCCTACATTAAAACTTTTCAAATCCTTTACTTATTGGCTATTATAAATGTAGTGATTTAATTGCCTTCTTTATTCTAAGAGTCTGTTAAACCTAAAGGAATTATTGAAATAAACCTTCCTTGTAATTCATAACTAAATCCCTAAATTAGCGGCATGATTAGAGCAACTATAATCGGTTCCGGAAATGTGGCACAGCATCTTATCCATGCTTTTAAAAAAAGCAACGGAATTGAGCTGTCACAAGTTTTCTCACGACAAAAGGAAAGCCTTTCGCATCTGGTTGAGGATTCAAAAATAATCAATGACCATAGTCAATTTTTAGAAGCAGATATCTATATCATTGCTGTTTCTGATAGCGCCGTTGCTGAGGTTTCTTCAAGTCTTCCGTTTGAGAACCGACTTGTCGTGCATACTTCCGGTAGTGTTCCTTTGAGTGAACTACATCCGAAAAACCGCAGGGGCGTTTTTTATCCGTTACAAACCTTTACGAAAAACAAGGAAGTCGACTTTTCTACCCTACCAATATGCATGGAAAGCGAGTTTGACGATGATTATACCATTTTAGAAAATGTTGCCGAAGCAATTGGCTCCAAGCATTACCTGATTAGCTCTGACCAAAGAAAATCGCTGCATGTTGCCGCTGTTTTTGTCAACAATTTCACCAATCATCTTTATCAGATTGGGAAAGAGATTTGTGCTGAACACCAGCTACCGTTTGAAATTCTCAAACCGCTGATTGCCGAAACCGCCAATAAAGTGCAGCATCTTTCACCATTAGAAGCCCAAACCGGACCGGCAAAAAGAAACGACCTCAATACCATTCAGGCCCATTTGGCGTTACTTACAGACAATACACAAAAAGAAATCTATAAAATACTAACACATTCCATTCAACAATCTAATGTCAAAAAGTTATAAAGAAATCATGAACGACATCACGACTTTTATTTTTGATGTCGATGGCGTTCTGACCGATAGTTCTGTCCATATTACCCCAACCGGCGAAATGCTCCGCGTTATGAATATTCGCGATGGTTTTGCTATGAAAGCAGCAGTAGAAAGTGGCTACCATGTCTGTATTATTTCTGGCGGAAGTAACGAAGGCGTCCGAATCCGATTGCGAAATCTTGGCATCACAGACATCCATTTGGCTTGTCCGGACAAAGTTGAGGCATTCAAGGAATATACGGATATTTATAATATCAAACCGGAACAGGTGCTTTATATGGGTGACGACATTCCTGACTACCATGTGATGAAACTGGTGGGTCTTCCTACCTGTCCGTTGGATTCGAGCCCTGAAATCAAAGAAATCTGCACTTACGTTTCTCATAAAAATGGCGGCCGTGGAGCCGTGCGTGATGTTATAGAACAGGTAATGCGCGTACAGGGAAAATGGATGCAATATTTCAACGGAAAACACGATTAATAATTTACTGAACAGTAACCTATGTCTTTTTTAAAACTAATACGCTACCAAAACCTCATTATGCTTGCTATAATGCAATTGGTTTTCAGGTACGGATTTTTAGAATCACAGTCCATTCCTCTTGCCTTAAAGGACTGGCAGTTTGCGCTTCTGGTATTTTCAACCCTATGTATTGCGGCCGGCGGTTATCTTATAAATAACATCTTTGACCAGGCCACGGACGAAATCAATAAACCGGACAATGTGGTAATTGGAAAACAGATTTCAGAAAGCATGGGATATAATATTTATATTGCCCTGAATGTTATAGGCGTTGGTATTGGTTTTTATCTGGCTAATGCGATTCACAAACCTAACTTTGCCGCCATATTTGTTATTATTGCCGCTACATTATATGTATACGCCAATGGTTTAAAACAGACATTGCTGATTGGCAATATTATTATTGCGCTGTTGCTTTCATTGAGCATTCTTATTATCGGGATTTTTGACTTGCTGCCAATGGTTATACCTGAAACCCAGGCAGGTATGGGCATTATTTTCAATATCCTTATTGATTATGCCGTATTTGCCTTTATCATCAATTTTATCCGTGAAATTGTTAAGGATATGGAAGATGTCAACGGTGATTATAATCAGGGAATGAATACGCTTCCTATTGCTTTAGGCTTAGCCAGAACGGGCAAGGTAGTTTTCGGGTTGAGCTTTATTCCGTTGGGACTGATTATTTATTACATTAATGAAAATCTGTATTCCAACAACCTGTTTTATGCTTCTGCTTATGGTTTCTTATTTATATTGGCACCGCTACTCTACTTTACCATCAAGATGTTTTCTGCCAAAAAACAAAAAGATTTCCATCATCTGAGCAGGGTATTAAAGTTTGTTATTTTTTTCGGAATCCTTTCTATAGCTGTTATTAATTTCAATATCAAATATGCTTAATCCTCATTTAAAAAACTACACTATCCTGTTGGCATCAGGGTCACCAAGAAGACAGCAGTTCTTTAAGGACATGCATCTGGATTTTGAAGTACGCCTGAAAGAAGTAGACGAAATCTATCCTGAACATCTCAAAGCTTCCGAAATCACTGATTTTCTGGCTAAACTAAAAGCCGATGCTTTTCAGGATGAATTGGCTCCAAACGATATTTTGGTAACCAGCGATACAATTGTATGGCATAATGGAAAAGCTTTGGGAAAACCTAAAGATTATGATGATGCGTTCCAAATATTGAGAGCTTTGTCTGATTCCACCCATAAAGTCTATACATCCGTATGTTTCAGGCATAATGGAAAAACCGACATCATTAATGAGGTTACTAAAGTTACTTTTGCCCATTTATCAGACGAAGCCATTGCCTACTATCTTGATAATTTTAAGCCGTATGATAAGGCCGGAGCTTACGGCATTCAAGAGTGGATTGGCATCATAGGCATTAGCAAAATAGAAGGTTCCTACTCTAATGTAGTGGGGCTTCCCGTCCAAAAAGTTTATGAATATTTCACTACCTTTGGGAAAAACAGCTAGAAAATGTCCTTTTTCGAAGAAAATACTCCAAAGATTGTAAGCACAGTCGTACTGCTGGTTTGCGTAACAATTATTCGTTTTATTATTACAACCCTGATAAAACGATACGCCAAGCATGCAGAAATTAACGAGCATCGTGCTATTCTGGTCAGCAAGTACATCAGCATTGTTATTATGGCTATAACTTTGGCCGGTGTCTTTATGATTTGGGGCGTCCGAACAAACGACATCTATATTGCCTTTACTTCTGTCATTACCATCATTGGCGTTGCTTTCTTTGCCCAATGGTCTATACTGAGTAACATAACGGCAGGGATAATATTGTTTTTTTCCTTTCCTTTCAAAATTGGTGATACTATCAGAATCCACGATAAGGATTTCCCGCTGGAAGGAGAAATTGACGATATCAAGGCTTTCCATACCTATTTGAGAACCAAGGAAGGAGAACTCGTAACCTATCCAAACAATCTGCTGCTACAAAAGGGCGTTTCTATTGTGAATACCACACGGGAGGAACGGGAATTCATGGATTAGCATCTTACTTTGCTTTACATAAGCATAATCTGGATGCTATTTTGTAACTTCACTTTAACCAAGGTCATCCCAAATAGTAAAAATTGCCCAATGCTTAAGAAAATCAGATTCTTTTTACTCCTGTTGACTCTGTGCTGCTGCCACTATTCGCATGCGCAGGAAAAGCCCGTGAAAAGAGATTCTCTGAAAGGCTATCGGGACATTGAACGCTATTCCAAAAAAAGAGGTTTTACCAAATTCCTCCATAAGCTTATTTTCAAGCCTGTAGATTCAAAAAAACCAAAAAACAGGCAGAAAGATAAAGTCGTACTTAAAAGCTACAGCCAGTATGAAGGAAAAATTATCCGGAATATCTATATCACAACGCTTGATCCTTTCGGGTTTTCGGAAAAAGATACGACTAAAAAAGCCCGTAACGGATTTGAAAGGTTTGGAAATAACGTCCATATCAAAACCCGCCAGCTCACAATAAAAAACCTGTTGCTTATCCGAAAAAACAGGCCGCTGGATTCGCTTCTCGTCAAAGAATCCGAACGTTTAATCAGAAGCCAAAGATATATACGAAGCGTTGACTTTACTACCCGATTGGTAGGAACAAATGCTGATTCTGTTGATATTTATATCAGGGCGTTGGATTCCTGGAGCCTGATTCCGAATGCTTCCGGGTCGACTTCCAAGACTACTTTTGAGCTTACGGAACGAAATTTTTTAGGAACCGGACATGAATTGGACAATACCTACCGACAGCGATTCGACAATGGAAGGAGTGCCGTCAGTACGCGATATACGATTCCTAACATTCTTAATACCTATATCCGGACATCGCTCGCCTATCGTGTTGATGAGCATAATAACTACTCCAAAAGTATTTCCGTTGACCGTCCTTTCTTCTCTCCTTTTGCCAAATGGGGAGCCGGAGTCTATATTGGTCAGGATTTTACGGTTGATTCCTTACCGGATGCTACGGGACGTTATGCGGCACAAAATTTTAAAGTGGGAACCCAGGATGCCTGGGTAGGAAAATCGACCCAAATATTCAAAGGAAATTCCGAAGAAGACCGAACCACCAATTTCATTACTTCGTTCCGGTTCGTGAGAAAAAATTACAGCGAGTTCCCTGCGCCGGAATACGACAGCCTAAAGTATTTCTCTGACGAAAATTTCTATCTGGTGGGATTTGGTATCACTTCCCGAAAATTTATTCAGGATAAATACCTTTTCAATTACGGCATTACAGAAGACGTTGCCATTGGAAAAGTATATGCACTCACGGTAGGCCATCAGAATAAAAACCACATCAACCGACTGTATGTGGGCGGTCGCTTCTCTTTCGGGCAATATTTCAAATGGGGCTATTTTAGTACCAATGTCGAATATGGCACCTTCTTTAGAGGGCCAATCACACAGCAAACTGTCTTTTCTGTTGAGGCCAATTATTTTACAAATCTTATTGAATTGGGCGACTGGAGGCTGAGGCAATTTGTAAAACCAAGACTGGTAATAGGCAACAACCGCTTTCCTACGGTTGCAGACCGGGTAGACCTCAATGAAGAAAACGGCATACCGGGTTTTAGCAGCTATAAGTTGCGGGGTACTAAAAAAGCATTGTTAACGCTGCAAACCCAATCCTATTCGCCCTGGAATTTAGGAGGATTCCGTTTTAACCCTTTCTTTACTTATACGATTGGCCTGCTGAGCAACGAAAACAACAACCTCTATAAAGGAAAAGCCTATTCCCAAATTGGCATTGGCGTTATAATCAGTAATGACTTTCTGGTGTTCAATTCCTTTCAGTTTTCTTTCTCGTATTATCCTAGTGTTCCTATTGATGGCAGTGGGAATATGCAAACCAATTCTTTTAAAACAACCGATTTCGGAATGCCGAATTTTGAATTTGGAAAACCGCAAACCGTACCTTACGATTAGTTAAATATTTCTTAAAAAAATCGTACTGGCATCATTATTGGTTTTTGTTCTCCAACGAAGAACCTAAAAATACAGCGCTATGAAAACTCTAAAAGTATTAATTGCAGGATTGGGCCTTTTAATGGCCGGTACGCTTGAAGCACAAGTATCTGTTAATGTAAGTATCGGAAGTCGTCCGGATTGGGGTCCGGTTGGATACACAGAAGCAAATTATTATTATCTTCCTGACATTGAAGCCTATTACGATATCAGAGCCTCGAATTTTATCTACATCAACAACGGAACCTGGGTAAGAGCCCGATATTTGCCAACCCGATACCGTAATTATGATTTGTACAACGGTTATAAAGTAGTATTGACAGATTATCATGGGTCAAGACCTTATGCCCATTTCAATACCCATAAGGTTAAATATTACAGAGGACCGAGACCACGTCCGGTTGTCGTAAGAGAAGTTCACCACTATCATGACGACCACAAGCATTACAAAAAACATAAAAAACATCACAAGCATCGCCATGATGACTAATAAAATAAGGAGAGCCTGACAGCTCTCCTTTATTGTTAAAGTCTTAGTAAGAAAAACACATCCGAAAAATTAATTATTATATTTGAAAGTTAGTTCCATAAAATCAAAATGATACCAAAAACTGCTTACCACTCCCTCATTCTTTTTCTTCTTTCATTCTGTACGGTGAATGCCCAGAAACCGCAAAAATTAAGTTCTGGTGAAATCTACGAACAGGTACAAAAACTCAACTTTTTAGGGTCGGTTTTATACGTAGCCGCACATCCTGATGATGAAAACACCAAACTGATTTCCTATTTTTCTAATGAAGTAAAAGCCAGAACCGCTTATTTATCATTAACGCGGGGAGATGGCGGACAAAACCTGATTGGTTCTGAACTTCGCGAATTGCTTGGCGTTTTAAGAACACAGGAACTATTGGCAGCGAGAAGAATTGACGGCGGTGAACAGCTATTTTCACGGGCCAACGATTTTGGTTTTTCCAAAGAGCCTAACGAAACTTTTTCTATTTGGGACAAGAATCAGGTGTTGAGCGATGTAGTTTTAGCCATCCGAAAATTCCAACCTGATATTATCATTAACCGTTTTGACCACAGAAGCCCGGGAACCACACACGGACATCACACCGCTTCTGCCATGTTAAGCATGGAAGCTTTTGACCTTGCCGGAAATAAAAACAGTTTTCCGGAGCAGCTTTCTTCCTTAAAAACCTGGCAGCCAAAACGAATATTTTTTAATACCTCATGGTGGTTTTACGGCTCCGAAGAAAAGTTCGCACAGGCTGACAAAAGCAAAATGGCCACTATCAATGCCGGTGTTTATTTTGGAATTAAGGGTAAAAGCAATGGCGAAATAGCCGCGTTGAGTCGAAGCCAGCACAAATGCCAGGGTTTTGGTACTATAGGAACGCGTGGAGATGAAATGGAATATCTTGAATTTCTAAAAGGCGACTTGGCTAAAGATAAAAACAACCTGTTTGAAGGCATCAATACCACCTGGTCAAGAGTAAAAGGAGGCGAAGCTATTGGAAAAATCCTGAACGATATTGAGGCGCATTTCAATTTCAAAGACCCGTCTGTTCATATCCCGAAATTAATCGAGGCCTACCAATTAGTCAGCAAACTGGAAGACGAACATTGGAGGGCTATCAAAAAACAGGAATTGGAAAATATTATCCTGGCTTCGGCAGGATTGTTTTTTGAAGGTGTTTCTTCAGAACAAAGCACAAATCCGGACAGTGATTTTACCTTAAAGCTTGAAGCCGTAAACCAGGGCGCACAAGATGTTGAACTGGTTGCCGTAACTTTCCTTAATAATCCTGAAAATGGAATCATTCAAGGAAAAAAACTGGATAAGAACAAACCGTTCAAGACTGAAAAAAAATTACATACGCTTGCCTCTACTCCCTACACTTCTCCGTATTGGCTGAATGAAAAAGGAACATTGGGAATGTATACCGTCAAAGACAGGGCCATGATAGGACGACCGGATTCTGAAAAGCTCAAATTAAAATGGAGCCTTAAAATTGCCGGACAACCACTGGACATCTACAGAGAAATTATCTACAAAATTTCCGACCCGGAAAAAGGCGAAATCTACCAACCTTTTGAAGTATTGCCGGAAGCCACGGCTACTGTAATTGATGAGGTCACCATTTTCTCCGATTCCAAAACAAAACCGATTTCCGTAAGGGTAAAATCCGGAAAAGCGAACTTAAAAGGAAACATCAGCCTGCAGGTTCCTCAAGGCTGGACTGTTTCTCCTGACAAAATCGATTTTGACATCGCGATGAAAAACGATGAAAAGATTGTGGTATTTAACGTAACACCGCCTTCCTATGAAAATAAAGGCGTCATTGCTCCGGTAATTACTGTTGACGGACAAAAATATACGCAGAAATTAACGACCATCCAATACGACCACATCCCGAAACAATCGGTACTGATGCCATCTGAAGCTTCGGTTGTCCGATTAAATATTAAAAAAAGCGGACAGGTTATCGGCTATATCGAAGGAGCCGGAGATGAAATTCCGCAAAGCCTGAAACAGATTGGCTATGATGTAAGAATTATAAAACCTGCTGAGATTACGGAAACGGCTTTGTCCGGATTTGATGCCATTGTTATGGGAATCAGGGCGTATAATGTTATTACCGACCTTCAATTCAAACAGCGTTATCTTTTAGATTATGTTAAAAACGGAGGAACAATGGTCGTACAGTATAATACTTCCGGCAGACGTGGATTCAACGGCTTTAACGTTCCTGATTTTTCTCCTTACGAATTGAATATTTCCAGCGACAGGGTGACGGATGAAAATGCAAAAGTTTCTTTTTTAAACGCAACGCATTCGGTATTAAACCATCCTAATAAAATAACAGAAGCCGATTTCCAGGGTTGGGTTCAGGAAAGAGGATTGTATTTTCCTGACAAATGGGCTCCTGAATTTACGCCTATATTGGGTATGAAAGATTTAGGAGAAACTGAAAAACAAGGAAGCCTTTTAGTCGCAAATTACGGAAAAGGATATTATATTTACACAGGATTAAGCTTTTTCCGCGAACTTCCGGCCGGAGTTCCTGGAGCGTTTAAGCTGTTTACCAATCTTATCTCTATAGGAAAAAAGGACAAATCATAAATTAATGAAAGAAAAGAAATTAAGAAGCTGGAAAAGAAATTACACCCTGGTGCTTGTAATGAATGCCCTGTACATTCTGATTTTTTATTTTATAATGCAATATTTTTCATAAATGCAGGCAATTGACTGGGTAGTTTTAATCATTACGCTTTTTTTCATCGTTTTTTATGGCGCATGGAAAACGCGGGGCAGCAAAAACGTACAGGATTATATACTGGGCAACAACGAAACGCCATGGTATACTGTAGGAATCTCCGTAATGGCAACCCAGGCCAGCGCCATTACTTTTCTTTCCACTCCCGGACAGGCATTTAATGATGGTATGGGGTTTGTGCAATTCTATTTCGGATTGCCGTTGGCGATGATAATCATCTGTATCACTTTCATACCTATTTATCACAAACTTAAAGTTTATACAGTCTATGAGTTTTTAGAACAGCGTTTTGACCTTAAAACACGTTCTCTTGCTGCTATACTGTTCCTGATTCAGAGAGGCTTTTCAACCGGAATCACGATTTATGCACCCGCCATCGTATTGTCATCCATATTGGGCTGGAATCTGAACCTGATGAATATCATTATTGGTATACTGATTATCATTTACACGATGACAGGCGGTACAAAAGCCGTTAATGTTACCCAAAAACAACAGATGTTTATCATCATGTCGGGGATGTTTATTGCCTTTTTCATCATATTGAGCCTGCTTCCTAAAGAAGTTTCCTTTAATAATGCATTACAGATTGCCGGCGTAAATGACAAGATGAATATCCTTGATTTTTCGTTAGACAAAGAAAAAAGATATACGGTCTGGACCGGAATCACGGGCGGTCTGTTTTTAGCCCTCTCCTATTTTGGAACAGACCAGTCGCAGGCACAACGCTATCTTTCAGGCAAATCTGTAAAAGAAAGCCAGATGGGACTTGTATTTAACGCACTTTTGAAAGTACCGATGCAGTTCTTTATTCTTTTGGTCGGGGTGATGGTCTATGTCTTTTTCCAATTCCAGTCGGTTCCAATTAACTTTAATCCGAACAGTAAGGCAAGTATTGAAAAATCAGTATATGCCGGTGATTACAAGCAACTGGAAAACCAATTGGTTGATATTGCTTCAGAAAAAAAAGAAGTAACATTGGCTTATGTCAATCAACTGAATATAGAAACAGACAATAAGGTACTCAAAAACAGGATTATTGCCTTAGCAGAAAAAGAAAAAACAATTCGTGAACAGGCCAAAGTCCTGATTAGTAAAGCCAATAAAAAGAACAAGACTACAGATAGTGATTATGTTTTTATCCATTTCATAATACATTACCTGCCAAAAGGATTTGTCGGGTTGTTACTAGCCGTGATTATTTGCGCGGCCATGTCATCAACAGCAGCCGGAATCAATTCATTGGCTTCAACAACCGTAATCGATATCTATAAAAGAAACATAAAAACGGAGAAATCCGAAGCGCATTTCGTGAAGGCTTCTAAAGGCTTTACGCTGCTTTGGGGTATCATTGCCATCTTATTTGCCTGTTTCGGAACCTTATTTGAAAACCTGATTCAATTTGTCAATATTATCGGTTCTATATTTTATGGTACTATTCTGGGTATTTTCCTCGTTGCCTTCTATATTAAATATGTGAGGGCACAGGCCGTATTCTGGGCAGCCGTATTCAGCCAGATAGCCATATTCGTAATTTATTATTTTGCGATATACATCTTTCCTCCGGGCAAAGAAAAACTGAGCTACTTATGGCTCAACTTTATAGGAGTTGTCATTACCATCATTATTTCCGTAAGCCTTCAGTATTTCAAAAATTCTAAAGAAATCAAAGCATAAAAAAAGCCGATTGCAATGCAATCGGCTTTTTGTTTGTATTCAATGGAATTATTTTTTGCTCCACTCGTTGATGCTGTCTTTGTTCATTTTCACATAATCAGCATTATTTGCCTTTTCTGCAGCAGCCAAAGATAATTTCGCTGTTTCGATAGCACCTTTCTTATCTCCCAGTTTAGATTGGATTAATGATTTTTGTCTCAGGTACCAAAAAGGAGCTTCTCCTTTTGTTTTCTCGATAGCAGCATTAACCCAGGTCAGGGCTTTGTTCATATCACCGTTTGACTGGTAAAAATATTGTGCTGAAGCGAAATAATCATCTGCTTTTGGTCCTGCCAAAGTAGATTCGATACTTGCCATAGCTGTTTTTTGCGTAGGAACATCGAACTTAACGGCTACAAGTGTTTTTTCCCATGAAATTTCCAGGCTTCCTGAATCGTTGCTGATTCCGTTTACCGCAATGGTAAAAGTTTCAACATTTCTGTTCAGATTTTCCGGCTTAACGCTTGTTCTTAAAGCTACCTTATTTTCATTCCATTCTGCCGGTAATCCCCAGTTGTTGGTGTCTTTATAGAAAATAACATCCCATGAGTCTGCTCTTGGAACCGTAAAAAGGCTGTAGCTTCCTTTTGGAAGGTCTTTTCCTCCTATTTTTACATCTTCACTAAATGTGATTATAGTATTGCCATTGGCTCCGGTTCTCCATGTTTTTCCAAAAGGAACCAAATCTCCAAAAACAGCCCTTCCTTTTGCACTGGGGCGAGAATATTCGATATGTACATCTGTTAATCCGACTACCTGAGTAATGTCAGATTTCGGACTTGCCTGAGGCGTTTTTACTTGAGCATTGGCCGTCAATGTGATTAAAAGTAATCCTGCGGCAATAACTATCTTTTTCATAATAAATTATTAGATTTTGATTTTTGCGAATTTAATAATTTCAAGTCATTTAAATGTTAAATAAAACCAAGAAAAAATAACTTTTTGTTTAACATAATTAAATTTAAATTAAACAATATTGTATTTTTGTAGTATGAAATTATATACACTACATACAAAACAACAACTTCCTGTTTCAATAGAAACGGCCTGGGAATTTATTTCCAATCCTAAGAATCTGGAAATAATCACTCCCAAATCCATGCAATTCAAGACGCTTTCGGGTGATGAAAAGGAGATGTTTGCCGGGCAGATTATCCATTATAAAATCACTCCGTTATTTGGAATTTCAATGCAGTGGGTTACTGAAATCACACATGTTCAGGAACAAAAATTCTTTGTTGACGAACAACGTTTCGGTCCTTATGCCTTTTGGCACCACAAGCATTTTCTAAAAGCGATTCCGGGCGGTGTTGAAATGGAAGATATTGTTCATTATAAATTGCCTATGGGCCTATTGGGCCAATTGGCACATCCCTTTATGGTCAAGCCAAAGCTGGATGAAATCTTTGCTTACAGGCGAAAAAAACTCATCGAAATTTTTGGCGAATTTAAATCCTAAATCATGAATATATTCTGGTTCAGACGTGACTTACGTTTAGATGATAACAAGGCATTGTTTGAGGCATTATCAAACAATGCCACACTTCCTGTTTTTATATTTGACAAAAACATCCTTAGTGAACTTCCTAAAGATGATGCCCGCGTGACTTTTATTTCCGCATTGCTGGACAATATACAGGCCATCCTAAAACAAAACCATAAATCACTGGCTGTTTTTCATGATGGCCCCATACACGTTTTTAAAAAACTGGTTGCTGAAAATGCAGAGATAAATGCCGTCTACACCAATCACGATTATGAACCTTATGCCCAAAAACGGGATGCTGAAGTTGGCGCATTTTTAAAATCTAAAAACATAGCCTTCCATACTTTCAAAGACCAGGTGATTTTTGAAAAAGAAGAAGTGATAAAAGAAGATGGTAAACCTTATGTTGTGTTTACGCCCTATTCTAAGAAATGGAAAGAAAACTTTAATGAAAAGCTTACCGAATCCTTTCCTTCTGAAAAGAAACTGGCTGAAATAGCCCAACATTCCTATCCGTATCTTTCACTAAAAGAGATCGGATTTGAAGCATCCGGGATAAAAGTTGCCGACTATAATATTTCAAGCGCGCTAATTGAAAATTATGCCGAAACCCGTAATTTTCCCGGTATAGAGGGCACGTCTCATTTAAGTCCTCATTTGCGGTTTGGTGCTGTCAGTATCCGAAAGATTGTAAAAACAGCGCTCAAACACCGAAAAGAAACTTTTTTAAATGAACTGATTTGGCGGGAGTTTTTCATGCAGATTCTTTGGCATTTTCCAAACACGGTCACAGAAAGTTTCCGTCCGAAATATGACCATATCCAATGGCGTAACAATAAAACCGAATTCCAAAGCTGGTGTGAAGGAACTACCGGCTATCCAATAGTTGATGCCGGAATGCGGCAATTGAATGCTACAGGAACCATGCACAACCGCGTTCGAATGATTGTGGCCAGCTTTTTATGTAAGCATCTCCTGATTGACTGGCGTTGGGGCGAAGCGTATTTTGCTGAAAAACTATTGGATTATGAGCAATCCAGCAATATAGGCAACTGGCAGTGGGCTGCGGGAAGCGGTGTCGATGCCGCTCCTTATTTCCGGATTTTTAACCCAAGCGAACAGGTTAGAAAATTTGACAAAAATTTAAAATACATCCGGAAATGGGTTCCTGAGTTTGAGCAATTGGACTACAGGCCAATAATCGACCATAAGGAAGCACGGGAAAGATGCCTGGTAGTATATAAAAAAGCAGTCGGATAACGACTGCTTTTGTTTTATGCATTTATATTTTTTATTTTCTCGAAATTCAAATCCCGGAAATCGGTTATCACCATATCTGCCTTTGACTGGTCCTGCCCTGTTCCGCTTTCACCTTTGTAGGCAATACAAAAAATCCCCGCCGCTTTGGCAGCCGTAATTCCGTTGGTACTGTCTTCAATAACAATACATTCATTGATAGGCGCTTTTGAATAGGAAGCCGCTTTTAAGAAAATAGCCGGATTGGGTTTGGATTCAGGAAAATCCTCACCACTGACTTTGTGCGTGAAATACGGATTCAATCCGAAACGCTCAAAAACCTTGTTGATAATGGCCATTTCAGAAGAGGAAGCCACTATCAGCTGTATACCGTTATTGTATAAATCAATAATAAGTTCCTTAACGCCCGGCATCAGATACAGGTCTTCCTTTTTATCAAAAGCCTCTATAAAAAGTTTGTTTTTGGCTTCAATCAGTTCTTCTACTTCATGAACCAATTGAAAATTATCTTTGATTTTCTGATAAATCATCTTATTGGAGTTTCCTGTGAAAGTGTGGTACATTTCATCCGGAACGGTAATATCCAAATCTTTAAATTGCAATAAACTCACATCATAATGAACCGGTTCGGTGTCAACTAAAACACCGTCCATGTCAAAAATTACGGTCTTAACCATTTTTATTTTACTTTAAATTCTTAATCTTTTCGGCGTTTAGCTCGTTAAAATGATTGATAATCCTATCTGCTTTTGACAAATCCTGAAGCTTGGTGTTTGCGCTTCTGTAACCTATACAAAAAATTCCTGCTGCAACCGAAGCTTCAACTCCGTTGGTACTGTCTTCTATAACAATGCATTCGTCTTTTTTCCCTATTGCTAAAGAAGCCGCATATTCAAAAATAGCCGGATGCGGTTTTGACTTCGGAAAATCTTCGCCACTCACAATATCCGAAAAATACTGATGCAGCTTAAAACGGTTAAAAACGCGTTCTATTGTTACCTTTGAAGCCGATGATGCAACAATGAGCTGAATACCGTTTTTATAAAGGTCTTTTATCAAATCCTCAACTCCTTCTATAAGATGAAGGTCTTTTTTAGTATCAAAGGCATCATTAAAAATATTTCTCTTTCTCTGTATCAAATCCTCGACATCGTGGTCCAGACCAAAAGCATGTTTTAGTTTCTGGAAAACATTTCGTGTAGAGTTTCCGGTAAAAGTAGCAAACAGGTCATCGGTTACAGAAATTTCCAGTTCATCAAAATGCTGGAAATAGGCATATCTGTGAACGGGTTCCGTATCAACGATAACGCCGTCCATGTCAAAAATTACAGTTTTTATCATTGTTGTGTTGTGTGTTTTGAGTAGTTTAGTTCTTATTCTTTCTTCAACAGATATCGGATTACTGTTTCTGCCGCATGAAGCCCGAATAATCCCGGCATATAGCTATTGGTTCCGTAGAATGATTTTTTGAAGTTGGAACCGTCTGTCATTCTCAAACTATTCGGGTCCTGGATTTCATAGGAATAAACAGCTTTCACGCCTTTATCGATTCCGGCTTCTCTCAATCTTCTTTTAACAGCCTTTGCCAGATAGCAGTTTTTGGTTTTACTGATGTCGGTTACTTTTACTTTACCTGCTTCCATTTTGCCTCCGGCGCCCATACTGCTGACAATTTTTATTTTTTTGCGTTTGGAAGCAATAATCAGGTTTAATTTTGGTGTTATACTGTCAATACAGTCCATCACATAATCAAATTCATCGGTAACAATCTCAAAAGCCCTTTCCGGCGAAAGGAATTCTTTTATTCTAGTTAGCTGTAATTCGGGATTTATATCCATCAGACGGTCACCAACCACATCAATTTTTGGCTTGCCCACGGTAGAATGCAATGCGGGAAGCTGACGGTTAATATTGGTAATGTCAACAACATCACCATCAACAATTGTCATTTTTCCAACACCCGCCCTGGCAATAAATTCAGCTGCAAAAGACCCTACACCACCTACTCCAACAATCAATACGTTTGAATTCTTTAATTTTTCAAGACCTTCTTTTTTGAACAACAATTCGGCTCTTTCTGTCCACTGCGCCATTTTCTATAATTTATTTTTGTACTTATTTTTTAAAAACATTTTTAAAATTCTGCTCTACAATTCCCTGCAAATCTTCAGGATTTTTGCCTTTGTACTTCGAAGCTACGGCATATACTTCTTCTATTGTTTCTTCAATCGTATCCGTTTCCAGGAAAAAACGATTATCCGGAACATTTTTAAAAACCGATTCCAATTCCGGGTTCCGCAACAAATATTTACCAAAAGAAAGATAAAAACCATTTTCCAGCAATTGTCTGGCCAATTGTTCATTTTTTGAGAATCCGTGGATAATCATCGGAACCGTAATCTTTACATCATTCCTGATGGCTATTAATTCCTGAAACGATGCTACACAATGGATAACCACCGGTTTTTGATATTTTTGAGCCAATGCCAATTGTTTTCTAAACACCTGTTCCTGCAGGCTAAACGGAATTTCAATTCTTTTATCCAGTCCGCATTCGCCAACAGCCAGACAATTGGAAGTCTGTATTTTTTCTTCTATAACGGCAAGGTCATCTTCAACCCTATCCGCTACAATATACCACGGATGAATCCCTATCGAATACAACGGAATGGACACATCGAATTCCTGCGGATATTGATTGACCAATTCCAGGCAACCGGGATGGTTTGAGAATTTATGCGTGTGGAGATTGTATAGCAAAGCTTATTTTTTAAATTTTTTCACTCCAGCCTTAATTTCAATCGCAAGATCATTTTCCTGTGGAGGAATCGGGCATGAATATTTATGATTATAGGCACAATACGGATTATATGCCGTATTAAAATCAATAGAGATTGTATCGCCTTGTGGTATTTTCAAATCAATATACCTTCCACCTCCATAACTGTCAACTCCGGAAGTCAGGTCTGTAAAAGGCAAAAACAATGCATCCTTATATTCTTCTATTTTTTTCAAATCCAGACTTTGGTAAAGATTTACCTTGAACTTTTTCCCGTCTATCGAAAAATGGGCTTCACCATATTTCACATACATGGGTTTTCTGGAGGTAGTCGTTGGCATTTCAAAAGGTTTTTCGTCCGGAGTTCTTATGAACTTTGCATTGACGAAAAAATTTCCGTTTATGGGATAAAAATCCAAAGCCTTAAATGTTTTCAAATCTTTCTTTAGCAAGGGACTTTTTACCGAGTCGGCATATTCCGCATTTAATTCTTTCTGGAAAGCAACAACAGCTTCTTTATCAAAACTTTTTTGCGCCAATAAAACGGTCGATACCAATAAAAACAGCAGGTTGAGGAAGCTTTTCATGAATTTCAATTTTTATGCAAAAATAAGCAAAATTATCGATTACGCTTTCCAAAAAAAGGGAAGCAAACTTTGTAACTTTGTGTCAAAAATTGACTATCTGATGCTCCAAACGGCCTTCAAGCGCTATATAGATTCCTTTCGGGGATTTTCTAAAGAAATCTGGATACTGGCACTTATTACTTTCATCAACAGGACAGGAACAATGGTTCTCCCATTCCTTTCGAAATATATGAAAGAAGACTTGCATTTTGACTATGACGCCATTGGAACGGTTATGGTCTTTTTTGGTTTGGGGTCAATGATTGGTTCCTGGATTGGCGGAAAGCTTTCCGATAGGATTGGTTTTTACAAAATAATGATTTTCAGCCTGCTCACCAGTGGTCTGCTGCTAATTTTTGTGCAGTTTGTCACTTCATTTACAGGAATGTGTTTTGCCATGTTTGGTATTATGCTTATCGCAGATATGTTTCGTCCGGCCATGTATGTTTCTCTGGGAGCGTATGCCAAACCCGAAAACAGAACCCGTGCTTTTTCACTGGTCCGGCTTGCAGTCAATTTAGGTTTTGCCGCCGGTCCGGCATTGGGAGGGCTGATTATTATGGGAATTGGCTACAAAGGCTTGTTTTGGGTTGATGGTGCTTCCTGTATTATTTCCATACTGATTTTTGCTACATTGGTGAAAGAAAAGAAACTAGCTACCCATCAAGACCATGAGGATGCTGAAAAAGCGGTTGTAAAATCTGTATTTTGGGATGGCCCTTTCTGGATATTCCTTTTCGGAAGCTATTTAACAGCCCTGATTTTCTTACAGCTGTTCTCAACATTGCCGCTATACCATTCCGAATGGTATCATATCACAGAATTCCAAACCGGATTGCTGATGTCGTTAAACGGCCTGCTCATATTCTTTTTGGAAATGCCGATGGTGACTTCACTCGAAAGAAAACAGGTCAATCGCCTGAAACTCATACTATGGGGTACCTTTCTGTTAAGCGTGAGCTTTTTTGTACTACTTTTTGACAATTGGGCCGGCATACTGATTGTCAGCATGCTTTTTATGACCTTTGGAGAAATACTGAATTTTCCGTTTACCAACTCTTTTGCTATGAGCCGGGCTCCAAAAGGACATGAAGGTCGTTATATGGCCCTGTTCACCATGAGTTTCAGCCTGGCACATATTACAAGCGCCAAATTGGGGTTAGGAATTATTTCCCGCTACGGCTATGCGACAAACTGGTTGGTAATGGGGGTTTTAGGACTCCTCTCCTGTGCCAGCATATTGTATCTGAAAAGAATAGTTACACAAAACAAATAAGCTGATTTTATTCACTATCGGGAGGTTTATACGATAGGAAAGAAAGTGCTGAAATCTATTTTCTATAATTTTCTATTTTATACATACAACACATAAACTTAGCGCTTCAGAACCTTAGTATCTCTTTTTATTCCAGCCACAGGTTTAAAAAATTACACCGATTTAAAGCTTCTCTATAGAAATGAAAGAAGACATAAAAAGTTAGACTTTAATCATTTTGTATATCAATCAATAAAACACTCTTAAACCATCTTTTTGTTTTTCAGACAATTAACACACATAAATCATTATTTTTGTGTTTTCCTTTTTGATAGCCTTACAATAAAAAACTAAAATTTACGTTAAATAACTAAGAAAATAGTTTGTCAACTAAAAAATTAGTTATACATTTGTCTTGTTAGAGTTAGGATATGGATTATCTCCTGAATAGCATTTAAAAAATTATTCAGGAGAAAAACCATTAAAAAAGGAACAAGATGCAGAAGTTAACAAACAAAGAAGAAGAAGTAATGCAGATTTTATGGAAGCTGGAAAAAGCTTTCGTTAAAGAGATAATGGCTGAAATTAAGGAAGACCAGCCACATTATAATACATTATCTACTATAGTAAGGATTTTGGAGGAAAAAGGATTTGTTGGGCATACTGCTTTTGGAAATTCACACCAGTATTATCCTATTGTAGCGTTGGAAGATTACAGAAAGCGTTTTATGACAACCGCAATTGATAATTATTTTGACAGTTCCTATAAAAATCTGGTTTCGTTTTTTGCGAAGGAAGAAAAAATTTCTGCCGATGAGCTACGCGAAATTTTAGACATGATTGAAAAAAAGAAATAAATATGGAAAACTTTATCCTATATTTTGCAAAAGCGTCAGCTCTATTGGCCGTATTTTTCTTAGCCTATTATTTTTTGCTTAGGAAAGAGACTTTCTTTACTGCCAACAGATGGTTCCTTTTGGCCGGAATAATAACTTCTTTGCTTTTGCCAAAGATAATTTTTGTAAAGACAATCTGGGTTGAACCTGCTGCCACAGTAAATTATGCTCCAATTGAAACAGCAAAAGAACCCATTGCTTTTGATGCTATTCCTAATGCTGAAGCCGGATTATCTTCACCCCTACATACGGTATCAGAAAACTCAGTTATAACTACTGAGCCGCTTATGGTTGAAGAACCAGCCTTTGAAATCAACTGGCTGTATGTTATAGTTGGCGTATATCTTATAGGAATGTTTTTCTTTTTGGTGAAATTTATCCAAGATTTTTGGGGCTTGCGAAAAATTTTCCGCAACCAGACTGTTGAGCTTCACGGAAGATTCAAATTTGTGGATACTGACAGGATACAATCACCTTTTTCATTTTTTAATTATATCGTCTATAATTCGAATCACTTTAAAAAAGAAGAACTGGAAAACATACTGGAACACGAAAAGGTACACAGTTCGCAAATGCATTCTGCAGATATGATTTTAAGCCAGTTGTTCTGTATCGCATTTTGGTTCAATCCTTTTGCCTGGCTACATAAAAAAGCTATCGTTCAGAATTTAGAATTTATTGCCGATTCAACAGCTTTAAAAGCCGTTCCGGACCGTATAATTTATCAGAAAACATTATTAAAAGTAAGTGCACCTCATCACTGCATTCCAATTACTAATCATTTTTTTCAATCATTAATCAAAAAACGAATCGTTATGTTAAACACAAACCAATCCAAAAAGAGGAATTCCTGGAAGTACGCCATCGTATTGCCATTGCTGACAGTCTTTATGCTCCAGTTCCAGGTAGAAACTATTGCACAGGAAAAAGAAGGCGGAAAAGTTCAGGAGCAACAGACAAGCAATTATGAAGTCAGAGTCGATAAAAACTCTACTGATGACTATTTGAAAGCACAGTCAAAAATCTTTAAGAACAATCACGGAATTGACCTGAAATTTTCCAAAATCAAAAGAAATTCAGACAAGGAAATTGTTGCTATCAAAACAACTTATAAGGATAAAAACGGTAATTCCGGTGACTCCTACCTAAAAGGTAAAGAGCCCATCCAACCTTTCCTTTTGAGCAGAGAAGACAATAAGGTAGTTGTTTCGAATGTGCCGGCTGTTTACGGAAGTTTTAATACACCAACCGTTTACGGTAAATTCAAAAACAATTCGTCGCCGGTAGCTTTGACATATAAGACAGGAATGCCTGCAATGCCAATACCTCCTGTTCCTCCAACAATGCCAAATGTGCCAGCATTACCCAATGCGCCAACATTCCCACAATTGCCTGCACCTCCTACACCTCCAAATACAGAGTATGATGAAAATAGTGCGGAGTGGAAAAAATTTGAAGAGCAGATAGCAAAATTCGAAGCCGAAATGGATGCAAAAGAAAGCGATATAGCAAAATACGAACAAGCTATGGAAAAATTTGCCGCACAGGTAGAAGCTACCTACACTAAAGATGTTGAAAAACAAATGGCCGAATTTGAGAAAAAAATGAAGGTCTATGAAAAAGAAATGGAAGTATATGCCAAGCAAATTGAAACTCTAATGGAGAAAGAGGAAAGAAACAGATAACCAGAAAACAAATAAAAAAAGCTGTCAATAGACAGCTTTTTTTGTATCTTTAAGATAAAAAGTGATGTTTAAGATATTAGCAAAACTAAATAAATGGCTGTTGCCTAACTATACTAAACAAGGTTTGGATTTGGCGAAGGCAACCAAATTCCAAAAAGCAATTATAGCCTGGAAATACTACGTTACCATCCACGCACTGGACTAATACTTTAAAGGAGAAAAAATATCGTATTGCCTTATTTTTTCCCTTCCGTTGAGGAATGTAAGCTCCATCAGGAAATTGCATTGCACAATCTCACCGCCTAATTTTTCTACCAATTCGCATACTGCTTTTGCCGTTCCGCCCGTAGCCAGTACGTCATCATGTATTAATACTTTGTCGCCTTTTTGTATGGCATCGGTATGGATTTCTAACGTATCCTGTCCGTATTCCAAATCATAAGTTGCCGAAATCGTCGTAAACGGAAGTTTTTTGGGCTTTCTTACCGGAACAAAACCGGCGTTTAGTTTATAGGCCAAAAGTGTGGCAAAAAAGAATCCCCTGCTCTCCACTCCCACGACCTTATCAATTTTTACATCAGGCAAACCATTGAGTAACAGCTCCAAGCACATTTTTGAAGCTTCCGGTTCAGCTAAAAGAGGCGTTATATCTTTAAAAACAATTCCTGGTTTTGGAAAGTCCTGAATATCACGGATGTACTTTTCTATTGACATTTTTATTACATTTAATTTAGAAATTGATTTGCAAGATAAACATAATTTCCTATATTTGCACCCGCATTAAGGCCTCGTGGCGCAACTGAATAGCGCATCTGATTACGGCTCAGAAGGTTACAGGTTTGAATCCTGTCGAGGTCACTTCAAAAGGACAAATCAAAATTTTGATTTGTCTTTTTTTTTATCTCATAAACTCTTTTATTAAACAGTAATATAAATCGTAAGGCTTCATTCGCCTCACTGTTGGGTATTTATATATAATAAGTTTCATAGCAAAGTGTTTAAAGGATGGCTGGAATAAATGTAATAAAAAACCCGTGCCTGGCACGGGTTTAAAAATTATTTATTTCTTAATCAGCTTTTTAGTATCTACTATCTTACCATTACTTATCAGGGCTACCGTATAAAGGCCGCTTGGATAATTGGAGATATCTATGCTAATTTCAGTATTTTTTACATCCAGGATGTAATTGTTAGAGGCTCTGTTTGCACCATAGCTTCCAATGATTGACAGATAGGCAGAATTTGTGTCGTTCAGCTTGTATCCTACTGTAACATTGTCTTGCGCAGGGTTAGGAGCAATACCTCCTAAAGTACTAGGATTAAGTGTTACGGCTACTTCGGCATAATCTTTAGTTCCGTCTGCCAGGGCTACTACTTCAAGCTTGTATTTCTTAGCAATGTCTACCGCTACTGTCAGATCTTTTCCCTGATAGATAAGTTTGCCATCAGCATACCAATTGTAAATCACTGCTTCATTTAACTGTGCTGCACTGAAGGTAATGATTTCGTCCCTATCTGCTTTTTTATCGCCTCCTGCATCAGCAGAAAGTCTTCTGCCTTCAGTTTTTCCTTTATTAACCAGATAGGTCTCGCCACCTACCACGTTTCCGGTTTCAAGGTCGCGTTGCACAATATGGTAAACAAACTGCTGTGGCCTGGCTTCATCGTTCGTAAAATTAAAGGTCAGATTAAGCGTTCCCAGTTCTTCAGGCTGGAACACGATGTTATTCAGAGTGGCATAGTTTGACCTGACCAGGTATGCCATTCTTTCCCGACCTTCAACAAATCCACGGGCTAGTCCGCCGCCTTGCTGCCATGCTCTGTAAAGCCTTTCATCCATTTTAATAGCTACCTGAGCTTGCTCAAAAATAGGTCGCACGCCAGGAATGTCTTCGGCAATAAATTCTAATAAATATTTTTTAGGAACTCTGACAGGATTACCAACTCCTACAACACCTCCTATGCTTCCGTTAGCCAATACATCGACAACGGTTACGTTTTTCCACGCAATATTATTGTTGTTCTTAACATTCATATTGAGGTCTGCTGTTTCCGGGAAGGTCATCGGGTCATTGGCGGCTTCAATTCGTGTTAGCAGACAGAAATGCCATGGTTCGGGATTGATAGGCGCATAGTCGGCAGGGTTTGGAACGTTCCATGCAAAGGCTATAATGGTTTCTTCTCCCGGTTGAAGTACCGGAATCGGGATTCCTGCCAACGCTCCAATCTGTTTGCCCATTAGCACACCGCCTACGTAATAGGTTCCGTTCCAACTCAACGGCCAAGCCAATGAGGTTCCGGCCTTTGCCCAATATAGTTTTAAGCGTTCACTTCCTGTTGAAGCCACACAGCTTTTGTTTCTTACACGTACATAAACATAGTTTGGGTTAGTTGGGCTATAATCCGGATTTTGATGTACCAAACCGTTATCATTATAATTTCGTACCCAGATATCTTCACTGGCCCACATGTATGGCGAGATGGTATTCGGTTCAATTCCTAAATCACCGGGACTATCTTTTACATACAAATCTAAGGTTGGTGAATACATCTGCTGCGCAAGTTGTACGGCAGCATAGGCGTCTATCAATCCATAACCTAACTGTTCGTTCCATGTTCCGTTACCTCTTCCTGCTGTGGGTGAAAAGACATAGCTTGGCAATTTTTGAGAAGTGCTTTCTATAATGTCGCGTACTTGCTGACCTGTAAGACATGGATTTACTGAAAGAATCAGGGCTACCAATCCGGTTACGTGCGGTGCTGCCATTGAAGTACCGTCCATCGATCCCACGCTGTTGGTTGGAAGTGTAGACAGAATATTGCTACCTGGGGCTACTACGTCTAGTTTTGGACCATAACCCGAAAAGCTGGATCTTGATCCTGAAGAGGTGATCGATCCTACAGTCAGAATATTATCGTGAAAGTTACCCGGATAATCCATTACCGGCCCGCCGCCGCCATAGTTTCCTGCTGCAAAAACCACAAGGGTTCCTTTTCCTCCCCTGCCGTTTGTCATAGCGTTGACGATGGCATTTTCCAAAGCCAAACTATACAGCTGGGCATAAAATATTCCACCCTGGTCGCCCCAGGAATTGTTAATTACATCTGCTCCATTTGCTACGGCCCAGTTAATACCGCCAGCCAGTTGTAATGAGATGCCCGGAACAACCCCTAATGAGTGGCTTACTGAAATTAGTTTTGATTTTGGTGCTACTCCAACTACCTGAAGGTTGTTGTCTTTTATGGCTCCTACAGTTCCTGCCACATGGGTACCGTGTGTATTACCCGAGATAAAAACGCTAGGACTTGAACCACTCTGTGCGTCAAAACTCAAAGGTGAGATGTTGGCAGCCAGGTCATTGTGTGGCTTGTAGATTCCCTGATCAAGGATGGCTACATTCACGCCATTTCCCTGTGAAAGCGTCCAGGCCTGACAGGCGTTGATATCGACATTTGGGTTGGCACTGTTGTTAAGCCCCCAAAGACTGCCAAAGTTAGTGTCGTTAGTACAAACAGACCTGAAATTGAACATGAATGCCGGGTCAATACCTTCAAACTGTCCGGTTTCATAAAACAGGTTCGCCATCTGCAGTGAGTTGCTTTGGTTTTCCGGCTCTACTGCCATCACGTACCATAAAGGCATTCCATAAATCTGCTGTACGATTTTTACATTATTCTCTGAGGCCATCTTTTTAAGCAACTCAAATCCTCTTTCGTCTTTCAGTTTTACATAAAAAAGGCTGGAAGTTCCAATAGAAGGCGCATTAGGTCTTTTAAAGAAAAGCGAAACGCTTTTGATTCCCTTAACCTTTCTCAGGTCGCTGATGGCCTTTTCAAAGTCGGCTGCAGAAGGTTCTGACAGGAATTCCAGTTTTCCAAACTTTTGATGCTCACCTGTAGAGTTGTCGTCCTGCAATGTTACGTCTTTAAACTTAAATCCTACAAGAGCCGATTTCTCAAAGTCGGCTGAAGTATTGATGTTCAGAAATTTCCGGTCGAGGTTGAGGGCGATTTTTTGGTCTTTATAATAATAGAAGTAGCTATTTTTTTGGGCATTCATCCCAATAACACTCATAAATAAAACGAGTAATAGTGTGTAAATTTTATTGTTCATGATTTCATAGTTTAGGTTTCTAATTGTTTTAGGTATGCTAAAAGGCAACCTCAGTTCATGGGGGATGAATTGACTTTAGATTCATCTGTAGAAAGGTGGGTATGTTTAGTAAGTTTGCCATAGTATATAGTAGAGGTGGTAGCTCTTTATATAACCGTTAAAAATGCAAATCCTTAAAATTCAATAGGTTTACCGAATTTACGATACACAAAAAGCCTATCCTTACGGCTTTCCCCATCTGGTCCTTTTTTCTGAAAATGAACGTCTAATCTTACGTATTTTTAGTCTGCGCGTAGTTTTAAAAAAAGGGGCTGAATACCCGTTTTTGTTTGTTTTTTCTTAAAAATCGTTATGGGTTTATTTTGAAAAAGACTTCTTGATTTTTTTAAAAAATTTTTTTTTTATTATTTCCAAAAAATGACCTAATTACGTTTTTCCTCAATAAAAAAAGACAAATAACTGTACTTCAAAATATTACACACAATCACAAGGTTCGAATTTGTATCCAAATGTTTACAAAACATAAAAAAAGAGGCATTTTAGCCTCTTTTTTTATTCGGAATAATTTGACACTAAAGTCCGATAATTTTGATACCAAATTTACCGGTCTACTGTGCTTTTGAACTCTCCAATCTTCTAATGCCTTTACTGGCTGTTCCTCTCATTTATAATCTCGGACAAAATCTGATACGACACAACTCTATCCTTATGCGCATGCATATTGGAAACTACCATAAGTTCATCGACACCGATTTCTAAAAGGAATTTATCCAATTGCTTGGCAACCGCTTCTTTTCGTCCTACAAATGAGTATTTAAGCATCTCTCGTACCGCAGGATTATGCTGTATCATCATTAGCTCGTCGGTCATTTCCATTGGTGGTTGGAGTGCTTCTCTTTTTCCTGTAAGGATACCGAGGAACATGCGAATGAGCGATGTAAAATTTCTTTCTGCTTCATCGTCGGTATTAGCCGCTATGACATTGACTCCGGCAATGGTATAAGGCTTGTCAAGCCACTCCGATGGTTGGAACTCCTTTCTGTATATATCCAACGCCTCTTGCAGCAAACCGGTAGCAAAATGGCTTGCAAAAGCATAAGGCAGTCCCATTTTTGCAGCAAGGTGTGCACTGTCCAGACTGGAGCCTAAAATATACAGCGGTACATTCACTCCTTCAGCCACAACCGCTCGTACCTGCGACCACTCATTCTCATTTGAAAAATACTTTTGTATCTGCTTAATCTCTCCCGGAAAATTGTGTACTGACTGCATTCTGTCACTACGTATGGCATGCGCCGTAATCTGGTCAGTACCCGGTGCCCTGCCCAATCCCAAATCAATTCGATTTGGATAAAGCCTGCCGAGCGTACCAAACTGCTCTGCCACGATAAGCGGCGAATGGTTGGGCAGCATAATACCTCCGGAACCTACCCTTATGGATTTGGTATTTCCGGCTATGTGCCCGATAAGAACCGATGTAGCTACACTCGCTACATGAATCATATTATGATGTTCTGCCAGCCAGAATCGCTTGTAACCCATTTCTTCTGTTTTTTGGGCAAGGTCTACGCTATTCTTAAATGTCTGTTCTATTGTCACCCCGCTCGATACGATAGCCAGTTCCAATATCGAGTAGGCTGTTTTTTTATTTGTTGTTTCCATAGTGTGTTATGCATCTAATTGTTTCAGATGCCTTAGCTTATCAGTGTCTGCAAGCTTAGAAAACCGTTCCATGATAAGCTTTAATTTGGGATTGATATAAAGTTCGCAAAAAGGTTTTTGCGGGTCATTAAAATAATAATCCAACAACTCCTCTCTGCTTGAGGTAAATGCCCCGTAGGGCAATACTTTTGTAATGATAGTACTTTCAAACTCTGGTTGTAGGGTTTCGATGGCTTCTTTGGCCGATTCTGCATCCTGAACATTAAATGTATAGATGGCAGAGCGATATTTGCCACGCATTGAATGTTGTGAGGTACTGCTGTGAGTATGCAGATGGATAGCAATAAGTGTATCGAAGGAAATAATATCGTCATTATATTCGACAATCACTCCTTCTGAAAATGACATATCTGAACCAGTTGAGGCAATCCAACCCTGTTGCACAGACACTATGCCTTTTAACGAGGAAAATACAGCCTCAGTACACCAATGGCATCCACCACCAAATCCCGCCTGCCTAATCATGCTTATTTTAATTCTCCTTCCTTCGTGTCTTTCAGCCTGTTCTTAAAAAGTTCCCTGAATTTTCTTAGTTTCGGATTGATAACCGCCTGGCAATAGCCTTCCTGAGAATTATTGGAATAATAATCCTGATGGTATTCTTCCGCTTTATAAAAGTATTCCAATGGGGCCACTTCTGTAACAATAGGTTCATCGTAGACTGCCTGGATTTCCGCAATGACTTGCTCCGCCTCTTTTTTCTCAGCTTCATTCCTGTAAAAGATAGCGCTTCTGTACTGTGTGCCAACGTCGGCTCCCTGCCTGTTCAAAGTTGTCGGGTTATGCGTGCTCAGGTGTATGCGAAGCAAATCACCATAGGTTATTTCATCAGGATTGTAAGTCACTTCTATAACTTCGGCATGGCCTGTCAGTCCGCTACAAACTTCCCTGTAAGTAGGATTTGCAATTTTGCCACCGCTATAGCCGCTTTCTACTTTCGTGACACCTTTCAGTTGGTTAAATACTGCTTCGGTACACCAAAAACAGCCTCCTCCAAAAGTCGCTTTTCTTTCGTTACTTTCTACCTTTTTAAGGGCTACAGCGTTCATGCAATATCTTAATCCACCAGGACCCGGCCCATCAGGAAAAACATGTCCTAAATGCGCATCGCAGGTATTGCATGTGGTTTCAACACGCACCATTCCATAACTTATATCCTTATGGTAGGCAATGGCGTTTTCGGTGACGGGCTGAGTAAACGATGGCCAACCGGTACCGCTTTCAAATTTTTCATTGGCATCAAAAAGCAATGTCCCGCAGCAAACGCAGGCATATTTTCCCGGTTCAAACAGGGAACACATCTCTGAACTATGCGCCCGCTCAGTGCCTTTTAAGCGGGTAATCCTGAACTCCTCAGGCGTAAGCAGCTTTTGCCACTCATCATTTGTTTTTATAACTTTTTTGTCTGGAACGGGGTTACCGGTGCCGGCAAACCGTATGATATCAATCCATTTTAGCATTTTTAATTTCCTTTCTTTTTTTACTTAGGATTATGTAATGTATAGTATAAAAAGTATGCCAAATAGGGTTTGGTTGTTTATCTGTAAAAAATCAGCCCTTTTGTCATGTTCAAAAAAATGGAAAAATCATGTGCCAAATTATAAATCTGGCGGCCAATAGCCGCCAGTTAAAGAATCAGTTATTTTTCAAAATGCAGGCTTAAAAACCATATATGCCACCTCCAACACTAATTTTCTCGCCGGTAATCCATGCGGCATCATCGGAGGCAAGAAATACGGCCACTTTTGCAATATCATCTGGCTGGCCAGTACGGCCGAGTGGTGTTTTAGAAACAAAACTTGCTTCGGCCTCACTACCAATAAATCCCGCACTATGAGAGCCCTCAGTCTCTACTATGCCCGGAAGAATTGAATTGATACGGATGTTCCTGCCGGAAAATTCCTTAGACAACGCAATCGTAATGGCATCCAATGCCGTTTTTGTTGCAGAATATACAGAACCAGTAGGCAAAGGCGAATTGCTTGCACCCGAACTGATATTGATAATGTTTCCACCCTTATCTCCAAAAAGCTTAAGGGATTCCTGAATTGCAAATATCGATCCCAGCACATTAATATTGAATGATTTATGAAAAGTTTCCGCAGATATCTGTTCGATTGGTTCATACAAATAAACGCCCGCGTTGTTCACTAAAATGTCCAGTGAGCCGAATGTATTTCTGGTTTCTTCAAATATTCTTGCCACATCGGCTTCTTTCGACACGTCACCCTGAACGGCTATGGCAGTTCCTCCCTGCTCAGTAATTGCCCTAACTACTTTGTCTGCTCCTTCTTTGCTCGAAGCATAATTTACTACCACCTTTGCGCCCTCAGCTGCAAAATATTTTGCTATCGAAGCCCCTATTCCTTTAGATGCTCCTGTAACTATAGCTACCTTGTCTTTTAATTTACTCATTTTTTAATCTGTTTAAAATTTTGAAATACAAAGCTATATACATCTGATTTATTTAAGTAACTTTGTAACCAAAAGTAACAGTAACCTTGAGGTAACAAAGTAACAACAGCATGGAATGCACACCCCGTATAGAAGAACAGCATAAAAAGGAAATGATGGCCGTTCAGGATTCAATGGATGTATTGAACGGTAAATGGAAAATAGCGATACTCTCCTCTATCTGCTACTACAATAAGAGACGATTTTCAGACATACTGAATGATGTTAAAGGTATTTCCAACAAGATGCTAAGTAAAGAGTTAAAAGAATTGGAAATAAATAAATTGGTCCGACGTACAGTTCTGAACACACAGCCTATTTCGGTATTGTATGAGCTTACGGAACATGGCCTTACCCTTAAAACACTAATCACCCATTTGGTAGAATGGGGAATTCAGCATCGAAAAGAAATTACTAAGAAATAGCCGATAACACCTCTATATCTTAGGTAGCAGACATTCATAAAACAGGGCTGTATGGAATGCGGTCAAAATACTTCCACCACATAAATTGTTTGATTTTTGCAATTATCGCTTTGTTTATTACAAAAAAAGAAATGACTACACAGACTAACTTTGTCTTATAATTTTTAATTTTAAAAAAACAAAGATCATGAATAAAATAGCATTAGTTACAGGAGGTAGTCGCGGACTCGGAAAAGACATGGCTCTTAATCTTGCCAAAAAAGGAATTGATGTCATCCTGACTTATAACAGCAATAAAGACGCAGCAGATAAAGTTGTTTCTGAAATTGAAAGCATGGGACAAAAAGCACTTGCCGTACAATTAGATGTAAGCCAACCGAATACTTTTGATACTTTTTTTGGTGAATTGGAAAAAGTCCTGAATCCAAAATTTGGTACTTCTAAATTTGACTTTCTTATAAATAATGCCGGAACAGGTGTTGCAGCGGTATTTACTGAAACTTCTGAAGAACAGTTTGATGAAATGATTAACGTTCAATTCAAAGGTCCATTTTTCTTTACCCAGAAAGCCCTTAACCACGTGAATGATGGCGGAGGAATCGTAAACGTTTCATCCGGACTGACACGCATTATCATTCCTTATTATCCGGTTTATGCCTCTGTAAAAGCTGCCATGGAAAACCTGACCAAATACCTGGCAAAAGATTTGGGTGTAGCACGTAAAATCCGTGTCAATATTGTTGCTCCTGGCGCTATAGAAACTGATTTTGGAGGTGGAGTTGTACGCGATAATCAGGAAATGAATACGTTGATTGCATCGCAAACCGCTCTAGGGCGTGTGGGACAGCCAACGGATATAGGTAGCGTGGTAGCCTTTCTTTGTACCGATGAAGCAAAATGGATTACTGCCCAACGTATTGAAATTTCAGGCGGGCAAAGTCTGTAATAATTATGAAGATATAAAAATGGGCACTTAATTATAAGTGCCCATTACTTTTAAAGAATACTACTACTTTAGCTAATCTTCTGCATCTTGATTTTTCCTGAGTATACCCTTTTCTACGCTTTCATTTAATAAACGTTCGGCATAGCTCCAGATTGAGGCAGAACCGTCCTTTATTGCTTTTTTCTTATTGTAGACGGTATGATATTCCACATCATATTCTGCCCACGTTCCTCCATTATTGCTTGTATTTTGTAACAATGGCTCAAAACGGTCCATAGCCCGTGCAAATTTGGCTTCGTCAGTATTACCCGCTTCAAATTCTTCCCAGATGGCTATGAATTCCTGTGCCTGTTTTTCGGGTAAAAGTCCAAAAATGCGTTTTGCAGCCAGCAGTTCTTCATCCGTATTGGTATGATTTTTTGAAGTATCGTATATGAAAGTATCTCCGGCATCAATTTCCACCAAATCATGTATCAATACCATTTGTACAACCTTAAGTATATTAACCGGTTTATCCGAATGTCCGGCCAGAACGAGTGCCATCATGGCCAGGTGCCAGCTATGTTCGGCATCATTTTCATGCCTGTCGCTTTGAAATAATCGGGTCCTGCGCTGAATGTACTTTAGTTTGTCAATTTCTTTGATAAAAGCCACTTGCTTCAGCAAATCATTTGTGTCCATTTTTTTTAATTTAGATACTCCGATACCGGTTTAAAGTCAGTATAAATATACTTCAATTATGGCTTATGCGGCTTTACGTCATTTGAAATTTTCAATCCTTTTTAATTACAGATACATTGACTTTTTTCTGCCTGATATATTGATAAACAGAACCGGCAATAAAAAGAAGAAAAAGAGCCAAAAGTGTCTGCCCAATTATTGGGTCGCTGATGTCCTTTGCCAAAGGATGTCCGATTGGAATTCTTGTAAATGTTTCGTTCACGGTAGGTACCAACGACAGAAAAAAACTAAACGACAAAAGAAAGTTTTCGAAATACCGGGCTCTGTTACTGGCTTTCTTTTTTGAAAATAAAAGATAGGCAACAACCAGTAAAAGGACAATGAATATAGAAAATGCATGTCCTGCATTAAAGCCACCGTGTTTTGAAATACCCAATGCACTTAAACTGGTGACGAGTGTTGTATAAAAATACATACTTCCTGATAATTCCCCCAGATTAATTTTGCCATATTTGATAAAGCCTGTTAATGCGGCTACAATTGCCACGATACCAATAATCGTGTGAAAAATTCCTAAGCTTGATAATCCCATTCTGATACTTTTTAATGATTACAGCTGCAAAGTTCTATCAGAAGTAAGAAAATGGTTTTGGGAATTAGTTCAATTATTTGGCATTTTAGTCCATAAAAAAGCGTTCCCCCATCCTTTTGGAAATGCTTCGTTTTTATACTATTATCTGTCAGTTATCTTTTGTCCCGTTTCTGTAATTTGTGGGAGTAACGTTATATTTATCGCTGAAACTTTTGGTAAAGTTAGCCAGGTCATTAAACCCGCAATCAAATGCGATATCGGTAATTCGCTGGTCTGAAACCCGCAACAATTGCGCAGCTTTTTCGAGCCTTTTGTTTTTAATGTAATTCGCCGGACTATCATTGTATAGTTTGGCAAATTCCCTTTTGAAGGAAGAAACGCTTAAATTATTCTGCTCTGCCAGCTGTTCAATTGTTAATTGCGAAAACAGATTGGCTTCAATAACCTGTTTGAAAGTATAAGTCGTAGGAGAAAAAAGCTGTGAAAGGATAATTTGTACGGCTTCTGCATTCTGCGTTTGCGATAGCAAAAGTATGATTTCCTTTAGTTTCAATACCAGTATATCCTCATTGATGAGCGACGGATTTTCAAAATAGAAGAGCAATCCCTCAATATATTTTTGGATTAGGAAGTCGTTATTTATTTTTTCATTAGACTTGTTTGAAACAATATTTTTTGGAGCATGAAGCAATGCCGGCAATTCTCTGTCGTAGATTTTCTTCAATATATCCGGATAAAACGTAACGATTACAATTTCGCATGTGCTTGACGGCTCAGGATTACGAAGCTGCTTTCCGGATGTGATGCAGTTTAACAATAGGGAATAATTGGCCGGGATATTTATTTGCTCTGTATCTACCTGATATTGGAATTCTCCCTGCAAAACATAGAGGAAACAAGCCTGTTCTGTAACCGGAAAATCAAATTTAAATGGTGCCGTAAGTGCAATTTTTTGCAGCAGTGTTTTGCCAAATAAGTCGTGTTTCTTATAATCGTTTACCATAACAGCTTGAATTCCGTTTAATTTAAAGATTTTGCAATTCCTTTTCTATCAGATTCAAAGAAAAACGGAGCGCATTTATTCGTCGCACCATCAATGTATGCTGCGGTGAATTTTCTTTTAATTTGGCAAATGCCTTCTCACATTTGTTTAATATGGAGTCGAGAGATTTCTTTGCTTCAATAAGTTCGTCCGGGGTAAAGCTTGTCATGCGATAAGGTATTTGTAGCAACAAAGATACTATCAGATGAGTAAATCTCATTCAAAAGTATGGATTTATCCATAAGTATAAAAAACAAAGTAACAGCCAATTAACTATTTTATCATTTAACGAACTAAAATTACAGTTGTATAACTAAAAAATTAGTTTTATGTTTGGATATCATTAATCATCAATCAAAACATGAAACAGTTTACATTATTTTTTATGCTGCTAATCATCAGCAACTTTGCCTATGCGCAAAAAAAACAATCCGAAAGACTCGACAGTCTTTTTACAGTACTCTATCAACAAAACCAGTTTAACGGGACGGCTCTTATTGCCGAAAAGGGAAAGATTATCTTTAAAAAGAGCTATGGAATTGCCAATGAGGACACCAAAGCGCCTATCAATGAAAAGACAATATTTGAGCTTGCCTCCTGCTCCAAACAATTTACGGCCACAGCCATAGTTTTGCTTAAAAGAGAAGGCAAATTGCAATATACCGACAAGATTTCGAAATATTTGCCGGAGCTTGGCTTTTGGGAGAATGTCACTATCTATGATTTATTAAGGCACACCAGCGGAATTCCTGATTTTTTAAAGTACATGCCAGACAACTGGAACCACAACAAAATAGCCGATAATAATGACCTAATCAAAGTGCTTGCCGCTAAAAAAGACACCTTAGAATTTACTCCAAAAAGCAGACATAGTTATAGCAATTCCAATTATATTCTTTTAGGCAGTATCGTAGAAAAGGTATCCGGTAAAAAGTTTCCTGATTTCTTATCGGATAGAGTCTTTAAGCCTTTAAAGATGAAAAATACGTTTGTGTATTGCAGACATAAATACCCTAAAAAGATTGACAATTTTGCTTATGGTTATGTGTGGGAAGATGGCGGGTTTAAGAAAATCCTTGAAGAGAATAGCCAACGCGAAATCTCGGAAGTCTATTATCTGGATGCCATACTTGGTACATCAAAAGTTCATTCCAATGCAGAAGATCTTTATACATGGATGACCAGCCTGAAGAACAACACGCTTCTCACGAAGAAAGAGTTTGATGAAATGACGGAAATTACCAAAACGTCTAATGGCAGGGATGTAGCTTACGGGTTTGGATTAGACCTCAGGAAAGGCGAAAATAAATTCACATTCGGACATACCGGAAGTTGGGACGGTTATAGTACTTTTATGCTTCATGATGTGGTAAAGGACAGGACGTTTATTATACTGCAAAATTTCCATTTTGGTGCCGTACCTTATACCAATATGTTCCAGATAATGGAAGATAAACCGCTTCAATTACAATATCCTAAGAAAATTGCACTATCAGATGATGAAATAGCTCAGTATACCGGTACCTATACCAATGAAGAAGGCGAAACCCATATTATCACCAGTAAAGAAAAGCACTTACTTTATAATACTCCGACAGTTTCATGGAATATGAGATTTTTTCCTTATTCCGATCATGAATTTAGGGGAATCAGGCAAGCCGGTGCTGATGCCGTATTAAACTTTACCAAACTTGACAACGGAGATATAAAACTGGAAATGTTTCAGGATAAACAAATTGTAGGTACCGGAGTCAGAAAAGGGAAATAACAAGGATTGAGAAATTTTCCGGATTGTATATTCCGATTATGCAATGGCAAATTATAACAAAAGAGGCTCCCGGCCTCTTTTGTTACATATCCGAACTTTAATGGGTGTTTATTATAACCAGATTAAAAAATGAATATCAATCCGCAGAAAGTTCCATAAACATTTTACGGGCTCCCATATTTATTTCCTGCCCCAGAAGTTTGCGGGTTTTTGAATCAATGTAAAATATAACGGTGGATTGATTATCCGTTATATCGTCTGTTACCTCTACCGTCCATACATCTTTATCCTTATAGATATCTTTACGGGTATTTTTGATATGGGCTTTCATTATGCCCTTGCCTGCCTGTGGATTGTAATCGAAAATTGAGATGCTTGTTTTATAATTTTCTTTTAACGGTAGCCAACGAATCAACTGCGGATAAATATTACTGTCAAAATAAGAACCTTCTGCCATTTCATTAATTTCTGTCTTTTCATTAGTGGGTTTACGCAGATAATATCCTGTTATTGTTTTTCCAAACTGTAAAACCATATCCCTTTGCCCGTTAAAGGAAGAATGAGCTATAGGTAAAAGATTCGGGAGTTTTGCCCGGGTGGAATCAATCCAATCTGATGTTGAATTTACCATCTTTACTTTTGTGGTGATAAGAACTTCGCTTTTTGATTTCTTGATTTCGGTAAAAATCTTTGCAATCATTATCTTTTTATCTTCCCGCATAGTATACCAATCCATAGTATATTGCTCATTATTGATAAGTTTGCTGTTAATTTCATTACGTAATGGGGTCTGAAGGTCTGTTTGGGCGTTCAAGCCGGTATATTGCAACGCAAATAAGATGATAAAGACGAGGTATTGTGTAGTCATAAATAATTGGGCTTACTATTTTATTGGATTTTTATTTCTATTTCTGCCATGAAGTATCCAAAATTACAATATTTTTATTCTGATATTGAAACTATTAAAAAATTGTAATAAATCTGAATTGCGTCCCCCGGTTATCAAAAAAAAGTACTTTTATCAAACCATTGTCTAGGATTAATTTTCCTTATTATGGTCTTCATAAACAAGGTCAATTATTTTTTCAAGAGCTCCTTTAATCTGTTGACTCCCCTCCTTTTTTGTCAAATCGATTCCACAAAATGTTTCAGCATTCACCCCTTTATACAAATTCAGATAGTAGATCCCAGAAATTAGTATTGCCATGATGGCTCTGTATTGCAGGGCGTTTTCGGCAAAATAGGGGTCTGCAATCTGGTTAAAAAGCTGCTCGCCATTGCGCTCGCGTTCATCGGCAATATTTCTTAGCGAGTTACGCTTTTCAGCCACACCCCAAAGCAATATTTTCTGAAGGTTTTTATTACTGGCAACATAATCAAATTGTTGTGTGAGTAGCTGTTTCGAAAATTCTTGTCCTCCGTCGACAATTTCCGGAGCCGTATTGCCATCAACATTACTCCAGAAATCAAGCGAACTGATGTATTCGTCAATGAGTTGGTCTGTTCCACCAAAATAATTATAAATCATTTTTTTATCAACTCCGGCTGTGGCAGCAATATCATTTACTTTCAGACCTGAATAACCTTTGGTTTCCAGGATTTTGCCCACGGCTTCCAAAAACTTTTCCTTACTCCTTTCTTTATTCCGGATATTACCAGCAACTGCTTTCCTTTCCATAGCGATTATTAATGTGTCTGCAATTTAGCAAAATTCGACAACTATTTAGACACTATTTAGTGTTTTATTTTTATACCTTTGCGGAAAATAGACCCATAATGATAAATGCAATCACCAAAAAGGTAAAAACAATTACCCTAATCTTCCTCTGTTTTATAGGACAAACAGCAGATGCACAGAATAAACTTGATGCTTATTTCAACCACCTTCAAGCCAACAATAAAATGATGGGAAGTGTGGCCATATCGTTAAATGACAGTATCGTCTACAAAAAAGCAATTGGTTATTCCAATGTAGATGCGAAGACAAGCAATACAACCGATACAAAATTTCGTGTGGGTTCCATCACCAAAACCTATACGGCTGTGCTGGCATTGAAAGCGGTAGAAGAAGAACTTCTTACACTGGATACAAAACTGAGCCATTACTATCCGGAGGTAAAAAATGCGGAGAAGATAACCATTGAGTACTTACTAAAGCAACGAACAGGCATTTACAATTTTACTGAAATTGCAGGTGAAGTTGAATGGGGACAGCAATTTCATACACAACAAGAATTCATCAATTACTTTGTCAACCAAAAAAGCAATTTTGAACCTGGTTCCGAATACGAATACAGCAATACCAATTATGCCCTATTGGGATTCATACTCGAGAAAATTTATGGCAAAACCTATGCTGAAATCTTAGACGAAAAAATTGTCAGGCCGCTGCATTTGCACAATACCTATTACAGTTTTGAAACAGACGAAACTAAAAACGAAGCACTTTCCTATAATATTCAGGACAAGTATGTCAGAAATGAGAAAACCAATTTCTCCAATCATCCGGCAAGCGGCGGAATCGTATCCACTCCAACAGAGCTAAACAAGTTTCTTTTTGCCCTGTTTAACGGCAAACTTATTACGCCGGAAAGCCTTAAAATAATGCTTCCTGAGGAGAAAGGCGCTTATGGGATGGGAATCATAAAATTAAGTTTTAAAAATCCGGAAGGCTATACGCATAGCGGAAGAGTGGAAAACTACATTTCAGATTACTATTATTTCCCGGACGAAAACATAGGGATTGTTTCCTTAACCAATGCTGTTAATATTAACACCGATGAAGTCATGAATACAATGTTAATGTATCTTTATAGAAAAACTCCCGAATTAGCTAATTTTAATGCAACTGCTGAGGTTTCAGAAAAAGATTTCATGCCTATAAAAGGTACCTATTATTTAAAAGAAACCCATGCAACGGTAACCATTTCATCTGACGGTCAAAACGTAATTTTTCAGGATTCCAGAGCCGGACAGATGTATGTTCCGCTAACATATAAAGCCAAAAATGAGTTTGAATATGAAGATTTAAAACTTTCGTTTGTTCCTAAAAAGAAAGAAATGATTTTTGAGCAAGGTGGTGTAAAGGTTGTTTATAAGAAGAAATAAACCCCGGATATAAAAAAACTGTTGAAATTAAAAAGAGGCTGTTATGCCTCTTTTTGTATTTAGAAAATTAACTGACAGTAACCATGTTCAGCATTTTATTTCCCCGTTACTAATTTCGCCACAACTTCTTTCTTTTCGTTATCAAGCATAAGGCTGTTGTTTTCGATACGATAGCTTTTTACTTGTTTGAATACTTTAAAGAATTCGCCTTCAATACCAAGATTTGGACAGGCCATCATGGTTGCTCCGCCTTCAGACAATTCAATACCGTCTGCATCTTTTAGTTTATAGCTGCCTGAAAAATTGTTACAGCCTCCATTTCCGGTTAGCTTGCCGGTTCCTTTTTGAAAAACCATAAGCGGTTCTTTTTTGAAAGTAGTATCTAACTTAATCGCTTTTCCGTTTAATTCCTGCAGCTTCCATTCTTTATCGAACAAATCTATGGTTGCAGCAGCCGCCGGTTGAACTTCTTCGGTAGTAACACTTTCTTCCATTTTGTTTTCTTCTTTTTTATTACAGGCAAATGCTGCAAAGGCCAATGCAATAATTAAAATGTTTTTTTTCATACTCTTTTGGTTTTAAGTTTATTAATTGGGTTTATTATTTAGGTTGTAAATTGTCCTGTATCTTCCATTTACTCTGTAAAAGTTACGGTCAATTTTTTATAAAAATATCTATAACAGATGTTTTACTTTTTCAGAGCCTTTAAAGCATCATTATATATTTTCTGTATGCTTTTTTTCTCTTCTTTTTTGATAATACCCTCTATCGCCGGCAATAAATCTTTATTGTATTCTGTCCTTAATTTCAGAATTTCACCCAATGCAAATGCAGCACTCCAACGGACCACCGTTCCTTCATGCGCTGTGTTGATAAGCAAATGGGCAATTGGGGTTTTCAATCTTGTGTTAAACAGATGGGCAATATTGCCTATTACTTTGGCACTCTCCCATTTTATTCTTGGCACCTTGGAAGTAAGTGTATCGGTTACAAAATTTAATACATTCTCATTCGCAATTTCCGGATGCTCTTTCGTAGCATATTCCAGGGCTTCAATACAGGTTGCCATTGCAGAGTCCTTTTGGCTTTCTGCAAAAGCAATAAGCTCGTCAACAGGCAGTGATTTTTCCATAATCCACTTGCTTATTATTTCTGTTTTTTCTTTAGACTTTATCGCCTTGTCTTTTAAAAGCTCTTCTATTGTCATCGTGATTTGTATAATTATTTTACTTAAACCGAGCTCCAGATAATAACAAATTTATTAAAAACTTAGACATGTAACCGTTTTACAACTAACCTAAATAATAAAATAATTATTTTTAACAACCAAAAAACATTTTATAACTTGCATGAAGGCTAACAGTTCCAATCATGACCAAACAAGACACTCAAAAACGAAGTGAAGAAATTACCCAAAACTATTTTCAGTTTCTGGACAGGCATATAGCCGACGTGGTTACCGGAAAAGTGACCGACTTTATGGAAATTAACCAGATAGCCAGCGAATTATTTGTTTCTCACAAGCACCTGACGGATACTATCCAACAGGAAACAGGACATCATCCCTGTCATTTTTATGACCTGAAGATTATCGACCAGGCAAAAAAAATGTTGAAAGAAACAAACCTACCCGTTGCAGAGATTGCAAAAATACTGACCTACGACCCTTCTAATTTTTCCAAGTTTTTTAAAAAATTTACGGGACAGGCTCCCGGAACATTCCGGAAAACATAAGCCAATTCATGGAAACTTTGCGGCTCTGCGGCTTTGCGTGAAATTAGTTGCTCGCAAAGCCGCAGAGCCGCAAAGGGAAATTATTGAAAGTAAGCCCGTTCTTTTCATTGATCTTTAAATCTGTGCAATCATTTTAATCTGTGGCTAAAAATCATGACCGGAGCGAGTACTCAAAATTACTTTTCTATAAACTTCCGAAAAGTTCACCATAATTAAAAAACGGACTCTTCTCACCTTTGTCTTATCAATTTGTAACTCATTAAACAACAAATACAATGGCAAGAAACGATTTAAAAGGAAAAGTGGTTTTGATTGCAGGTGGTGCAAAAAACCTGGGAGGTTTATTAAGCCGAGATTTTGCGGCTAAAGGTGCGAAAGTGGCAATTCATTACAACAGCAGCAGTACAAAAGCTGATGCGGAAAAAACATTAGCTGAAATCCAAAATGCCGGAGGAACGGCTTTTCTGTTTCAGGCAGACCTGACAAAAGTAGATAACATTAAAAAACTCTTTGAAGAAACGAAAGCAAAATTTGGAGGTATAGACATTGCTATCAATACCGTGGGAATGGTTCTGAAAAAGCCTTTTTTGGATACAACAGAAGCAGAATACGACACCATGTTCGACATCAATTCTAAAGTAGCTTATTTCTTTATACAGGAGGCCGGAAAAAAGGTAAACGACAACGGTAAAATCTGTACGATAGTAACTTCGCTTTTAGCAGCCTACACCGGATTGTATTCCACCTATGCCGGAGCAAAAGCACCGGTTGAACATTTTACCCGAATGGCTTCCAAAGAATTTGGTTCAAGAGGAATTTCGGTAACCGGAGTAGCTCCCGGCCCAATGGATACACCTTTTTTCTACGGACAGGAGAGCAAGGATGCAGTGGCCTACCATAAATCGGCTTCTGCTTTGGGTGGCCTGACCAATATTAAAGACATAGCTCCTTTGGTTGAGTTTCTGGTAACTGACGGATGGTGGATTACCGGACAGACCATCTTCGCAAATGGCGGATATACGACCCGATAATTTTTTATCAAAACGGCTGATATTTTCAGCAAATTCAATTTATCACTCTGGCATACCTCATCTCAAAAAAATTTTGGTATAGCCGGAGTTTTTTTAGTAATAGAAGGATTATACAATTCCGAAATCAAATATTTCTTACTAAAAAGAAATTTATTAAAGAAAAAAATTACCTTTAACCTTCCAAAAATACCCCAAGCCCTGCCAAATCTTCAACAATTAAAACTTAATAGTATGAATGCTTCAATTTCATCAGGCAAGCTGACGCCTATAAGCGCACAGCAAATTTCTCAAATCAATTTTGAAACTCTTAATGTAATAGGCGTAATTGACCCTTCGGAACTTTTAACCCCTATGGTTTCTGCAGAAATCGATTTGACCGACAAGGGCCCGGTCTTAAATGTAAGAATGGTTATCCTTATTCCGAAAACACTTTTGGGGAAAGCTCCGGTTGAACTCTTCCTTGACCTGGATAATGCTGCCCAAAATGAATTAAGGTTAGTGTTAAACTACGAAAGTGCCGAAAAGACTCCTAAAGATTATCTAGCCTGGTTTGTCAGCTATGCCCATGATATAAAAGATGGAGAGCAGGAAATCAAAAGTATCAGAACTTTTACGCAGAACACCCATTTTGAAGATGCCAACCCAAAAACTTCAAGAGGAACAGTAACCCACGTATTGCAAAGCTAGGAACGAAATTATTGCCACTGCACCACCCAGTAATGATGTCCCAAATTAAATTGGCACTTATTCTCCTATTCCTTTTTCCGGCTTATTTTCTTTTTTCACAGGAGCAGAACAATAGTCTCCTGAATTCAGAAATCAGAAAAAAAGCCCTCGAAAACAGGGACAAGACTGATTTTTATAAAGCGCAGGCTTTCTTTTTAGAAAAAAACTGGGACTCTACACTGGTGTATTCCATGAAACAGCTGGCACATACCGGCAATCTGGAAATAGCCGATTATTGCCATTATTTCAGGGCATTCAGTTTCAAGAACAAAAGATTGCTTCAGGAAGCCAGAAAGGAATTTCTACAGATTTCTAAAAGATTCCGTTTTTATTATAAAGTCAGGCTCTATCTGGGCGAAATTGCCCTCGAAGAAAATAATTACGAACAGGCTATCCGTTATTTTAAAGAAATCGAAAATCTTCCGGAAACCGGTAATTATGATTTTAAAAGAGGTGTGGTCTATCACAATCTCGGGCTATGCTATCTGCATCTAAAAAAATATGAGCAGGCTGATGCCTATCTTTCTAAAGGCTCGGAAGTCATGCAGGCAGAAAAAGATACCCTCTCTCTGATAGGTTCCTATATGAATATTGCAAATCTTTACTACGAGCAATACAAAGACAATCTGGCTATTCCCTATTTTGAAAAGGCCTATTCCCTATCTAAAAAGATTAAAAATGTAGAATTAAAGCAGAATGCCGTACTGAATATGGCGGTTGTTGCAGAAAACAATAAAAATTTTCCTCTTGCCCTAACCTACAGAAAAGAATACGAAAGCTGGAGAGATTCTTTAAATGACCAGAATAAAGTTTGGGCAATTGCTGAACTGGAAAAGAAATTTACCGTCAGGCAAAAAGAAAAGGAAATTGGCATCCTGGAGGCTGAAAACAAGCTGAAAATAGCAGAAAGAAACGGTTTTTTCTATTCTTCTGTGCTATTGCTGGTTTTGTTTGGAACAGGTATTTATTTCTACAGGCAGAAAATAAAAAGCAACCGAATCATCCTTTCACAAAAAAACAAGCTGGATGAACTGAATGCTGCCAAAGACCAGCTTTTTTCAATCGTCAGCCATGACCTGCGCTCTTCTGTCAATGCATTAAAAACAAGTAATTCTAAGCTAGCAGAAAGCCTGGAAAGTAAAAATTTTGAAGCATTAGACAAACAGCTTCAAAGTAACAGTGCTATTGCCCACAGTTCCTATAATCTGCTTGACAATCTATTGCATTGGGCACTGCTCCAAACAAAACAGCTTTATTTCCACAAAGAATCAGTACACCTCTTTTCTGTCGTACAGCAAATGGAATTCAATTACAAGCCGCTGATGCAGGAAAAAAATATCCATTTTGAAAATTTGGTTCCCAAAGCATTATTCGCCTGTGCTGATTTAAGTTCCTTAAAAATAATACTGCGAAACCTGATGGATAATGCCATCAAATTCTCCGGAGAAAATGGCCGGATAACAATTCATGGCAGCGCTTCGGAAGATTTTTGTACCTTGACCGTTGAAGATTCCGGACAGGGAATGAGTCAGGAAACAATCCGGCAGCTTCTGGAAGAATCAGCATTGGTGTCTAAAAAAGAAAATCCTGAAAAAAACGGAACCGGATTAGGCATGCAATTATGCTTGTCAATGGCACAGAAAAATGATGGGAAGCTACTTATTGAAAGTGAAGAAAATAAAGGTACAAAGATTAGTATTCAACTGTTAAAAGCAAAGAAAAATGAGTAAGGTAAGCGTTTTAATTATTGAAGACACTCCGGCAGAAAGTGAGGCACTTGTCAAAGTACTCACGCAAAACAATTATGCTATTGCGGGCGTGGCTACAACCTTCAGTGATGCCTTGGCTTTATTTTATAAAAATACGGTCGATATTGTAATTATTGACGTTTTCCTGAACGGTTCACCGGAAGGCATTACGTTTGCAGAAACTATTAATATTACTCCTGATATTGCACGTCCGTTTGTGTTTCTTACAAGCTCCAACGACCGCCAGATTTTCGAAAGGGCCAAACTCACAAAACCTTTCAGCTTTCTGCTAAAACCATTTAACGAATTGGAAATACTGTATGCTGTGGAAATGGCCGTTGAAAAATTTTATGAGCAGTCCAATGTCTTTCTAAGCGACGACCAGGACACTGTTCTCAGCACCGACTCCCTATTCATCAAGAAAAAAAACGCTTTAAAAAAGGTGTTGATTGATGATATCGTTTACATCGAAGTCGAAGAACGCTACTGCAATATCATTACGGAACATGAAAAATTCGTAATCATGATTTCCCTGACCAAAATCAGTGAACTTTTGGAAAAGAACAAGTTTGTCAAAACCCATAGAAATTATATCGTGAATGCTAATAAGATAGAAGAAATAATATTGCATGATAATCTGGTCATCTTAAAAGGAAATCATAAAGTAACCCTAAGCGAAAAACATAAAGATTTTATCAAAAAACTGAACATCCTGCGATAAGGTATTTTCTGCTTTTATTGTCATAGCTCTTCCCTCATCCGGAAGGGCTTTTTTTATTCCTTATTATTTTCATGCGCTGTTTTTTTATGGTTCATGTCAATAATTTCCCTACTCATATCATTTGTTTACTACAGCCTTGGAATGCCCAGTAATTTTAGTTCAGAATACAAAAGAAAGCTAGCGTCGATTGTTTCTGGGCTTATTTGAAAATCCCCCTTCCTAAATAACCTGCATGTGTTTACATGCCTATATCTAAACTGAATTAGGAATTTATTTTGAATAAGCCATTTATTAAAAACAGGGAAGCAAGCCGAAAAACCCTATAAAAGAGTAGGCAAACTGATACATAAATAACATGGCAAAAATAGCAAACGTAGAAAAAGTAGAAGAAGGCGCCGTTTATAGCGGATACGACCATCTTGCTGCTATGGAGTGGTGTACGCCCTCTTTTTTAAGTTGTAGCGCGTGTGTAAGTGCGAGTGCAGTCAACGGATTAGTAACTATTACCATTAATTTAAGGACTCCTTTCGGCAATGTTGGTAAAAGTTTCAACTTCAATTCCAATGTAAGCTATACCTGGCAGCCTTTCTCAAGATTTAAAATTTCTGTAAGCATCACTAACTTTAACGAAGCTGGTGGTGTTTTTAGTTTTGACCTGGGCCTGGAACCTTGTGTTGATGTTCCTTTCATGGGATGGAAATGCTTTAATTTCAGCCACCACTTTAGTGTGCCATTGAAGCTGAATGGTATTGAAAGTGATGTGGACGACAATCAATTTGCAAGCATCCTGGCATTACATTCCGGAAATGCTTTCAACGCTTCCTGTGGTTGTGACGCTAAAGGTTCTTCTTTATTGCAAGGTGACATTTACAACAACTACCTGAACAGCCAGGCTGGTTTCCCAACGATTCCGGTAACACAGTGTTTTCCAATCCCTACTGTTCAATGCGTTCCAACTGTAACTTCATGCATAACAGGAATATCTCCTATTTGTGCTGCACAGCAGGAAGCTAAACTGGGAGCCGGATTCCCAACGATTCCGGTAACTCAGTGTTTTCCAATTCCTACCGTTCAATGCGTTCCAACTCTAACTTCATGCATAACAGGAATATCTCCTATTTGTGCTGCACAGCAGGAAGCTAAGTCTGGAGCCGGATTTCCAACGATTCCGGTAACACAGTGTTTTCCAATTCCTACTGTTCAATGCGTTCCAACTGTAACTTCATGTGTTACCGGGATATCTCCTATTTGTGCTGCACAGCAGGAAGCTAAGTCTGGAGCCGGATTCCCAACGATTCCGGTAACTCAGTGTTTTCCAATTCCTACCGTTCAGTGTGTTCCAACTGTAACTTCATGTGTTACCGGGATATCACCAATCTGTAAAGCTCAGGAAGGACTTGTTGGCACACCGGCTACCGAGAATATCCCAACTATCGTTACTCCACAGTGTTTGCCTACATTGCCGCAATCCTGTTTTGCAACTAATCCGGTTATATGCCGTCCTTTACCTACTATACCAATCATGTGTCCTCCAACACATATGAGTGTTTGTTTCACAAATCCGGTGGCATGCCATTTAACCCACCAGGGCGGTAATGATGGACTAAAAGCAGCCTCAGCGCCAACACTACCGGTAGACCAATGTATTCCAACCGTTGGTTGTATTCCAACAATATCTTGTATCCCTACAATTTCCTGTACCGGAATACCATTTATCTGTTAAGAATACTGTATTTCTTCATAAGCCGTGAGAATAAATCTTACGGCTTATTCTTATAAATCCTAAAAAAACTCCTATGCAGCTAATTCCAGAAAACGTGTACCACTACCTGCACAAAAGGCAGCTTATTGATGAGGAAGCCGTAGTAAGAGGGCATTTTATGGTACATCCGGTAAAAACCCGAAACACGATATTAAAGGTAATTGTAGAACCACATAATTCCCTTTTTGTAAAACAGACAGGAAACGATGCCGTGTCTAAAAGCCTTTTTTTACGGGAAATAAACGCTTATGATTTATTCAAAAACAGCCAGACATTTTCTGCTGTTGCCTCTGTTACCTCACGCCTGTTAGACCATGATGATGAAAATAATGTGATGGTTTTTGAACTGTTGCACAACGCAAAAAACCTGACTGAATATTATATGCTCACTAAAAATTTTGACTTACATCTTGCCCGCGAGCAAGCCTCTATATTGGCTTTATGCCATATCCGACCTAAAGTTGAAACAGATACCTCCCTATTTCCAAAATTACTGCCATGGGTGTTGCAGCTTGACCGTCATACTGCCGATGCTTTTTTTGCAAATAACGAAGCCAGTACCTCTGCCATTCAACTGATTAAGGATAATCCGCTATTGCTAAATGCTTTGTCACAATTGGGCGCTACGTGGCAGTATACCCATCTGATTCATGGCGATATCAAATGGATTAATTTTCTGGCTATTGAAAACGAAAACGGAATCAGCCAGAGACTCATTGATTGGGAGTTGGCCGATATTGGTGACCCAATGTGGGATGTAGCCGGACTCCTGCAGTCTTATGTAGCAACGTGGCTACTGGGATTTGACAACAATAACCCTTTCAGCAACAAACTGCCGGAACATATGAAATTTTATGACCTTAAAAATATGCAGCCATCTGCACAGGCCTTTATCTACCAATATATAGAAGAAAAGTCAATTCCGGAGTCAGACCACCCGGCTTTTTTTACACGGTTGATGCAATTTACTGCTGCCAGAATCCTACAGACCAGCGTTGAAGGAATCACTTTCAATACTAAAATTGAAGCCAACAATATGCGTTGCATCCAGCTTGCCTTCAACATCATGAAAAATCCTCTGGCTGCTTTAGAAGAATTATTCGACATTAAACTCTACCAATATGTTTAAAGATTCCGCCATCATAAAAGAACTAACCCGGCTCATCAATCAATTGGAGATTACATCTTCGCATATTGTGTTTAGGGGCAAACAATATGCTGTCACTCCGGATACTTTACAGGAATCGCTTACCGGAATTCTGTATTCTGAATGTTATGCCCTTAAAGAATCCTACCAATCTGATTTGCTTCATAAACCGAATTACTCCATTGAGAATGATGCTAATTTTATGAGACTGCTTTCCCAAAACAACCATAGCAAAGACCGGATTGAACAGGGCTGGCAGGTCAAAACCAATTATCCTGGCGGTTATGTAGAAGTTGTAAGGCAGGCAGAAAGCCATATTGTTCCATTAAATGCATTAAAAGAAACAGGCGGGCAAAACGTAGCCGTATTTTTCCCGAAAGAAGACCAACACCGGCAACCCACCTTTTATTATGTTTTTGGAAATCAAAATCTCGATTTTTCAAAAAATCTGGTTCGGGTGTATTGGAACATTACAAGTGAAGGCGCACCTGTGCTGATTGACAGTATTACCAAAAAGCTCAACCGCTACAATATTCCATTCCTTTTCAAATGCCTTAACCATCCACAGCTTTATTTCAGGCGCGATGCCGCTGTCTTGTATATTGAAGACACACTACAACACTTACTTGGCCAATTGCTTCCGGAACTGTATGAAGATATAAAAGAATTTCTGGAAGAAGATGTACCTCTTTTTAGCTACCGCTACCAAAAAGGTATAGGCATGGCGGAAAATCCATCTTCACAGGAAAGTTTCGGGATGAACCGCATGGCTATTGTTGCCTCTGTACTTGCAAACTCGGCACCTAAAAACCCCGATGCAGGCACATTGCTTCAGGAAATCGCGACAGCTTTTCAGCAAAAAGGAATCCATCCCGAGACTACCTTTTTAAATAAAGGAACAAAAAAAGCATTCAATTAAAAAACAATCATGGAAACTATATCTAAAAACATCTTTCTGGAAACGGCATGGGAAATTGGCTGTCAATTGATGAAAAACATCATCTGGCATGGAAATTCCTGTAATTGGCAAGGGTATTCCGTTGAATTTGTGGATGGCGTCTACCAGCCTATTATGAGAACTTTTGGAGCCGATTTGTATTCCGGAACTTCAGGAATTGCACTTTTTCTAACGGCATTATATGCTGAAAGAAAAGACCCAATCCTGCTCAAAACGATAGAAGGAAGTATTGTACAAATACAAAACACTATCGATACTGTACCAGAACTTGGTTTTTATGCCGGAAAGCCCGGCATTGCCTCTGCCCTAATTCATATTGGAAAAGAATTGGACAGGGAAGATTGGATAGCATACGGAATCAGCCTGCTTGACAGTATCGTTCCCTCATCATTACAGTCACATGAGGTCGATATTATAAGTGGCGCAGCCGGAACGATTCCCGTGCTAATTGACGCTTATAAAGTTTTTCAAAAACAGGAACTTTTAGATAAAGCCATTACGCTTGGCCATCTGTTATGTGACAGGGCGGTGAAAAATGAAACTGTATGGTCGTGGGCTACGGTTCCTTCTCCTAAAAACCTAACAGGATTTTCTCATGGTTCATCCGGGGTTGCCCTGGCCTTACTGCAATTGCATGAAATTACCGGAGAGGAAATTTTTCTAAAAGGTGCCGAAGGCGGTTTTAATTATGAAAGACAATCGTTTGATATCTCACAGCAAAACTGGCCTGATTTCAGGGACGGAGTTTCTACTACGGCTGCAAAAGTATGTGGATTAGCCTGGTGCCACGGAGCTCCAGGTATTGCTTTGTCAAGGCTAAAAGCCAATCAGGCAAAAGCCGATGCTGTTTTTGTACAGGAAATGAATGTTGCTTTAAAAACTACTGCTTCAAGCATTTATCATGCGCTTACGGATAATCTAAATACCACAAATTACTCTTTATGTCACGGAATTGCAGGCAATGCGGAAATATTGCTGGATTGCGGCGGCGTTGAATACCATCAATTAGCAGAAGCTGTGGGAACTGCCGGTATCCAAAAATACCAGAAAAACCGGATTCCATGGCCAACCGGACTTAACACCGGGCAATATACGCCAGGACTCATGATGGGAATTGCCGGAACGGGTTATTTCTATCTCCGTCTGTTTAATAAAAACAGGCACAAGACTTTTCTGGTTCCGGGTTTGCTAGATTAACAGTGACAGCTCTTTTTCCCCTAAGTTTTATGCAAAAAATGCCTCTCAAATGAGAGGCATTTTTTTATAATTTCCGGATATAACTTCCGTAAAGGTCGTTAAACTGGTAGCCTTTGACAATTCTGTCTTTGCTAAGTTTGTTGTACTCCACCAATCCCCAAAGCACAAATTCTTTCATAAAGTAAATGTCTTCGGGTGCTACATCTGGCTGATATTTGGCTATCAATGCCCTAAGTGGGATAATAGAATCAAGCTGTTGCTTGTATTCGGCATCAGTCGCATCATCCAAAAGTTCAAAGCCGCTTTCATTGAAAAACCAATCAATTGTATCTTTATAAGGGCTTTTTTCTTCCTGTTTTTCGAGCTTTTCTATTTTGGGAAAATACAGCGAAAAGAAAGTCTTGATGGCATCGCCAATCAAATGTTGGGCTACTGCTCCTGCTCCTTCCTGTTCGCCTTCATAAACCAATTCTACTTTTCCTGTAATGGCAGGAATAATTCCCATAAAATCAGAAAGCCTCAGCGTGGTTTTTTCAGCGCCTGTTTTTAAAGCCCTGCGTTCTGCTGTACTCAATAAGTTTTCAAAAGCCGTAATGCTCAATCGGGCACTTACGCCACTCTTGGCATCAACATACTCGCTTTCTCGGGCTTCAAAGCTAATCTGTTCCAGCAAATCTTTTGCCAGTGAAGGCACATGCACCAAATTGCTTTGGCGGCTGTCAAGATTGGATTCCTGTTCTGTAATTGTTCTTGCAATTTCGATACTTTCCGGATAATGCGTCAATATCTGCGAACCAATCCTGTCTTTTAGCGGCGTAACTATGCTTCCTCTGTTGGTATAATCTTCAGGGTTAGCAGTAAATATAAATTGCATATCCAAAGCCAAACGTACTTTAAATCCGCGTATCTGTATGTCTCCTTCCTGCAATATGTTGAAAAGTGCTACCTGAATTCTTGCCTGTAAATCCGGCAATTCATTGATAACAAAAATACAGCGGTTGGCTCTCGGTATCATCCCAAAATGGATAACCCGGTCATCCGCATAAGATAGTTTCAGGTTAGCCGCTTTAATCGGGTCTACATCTCCTATAAGGTCGGCTACGGTTACATCTGGTGTGGCGAGCTTTTCAAAAAAACGTTCGCTCCTGTTTATCCATTCTATGGGTGTGTTATCTCCCTGCTCTGCAATAAGGTCTTTGGCATATCTTGAAATAGGCTGTAACGGGTCGTCATTGATTTCGGAACCGGCTACAATCGGCATCCATTCATCCAATAAATTAACCATCAGTCGTGCCAGACGGGTTTTGGCCTGGCCTCGAAGTCCTAACAGATTAATATTATGGCGCGAAAGTATGGCTCTTTCCAATTCCGGTATAACGGAATCTTCATAACCATGTACACCTTGAAAAACGGTTTCTCCTTTGCTGATTTTTTCCCGAAGGTTGTTACGCAATTCGTCTTTTATGCTTTGGGATTGATATCCTGATTTTTTTAGTTCTCCCAGGGTTTTTATAGTTTCTGCTTTCATTTTTATTCTTACTCTTTTTATTAGGGATTCTTTTACTTCGTCTGTTATTTTATTCTCTTTTTCCTGTTGGTTTCATAATCTTCAAAAATCATTTCGCCCAAACCTTTCAATCCTGTATAGAATGCTTTTCCTTGATTGGCTTCTGTAAAATAATTGACAAATTGCTGCAAATACGGGTCATTGGCAATCATAAAAGTCGTGATTGGAATATGCAGTTTTCTCGCCTGCTGTGCCATGGCATAACATTTATCAACAATATAATCATCGAGCCCATAACTGTTCATATAATACGAACCATCCCGTTTGCGTATGCAGCTTGGCTTACCATCCGTTATCATAAAAATCTGCTTGTTGGTATTTCGTTTTCTACGCAACAAATCCATTGCCAGCTCTAATCCTGCCACTGTATTGGTATGGTATGGGCCTACTTTAAGATAAGGCAAATCTTTTATAGCAATTGGCCAGGCATCATTTCCAAACACCAATATATCGAGCGTGTCTTTCGGATATCGGGTAGTAATCAGTTCTGCCAGAGCCATCGCAACTTTTTTGGCCGGCGTGATACGGTCTTCTCCATACAAAATCATACTGTGGCTGATATCAATCATCAACACGGTACTCATCTGTGCCTTGAATTGGGCATCTTCCACCACCAAATCATCTTCCGTCAGTTTAAAACTTTCGATACCATTATTGACCTGGGCATTTTTCAGGCTTTCCGTCAAAGAAATTCGTTCGAGGCTGTCTCCAAAATGAAATTCCCTGAATTCTCCGGTATGCTCGTCTCCGCTTCCTGAATATTTTGTTTTGTGGTTTCCTGAACCGCTTCGTTTCAGATTTCCAAAAATCTGTTCGAGTGCCTGCTGGCGTATGGCTCGTTCTGTTTTTGACGTAATGGCGAGGCCGCCAGAACCGTCATCTTTTATTTCTTCCCGTATGTATCCTTTTTTCTTAAGGTCTTCGATAAAGTCATCAATAGTATAGCTTGAATCTGTCAGTTTATATTCCTTGTCCAGTTCACGAAGCCAATCTATCGCTTCGTCAAAATCGCCTGAAGTGTGCGTTATTAGTTCTTTGAAAATTTCGAAGAGTTTATCAAAAGGAGACAAATCTGGAGCTTCGTATTTTTTGAATAAGAAGCCTTTTCTTTTATTAGTTTCCATAGATGATAAAATTACTATTTAATCAAATGTGATGGTTTGGGCACGGTATTAATTTTTAGTTAAAATGAAAGCCTGCTCCTATCGGATTGTTGACAAGTATTGATGATAATTTTTGGTTGCATTTGAAATTGAAATAGCTTTGCAGTTTCATCCAAAGATTTATGACCGATTATATTCACGACCAGAATTACGCTAATGAAGTTTATACAGAAGATGCTTTCAACCTGAAAGAATTTGAAGTTTGCCATTTTTCAAACTGCGATTTTACACGCTGTAATTTTATCGGGGTCACTTTTACGGATTGTACTTTTACCAACTGTGATTTTAGTGGTGCCCGAATCAATCATGTCGCTTTCAGGGGAGTGAATTTTATCGATTGTCAGGTATTGGATGTCAATTTTTCGATGTGCGACAGGTTGATTTTTGAAATCCATTTCAAAGACTGTATCCTGGATTTCTGCAAATTCTATGACCTGACCATGAAAGGCACAACGTTTAGCAATTGCAGTATGATAGCGCTTGATTTTATGAATACTGATTTAACCAACGTTTTGTTTGACCATTGCAACCTGCATAAGACTGTTTTTTCCAACACAACAGCTATCAAGGCTGATTTCACAACAAGCTATAATTTTTCTATTGACCCGGAAAAGAACAAAATCAAAAAAGCCAGCTTTTCATTAGCCGGCCTTAAGGGTTTATTGCAAAAACACGAATTGATTATCAAAGAGTGATTATCCGTGTATGGTTTCTTTCTTGCCATATTTTGCGATGACGGTCGCTTCAAATTCAAGCCATTCTTTCCAACGTTTTTCTACATCAATTCCCTGTCCATACTTTCGGGCATAGGAAATAAATGTAGTATAATGTCCGGCTTCGCTTTCCATCAGGTCTCGGTAAAATTTTGAAAGTTCCTCGTCATTGATATTTTCCGAGAGCACTTTAAAACGCTCACAGCTTCTGGCTTCAATCATGGCCGAAAAAAGCATTCTTTCTACAAATCCGGACACACGGCTTCCAGTATTACTGCGTTTCATATATTGCGCCAGCTCTCCAACATATTCATCTTTACGTTCGCGTCCCAGCTTTAATCCACGCTTCTTGATGATTTCATGAACCATTTCAAAATGCTCAATTTCTTCTTTAGCCAGGGCCAGCATATCCGTTACCAAATCCGGATATTCCGAATTGATTGTAATAATTGTAATTGCATTAGAGGCTGCCTTTTGTTCGCACCAGGCATGGTCTGTCAGTATTTCTTCAATATTGGTTTCAACAATGTTCACCCATCTTGGGTCTGTTGGCAATTTTAAACGTAGCATTGACATAGCGAATAATTTAGGTTGCAAATTTAGGGATTTGTTTTTGAAGGTGCTAAGGTACTAAGGGTCTAAGTGGCTTAGAAACTATAAAAAACATCAAAAGGAACCCGATAATGAACGGATTCCTTCTGCCTACTAAACTCAATAACAAATTTAATTTTTGATTTTTTGATTTGATGATGATTGAAACTCTGCTGATTAGGCAGTTTTTTTTTAGGATTTTACAGGCTTTACTGCATCTTTAAGATTCTGATTTGCGGAATCAAAATTGTAGTATAGGGCACTGCTATTCGGTTTCAGGTATTTTGTTGGCTTAGTATATGTGTTCCCGATAACCGCTTCACCATAGAAAATAATATTATCGCTGTTAAGCTTATAAGACGGGTTATTCAAATTGGCAATGGCTCTTTCTTTGGTTAAAACCGGAATAATCTGGCCATTTCTATTAGGAACATCGGTACTTCCTGTTTTTTGTCCCCAGTTTTCTTTATAAACCTTTAAAAGACTGTCTTTACTAAACTTTATTTTTTGCAAGTCCAGTTGTTTTATCTTTTTGATTTCAATCATTTCTGCTTTTTTCAGCCTAAACTTAGCTTTCTGGTCTATCAGCCACAAATCTCTTTTTTCTTTCAGTGCATCAGCCTGTACCATTTTTTCAACCAGAAGCTTATCTTTTTCTTTCATTTTAATTACAAGAAGCTCGTCATTCTCTTTTAATTTTTTAACAAGAGCATTATCGGCTTTTATCTTATCGGTAATAACACAAATTCCTGATTTTTGTGCTTCTTCAAACGTCATTGGCCTAACAATCTGATAGGTAGTACCAACAGATTTTCTGTCTTTTTCTGCCTGAATCATTGCTTTTTCATGCTCTTCCATAGCCTTTTTGTGCTTTTTCATAGCTTTTTCGTGTTCCTTCCAGACTTTTTTATCTTCTTTTTGGACTTTTTCATGCTCCTTCATAGCTATTCCATGCTTCTTCATTGCCTTATCATGCTCCTCCATGGCAATTTCATGTTCTTTCATTGCAATTTCATGTTCCTTTTTAGCCTTTTCAAATTCAACTTGTGCCTGTGAAGCTTCAGCCTCATATTGTTTGGCTTCATCATCAGATAGTGTACCTTGTTGTTGGGCTTTTTGGGCTTCATCTTTTGCTGTTTCAGCCTTTACCTTTGCCGCTTCCGCCTCAACTTTTGCTATTTCGGCTGCTTTATGTGCCTCTTGTGCTGCAATTTCTGCCTGTCGGATTTCCTCACCTTCAGACAGCTTAGCTCTTGTAAGGCCTTTCAGATATGCAATTTCAACCTTATTTTCCTTTTCGGCTGTTTTAGCTGTCGTTGCCTTCGTATTGGAACAAGCCAAAGAAAAGGTTAGCATGATAATAATACACACTGACAGAAAAGTCTTTTCAACAGTATTCAGCGACTTATTATTATCCTGGATGATGCGTTTTGCTCTGGCTAAAAGCTGGTTCTTGTTTTTTCCAAAACCCAATGCCAATTCGTTCTGCTTCATATTGTATTCCTGAAAAGAAACCAAAGCATGAATGAACTTCGATTTGCTTTGCGTGATTGTAACGGCAATATCATCGCAGCAGTTTTCTCTTTCATCTTTGATTAATGAAGATATCCAAAGAACACCCGGATTAAAGAAAAATAAGATTTCGGCAAAGCTTTGTAACAGATTAATAAAATAATCTTTACGTCTGATATGCGCCAGTTCATGCAATAATATCGCTTCTATCTGGTCTTGCGGAAGATGGGAAAGCAATCCTACAGGAACCAATATGATAGGCTTAAAAAAACCTGTAACCGAAGGTACTTTCACTAACTGCGATTCTAAAAGCACAATCGGTTTGCTGATGCCTAATTTCTTGCTCAGGTCTGCCACTTTGCTGCTCCAAAATTCAGGTGCATTATGAACTTTATAGTTTCGTATTCTGTAAACATGGGTCAGGTTTCTGAAAATTCCGAAGCATTTTATGGCAAAAATCAGGAACCAGACTACTACAATTGTTGTTGCATATTGGTTAAGATAGCTTATGCTTTCTTCGAAATAATCGGGAGCAATTGCTGACGGGCCCGTAAATGTATTTTGCAATTCCGGATTTGTTCCGGCAATCATTATTGCATCCGGCTCTATGGCAATTTCCTGATGGTATTCGTAATTAAATGTAAAACCAACTGCTATTAAAAACATCACGAACAATCCTGACAGCACATTATAACGAATCGCTGCTTTGGATTTTCTTGTAAACACTATAACCAATCCGGCTAAAATAGCCAGAACCAATCCTTGCCACACTGAATGTATCAGTGTCCAGGAGATTGCCTTCAATATGTTTTCATTGGGCATAATCATAGTCTGAATTTTTAAGTTGTTATTTTTTCTTGTCTAACTTATCCAAAAGGCTTCGAATCTCTTCGATTTCTTCCTGGGTTGTTTTTTTATTGCCGAGCAGCTGCATTACCAGGCTACTGCTGGAACCATTATAAAGTGCATCAACAAATTTTTCCAAAAGAAATCCTTTTGTTTTCTTTTCTTCTATTGCCGGACTGTAGACGTGCTTCATTTGAGTCTTATCGCTAACAAGCATTCCTTTTTCGGTCATAATCTGCATCAATTTTAAGGTTGATGTATACTGAACGGCTCTTTTTTGCTCGTTAAGCTGGTCGTTTACAAATCGTACAGTCGAAGGACCAAACTGCCATAAGACTTGTAAAATTTCTAATTCTGATTTTGTGGGTTCTGCCTGCATATCCTGTCTATTTAATTTTTACGGCCTCAGAACGGACTGAGAGCTCTGGTTGTGTAACAATATATTTCGAAATTTTATTATTCTCTGCTACAAATTCATAGAAAACTTCGGGTTGGTAACCATCAGCCAAAAATTTATTTTCTGAAATTGGAATCAGTTCCAGCTTTTGTTCTGCATTGAGCTTTGTGTAAAGCTTTCCTTTTTCAAAAAGCAATTCCCTTTCATTTCCTTTCTCCGTTTTATAAATTCCTACTATTTCTTCCATTTTTTTCTTATCTGCCTTATAAATTGGCTCAAAGAGGATGTTCCTGATTTCGGCTTGAGGAATTTTCGTGTTTTGGTTCATTGCATTTTGAAGTATAATTATAGTGCAATTGCGGTCCAGATAGCGGGCAATATAAGTTACATAGCCTGACCAACCGCCACTATGGGATGCTATTTTCCCATACAGGCTGCTTGTCGAAACTTTCCATCCAAAACCATAATTGGTTGCTTTGCCGCTTTGGGTAGGATACGAACTAAAAATCAATTCTTTGTCCTGCTTATTGACCAACTTATCTGTATATAATGCCTGATCCCATAACAGCAGGTCGGTTGTAGTCGAATTAACCATACCATCGCCAACGATTCCGTCAAGATAAATCGTAAAATAATCCTTGCTGATTTCATCTGGTGTGGCTAGTCTTTTAAGACTGTCCGAATAAATATATCCTTTGGTGACATCTTTGACTTTTTCAGGCTTAAACCATCTTCTGTAAACTCTTGTATCGTTCATTTTTAATGGTTTGAAAATGTTTTCCGCCAAATAATCGCCATAACTTTTCCCGGATGCCTTTTCTATGATACTGGCCAATAAGGCATAACCCGTATTGCTGTATTCATGTTTTTCGCCCGGTTTAAATACAACCGGAGGCTTCTTTTTAACGAACAGGTCAATAATGGTTTGGTTTGTTGCAAAACCATCGTGATTTTCTTCCTGACTCATAAGCTCCATATAATCCGGAAGTCCTCCGGTATGCACCAGAAGGTTTTTAATCGTAATGTCATTGTACATTGACAATTCCGGTAAAAATTTGCTGATGGGGTCGTCATACGAAAGTTTCCCTTGCTTTTGCAACAGAACAATTCCCATTGCGGTAAATTGCTTGGAAACGGAAGCCAGTTCAAAAACTGACTTGCCGGTCAGTTTTTCCTTTGCCTTGATGTCGGAATAACCGAACGATTTCTGATAAATGACCTTGCCCTTTTCTGCAATCAGGACATTGCCGTTAAATGAGCCATCGTTTACAGCAGATTGGAACAGACTATCCAACTTTTCAGTTTTAGTCTGCGCTACTGCAACCTGCAAAAAAAAGATGGCAGAGATTGTGATTAGTTTTACCATTTGATTGATGATGATATTTATTAAATAAACAATTATTTATTTTGATTAAACCAAAGGTAGGAAATTTTTCGTACGAAAATATTATTAGCCTATTTTTTTTTCAAAAAAATTTTTATCAATAAAAAAGCCCATACAAAATGTATGGGCTTAGTCCTATTTTTTGACTTGTGATTAATAAACAAAAATGGGTCTTTCGCTCATCATTTCGTTTACTTCATCAGCAATCTGCTCTAAAAGTTCTTCATTGGTATGGTCCTGAATCACTCTGTCCATTAAATCAACAATGGTTTCCATATCTGCCTCTACCAAACCTCTGGTTGTGATTGCAGCAGTTCCTACGCGGATACCGGAAGTAACAAACGGAGATTTATCATCAAACGGAACCATGTTTTTGTTTACAGTGATTTCAGCTTTTACCAATGCATTTTCGGCTTCTTTACCTGAAATATTTTTATTTCTAAGGTCAATCAGCATCATGTGGTTGTCTGTACCACCGGAAATGATATTATAACCTCTTTTTACAAAAGCGGCTGCCATTGCTTTGGCATTTTTCTGCAACTGTCTTGCATAAGTAAAAAACTCATCAGACAAAGCTTCTCCAAAAGCGACAGCTTTAGCTGCAATGATGTGCTCTAACGGACCTCCTTGGTTTCCAGGAAAAACGGCAGCATCCAATAAAGACGACATCATTCTGATTTCACCTTTTGGTGTTTTGATACCGAATGGGTTTTCAAAATCTTTCCCCATCAGAATCATACCACCACGTGGTCCTCTTAATGTTTTGTGGGTAGTTGTGGTTACGATATGGCAATGTGGAATCGGGTCGTTCATCAATCCTTTGGCAATCAATCCGGCCGGATGCGAAATATCGGCCATCAAAATAGCACCAACGCTATCAGCAATTTCTCTAAAACGGGCAAAATCCATATCACGGGAATAGGCCGAAGCACCTGCGATAATCAATTTTGGTTGTTCTTTAGTAGCAACTTCCTGAATTTTATCATAGTTCAGCAATCCTGTTTCCTGGTCAACGCCATAAAATACAGGGTGGTATAATTTACCTGAAAAGTTTACCGGAGAACCGTGCGTCAGGTGGCCACCATGGGAAAGGTCAAAACCAAGAATCTTATCTCCTGGTTTTAAGCAGGCATGGTAAACTGATGCATTAGCCTGTGACCCGGAATGTGGCTGTACGTTGGCATACTCAGCACCAAACAAAGCTTTTGCCCTGTCAATCGCAATCTGTTCGATTACGTCTACTACTTCACAGCCCCCATAGTATCTTTTACCTGGATAGCCTTCAGCATATTTATTAGTTAGTATTGAACCTGCCGCTTCAAGCACTTGGTCACTCACAAAGTTCTCGGAAGCAATCAGTTCCAATCCGTGGATTTGTCTGTCTTGTTCTTCTAATATTAAGTCAAAAATTTGTTCGTCGCGTAGCATTTGATAATTTTTTGTTAATTTGAGGACAAAAATACAAAAAGCGTTTGTTAAAATGCCATATAACGATATATTTGATACTTGATTTATAAACAAATAAACTAACAATAATAATGCCTATAACAGCAAACGACCCAAATAGAAAATCATGGCTGGAAGTACCACAAGACAGCGATTTTCCTATACAGAATATACCTTTTGGAGTTTTCCTTACTAAAGATGATGTAGTCACAATCGGAACAAGGATTGGTGACTATGCCATTGACCTTGGTGCCCTACAGCAATTGAACTATTTTGAAGGAATTGACCTGACTGACGATATGTTCATGCAGGACACCCTAAACGATTTTATCTCTGACGGAAAAAAAACATGGCGATTGGTGAGAAACAGGATTGCCGATATTTTTGACGCTACCAATTCCGAACTAAGAGATAACGAAAAACACAGAGAAACGGTTATCTTTAAGATAGAAGATGTTGAAATGCAACTGCCGGTATTGATTGGCGATTATACTGATTTCTATTCCAGCAGAGAACATGCTACCAACGTTGGAAAAATGTTCCGCGACCCTGAAAATGCCCTGCTTCCTAACTGGCTTCATATTCCTGTAGGCTATCACGGAAGAAGCTCAACCATTGTCCCTTCCGGAATTCCTGTTCACAGACCAATGGGACAGACTTTGCCTAATGGTGAAACGACTCCTGTATTTGGACCGTCAAGATTGGTTGATTTTGAATTGGAAACTGCTTTCATTACGACCGATGCCAATATTATGGGAGAAAATATCCCGGTACATGAAGCGGAAGATTATATTTTCGGGATGGTTCTTTTGAACGACTGGAGCGCCAGGGATATCCAAAAGTGGGAATATGTCCCATTAGGACCATTCCTTGCAAAAAACTTCGCCTCTTCTATTTCACCTTGGATTGTAACTATGGATGCTTTGGAGCCTTTCCGTACAAAAGGTCCAAATCAAGACCCTATGCCGCTGCCTTACTTACAGGAAAAAGGCAAGAAAACTTTTGACATTAATCTGGAAGTTTCCTTACAGCCGGAAAATGCAGAACCTACAGTTATCTCAAAATCAAACTTTAAGTACATGTACTGGAGTATGAGCCAGCAATTGGCTCACCACACTTCTAACGGCTGCCGTGTCAATTCAGGCGATATGATGGGCTCCGGAACTATTTCCGGTCCTACACCTGACAGTTTCGGCTCAATGTTGGAATTGACCTGGGGCGGAAAAAATCCGCTTACTATGAGCGACGGTACAGAACGTAAGTTCATTAATGATGGCGATACGGTCATTATGAAAGGCTATTGCAAAAAAGACAATGTCAGAATTGGATTTGGTGAGGTTTCCAGCAAATTGCTACCTCCTTTTTTCAGAAAATAACAGACACTATATATTTTACAAAAGCTCCGGTATTCCGGGGCTTTTTTGTTTTGGTCCCAAAGCAGAAAACACTTTGAAAAAAGATATATATTTGCTTAAATTTTTAACATTTATGAAGAAGATTACTCTCCTGTTTTTAGTATTTGCTTTAGTGTCCTGCGGCGTAAAACAAACTACCAATATGTTAACCAGCGGTGATTATGACGGAGCTATTGACAATGCCGTAAACAGTCTCCGCTCCAACAAAGACAAAAAAGGAAAACAGGACTATATCTACTTACTCGAAGAGGCCTTTGCCAAAGCAAAAGAGCGGGACTTGCGCGACATCCAATTCCTGGCAAAAGACGCCAACCCAAGAAATCTGGAACGCATCTATACGACGTATGTTCAGTTAAACAACCGCCAGGAAAAAATACGGCCGCTTTTGCCTTTGCGTCTGATGAAAGAAAACAGAAATGCCATCTTTCCGTTTGACGATTATACTGACCAGATTGTAAACAGCAAAAATGCACTTTCAAAATATCTCTATGACAATGCCAAAGCCTTATTGTTGACTAAAGACAAAATGACAAGCCGCCGTGCCTATGACGACCTTCTTTATCTTGACCAAATCAATCCGGGTTTTAAAGATGTCCGTAAGCTTATGGATGAAGCCCAATTGAAAGGAACTGATTTCGTAAATGTCTATATGAGAAACGAAACCAATATGGTTATCCCAATTCGTCTGCAAAACGACCTGTTGGATTTCAGTACCAACGGATTGAATGACAAATGGACGGTATATCACAGTAGCAAGCAAAAAGGCGTGAATTATGATTTTGAGATTGTAGTAAACTTCCGCCAAATCAATATCTCTCCGGAACAGGTAAAAGAAAAACAATTCATTAAAGAAAAACAGATTAAGGACGGTGTAAAAAACCTGACAGATTCACGTGGTAATGTAGTCAAAGACAGTTTGGGTAATGTAATTAAGGTTGACAAATTTAAAACGATTAAGGTTGACATCTATGAATTTACACAATTCAAAGCCGCGCAGGTAACTGCCAAAGTAGATTACATCGACTACAAATCCGGCCAATTATTGCAGACTTTCCCACTAACCAGTGAATTTATTTTTGAGAACATCTACTCTACTTACCGTGGTGACAGAAGAGCTGCAGACGAATCGTATTACACTTACTTCAACCAAAAAGCAGTTCCTTTCCCGTCTAATGAACAGATGATTTATGATACGGGAGAAGATTTAAAGGTAAAACTGAAAAATATTATTTCCCGAAACAGCATCAGAAGATAATTCTTAAAAAACAACCGTAAACACTAGGTTTTACATCGCATAATGAATTAAATTACAATAAATTAACATAATTAGTATTTATTTATAAGATTTTATAGGTTAAATTTATCACAACCTAAATTTATCAATTATGAATAAAACTACTATGTTATGCTCATTCCTTATGAGCTTATCGGTGTATGCGCAAAAAATCGAGGATTTTGAACGCATTGAGGTAGACGGTTTTTACACCAATCCTCTCTTTTCTCCTACCGGAGAATATGTACTCTTAACCGGAGAACACCTTAAAGGTGTCTATCTTCTGGAATTGAAAACCAATACAGTAAAGCCAATTTCTGACAAACAAGGTAGCGGTTATGCTTATGTCTGGGACAAATCGGGCGATTCTTTTTACTTTAAAGAAAAATCCGACAAGGAATATTTCTCAAATGCTAAGGTTATTAACTATAATATCCGGGATAATTATTCTAAAAAGGTAGAAAATATTGACCCAAACTATCTACCGTCTTACAGAGGTGCTTCAAAAAAGGGAGACAATCAGGTTGTGGTGTATACCAATCTGGCGAACTTAAAAATTGAGGCCAAAGATTTAGCTACTTCAAAACAATGGGTTGTAACCAATGATGAAGGCCAATTTTACAATGCCATGCTTTCTAACGATGGCAAAAAAGTAGCCGTACATAATGGAGCCGATATCTATATTTATGATATTGACGGAAAAACCAAAGGCAGAAAAATCGGAACAGGAATCGCCACCGCCTGGTCTGATGATGACTCCTATCTTATCGGGTTTTTAGACGAAAGCGAAAACGGGCATACCGTTAGCAATTCAGAACTCTATCTTTTTGATGTCGAGAAAGGCAAAACCAAAAAGATTACGAATACTGAAGTGATTTTTGAAATGTTTCCGACCATCCACAAGGACAAAGTCATTTTCTCTGATGACAAAACCGGAAGACTCTTTATCGCAACTCTAAAAATGAATTAAGATGAAAAAGACAGCCTTTATATTTGGTTTATTGCTATGCTCTTTAGGAATAAACGCACAGATAGTTGTACTTGACCCTGGACATGGCTATGGAACCAGCACAAGTGACAATCCGGACGGAAGGACGGCCACAGAAATAGAAACAGCTCTTGCTGTTGCCCAAAAAACAAAAGCTCTGATTGATAACAGTTGTACATGGACTGTGCATCTTACCAGAACAACCAATGTAAACGGATGGATTTCTGTCAACCAGAGAGCTACAATGTCCAATAACTGGAATGCCGACCGTCTTTTAAGTATTCACTGTAATGCAGGTGGAGGAACCGGAACAGAGACTTTTTACTGTACTGCTGATGACACCAATACAGCTCCTGATATTGCTTTTGCACAAAAAATTCAAGCTGATATGGTCACTCACGGTTCCTGGACCAACAGACGTTGTGTAGAAGACAACAGCTTTTTAGCCTACCATTTAGGAGTTCTGAGATATTCTTCAGCAACAGCCTGTTTGAATGAAATTGGTTTTGTTGATACTACTTCAGATGCGGCAAAATTAAACAGCAATACCTGGAGAGACAGCTTTGCCCTGGCCTATTTTAATGCGTTCAAATCCAATTTAAATCTTACGTGTAGTGCGGTAGCCGCTCCTGGAACTTTTTCGCTGACACTTACACCGGAATGTAGTGGGACCTCTACACAAAACCGTTTGAACTGGACAGCTTCAAGCAATGCTACCGGATATGACATTTACAGAAACGGCGCATTATATGCCAGCAATATTACAGGAACACAATACATCAACACACTTGTAACCGGTGGTACAACTTACACCTACTATGTTATTGCTAAAAACAGCTCCGGAACAAGAACAAATTCTAACGGAACGCTTTCTGCTTCAACTTTGGTTTGTAATGCCACACCAGGAAGTTTTACCATATCAGCAACAGCAACCTGCAGCGGAACGCAAAGTGCCATCAATGTTACCTGGACAACTTCCAGCAATGCTACTTCTTATGACATTTACAGAAACGGAAACCTGTATGCTCCAGACGTAACAGGAAATTCATTCCTGAATACGTATCTGATTACTGCCGGAACCAGCTATTCTTACTATATCAAGGCTAAAAACGCCAATGGTTCTGTCAACAACTCTAACGGAACAATTAGCAGAACTGCTATTAGCTGTGGCTCAGGTAGGGCCGCTGCAAGCCCGATTGGAAAATCAGAATTGGATGTTAAAATCTATCCAAATCCAAACAACGGGCAGTTTACAATTACTGTTGACAAAGCTTCTGCCGGCGATGTTCAGTATGCGATATATGATATTACAGGTAAGGTAATCGAATCGAAAAGCATCGAAAGTGATGGCCGCTTGGAAACCGCAGTTGATATTTCAAGACTTCCATCTGGAACTTACATTATCAACGTAACAACAGACAATCAGGAATTTACCAAAAAGATTATCAAAAACTAAAAAACCTTTCCAATCCAAAAACAGAAATCCGGAGTCCAAAAGACTTCGGATTTTTTTTGTGACATTTATACAACATTTTGTTAAAAACCATCAACACCTGAAATTATTATATTTTTTGTGTACATTTGCACCGATGAATAATTACAATTTACATACAACTTCTATCCTACGGACACTTCCTGCACTAACTTCGCGGGTTGTGCGGTCATAATCTGTACCGCCAAAGTTTAACGAGTCCTAAAACCTTTATTCATTTTTTATTTTTCAGTTTTGAAATTTCCAATCATTTTACAGGGATATTACTATCCTGACTTGACTACAACATCTTTATTTTTTTCAGCTTCGGCCAGTTTCCGGCCTTAGGTCTGCTATATTTCTATGAAATAGGTCCGTCCTGTTTCCTCCTTCCGCAAAATTAATATCACCTTATTTTTTTAACCCAATCTTACATTTAAAAATGAATGTAACCATCTGTATTGCTCAGAAAGAGCACTATAAGTTCGCACAGGAAATTTGCGATACCATGGAAGCGTCGGCACTTTTAAGAGGCACTGGAATTGCCAAAAGGTCGCCCGAGTACATCCAGAAAAAAATGGAAAACAACGATGCCATAATCGCTTTGGAAAATGGAAAATTTGCAGGTTTCTGTTACATTGAAAGCTGGGAACATGGCCAGTTTGTAGCCAATTCCGGACTCATCGTACATCCTGATTTTCGTCACCTCGGACTTGCCAAAAAAATCAAGAAGAAAGTCTTTGAATACTCCCAGGAAAAATATCCGGGAGCAAAAATTTTCGGGATTACGACAGGCCTGGCAGTAATGAAAATCAATTCCGACTTAGGATACAAACCCGTTCCTTTTTCTGAACTGACAACCGACCCTACCTTTTGGGCCGGATGCAAAGGCTGCACCAATTATGACATTCTGGAACGAAAAGAATTCAAAATGTGCCTCTGTACAGGAATGCTTTATGACCCGGAAAACAAAAAAACGGAAGAGGTGAAATTCAATAAAAAAGTGCTGACAAGATTGAAACAAATCAAGCAGACATTTCTAAAAAAATAATCATATGAAAAAAGTAGTTTTAGCTTATAGCGGCGGTTTGGATACCTCATTCTGCCTGAAATATCTGAAAAATGAAAAGCAACTGGAGGTCCATACCATATTGATAAACACAGGAGGTTTTGATAATGAAGAATTAGATGCCATCGAAAAAAGAGCTTATGAATTGGGAAGTGCACAGCATATCAATCTGGACATCATTGACCATTATTATGAAAAAGCCATCAGGTTTTTAGTTTTTGGAAATGTACTGAAAAACAATACCTATCCCCTGTCTGTAAGTGCGGAAAGAGTTTTCCAGGCTATAGAAACCGTAAAATACGCCAAAAAAATAGGCGCTTCGGCTATTGCCCATGGCAGTACCGGTGCCGGAAACGATCAGATTCGTTTTGACCTGATTTTCCAGACAATTGCACCCCAACTGGAAATCATCACGCCAATCAGGGATTTGAAATTATCACGTCAGGAAGAAGTCGACTATCTTCAGAAAAACGGAGTAGAGTATTCCTGGGAAAAGGCGCAATATTCAATCAATAAAGGCATTTGGGGGACCAGTGTTGGCGGTAAAGAAACATTAACCTCTAATCTGTCATTGCCAGAAAGTGCCTATCCGTCTCAGCTTCAGAAAACAGAACCGGAAAAAATCACGCTTCATTTCAAAAAGGGAGAAATCATTGGTCTTAACGATGTATTTGACAAACCAACGGCTATTATTACCCAATTGGAAAAATTAGCCAGTGCCTACGCTATCGGGAGAGACACTCATGTTGGCGATACGATTATTGGAATCAAAGGAAGAGTCGGTTTTGAAGCAGCAGCTCCACTGATCATCCTAAAAGCGCATCATCTGCTGGAGAAACATACGCTTGGAAAATGGCAGCAATACTGGAAAGAACAGTTGGGCAATTGGTACGGTATGCTTTTTCATGAAGGGCAGTTTTTAGATCCTGTAATGAGAAACATCGAAACTTTTTTAGAAGACACCCAAAAAAATGTAACGGGAACCGTGACCGTAACCCTAAAGCCATATTATTTTTCATTGGACGGAATCGAATCCGAACACGACCTGATGAACAGCAAATTTGGCCAATATGGGGAAATAAACAATGCCTGGACGGCTGATGACGCCAAAGGTTTTATCAAGATTCTTGGTAATGCCCAGTCTATTTATTCACAAGTAAATTCCATCGATTATGATTAAAGCAGGAATTATTGGAGGTGCCGGTTATACTTCAGGCGAATTGCTTCGAATTCTGGTAAACCATCCCAAAGTAGAAATTGATTTTGTTTTCAGCACCTCACAGGCCGGAAAGCCTTTAACGGCAGCACATCCCGATTTGATAGGCGAAACCGGTTTGGTATTTACAGACAAAATAAATCCTGATGTAAATGTCGTATTTCTATGCCTCGGACATGGCAAATCAAAAGCCTTTTTGGAAAATAACAAATTTGCTTTACATACCAGAATCATCGACCTGAGTAATGATTTCCGTCTTGATAATGATGCGGATTTCAATTCTGATTCTTTTGTTTATGGCCTTCCGGAACTAAATAAAAATAAAATAGCTGCTGCAAAATACATTGCCAATCCGGGATGTTTTGCAACCGCCATACAATTGGCACTTTTGCCTTTGGCTTCAGAGAATTTACTGGAAAATGATGTTCATGTTAACGCCATAACGGGAAGTACCGGAGCCGGAGTACAGCTTTCAGAAACTACGCACCATAGTTGGAGAAATTCAAATATTTCCCATTACAAAGCTTTTGAACACCAGCACCTGGCAGAGATAAAACAAAGTCTGAATAGTTTGCAGGAAGATTTTGAAAATGAAATACTATTCATCCCAAATCGCGGCGAATTTACCCGAGGCATTTTTGCAACGCTCTACACCAAAACAAGCAAAAGCAAAGAAGAACTGATTGATTTGTACCAGACATATTACAAAGAACATCCTTTTGTATGGGTTACGGCAGAAGACATCAGCCTGAAAATGGCGGTTCAGACCAACAAATGCATTCTTAGTCTGGAGAAAAAAGGAGATTATCTTTTGGTCACTTCCATTATCGACAACCTGCTAAAAGGAGCATCAGGCCAGGCTGTACAGAACATGAACCTGATGTTTGGCCTGGAAGAAACAACCGGATTAAAATTAAAACCCAGCGGTTTTTAAACCCTAAAAAAAAGAAAATGAGCTTATTTAATGTATATCCAATATATAACATCACACCTGTCAAAGCCTTGGGAGCCAAAGTTTGGGACGATAAAAATCAGGAGTATCTTGACTTCTATGGCGGTCATGGTGTAATTTCAGTAGGACATTCCCATCCCAACTATGTGAAAGCCATCCAGTCACAGATTGAAAAAATCGGGTTTTATTCCAATTCCATCCAAAACCCATTGCAGGAGGCCTTCGCAAAGAAATTAGGCGAAATGTCAGCTTATCCTGATTACAGTGTGTTTTTATGCAATTCGGGTGCAGAAGCCAATGAAAATGCCTTGAAACTGGCTTCTTTTCATAACAAAAAATCAAAAGTGATTGCTTTTCACAAAAGCTTTCACGGACGAACTTCTGCCGCAGTTGCCGTAACCGATAATCCATCTATTGTAGCACCAATTAATGCCAATCATCCGGTTCTTTTTCTACCGCTCAACGATATTGAACTGGTCAAAAAAGCAGTTTCAGAAAATGAAATCTCGGCAATCATCATTGAAGGAATCCAGGGTGTTGGCGGATTGGATGAAGGAACTCCCAAGTTTTTTCAGGAATTGGAAGAGCTCTGCAATGCCAATGACATTATCCTGATTGTCGACGAAATCCAAAGCGGCTACGGGCGTTCCGGACAATTCTTTGCACACCAGCATCATGGCATCAAGCCGGATATTATTACGATGGCAAAAGGAATGGGCAACGGATTTCCTATTGGCGGATTGCTCATCAGTCCAAAATTCAAAGCCTCGTTTGGTTTGCTCGGAACCACTTTTGGCGGTAACCATCTTGCCTGTGCTTCGGCTCTGGCAGTTTTAGAAATAATCGAAGAGGAAGCAGTTTTGGAAAACGTAAAAAAACAATCCGATTATTTTATCCAGGCCGTTTCACAAATACCTCAGGTAAAAAAGATTAAGGGAAAAGGCCTTATGCTAGGTCTGGAGTTTGATTTTGATGTGGCAGAACTGCGCAAAAAATTGGTCTATGAGCAATTTATCTTTACGGGGAATGCCTCCCAAAAGAACCTGCTAAGAATACTTCCGCCATTACTTATCACTGAAACGGAAATCGACAAATTTGTTGCCGGACTAAAAAATGCATTACAATACTTAAATTAAAAAAAATGAAAAAGTTCACTACTGTAGACGATATAAATGATTTGGACGAACTGATTTTAACCGCCAAAAAAATCAAGTCTGACCCTTTTGTAAATTCCGGTTTGGGTAAACACAAAACGCTGGGACTACTGTTTTTCAACCCAAGCCTCAGAACAAGATTGAGTACCCAAAAAGCCGCGTTGAATCTTGGGATGGACTGTATTGTAATGAATCTCAATACAGAAGGCTGGTCGCTCGAATTTGAGGACGGCACGATTATGGACGGCGATAAGGCGGAACACATCAAAGAAGCCGCACAGGTTATTTCTCAATACTGTGACATTGTTGGCGTTAGAAGCTTCCCTACCTTAACCGATAAGGAAAAGGACGAAGCAGAACAGGTCATCAATGCTTTTACAAAATATGCTTCTGTTCCGGTAATCAGCCTGGAAGGCGCAACCGAACATCCGCTCCAGGCCGTTGCGGATGCACTGACTATACAGGAATACAAGACCAAAAGAAAACCAAAAGTGGTTCTGACCTGGGCACCGCATCCTAAGGCTTTGCCTCATGCCGTACCCAATTCTTTTGTCAAGATTATGAAACTTTCCGGTTATGAGCTTGTAATCGCGCATCCGGAAGGATATGAACTGAATCCTGAAATCACAAAAGGAGCAACAATCACAAACAATCAGGATGAGGCCTTCAAAAATGCCGATTTTATATATGCTAAAAATTGGAGTGCCTATAATGATTACGGGAAAATCCTTTCTAAAGACATGAATTGGACCATCACACAGGAAAAAATGGAACTTACAGCTAATGCAAAGTTCTTGCATTGCCTTCCGGTTAGAAGAAATATGATTGTTTCTGATGAGGTTTTAGACGGCGATAATTCTATCGTTATCCCGCAAGCCAACAACAGGACTTATGCAGCACAGGCAATATTGACAAAAATTCTGGAAAATGAAAACTAAACCAGGTCTTAGCATCATAAAAATAGGCGGCAACATCATCGACAATGAACAACTCTTGTCAGAATTCCTTACCGACTTTTCGGAACTGAAAGGACATAAAATTCTGGTACATGGCGGTGGTAAAAAAGCCAGCGAAATAGCCGAAAAACTGGGATTAAAACCTTGCTTTTCAAACGGCAGAAGAATTACAGATGAAGCTATGCTCGATGTTGCCGTTATGACCTATTCCGGTTTATTAAATAAACAGATTGTAGCCCAATTGCAACAATTTGGCACAAACAGCATCGGATTTTCGGGTGCAGACGGTAACCTCATCCAGTCAGAGAAAAGGAAAAACACGGAAATCGATTTTGGGTTTGTTGGTGATGTAATCCAGGTAAACAATAAGCTGATTTCGGCCTTGTTAGTGCAAAACTGCATACCTGTTTTTTCAGCCATTACACATGACGGAAAAGGTCAGTTATTGAATACGAACGCCGATACGATTGCTGCAGAAATTGCAATTTCCTTATCTGAAGAATATGAGGTAGAACTCATCTACTGTTTTGAGAAAAAAGGTGTTTTACTTAATTCGGAAGATGATGATTCGGTTATTGAAGTTCTTGATTTTGAGAAATACCAAACATTAAAAAACGAGCAGACCATCCATTCGGGAATGTTGCCCAAACTCGAAAACTGCTTCAAATCATTGAACAATGGCGTTCACACAATTGTAATTGGAAATCAAAAAACGCTGAAAAACAAGGCTGCAGCTACCCAAATAAAATTATAAAGAGAAAAATCATGACGCATAAAAGCATCGAAATAGTAACCAACGAAGCCATCAGTTTATTAAAACAGCTTATTGAAACACCGTCTTTTTCATCAGAAGAAGCCCAAACAGCACTTTTACTGGAAAACTGGTTTCAAAACAATTCCATTCCGTTTCAGAGAGAAAACAACAATGTCTGGGCTGTAAATTTGCATTATGATGCATCAAAACCAACACTGCTGCTGAATTCTCACCATGATACAGTAAAACCAAACGAAGGCTATACTTTAAATCCGTTTGAAGCTATTGAAAAAGACGGAAAATTATTTGGACTTGGAAGCAATGATGCCGGAGGTTGCCTGGTTTCTTTGTTGGCTACGTTCACCTATTTTTATGCTTATGAAAACCTTCCTTACAATATTTTATTTGCGGGTACTGCCGAAGAAGAAAGTAGCGGCCCAAACGGACTGAATGGTTTATTGAAACATCTGCCTGAAATAGAATGTGCCATAGTAGGCGAACCAACACAGATGCAGTTGGCCATTGCTGAAAAAGGACTTCTTGTCCTGGACATCATCATTCCCGGAACAGCAAGTCATGCGGCTCACCAAAATACAGACAATCCAATTTACAATGCACTTGCCGCTATTGAATGGTTCAGGACGTATGAATTTGAAAAGGTATCTGAAATATTAGGCCCTGTAAAAATGACCGTTACGCAGATAAATGCCGGAAAACAGCACAATGTAGTACCGTCTGAATGCAGTCTGGTTGTAGATATTCGCGTAAACGATTGCTATACGAATGAAGAAATCCTCAAAGTTGTACAACAACATATCAAAGGAAACGTAAATCCAAGGTCAATGCATTTGAATGCGTCTTCAATCGACAAAAACCATCCTTTGGTACAAGCGGGAATTTCTTTGGGAAGACAAACATACGGTTCGCCTACACTATCTGACCAATCGGTTTTGAACTGCCAATCGATGAAACTGGGACCTGGCGACTCGCTGCGTTCACATACCGCCAATGAATTTATTTTTCTGGAAGAAATAAGGGAAGGTATTCACTTATATACCAAAATTTTATCCGATTTTTTTAATCTAAACAACACAATAACCTAAATAACACACACTATGAAACTTTGGGAAAAAGGAATACCTACCGACCAGAAAATAGACCTCTTTACGGTTGGAAATGACAGGGAACTGGATTTGGTTCTGGCAAAATACGATGTATTAGGCTCTATCGCACATGCCAAAATGTTGGGCAAAATAAACATCCTGACCGAAAAGGAAACAACCGATTTGGTATTGGCTTTAGAAGATATTCTGGCACAAATAAAACAAGGCAACTTTACAATTGAAGCGGCTTTTGAAGATGTGCATTCTAAAATAGAATATCTATTAACTGAAAAATTAGGCGAAGCCGGAAAAAAAATCCATACGGCCCGTTCCAGAAACGACCAGGTTCTGGTAGATATACATCTTTATCTGAAAGAAGAAATCACATCTGTCAAAAAACTCGTTAAGGAACTTTTCGACCTGCTGATTTTATTGAGCAAAAAACACGAAGATATTATTCTTCCGGGCTACACGCATTTGCAGATTGCTATGCCTTCTTCTTTTGGGATGTGGTTTTCTGCCTATGCAGAATTACTCATTGACGATATGGTTATGCTCAATGCGGCACAAAAAATTGTAGACCAAAATCCGCTGGGTTCTGCTGCCGGATATGGAAGTTCTTTTCCTATTGACAGAACATTTACCACTCAGGAATTAGGGTTTTCGATATTGAAATACAATTCGGTAGCCGCACAAATGAGCCGTGGAAAAGCTGAGAAAACAGTTTCATTCGCATTTTCAGGACTGGCAGCCACTTTATCCAAGCTGGCTATGGATGTCTGCTTGTATATGAGTCAGAATTTCAACTTTATAAGCCTTCCAAATCACCTGACTACAGGTTCCAGCATTATGCCCCACAAGAAAAATCCGGATGTTTTTGAATTGATCAGGGCAAAATGCAATAAGATTCAGGCCCTGCCTTATGAAATCACTTTGCTGACCAACAATCTGCCAAGTGGCTATCACAGAGATTTCCAATTACTAAAAGAAGGACTTTTTCCTGCTATTCAGAATTTAAAATCATGTCTGGAGATTGCCTGCTTTTCTTTAAAAGACATTCAGGTGAATACAACCATCCTTGAAGATAAAAAATACGATTACCTGTTTACCGTTGATAATTTGAATGAACTGGTTCAGCAGGGGGTCCCTTTCAGAGATGCTTATAAAATAATTGCTACACAAATTGAAAATGGCGAATATGAGCCTTCATCAAAAACAACGCATACACATGAAGGCAGTATTAATAATTTGTGTTTAAAGGAGATTGTTTTGAAGATGGAGAATTTTTTGAGGGACTAAGGCACTAAGGTTCTGAGGCACTAAGGCTTTAAGACGTTAAGAATAGAGTTTATGCTATGAGAATCTGGTTTTCCGTTGTAAAATCAGATAACAATTGCTCAGAAAGAACAAAACTTAGCTCCTTAGTGTCTTACAACCTCTTTTAGCTAATTCAATAACTTCTCTTTTACTCATAAGAACACAAAACCTTAGTGCCTCAGAACCTTAGCAACTTAGCACCTCTTTCACAATTTCCCTTCCAAAGCCTCCGCATCAATTGCACTATGTGAAACATCATAAACTGATTTTCCATTCTTAATCAGCAATAATTGAGGAGATTGATGGATAACATGAAAGCGCTGTGCAATTTCATTTGAAATATCACGGTAATTCAAAAGGTCTAAAAAATATAGCGAGGCCTCGTTATCATCTGCTTTATATTCTCTTTCAAAATTCTTTAGCGCCATCCTGCTAATGCTGCAGCGTGTGCTGTGCTTAAAGATTACTACCGGTTTTTCTTCCGACTCTTCTATAATAGAATCCAATTGTTTTAATTCTGTTAAATCATTCCAATTAAAGCCGTTTTGATTCGTATCTTTATTATCCGATTTATCTGATTTATCTGTATTGCCAAAAATTTTATCAAAAAAACTCATATCGTCAGGATTTAAGACTTTTTGTCTTGTTAAATTAATAAAAATACTTCTTTTTAAGCCATTTTGTCAGATTTACCCTATTGGAATATAAATTGAAATGACTTTATCAAATTTAAAAATTTAATCTATGAACTTTAATAATTTTACCATAAAATCTCAGGAAGCCATCCAAAGGGCTCAGCAAATTGCTCAAAACTTTGGAAATCAACAGATTGAAAACGAACATATCGTAAAAGGAATCTTTGAAGTAGACGAAAACGTTACTCCATTCCTGCTTAAAAAACTCAACGTAAATCTGGGACTTTTGCAGCAGATTCTGGATAGTACATTACAATCTTTCCCAAAAGTTTCGGGAGGTGATATTATGCTATCGAGAGAAGCGTCAAGCACATTAAACAATGCGGCAAACATTGCCAAAAAGATGAACGATGAATTTGTATCTATCGAACATCTTCTATTGGCTATTTTCAATTCAAAAAGTAAAATTGCCCAAATTTTAAAAGACCAGGGAGTTACTGAAAAAGGACTAAAAGCGGCTATTGACGAACTTCGTAAAGGCGATAGGGTTACTTCTGCTTCCGCTGAAGAAACTTACAACTCGTTAAACAAATACGCTAAAAACCTAAACGAACTTGCCAGCAGCGGAAAACTCGACCCGGTTATTGGCAGAGATGAAGAAATCCGCAGGGTTTTACAGATTTTGACAAGAAGAACAAAAAACAACCCAATGCTTGTAGGGGAACCCGGTGTTGGTAAAACGGCCATTGCCGAAGGACTTGCCCACAGAATCGTTGATGGTGACGTGCCTGAAAATCTAAAAGACAAGATTGTGTATTCTTTAGATATGGGGGCCTTGATTGCCGGTGCCAAATACAAAGGGGAATTTGAAGAACGATTAAAATCGGTTGTAAAGGAAGTAACCTCTGCAGAAGGTGATATTGTCCTTTTTATTGATGAAATCCATACCCTGGTAGGTGCCGGAGGCGGTGAAGGCGCAATGGATGCAGCGAACATATTAAAACCTGCACTCGCCCGTGGTGAACTAAGAGCTATTGGTGCGACAACCTTAGACGAATATCAAAAATATTTTGAAAAGGATAAGGCATTAGAAAGACGTTTCCAAAAAGTTATGGTTGATGAACCGGATACGGAAAGTGCTATTTCCATCTTGCGTGGTATCAAAGAAAAATACGAAACACACCATCAGGTTCGCATCAAAGACGAAGCTATTATTGCGGCTGTTGAATTATCTCAACGCTATATCACCAATCGTTTTCTTCCGGACAAGGCTATTGACTTAATGGACGAAGCAGCCTCTAAACTCCGAATGGAAATTAATTCAAAGCCTGAAGAACTGGACGTTCTGGATAGGAAAATCATGCAGCTTGAAATCGAAATGGAAGCGATTAAACGTGAAAACGACGAAAACAAGCTGAAAAGTCTGGGTCTGGAATTGGCAAACCTGAAAGAAGAACGCAATGAGATTTTTGCCAAATGGAAAAGCGAAAAAGACATTGTAGACAACGTTCAGGCTACCAAAACAGAAATTGAGAATTTCAAACTGGAAGCAGAAAGAGCCGAACGCGAAGGCGATTACGGAAAAGTAGCCGAATTACGTTACGGAAAAATCAAAGAAGCTCAGGAACGATTGGATGCTTTCCAAAAGCAATTGCAGGAAAACGAAGGGCATTCTTTAATCAAAGAAGAAGTAACCCGTGAAGATATTGCCGAAGTTGTTGCCAAATGGACCGGAATTCCGGTAATGAAAATGCTGCAGGGCGAAAGAGAAAAACTGCTTCATCTTGAAGAAGAACTGCATAAAAGAGTTGTAGGTCAGGAAGAAGCTATTGAAGCCGTCAGTGACGCCGTAAGAAGAAGCCGTGCCGGATTACAAGACGTTAAAAAGCCTATCGGTTCCTTCCTGTTTCTGGGAACAACAGGTGTAGGAAAAACAGAATTGGCAAAAGCATTGGCCTCTTACTTGTTTGATGATGAAAATGCCATGACAAGAATCGACATGAGCGAATATCAGGAAAGGCATAGCGTTAGCCGTTTGGTTGGTGCGCCTCCGGGATATGTAGGTTATGATGAAGGCGGACAATTGACGGAAGCTGTTAGAAGAAAACCATATTCTGTTGTATTGCTTGATGAAATTGAGAAGGCACACCCTGATACGTTCAATATTTTGTTGCAAGTATTAGACGAAGGCCGTCTGACCGATAATAAAGGTCGTTTAGCCGATTTCAAGAACACGATTATTATCATGACTTCCAATATGGGAAGCTCTATCATACAGGAGAAATTCGAGAACCTGAAAGGGAATGTTGAAAGCGCGATTGAAGCTGCCAAAGTAGAAGTACTTGCTTTATTGAAACAAACCGTACGCCCTGAATTTATAAACAGGATTGATGACATCGTAATGTTTACACCTCTTAATGAAAACAACATTAAGGAAATTGTGGGACTACAACTAAAATCTATCACTAAGATGCTGGCATTACAAAACATTACTTTAGATGCCACACCGGAAGCGATTGATTACCTTGCTAAAAAAGGCTACGACCCGCAATTTGGTGCACGACCTGTAAAAAGAGTTGTTCAGAAAGAAGTCCTGAATGAACTTTCGAAAGAAATACTTTCAGGAAAAGTCACTACAGACAGCATTATTCTGTTAGACAGCTTTGACGGAAAACTGGTATTTAGAAATCAGACCGAATTGGCAAATTAATAATTGAGATTACTAAAATAAAAAAAGCCTAACCAAGTTTTTGGTTAGGCTTTTTTGCAGAAAAGAATTTTCGCTATTAACGTGTGCTTCTCTGCGGATAATATTGCCTTACGGTACGGATTCCATAATGCTTCCTTCTTCCGAAACTTCGTTTTTTTCTGAAAAAGCTAATAATGCAATATCCATTTACAATAAAAGAGCAAATAAAAAGCAATATGAAACCTCCTTTGAGCAATAGGCTGGCCATTTCTGAAGAATTATCAGCAAATCTTCCGGGTAGTGCATAACCCGAAATCAGCAGGCCAACTGTTGAGATGGCAAAGGTTAAACGATTCATATTAAATTAAGTTTATAGTTTGGTGGCAAATTATCAAACAGCAGCTCTCAAATATTCATATTCAAATTCCTCATGGTGGTCATAAGCAATTTCCAGAATATCAATCTCGTTGTAAGCTACTTCCCCGTCAGTGTCCTCTATGACACATATACCCAAAACCTCAAAAGGTCTTTCAATTTGCATATTATTACTAACAATATATTCCATTGCCAGCTCGTCAAAATTTTTAGGATGTAGTACAAGCATTACACTATCCGTTAATTCGTTTTCAATGATAAATTCTTTGATGCCCAATAATGTGATTAGATTTTTCATAATGCTTTGTTTTGGTTAGGTTAGTAATTATTTTAGGTTGGTATGTTTACAAATTTGGCTTTTTTATATTTACCAACACCTTCAACAAGTATTAAATTTTACGCAAAAAACCATTAAAATAATGTTAAAAACGTAGCAAAAACCTTAATTTTTATACTATAAAATTTATGTTTATATAATTACCATTTTTAACAATTCTGAAAACAACTTTTGCACTTAAAAAACAATCAAAAAAAGATTCTTAATAATCCCAAATCTTTAAACATCACCATTGCGAAAAATTGATGCCGGTTGTTATTTCCTTTTTTTCTAAAATATTGATTTTTAATAGGCAAGAAAAATAATACAAAAAAAGATGTTAAAATTCATAGCAAAAAAGCAACCTTTTCATTTTACTACATCTTTAAGAAAAAACAATTTAAAATTTTTAACTATGAAAAAGTTTGCATTAAAAACAATGGCGTTAGTTTTGTTCGTTTCGACGGCTCTTACTTCTTGCAGTAACGATGACGATTCTAAAAGCAACAACCAAACCACACAAAAAGAATTTACAACAGCAGTTACCGGTCCTACAACTGGAGCTAAGAATCAGGAAATCACTTTAACGGTGACCCACGTTGTTGATAATAATTGTGGTGTGTTCAACAGATTTGTAGAATCTACAAGCGGAAATACAAAAACTGTTGAGGTAGAAGTAAAATACACCGGAACAAACTGCGGAACAACTCCTTCAACCAAAACTCAACCGTACAAGTTTACTGTTAGCCAAAATGGTACTTACGTGTTTAAGTTCAAAAAAAGCGCAACAGAATTTATTACGCACAGCGTTGTAATTCAATAATTCCGTTTCAAAAAAAATTGTAAAACACCAGCCTGCACGCTGGTGTTTTTTTATTCTATTTTTGCCATATATCATCTTAAATCAAATCCGTATGAACATTGTTCTACAAAATAAAGAGCTAAAGGCTACCATCAATACAAAAGGGGCTGAATTAATTTCATTAAAGAGAAACGCTAAAGAATATATATGGGAAGGAAATCCTAACTTTTGGGACAAGCACTCTCCTATTTTATTTCCTATTGTAGGTACACTAAAAGAGGGGCAATATAACTATGAAAATAAGTCGTATCAATTATCAAGACATGGATTTGCGAGAGATAATGTGTTCTGTGTGGAGGAAACCTTTAAAAATAAAGCTGTATTTTCCTTTCGTTCGTCTGAAGAAACAGCAAAATACTATCCTTTTGATTTTGAATTAAAGATAATTTACACTCTGGAAGAGAATTATCTTACTATCAAATATGAAGTTACCAATAATGGCAATACAAAAATGCCTTTCTCCATAGGCGGTCATCCTGCCTTTGCGCTAACTGATACTTTTGAAAATTACTCGCTTCTTTTTGAAAATGATGAGTCGCTTACTTGCTATTCTTTAGAAAACAATTTGCTTTCTGAACGTACCACTGTATTAAAACTATCAGATCACAAACTGCCTCTGTCCTATTCTCTATTTGAAGAAGATGCCTTGATAATTAAAAAACTGGAATCGAAAAAAATCCAAATACTCAAAAACGGCAAGCCTTACGTGGAAATCTCTCTGTACGATTTCCCAAATCTTGGAATCTGGACAAAAAACAATGCGCCTTTTATCTGTTTGGAGCCTTGGCATGGCTATTCAGACTCTATAAAAAGTACGGGGAATTTATTTGAAAAAGAAGGAATACTAATTCTTTCTGCAAAAGAAACATTTGAAACCTCTTTCAGAATAAAAATCTAATTTCTTAACCTAAAAAAGCAATTGTGAATAGGCATACACAACATTATCCTTGCTACATTTGCAAAAATTGATTTCATTAAAAATGAAAAAATACTTATCGCTGTTGTTCCTTGCAAGCACATTCTTTTCTTACGGCCAAACCTATGTAAAATTTAACGGTGCCTCAGCTTTGGCGCTTATCCCCAATATAGGCGTGGAAACCAGCATCGGGAAAAAAATGACTTTCCAATTTGATGCAACAGCTTCATTTTGGGAATCTGTAAACGGTGCCCCATTCAAAGCACTAATCATAACACCCGAAGTACGTTATCACTTTAATGAAAAAAATAACGGGTTTTATGTCGGAGCGAACGTCAGCGGAGGTACATTTGAACTTCAGAAGTACGGTTATAAAGATACCGACTTTTATCAGAAAGGTTATAACTATATGCTAGGATTAACACTTGGCTACCAATGGAAACTAAGTGATAAATGGGCTTTGGATCTTTTTGTTGGTGGCGGGCATCAGGAAGCATTTTACAAAGGATATTTATTATCAACCGGAGAACGGTATGACACCTGGATACATAACTACAACAAAAGTGGGGAATGGATATTATATCGAGGTGGTTTGATGATTGCATACAAAATCAAATAAAATACTATTTGGAAGATTTTTCTGTTATATTTGATATATAGACTTATATCATGACAGAATTTGAGAAACAATTCCAGGAAATCAAGAGTTTTCTGGATTTTGAAGATTATTCACTGCTAACCAAAAGAATAATCGACCTTACGCTCGACACGGAAGATATTTCCTTTTACCAAAAAACTAACGAGTTATTAGATTGGCTTGACCAGAATGAGAATAACATCGAGCTAAAAAAACAACGTTTCGCACTACTGCTTGAGGAACTTTACCAACAGTTAAAAAATAAACCTGTTCCTGAAAAACAAATTCTTGTCACAGCAGAAAACCTCAAAAAAACATATGGAAATGCAAGTTTTTCGCTTGGGCCAATACATCTGGAACTCAGTCAGGGCGAAATTTTAGGTCTTGTAGGTGAAAATGGCAATGGAAAAACAACACTTCTCCGACTACTTTGCGGAGAATTATTTGCAACTTCCGGAAAACTAGGTTATAATTTTGATTTTAACGATACCTATGATTTAAGAACACAATTGGTCTATATACCGCAAAGGACAGCAACCTGGCATGGTTCTATGTTTGAAAATCTTCAGTTTACAGCTTCAAGTTATGGTTATAAACCTGCTGAAAACAAATTAATTGTAGAACTAATCATTGCCAGACTCAACTTAAGAAAATACCGAAATCACAGTTGGAAAAACTTATCATCCGGGTATAAGATGCGTTTTGAACTGGCGAGAATGCTTTTAAGAAAGCCTAAAATATTGCTGATTGACGAACCGCTTGCCAATCTGGATATTCTTGCCCAGCAAACCGTATTGGAAGATTTCAGGGCGATTGCGAAATCTCCTTTCCGCCCGATTGGAATCGTTTTGAGCTCACAACAGTTGTATGAAGTCGAAAAAACTTCAGACCAGGTAATTTTCTTAAAGAACGGAGAGCAGAAAAATCTTCATTCAAAAGCGACTCCACAAGAAACAGAAAAAACAGAAGAGCAATTTCTTATTATTGAATTTGAAAGTGAATGGTCACAAAACCAGCTTAATGATGCCCTATCAGGCGAATTAATTTCACTTAAATTTAATGGCGGTACTTATATTGCAACGTTTTCTGAAAAATTAGACACTTACGGTTTTTTAAGAATCATCACAGAAAAACAGATTCCGCTTCAGTACTTCAGAAATATTTCAAAATCTACCCGAAGATTCTTCGTTTCCTAAAAAACTCATCCTTATGTTTGCCAATATTCAAAAAAAACTTCTGCTTACGCATCCGTTGCTTTGGAACAGTAAAATCGCCTTGTTTTCGGTACTGACGCTGATTTTCCATCTTATCTTTTTCCTTATGGGATATTCAAAAGGGGAAATTGATTTTAAGGATTCGAATAATTTTTATGATTACGGAATCGACAACACCATAATTGTATTTGTCAGCGTATTGATAAGTATACTTATGTCCATCATATGGGTGGTTTACTATTCGCGAAACAACGCTTTTAAATCTTTTTATCCTAAAGGAAAGTTTTCACTTTACAGAGAATGGTTACTGATTTTGTTGTTCTGCATTTTGAATTCCTCCTATGCTGCTTCCTTTTTCTATGCTCAGGACCTAAAGGCAAGAAATTATTTTTCGGAAGAGGAAGTGAGCAGACGACTTGAAATTATCAGCCTTTCTTCATTATTTGTTGAAGGTCCATATCGTGAAAGTAATTTTATTACAGAGTACAAGGACGGTAAATACCTCCAGGTAGAAAGAGATTCATTTCAATACGGTTCCAGAAATTACTCGCTTAAGTCGTTGGTAAATAAAAGAATTCAGGGATTCACTTATTTCAATGATGAAAAAGATTCATTAATGGAATTGAAAGGCAAACGATGGCTTATTGAAAACAAAAAGGACTCTATACAATTGCTGTTCAGGGAATTTTTCAAAATTTCCAAAGAACACGGTCTGTCATCAAACATCACTCCTGAAAAATGGTTCGAACTGATTTATGATTATCCAGAATTCACAGAATATATTAACGTTGGAAAAACAAGCAAAGAATACAGTCAAAACTATAGTTATTATGAAGGCGTAAATGTTGACTATGATTATGCAATAGAGCCAGAAGGTGTTACTCATGATACACTATCAAAGACTATTAAAGTTGTTGGAGGTCAAGAATATATTTATTCAAAATATTATGTCCCATTTGATGCATTGACAAAATCTTATGGTAAGATTTCCAGGGCCTATGAAAACCCCGTAGTCAACTTGGAGTTTATAATGAGTCTTATTTATCTTGCAATAGGTCTATCGCTTTGTGTTTTCTCCTTTAAGATAACATCAGGCAGAAACTGGTTGATTGCTTTTGTAACACTGGGCCTTTTTGGAATTATTAGCGGAATTATTTCTGTAATAATCAGATATAGCATGACTTTCCCCATCATTTATATACTGTTGTTTTTAGGGTTGTTATTCTATTTTGTTATTATCCTGAAAGCAAAAGAAAGCAAAGGAATTACAGGAATCACTATCAATCAGACTTTATGGTTGATGCCGGCTATCATTCCTACAGCTTATGCAGTCCTCATAGATATTCTCAAACGTACCTCAGGGTATTATGAATCCTATTCCTATGGGGCAGATGGAATGAAAAGAGAGCAATTTCCGAGAATAGAATGGTTAGAGGAACATTATGTTTATATGTTTATCCTCAATATAGTATTTATCTTTTTATTTATGCTTCTGTTTTCGATATATATAAAGAAATGGAAAGGCATTGCAGAAGCCTAAAAAAGTGCGAGCTGGAAAACCTGCTCGCACTTTTTTATTTGGGAAATTTAGGAAGTGTCTTAATATAAAGCTGTTCTACCTTGGTTCTGGCCCAGTCTGTCTTTCTTAAAAAAGTAAGGCTTGATTTGATACTGGGGTCAACATTAAAACATTTGATTTTTATCAATTCCCCTAAGGTATCAAATCCATAAAAATCAACCAGTTGTTCCAGCATTTTTTGCAATGTGATTCCGTGAAGCGGATTATTAGCTTGTTTGTTTTCCATCTGACAAAAGTACGGATTTCAAAAATTAGTTTAATTTTATAGAAAGCAAAAACGCAATGAAAAATCTTTGTCTCATATTATTATTCTTCCTTATGCAAACCGTTTCAGGCCAAAACCAGGCCACTACCACACTTTATCTGATTCGTCATGCAGAAAAAGCTGATTTTTCAGGCAATCCGGAACTTTCGGACGCAGGAATGAAAAGAGCCAAAAGTTGGGCCGCTTATTTTGAGAAAACACCTATCGACCTGTTTTATACGACTATGTATAAAAGAACACAACAAACCTGTTCTGCCATTGCGGCAACCAAGCAAAAGGATATTATTTTTTATAAACCTGAAGCGATGGACTTAAAAAAGATAATTGCCGAAAACCCGGGAAAGACACTGCTTATAGTTGGACATAGCAATACGATTCCCAACTATATCAACAAACTTTTGGGTACAGCAAAATATGCCGATATACCAGAACCAGAATTTGGAAATTTATACCGTATAACTGTCACTGGCGAAGAGATATGGGATGAACTTATTCATCTATAAAAAGAAAAGACTGCCTCAAAAAGCAGTCTTCCCCATCTAAAAACTAAAAAAGGACATTAAAATTTCATTCCTACACCAAAACCTAACAGTAATGGATTGATTTCAACATCTGCAGGAATGCTTAACCCTGTGGCAAGATTTGATGCATCTACAGTCACATCAGTTTTTAAAAATATCTTTTTAATATCAGCATTGATAAAAAACTTGTCATTTAACATCAGGTCAAAACCTACTTGAAAGGCATAACCAAAAGAATTGTCATATTCAATACCCCTTACAGTATTACCTGCTTTCTCATTATAAAAAATCGTATAATTCACACCGGCACCTACATAAGGATTAAAAATCTGGTCCGGAAGAAAATGGTATTGCACCGTCAATGTTGGAGGCAAGAGATATACGCTTCCTAAATTCACATCAACCGAAGTAGGTCCTCCTACTGCAGAAATATCAGAACCTACAGTACTCACATCGTGTTTGGATGTTCCTAAAATCAGTTCGGCAGAAATGTTCTTTGTAAAAAAATAAGTAAAATCAAGTTCCGGAATAAACGTATTGGAAATCTTTGCGTCACCACCTATAATTCCAATTTTAGCACTTTCGTCAGGAACAACGCCAACACCCCTGACGCGAACCTGCCACTTTTTAAAATCTACCGAATTATTTTCCTGGGCATTTGTTAAACCTGTTCCGAATACTGTTAGCGCCATTACAGCAAAAATTATTTTTTTCATTGTTATCAGTTTTAAATTATAGTCCAAAAGTAGATGGGAAATAAAAAGTAAAGACTGACAAAAATCATAGTCTGAAAAATATTATCTAACAATTTCTTAACCCTAATTGCGGTTTACCTAAATGTTCCTACATTTGCACTCCTATGTTGAAAACAATTAATATATTAAACAAAAGAGCCCGTTTCGATTATGAAATAATCGAAAAATATACGGCTGGAATAGTACTGACCGGAACTGAAATCAAATCTATCCGGTTGGGCAAAGCCAATATAGCCGAAAGTTTTTGCGAATTCAACAATAATGAACTCTTCGCCATCAATATGTATATCGAAGAATATGCATTTGGAAATCAATTTAACCATAAAGCCCGAAGCGAAAGAAAATTGCTATTGAATAAACGGGAACTTAAAACACTTTCCAAAAGCGTACAGACAAAAGGACTAACAATTGTTCCCTTACGACTTTTTACTAACGAAAAAGGATTGGCAAAACTGGATATCGCATTGGCAAGAGGTAAAAAAACCTATGACAAAAGAGAATCTCTAAAAGAACAGGACACCAAAAGAGATTTAGACAGAATAAAAAAGTCGTTTCGTTAGGGAACGATTTTTTTTCTCGAAAAAAAATGACTAAATTTGTCAAGACAAAATAAAGCATCAAATGAAAACACTTCTAAGAAATGCCAGAGAACTAAAAAATATGAAAGTGAGAGAAGTGTCTCAACAAACCGGTATTGACCAGGCACTTATCAGCAAATTTGAAACAGGAACCCGAAAACCAACACGAGACCAACTACTAAAATTAGCAGCAGTTCTCGAAATCGACCTGGAAACATTAATGGTGGCCTGGCTCAAAGAAAAAATCTTATATGAAATTGGAGATGAAGAATTTGCTTTAAAAGCAATGAAAGTTGCAGAAGAAGAAATCCGCTATCAGGCAAAAACTGCTAAAAAAGTTTCAGGTTCTCTTCAAAAAATCCTTGCAGAAATAGACACTCTCAAAACAAAGTTAGACAGATTCAGGGAATTTGACAGTTACAGGATTACACAGGCACTTGAACTCGAATACACTTTTGAGAGCAATAGAATTGAGGGAAACACACTTACTCTTAGAGAAACAGACCTTGTAATTAATGAAGGCCTGACAGTTTCCGGAAAAAGCATGCGGGAACATCTTGAGGCTATTAACCATCAGGAGGCCATAGGCTATATCAAACACCTGATGGAAAAAAATTCGCTTTTAAACGAAAGAGAGGTTCTTAGCTTACATAATCTAATTTTGAGAGGAATCCATCCCGAAGATGCCGGGCGATATAGAAAAGTACAGGTTATGATAAAGGGAAGCACTTATATGCCTCCACAGCCCTATATGGTTTCAAAACAGATGGAAGACTATTTTATTTGGTATGAAGCCAATAAAAATTCCTTACATCCAGTTATTTTAGCCGGAGAAATGCATGAAAGATTAGTAACCATACATCCTTTTGTTGATGGTAATGGCAGAACTTCTCGTTTGGTGATGAACCTGATTCTGCTTTCGCATGGTTATATCATTGCCAATATCAAAGGTGATTATGATACCCGAATGCAGTATTACCAAACTCTTGAAAAAGCACAGACAACCTCTGATAAGGAAGATTTCCTTCTTTTTATAGCCCAGATAGAAAAAGAAAGCCTTGAAAGATATTTAGATATTATCAGTCAATAAAAAAGCCCATTTAAGGGCTTTTTTAGTTTTTATTTTCCAGCAAAGGCACAAAACGGAATTCTCCAAATTCATGCTTTTCAAATTGGGTTTCGTTTTTACGTATGAGCATTGTCATAATCTGATGTTCTTCTCCCAAAGGAATAACAAGCCTTCCTCCTACTTTTAATTGTGCCATTAATGGCTTGGGAATAATTGGCGCTCCGGCTGTAACAATAATACTGTCAAACGGAGCATAGTTTGGCAAACCTTTATAACCGTCTCCAAAAGACAAATGTTTTGGGCGAATCCCTAATTTTGGTAATAACAAAGAAGTTGTCTTAAACAGTTCATTTTGTCTTTCCACACTATACACTTTTGCTCCCATAGTACACAAAACGGCCGTTTGATAACCTGAACCTGTTCCGATTTCTAAAATTTTGTGGTCTTTCTCGACTTCCAATAACTGACTTTGGAAAGCAACCGTATATGGCTGAGAAATTGTCTGTCCGGCACCTATAGGAAAGGCCTTGTCCTGATACGCATAATCTTCAAAACTTGAATTCAAAAATAGGTGTCTTGGAATTTTCTTAATTGCTTCCAGAACATTTTTATCTGTTATGCCCTTTTGTTGCAAGACAGTTACTAATTGATTTCGAAGTCCTTGATGTTTGGCTGTATCTTTCAAAATTTGGAGGTTTATTTGAGGGGTAAAAATAAGAAAAGAAAACTCGATTTTAAAACGTTTCGGCTAATGTTTTATCAGTAGCCTACCATTCAAATGCTTTATTAACCGTTCGTCATTTTTTTGGCTTTTTTATCTGAATACACTCCTACTTTTGACTCATCAATCAAATAACGTTCGCATAATCACAACCAAAAAACAAGAATTATGGAAATGACCACATTAAGAAAAATTGCAATGCTGACAATCGGCATTACTTTCACAGCCAATTCTTTTGGGCAGACAAAACCTTCAAAAGCTCCTTCTGTTCCTGCAACAGATGATTATTATGGAATCAAGATTGAAGACAAGTATCGAAATCTTGAAGATTTAAAAAATGAGCAAACGCTTAACTGGATGAAAGGCCAGGCAGATTATACCAATTCAATATTGGGTTCTATTCCGGGAAGACAGCATATTATTGATGAGTTGACTTCAATAAATAAACGAACTACAGAGAGTATTGGAGGTCTAGCAATCCTTGATGATGGTACTTATATTTATCTTAAGTCCACACCAAATGACCAAATAAGCAAATTATATAAGAGAAATGGCCTGAAAGGAAAAGAATCCTTAATCTTTGATCCTGAAACTTATCAAAAGAACGGCAAGGATGTTTATAGTGTCAGTTCTTTTTCAGCTAACAAAAGCGGAAAACTTATAGCTATCAACATTTCAAAAAACGGTGGCGAAATGAGTGAAATGTTTCTAATGGATTTGACTAACAAAAAGATTCTTCCTGAAAAATTTGACAGGTTACGTTTTGGAGGTGCCAACTGGCTGAAAGATGGCAATTCATTTATTTACATCCAATCACCAACAGAAGATGTCCATGACATGAATGCCCAAATGGATATAGTCACAAAAATTCACATTGTAGGGAGCGATGTTTCGCAAGACAAGACTTTGTTTACAAAGGCAATGTATCCAGAATTAAACATAGCTAATGAAGAAATTCCTTTTGTTAGTTATGATATCGATAGTAACCTTTTGTTTTTTATGCCTTATACTGTAGACCAGAATCAAAAAGTATATATAGCACCGGGTTCTGATCTTAATCAGAAAAAAATAAACTGGAAATTACTTACCGACAGGAAAGATGAAGTAAAAAATTTCATTTTAAGCGATAAAGACATTTATATGTATACCACTTTAAATGCTCCAAAATTTAAAGTAATAAAAACCAGCATTGCCAATCCAAATGTGGCTACAGCTACCCTGGTCATCCCTGAAAGCAGCGATTCCAATCTCAACTCGCCTATTGTAACCAAAGACGGTATATTTTATACTAGGACAAAAAATGGTGTGGAAAGTAAGCTTTATTTTACTGACTTTGAAGGAAAAAAACACAAGGAAATTGCGACTCCTAAAAAAGCAGCTACCATATCCGTAACGGCCAGAGCGCCTAAATTCTCTGATGTATGGATAAGTACAACAGGTTGGACAACCAAAGGAGAAAGATATCGATATGATCTAAAAAAGAATACTTTCACAAGAGAGCAACTTTCAACAATTATTGAATATCCTGAATTTAAAGACTTTGAAGTTGAAGAACTAATGGCTAAATCCTATGATGGTGTTGAAGTTCCTTTATCCATTATCTACAAAAAAGGAATCAAAAAAGACAAAAATAACCCCGTATTATTCTATGGTTATGGTGCTTATGGAGCCTCAATAACGCCATCTTTTAATACTCAATTGCTTCTGTGGGTAGAGCGTGGAGGAATTCTGGCGGTAGCCCATGTCAGAGGTGGTGGCGAATTAGGTGAAAAATGGCATCTTGCCGGCCAAAAAACAACGAAACAAAATACATGGAAAGACGTAATTGCCTGTACAGAATATATGATTAATCAAGGTTATACTAATCCAACCAAAACAGCTATCTATAGCCGAAGCGCAGGAGGAATTTTTGTAGGAAGAGCAATGACAGAAAGGCCAGACCTTTATGCAGTTGCCATTCCGGGTGTGGGAATGATGAATACTGTTCGAAGTGAAAACACACCAAACGGTCCTGCCAATATCGCTGAATTTGGTTCTATGAAAATAGAGTCTGAAGCAAAAGCCCTGATTGAAATGGATTCTTATGTTCACTTAAAAGATGGAGTAAAATATCCGGCCACATTGACAACAGCCGGATTCAACGACCCTAGAATCATTGCATGGATGCCTGCCAAGTTTGCAGCGCGATTATTGGAAGCCAATGCTTCAAACAAACCCACTTTATTAAAAGTGGATTATGAAGCCGGTCATTTTGGAGGAGCTTCTAAAACAAAATCATACGAAGAAATTGCCGATGTACTGAGCTTTGCCTTCTGGCAGGTAGGACACCCGGATTTTCAACCTAAAAACTAATTTAATCCATTACCTTTGGCAGATTATCTCTGCCAAAGGTATAAAACCTAAGAAAGATGATATCATTACTATTACAAATAGCAAGTGCGGCATTGGAATGCCTGATGTAAACTATGAAACTTTTAAAAAGCGGCAAATATCACTTATTGAATTTTCTGGGCTGGCAGGTCTATACTTTTAGCACCTTAACTTTTAGCAAAATTTCTTATGCTAAATTTGCGGATGGCTTGACAACCGCACAACTTAACGCCTTATATTATACACTATGGGAAGGATTTCTCTGTGCCTTATTAGGATTTGTTTTGTCGTATATAATACTGCTATTCCTTGAAACAAAGTTTAATCTTTCCAACCTAAGAAGAAAAGACTGGTGGAATCTGTTTTTTGTATTTTCATTGGCACAAATTATTTACCACTTTACTTTATGGCCTTTACTTGACATTCCGGTTATGTATTATTTTGGCAGCAGTAATATTCAACATTTAACGCTGTTGATGAAAATAACAAATGTGCCCGGGTTTCTGGCAGAGTTTCTTGTTTGGCTTTTTATTGTACTGGCAATAAAAATCTATGAATACATAAATGAAGTAAAATTCAACAGGCTGAAACTGGAATCTTCCCTGAAAGAATCACAACTCAATTCTTTAAAAGGGCAAATCAATCCGCATTTTATGTTTAACAGCTTGAACAATATTCGCGGTCTGATTCTTGAAAACCCTTTAAAATCAAGAGAAATGATTACCCGGCTATCCGAAATGCTTCGATATTCGCTAACCAAAAACGACATCAACACAATTGCACTGGAAGAGGAAATTGAAATGGTAGAAAATTTCATTGAAATTTCCAGAATACAGTTAGAAAACCGGTTAAAATATACTCCTAAAATTGACACCGGTCTTTTAAAAATGGAAATCCCACCCATGATTATCCAAATGCTGATTGAGAATGCCGTAAAACACGGTATAGCAAAGCTCAAAGAGGGTGGCGAAATTATTCTGGACATTCATAACAATGATAAAGCACTGAAAATTGTAGTATCCAATACCGGAGTCTTAAGTATTGGAGAAGATTCTACGCAGTTGGGTATTAAAAATATTGAAAAGAGACTGCATCTCATTTATGGAGAAAATGCTAATTTTAAGCTACAGGAAATAGATAATCAAGTCGTTGCAGAAATAACCATCCCATTTTAAGTCATGAAAAAAATAAAAGCTGTAATAGTTGAAGATTCCCGTCTGGCCCGAAATGAACTGAAAGAGCTTATTAAGAACCATCCGGAAATCGAAATTATAGGTGAAGCAGAAAATGTAGACTCCGGCTACCAGCTTATCAACTCTACCCATCCTGATTTGCTTTTTCTCGACATCAATATGCCGGAAAAAGATGGTTTCCAATTGCTTGAAATGCTAGACAGGGTTCCTATTACCATATTTACAACGGCATTTGATGAATATGCCATAAAATCGTTTGAATATAATGCTCTGGATTATCTCCTGAAACCTATTAATCCGAAAAGATTTGCCAAAGCCATTGAAAAAGTGAGCCAAAATCTGGTGGAAAAGGAAGAGCGAAACAGTAAAAAACTCACTCTAAACAACCAAATTTTCTTACGGGATGGTGAGAAATGCTGGTTGGTAAAAATTTCAGATATTTATCTGTTTGAGGTTGACGGAAATTATACCAAAATATTTTTCCAGAATGAAAAAGCCATTATCAGTAAATCCTTAAATCAGATTGAAGAAAAATTGCCTGAAGATAATTTTTTCCGTGCCAATCGAAACCAGATTATCAATATGGAATATATTGGCAAAATCGACCCGTGGTTTAGCGGCAACCTGCTTGTTCACCTGCCTAAGGACACCAAAGTGGAAATATCAAGAAGGCAAACCAACAATTTCAAGGAAAAATTAAGTCTGTAATCTACCCGAAATAACTTCAAATATTTTTGTGTTTGCAAGCACTTAAACTTTAAACAATTAATGTTATTTTTGTGGAAAATACATTTTTATGCTAAAAGTTGGAGTATTAGGTGCCGGGCATCTAGGAAAAATTCATTTGCGTTTATTACAACAATCTGAAAAATACGAATTAGTAGGCTTTTATGACCCTAATCAGGAAAATGCCGAAAAAGTAGCCAAAGAATTTGGTTATCAAAAATTCGACACTATCGCAAAACTTATCCATGCTGTAGATGTTGTCGATATTGTAACTCCTACCCTTTCCCATTATAAATGTGCCAAGGTAGCCATCAAATCAGGCAAACATGTTTTTTTGGAAAAACCCATATCAAATACAGTCGAAGAAGCCGAAGAAATCATTGCTTTGGCTAAAGAATACAACATCAAAGGACAGGTTGGCCATGTAGAACGGTTTAATCCGGCTTTCAAAGCTACCAAAGCGATGATTGAAAACCCAATGTTTATTGAAACGCACCGTTTGGCTGAATTCAACCCTCGTGGTACTGATGTTCCGGTTGTTTTAGACCTCATGATTCACGATATTGATGCCATATTGAGTGTTGTAAAATCAAAGGTGAAAAATATAAATGCCAGCGGTGTTTCTGTCATTTCCGATACTCCGGATATTGCCAATGCGCGTATCGAGTTTGAAAACGGATGCGTGGCAAACCTTACTTCAAGCCGAATTTCATTAAAAAATATGCGCAAGTCGCGTTTTTTCCAGAAAGACGCCTACATTTCTGTGGATTTTCTGGAGAAAAAATGTGAAGTCGTAAAAATGAAAGACGCTCCGGAAGTACCCGGCGATTTTGATATGATATTGCAAAATGCGGAAGGTGTTAAAAAACAGATTTACTTTGATAATCCGGACGTAGAAGCGAATAATGCCATTCTTGATGAACTGGAAACTTTTGCAGATGCCATCAATAACAACACCACACCAATCGTAACACTGGAAGATGGTACTGAAGCCCTGAGAGTAGCCTACCAAATCATTGATTGCTTCAAAAAATAATTTCAACACTAAATTCAAACCTTTAATAAATGAAAAACATAGCCGTAATCGGAGCCGGAACCATGGGTAACGGAATCGCTCACACCTTTGCACAAAGCGGATTTACAGTAAAACTAATTGACATTTCAGAAAAGTCATTAGACAAGGGGATGGCAACAATTGCTGCAAACCTTGACCGTATGGTAGCAAAAGGAACTATTACTGAAGACGATAAACTAAAGACAATCAGCAATATCATTACCTATACTGATATTAAAGATGGTGTTGTTGGTGTAGACCTTGTAGTAGAAGCAGCAACCGAAAACGTAGAATTAAAGCTAAACATCTTCAAGCAACTGAACGATGCCTGCTCTCATAACACCATTTTGGCAACCAACACTTCCTCTATTTCTATAACGCAGATAGGTGCTGTAGTTTCACATCCGGAAAGAGTAATTGGTATGCACTTTATGAATCCGGTGCCAATTATGAAACTAGTTGAAATCATCAGAGGTTACAATACATCTGACGAGGTTACAAAAATCATCATGGACCTGTCTGTAAAATTGGGAAAAGTTCCTGTTGAGGTAAACGATTATCCTGGGTTTGTTGCCAACAGAATCCTGATGCCAATGATTAACGAATCTATCGAAACCTTATACAACGGAGTAGCCGGAGTTTATGAAATCGACACCGTAATGAAACTGGGAATGGCTCATCCAATGGGACCATTGCAATTGGCTGACTTTATTGGCCTTGATGTTTGCCTTGCCATATTGAACGTAATGTATGAAGGCTTTAAAAATCCAAAATATGCACCATGCCCTCTTTTAGTGAATATGGTAAGAGCCGGAAAATTAGGAGTGAAATCCGGAGAAGGTTTCTATGACTATTCAGAATCCAAAAAAGCTGAAAAAGTAGCAAAACAATTTATATAATGTTTTAAAGTTTTAAAGTCTGAAAGTTTAAAGTCTAAAGTAGGAAAGATTCTTATTTTAGACTTTTGGTTTTTGATTTTAGATTTTAGATTTATGTTTTTAGAGTGGATTAGTTTTATAAATGAATTTATTTACATATAAACCAAACTATCCACTATCCCTTATCAACTATCCACCACTATAAACTATCCACTTTCAACTATCCACTTTCAACTATCCACTATATTACACTTATGGCAAAAATAATTCCTTTTAAAGCAGTACGTCCTACACGCGACAAAGTGAGCCTGGTGACTTCGCGCTCCTATGACGAGTATTCGCCGGCTGAACTGGCTTCGCAATTGGATTTTAATCCGTTTTCATTTTTACATGTCCTGAATCCTGCTTATGTAAATCAGCAGAAAATAGGACTTGAAAAAAGATTTAAGCTGGTTGCCCAAAAATATCACGACTTTAAAGAGGAAGATGTGCTAATCAAGGAAGAAAAACCTGTTTTCTTTCTGTATGAGATACAAACCAAAACACAGACTTTTACAGGAATAATTGCAGGAACGAGTATTGAAGATTACCAAAATAATGTCATCAAAAAACACGAAGATACATTACAATACCGCGTAGAACTTTTTAAAGATTATCTTCATAGCACAGGATTTAATACCGAACCGGTTCTGATTACCTATCCTGACGATGCCGAATTGACTAATTGGATACTTGAAAAAAAACAGGCTGATTCGCTTTATGAGTTCTCTACAACCAAAAGGGAAAAACACATTCTTTGGAAGATTGAAACTCCTGAAGAAATTTCATGGTTGCAGGAAAAATTTGCCGCTATAGGCAATGTGTATATTGCTGACGGACATCATAGGTCTGCTTCTGCTGAATTGTTATATGAAGAAGACAAAGCTTCCGGAAATGAGAATCTCAACTATTTTATGAGCTTTCTGATTGCTGAGAGCAACGTTAAGATATATGAATACAACAGGATTATCCGCGATTTGAACGGACATTCTAAGGAAGATTTTCTTGCCCTTTTATCCAATGAATTCTGGATTAAAAATAAAGAGCAGGAATTATGGAAGCCAACTAAAAAGTTTGAATTCGGGATGTATCTCGACAACGAGTTTTACTCCCTGATTTTAAAAGACGGGCATAGTTTTTCTTCTGTTTTGGAGAGTCTTGACGCACAGATTTTATATACAAAAGTGCTACATCCTATTCTTGGCATTACCGATTTGAGAAATGATGAACGGATTGATTATATTCCCGGAAAACAATCTATAGTGACGATAAAAGAAGTGATTGATGAAGGTGAATTTGAATTAGGATTTATGCTTTTTCCAACCGATATTTCTGAAATTAAAGAACTGGCAGACAACAACCTGATTATGCCTCCAAAAAGTACCTATATCGACCCGAAATTTAGAAGCGGATTGGTGGTTTATGAATTATAATCTTTTTAAAATGTCAATAAAAAATAACCTTCTTGAAATAAAAGCCACATTGCCGGACAATGTAACGCTTGTTGCAGTTTCCAAAACAAAACCGGTGTCTGACTTAATGGAAGCCTATGAAGCCGGACAACGTGTTTTTGGCGAAAACAAGATTCAGGAAATGGCTGAAAAGTTTGAGCAGATGCCAAAAGATATCGAATGGCATATGATTGGACATGTCCAAACCAACAAGGTCAAATTTATGGCATCATTTGTGAGTCTGGTTCACGGCGTTGACAGTTTGCGGTTATTGGAAGAAATCAACAAACAGGCCCTAAAAAACAATCGGGTTATTGACTGCCTGTTACAGGTTCATATTGCGGAAGAAGAAACAAAATTCGGTTTAAGCGAATCAGAACTTAACGAATTATTGCAATCGGAATCTTTTAGCCAGTTAAAAAACATAAAAATCAAAGGTTTGATGGGAATGGCAACATTCACTGACAACCAAAACCAAATCGAAAAAGAATTCAAGCATTTGAAATCTGTTTTTGACCGACTGTCCCAAACTCAAAAAACCGGCAATTACGAAATGAAAATACTTTCCATGGGAATGTCCGGCGATTATCAGCTGGCAATTGAATGCGGAAGTACAATGGTTCGGATTGGAAGTAGTATCTTTGGAACAAGATAATTAAATAATCCTGCAGCAATGTTGCAGACTAACAGAAACGCATAAAAGAATTTGTACGCAATATTAGACATAGAAACAACCGGCGGCCAATATAATGAAGAAGGAATTACGGAAATTGCTATCTATAAATTTGACGGACATGAAGTCGTTGACCAGTTCATCAGTCTTGTCAATCCTGAAAAGGCAATACAGCCCTTTGTAGTAAAATTAACCGGCATTAACAATGCCATGTTAAGCAGCGCTCCTAAGTTTTATGAAATTGCAAAGCGTATTATTGAAATTACGGACGATTGTATAATCGTAGCCCATAATGCTCAATTTGATTACAGAATTTTGCGTACAGAATTCACCCGTCTTGGTTATGACTACCAACGCAAGAATCTTTGCACTGTTGAATTATCCAAAAAACTGATTCCTGACCAGGTTTCCTACAGCTTAGGAAAATTAGTTCGTGCATTAGGCATTCCTATGGCCGACAGACATAGAGCTACCGGTGATGCTATGGCAACTGTAAAGCTCTTTAAAATGCTTTTGGCCAAAGACCTTGAAAAAGAAATTGTCAAGAGTTTTGTCAAAACCGAAATTGAAAAAGGACTTACTCCAAAACTTCTCGATATCGTATCAAAATTACCTTCCACCACAGGAATTTATTATATCCATAAAGAAAATGGTGACCTGATTTATATTGGAAAAAGCAGAAATATCAAAAAACGCGTCAATCAGCATTTTACCGGAAGTTCTTCCAAATCTAAAAAAATACAGCTGGAAGTTTTTGACGTGACCTATGAAGAAACCGGAAGCGAACTGATAGCACTTTTAAAAGAGGCAGAAGAAATCAAAATCAACAAGCCTAAATACAACCGTTCCCTAAAGAAAACCATCTTTCCCTGGTCACTTTATCAAGAGAAGGATTTGAATGGTTATATTGCTTTAAGAATCCAAAAAACAGATGCCCGGAAAAAGGAACTGGCTTCATTTTCAAGTCCTGCAGAAGCCCAAAGTGTCTTGTTCAAGATAACGGACAGTTATCAGCTTTGCCAGAAAATAAACGGTCTTGAAACTGTAAAAAGCCACTGTTTTCCATATGAGCTCAATCAATGTAATGGTGCCTGTATTCAAAAAGAATCATCAGAAGAATATAACATCCGCGTAGAAAGCTTTTTTGAAAATAACGAGTACCAAAAGCAGAATATGATAATCATTGACAGAGGAAGAAATATTCAGGAAAGAAGTGCCATACTTATTGAAGATGGGATTTTCAAAGGCTATGCTTTCTTTGACCTCAATTATCAGGTAAATAATATCGACATCCTGAAAAATATTATCATCCCGATGAAAAGCAACCGGGATTCTAAAAATATAATTTTGAGCTATCTCAAAAAAAAGAAAGTCCTTAAAACCTTATCTTTTTAAGACTTTTAGTAAATTTGATGTAAATCGACAACTACTGATTTGGAAATCACTAAAACAGAAAGGCTACGAAATAAGCTTCATGAAATTATCTATGAAGCCGATACTCCGTTTGGTAAACTTTTCGACCTCTTTCTGTTATTGTTGATTATTGTAAGTATTGTTGCCGTAATGCTCGAAAGCGTTGTCACAATACGATTGATATATGGTCAGGAACTGGCAGTAATTGAGTGGATTGTCACTATTTTTTTCACGCTTGAATACATAGGGAGAGTAATTGCAGTCAAAAAACCTTTAAAGTATATTTTCAGCTTTTACGGGATTATTGATTTGCTGGCTACCCTACCTACTTACATTGACCTGCTTTTTCCGGGATTGCACTTTCTTGTTTCCTTACGCGCCGTCAGACTGCTTCGAATTTTCCGAATCTTAAAACTCGTACATTTTGTTGGGGCGTCAAATCAGCTGGTACGTGCCTTAAAAAAAAGCCGGTTAAAGATTGCCGTTTTTCTCTTTAGTGTTATCGTACTTTGTATTATTCTGGGAACAATCATGTATATGATTGAAGGCCCCGAAAGCGGCTTTACCAGTATTCCTATGAGTATTTACTGGACTATAGTTACTTTAACTACGGTGGGTTTTGGCGATATTACGCCGATTACACCATTGGGGCAATTTGTTTCTATGATAATTATGATTTTAGGATATGGTATCATTGCCGTACCAACCGGATTGGTCACGGCCGAATTTATGTCAAAAGACAAGACGGTGCATCAAAACACTCAGGTTTGCCCTAATTGCAGTGCAGACCATCATAGAGACGATGCGAAATATTGTTACCATTGCGGCCATAGCTTATGAAATACCTGATTACCATTATCGGCCCAACAGCCATTGGCAAAACCGCCTTAAGTATCCAACTTGCCAAAAGTTTTAATTGTGATATTATTTCATGCGATTCACGTCAGTTTTTCAAAGAAATGGCTATTGGTACGGCTGTTCCTTCAAAAGAAGAACTCGATGCTGCTGCGCATCATTTCATCCAGAATAAATCTATTCTTGAAAATTATACGGTAGGCGATTTTGAACGGGAAGCCATCAGTCTGCTGGATAAATTATACGAAACGAACGATTGTGCCGTATTAGTTGGCGGTTCCGGGTTATATGTGGATGCCATACTTAAAGGATTTGATAGTTTTCCGGAAATTGACCCGTCCATACGGAAAGAAATTATATCAAACTATGAAAAATCAGGCATTAGCTATCTGCAGCAGGAATTAGAAAAACTGGATAAAACTTATTTTGATACTCTTTCAAAAGAAAATCCCCAAACCTTGCAAAATCCCCAAAGGTTGATGCGTTTTGTGGAAGTATCTATCGGAACCGGTAAGCCGTATTCTTCCTTCCTGAACCGGAAAAAGAACACCCGAAACTTCACTCCAATTATAATTGGACTGGAAGCGGAACGTGCTGAAATGTACGAACGAATCAATCTGCGGGTGAGCCTTATGATGCAAGCCGGATTATTAAAAGAAGCCGAAAGACTCTATCCAAACAAAAACCTGAATGCATTACAAACTGTTGGCTATCGCGAACTGTTCAGCTATTTTGACGGCGATAGTACTTTGGATTTTGCCGTTGAGGAAATCAAAAAAAATACGCGGCATTTTGCCAAACGCCAGATGACGTGGTTTAAAAGAACAGAAAATGTTAAATGGTTTGACTACAAAACTGATTTTAATGTAATTTTAGAGTACGTTAAAGAAACTATTAAAACATCCTAAAACCAATTATCTATGCCATTAAGCCCAAATTTTACATCCGTTTACAGCCGTGACTGGGAGTTGAATTTTACCCACTGTACTCCTAACGGTTATCTTAAATATACAGACCTGTGCAACCTGTTGCAACTTACGGCAGGCGACCATGCCGATATTGGCGGTATCAGTTTTACTGATATGCAACAGCACAATCAGGCCTGGGTATTAAGTAGGATGAAATTGGAGATTGAATCGCTGCCGAAATGGAGAGATATTGTCACTGTAAAGACCTGGATAGTTTCTTTAGAGAATTCACGTTCCGTAAGGGCTTTGGAAATGCACGTTAACGGTAAAAAAGTGATTGGCTGCGAAACCTATTGGGCCGTTTTTAATACCAAATTACGCCGACCGGAAACTTTGGCTCTTCCACATGAGCATTTTAAAAAATATCCTGAACGATTGGCTACCGAAGAACGGGTAAAGAAAATTGACCTTCCGGATTCTATGAAAAAAATAGCAGAACGAAAAGTCGTACTTTCCGATTTGGATATTGTCAATCATGTGAATAATGTAAAATATCTGGAATGGTGCCTCGACCTTGTCAATCCAAAATCCATTCTGAAACAGCAATTGAAAAGCTTTGACATGAATTTTATGAAGGAACTCGTACTTGGTGATGAAGTAGCAATTGACGAGGCTACTGATACTAACCCATCTATCTTTTCCATTAACAAAAACGGAAAACCTTGTTTTGCCCTGAAATTGGATTGGAAATAAGCTAAAATAAAAAAATCAAAAAGAACTTCCCTTTAATTTGGCTTTAAAAAGCAATACAATCATTATCAAATAATTAGTAGAGATTGGATTTCTTAAATCGAAATATTTTTTTCAAAAAATGAATTACACATCCCTTCACATTAACATATGTTTATCTCAAACAGACGAAACAAAGTGGTCTAATCTGATTTTGATTAATTCTAACATAGGCTGTAATATTAGGTGTTTAATTGGACAAATATTGGTATCTATATTTTAAGGACATGATTAATATAGAGGAAACCTAATACTTATTGCTTTTCAGAGAAAAAACGCCTGAATAAATCAGACGGTTTCATTTTTTATAAGGCTATTATTACTCTTGTTTTGCAAATTCGGTTGGAGTTAATATTTCTGTTTTTCTGATTTTATTATATTTTATTCCAAAAAACACTATTAACGCCAACATCACTAATAAACTAACAGATGCAACTATTTTTATTATTTTTTTCATAAGTAATAAAATTAACAACTTTTACATACTGATTCCTGAACACACAGATAATACGATTCCGCTTGTTTGTCTCTAGTTTCTTTATCCAAAGATGTAGGTTCCGGACATCCTATTGAACCTATTGCTGCTAAAATTCTACCCCAAAATCCACAACAACTTCAATCAACAGTACCTTTATCAGTCAATTTACAACATGCTCCCTTCGGACTTGTATTTGATAACTTCCTTGCATATTCCATCATCTCAATTTGACCATAATCTAAATACAAATCATGTGAAACATTATGCAGGGCTATATAATGCTCATCTAGTAGTTCTCTGTCCTTATTAATGTCATAAGGCTCCATAACTTTTAAAATACTATCTAGCTGGTATACTCTTTTATCCTTATCAAAATCAGAAATTGTTTTTGAATAAGTTCTTCTTGTCGTGTGTTTAAAGTCACTTTTATTAACAACTTGGTTAGAAACATGTTCATTTTTTTGTAAATTTTCTGATTCAGAGCAAGATAATAGCACTAATAGTACAGGAATAAAAAAGATTTTTAAAATTTTTTTGGCGTTTATCATAACTTTAAGTTTAATATATATCAAATATAACATATTCTATATATTTATAACTAATTAAAACATTTTATTTCAAAAATATTTTCCAACAATTGATTATTAGTTTGGATTTACCATCTATAACTTCCATGATCTCTTTACTATTGTAGTCTGAAGTAATTTTTTAGTCCTTAGTTTGTCATTTTTCAATTGCTAGTTGTCTGGTTTTCATTTCTTTTAATTTGACAACAACTTTAAGTATACTTAATTATATTTATAGGAAATCAGTATATCAATAGATTATCATTCCTTATTTCAATAAAAGTAATAGAAGTATATTTATAAAAAAAGACCCTCTTGAATTAGAGAGTCTTGAAAAGTTAAAACATATTTGTTTTAAAAAAAGCTCCAATTTCTTGAAGCTTTTCTCGTATTATTCTGAAACTTTGTTTTTGACTACCAGTCTAAAACCTTCACCGTGGATGTTCAAAATTTCTACATCCTCGTCTGCTTTCAAGTATTTTCTCAATTTTGCGATGTAAACGTCCATACTTCTTGAAGTAAAGTAGTTGTCATCACGCCAGATTTTTGTCAGCGCCAATTCTCTCGGCATTAAGTCGTTTTCGTGAACCGCAAGCATTTTAAGCAATTCGTTTTCTTTTGGGGAAAGTTTAATCGGTTCTTCGTCTTTATATGTCAAGAAACGTAATTTTGAATTCAGGTGAAAATTTCCAATCTGGAATTCAAATTTGGTATTGTCTGCTTTGCTATCTGAAGCCTTTCTCTGGATGATAGCTTTGATTTTCATCAATAATACTTCAGAGTCAAATGGCTTGTTCAAATAATCGTCTGCTCCTACTTTGTAGCCCTTCAGCACATCTTCTTTCATCGATTTTGCTGTTAAGAAAATCAAAGGAATGTCTTTATTTTTCTCTCTGATTTCTTTTGCTAAAGTATATCCGTCTTTATAAGGCATCATTACGTCAAGTATGCACAAATCGAAGGTATCCTTTTTAAATTTCTCGAAACCTTCCATCCCGTTTTTAGCCAAGGTAACCTCGAAATCGTTGAGACTCAGATAATCTTTTAAAATTGAACCAAAGTTAGGGTCATCTTCGACTAGGAGGATTTTCTTGTTTACATTTTCCATAGCTTAATTAATTAGTGGTAATTTTATAATGAAGGTGCTACCCTTCCCTTTTTCGCTTTCTACAAATATTTGACCGTTATGGTCGTCTACAATTCTTTTCACGTAGGCCAATCCCAAACCGTGACCTTTTACGTTATGCAAATCTCCGGTATGTTCTCTGTAGAACTTCTCGAAAATTCTTTTTTGAGCCGCCTTACCCATTCCTTGTCCCTGGTCTTTTACTTTAATCAGGATAAAGTCCTTGACATTTTCTGTATAAATATCAATTATCGGGGCTTCCGGCGAATATTTTATCGCATTGTCCAGAATGTTTACCATTACGTTAGTAAAGTGAACATCGTTGACCAGCGTTGTTGTTCTTGTTGCATTAAAATGCGTTCTTATTGTTCCCTGCCTGTCTTCAACAATCAAATTCACATGTTCTACGGCATCTTCAACTATCGTTTGCACGTCGATTGGGTCCTTAGTAATTTCGAGCTCTTTCTTCTCCAACTTGGAAATTCGGAGCACATTCTCAACCTGGGCATGCATACGTTTGTTTTCGTCTCTTATCATTTGAAGATAGCGGTGTACTTTTTCCTTATCTTCAATAATCTTAGGGTTCTTGATTGCATCCAAAGCCAGATTTATGGTAGCAATAGGTGTTTTGAACTCATGCGTCATATTATTGATGAAATCCGTCTTGATTTCTGAAATCTGGCGCTGCTTTATCAATTGGTTCAAAGCACTTGCATAGGCAATGATGATAATCAGGGTAAATGTGATTGACAAAATCGTAATTCCTATCAAATCTGTAAAAAGGAATTTCTTTTTTTCCGGAAAGCTTACCAGCAGCTGGTACTTGCTTTTTCCATCGCTATCGGTCAGGATAGGTGTCTGGAAAGTAGAATTCTTGTCAAACTTAAAATTGTCTGACCTGATTTTTGTAGCAAGGCCATCACTGTAAATACCAAATTCGAAAGGTGTCTTTACTTCATACTGCTTCAGTTCCTGTTGCAACATTTTTTGCAACTTTTCTTTTGAAACCCTGTCTTTCAAAGGTTTTGTTTCCGCAATATCTTTATAGAACATATCGAATTGTGCTCTTTCAAGCATTTCGATGTTTCCAGATTTTTCAATTGTAATATCTGGAGTGGTATTTTTCTGGATGCCCGAATTGTCAATCGGTTTGCCTGAATATATTTCGGTTCGGCGTTTGGAAATAAAATTTTGCGCCTTAACCGAATCTTTTTTCTTATCAAAGAACGTCAGATTGATATTATAATCCTCTGCAATAATGTTGTTTGAATAAATTATAGTTTCGTTTGTAACTTTGTTCTTCTGCACAAGAACGAAGTCCAGCAATTGGCTTGGGTTTGGGTCTTTTCCAATGCTGTCACGCAAAATGTTATACTGATTTACAATTGTATAAGTTTCCTGCTGCTTTAATTTCTCTGAAACATTCCCTATAACCTGTTGTACATGATATTTAAATTGTTCTTCGTTATTATTGAAAGATGTATTAATCAAATATAACTGAACCAAAATAATTCCTATCAAAGATAGGCTCATTAACACAACCAGTAAGCGAAACAATGTCTTATTCATCAAAAACAAAATTAACATTTTAACATTTAATCAATGAATACATTAACCAAACATTAACATCTAATTCATAAATTATTGATTTCTTAATAGGGTAATTATGTTTTCTGCAGATTGTTTTGCTTTTTCCAATTCGATGTTTTCGATTATAAAATCGCTCATAGACTTTTTTGTCTCATCATCCCATTGGTGTGACATTCGCTGTTCTACAGCTTCTCTTGTCACGGCATCGCGCTTCATGACTCTTTGTATGCGGTTTTCTTTCGGAGCTGTGACCAAAATAATTTTATCACAGTCTTTATAGCTTCCACTCTCAAAAAGAATAGCAGCTTCTTTAACCACCAGTGGATAATTGTTATGCTGTTTTACCCAATTCTGAAAATGAAGATAGACTTCGGGATGGATGATGGCATTGTATTTTTTAAGTTTTTCCGGGTCCTGAAAAACCAGTGCCGCTATTTTTTTTCTGTCGATTTTACCATTTTCCAGTATATCATCTCCAAAAAGGGCAATAACCTTAGCAATTACATCGGCAGTATCGAGTATTTTTTTCGCCTCGGTATCAGCAATATAAACCGGAATCCCGAGTGATTCTATATGTTTGGCAATAGAACTTTTTCCGCTTCCTATGCCCCCTGTCAGACCGATGATTTTTGTCATGATTTTGATAATTTATTTTTTAAAAAACAACTCCGGAAATACTTCCTGAGGTTTCTTTTTCAGCACTTTGATATTCCAAAACGATTTCAGAAAGCCCGTGCCGTAGCCATAAAACTGTGTTACTACTGCTATCAGGGAAAAGAATCCTATTTTCAGGCTTTTATTCTGAAAAGTGGAAACAATAAAAATTGCTAAGAAATAAAAAACATATAAGACCAGAAAAATGCATGTCCAGAAAAAAGAAAATACCACCGAAGCAAGGAATCCCAAAAGAAAGAGCGTTGGAAAGAAAAAGGTCAGCTTACTGTATTCCGGATACCAACTATCCAATATGGGTCTGGCTTTGCCGAACTTGTTTACCTGTTTGTAGAACTTTGACCAATCAATTCTTCTTTTATGATAGACATAGGCTTTTGGGAACAATCGTGTTTCAAAATTCATTTTCCAAAGTCTTATCGAAAGGTCCGGGTCTTCTCCGGGATGGATATTCCCAAAGCCCTGGCTGGCCTCAAATGCTTTTTTAGACAATCCCATGTTAAAACTTCTGGGCTGAAATTTATCTATTTTTTCAGAACCTCCTCGAATTCCTCCAGTTGTCAAAAAAGAAGTCATTGAAAAATTAATGGCTTTCTGTATGTCGGAAAAGCTGTCCAGAGCTTTATCAGGACCTCCAAAACAATCTACATAATTCAGTTCCAATGCTTTTTCTGCTTCTAAGAGATAGTCTGGCGGAAGAATACAGTCTGAGTCTAAAATTAAAAAATAATCGCCTAGAGCTTTTCTCATTCCAAAATTTCTGGAATCTCCCGGTCCTGAATTTTCTTTAAAATAGTACGAAATGGCGAGTCTTTCCTGGTAAGTATCAATAATATGTTGGCACGGAATAGTAGAACCATCCTCAATTACAACAACTTCAAAGGGCTTGTCGTATTTCTGCAAAACCAAACTTTGTAATAATTCGTCGATTTCGTCCGGCCTGTTATAGACCGGAATTATAAAAGAAAATTTCATACGGAATTTTAAACTTTAACAAAGATAACTTTTATAAACAAAAAAACCATCCCGTTAGAGGATGGCTTTTATCGCTTTTTAAAAACTATTATTTTTTGACAATCTTTACATTTTTCATCACATTGCCTATTGCCGCTTTCAAAATGTAGGTACCTTTTGGTAGTTGTGAAAAATCAAGCTGTTCCTGCATAGCATCTAATTTTTTTGAAAAAACTCTTTGCCCTAAAAGATTATAAATTTCCACAGAATCAATGTTTTCAGAAGCTACCAGATTTAACCTGTCTGATACCGGATTAGGATAATATTTAAAAGCGATTGCCTCAAAATCATCAGTTCCCAGGTTAATTCCTGCCGTAACAGCAAGCCTGCCACTACTTTCACAGCCATTTATGGTTTGTGATGCATAATAGGTTGTACCACTCACCAATATTGTTGATAATGGCAGTCTGTTTCCATCTGCATCATACCAAATGATATCGCTTCCGTTAACAACAAAATCAACCAACGTCTGTCCTGTTACGAAATCCTGTACTGGACTACCGGTTGGTTCCGCTACAGTTCCGCTACAAATTATTTGTCCATGAGAAAAATATCCTGAAAAATCAGACACTCTGATTGACGAATAAGTATACAAATTGTCTGCGGCAACTATTGAAGCCGGAGAAAATACCGCATATTCGCCATTTGCTGTTGCTGATTTCAGCATTTTACTGTTTGCGGTTATGCCTGCATCTACTATCCTGACATTTGCATTCAGTAAATTTGCGTTTCCGGCAATGAGTAAGGCTTCCCAACGGTTATTGGAAAGTGATGAAACATTTGACGGGAAAGTTCCGGAATTTGCCACAAATGCCTCTCCTTTCATTTGTAAAGCACCTCCCGATGTTGACGGGTCAATATAAAAAGGCAAATAACTGCCGTCTTTTCCAACCGGATAGATTGTCACATTCGAATACGTACCTACTGCCGTTCTGTTGTTACCGAAGGTTCTTGCCAAAGGTCCGTTGATGTATGCTGTAGCAGAGCCACCTGCAATATCACCAGCCACAGTTGCCGTTCCAACCGTTAGTAAATTAGTATTTGAAGTATTTACCTTGCCTTCATTAAGAGTCAGGGTTCCGCTTAATGATACAGGGGAATTTAAGGTTACACCCGCCGTACTTCCGTTATTGAACACCATATTTGCAAAATTAGCAGTTGGCGAAGCAGCAAGATTTCTTATGATTCCGTTGTTAGTCAGCTGTTGTAAGTTTAAGCTTGGGCCAAAAGCCACCGTTGATTCGTTTACGAATCTTGCGTTTGCAAAGAAAAAACCTGTTGTTGATGTGAGTATACCTCCAATGTTGACCATTGCACTACCGTTTAAATAAATGGTAGAGATACGGCACTCGGCACCATTATTAATCGTAAGGTCTCCATTAACCGGAACCGGATAGGTACTTGTAAGATAACGATTTGTTCCTTCCGGACCTTCTACAATGACATTTCCTAAAGGCAAACCTGTTACCGTTGCCCAGCAATTTATCCTGAATCCGTTTGTGGCATTACCGCCGGATTGTACCGATACACCATCACCGAATCGGATTGTATGTCCGGATGTCACATTTACAGAGCCTTCAAAGGCCCCATCAATCCTTAAAACATCATTGGCAGTTGTTGAAGCATGCGGGTCGACTATTGTGAGTATTCCTCCAGTCCAATTAAGGCTTTCAGAATCTTCCGGAATGATGTTGATGATTCGGGTTCCATTAGGCACACTGGTTGCAGCATTACCCGAATTTCCATCCACATTGATATTCCCCCCACTTTGAGAAAATACCGAACCAAAAGAAGTCGAAATATTACCGTTCACATTCAGGGTTCCGGCAGTGACTTCTAAAACTCCCAAAACATTTAATGTATTGTTATTGTCTGTACATCCCACAACCAAATCACCTCCGGAAACCGAAAGCTTACCTCCAAGTGAAACCGTAAGTCCCTTGCAGCTATTTCCGGCTGAATTTATACTCACGGTATGGTTAGGTGCAATGCTTACTATTTCATTACAGTTAGGAACATTTCCTTTGCTCCAAATGGCAGCATTGTTCCAGTTTCCACTTGCTATTGAAGCATTAGGCGTGTCAGCAAAAGCAAGGCCAATGTAAAGCGGTGATTGGGTTAACTGCGCCAATGTCAATCCTGTTCTTTGTCCCATTGGAAGGTTTGTCCCGTTGAGATGTGTTCCTTCGACTGCTGCTGTTTCCCTGATAATCCTGCTGTTTCCATTGGAAGCCAAATAAGCATTTTGTCCAATAAGCGCGATGTTGTATGTAGCTGAAACAGGCACAGTGCCCGGAGTCGAAAACGTCCAATTCCCGTCATATTTTGAATCCAGCACATAACCGGAATCAGAAATTGACGATGCAGAAGTTGTAGCTGCATCAACATATTTACAAGCTATCTGCCCTCCTGCTGTTGGCGTGACACGCTGTACATAGGCAGCCCTGTTAATTCCGGTACTGCTAATAAAAGGATATCTGCCTAAAGCGGCCGTTGGCTGACTTCCAGCAGTCAATGCTGTCCCTGTAGCCGTATTTGCCCACCATCTTGAAAAAGTTCCCGACACAAATCCTCCGGAAGTATAGACAAGTGCTCCAATGGCATTATTTCCTGTTCCGGCGGCTACTCCCGTACCTAAAATCAGCGTATTGCTTCCCAAGGCCACTTTTCCTTTGGTGAAAGTAAGATTACCACCTACTCTCAAATCATTAAAGTTCCAGGTTATTACTCCTGTAGAAGAATTGTTGAATGTGAGGTTCCTGATGAGATTGTTTGTAAATGTACCTGTTCCTCCAATTGTTTGAGGAATTATACCGTCAAATGTCAAAATATTATTAACTGCCGTTCCTTTGGAAAGGTCAATATTACCATTATTTGTCATGTTTCGTGAAACCACCAGGCTTTTTCCTGTCGTACCGGCAAAAGCATCCAGATTACCTCCCGTGTTGACCAACAAATTACCCTTTATCGCAAAAGTAGCAGCAGCCGTTGCATAGTTCAGGGTTCCGTTTATGGTAAGGTCGTTTATGGCTAAATTATTTACGTTAAGGGTTACTGTTGTCCCTGTTGAAACAATTGCATTGTCTGCGCTAGTCGGAACTGCATTTATATCCCAGGTAGCGGGAAGATTCCAGTTTCCTGACGCTACCGATGTAAAAGTTCTTGGCGGATTGGATATCATAGAAACCTGGTCGATTGCTGCAGGCGGATTCACGACATCTAAAATATCAGATTTCCAACTGAATACCAGCTTATAAGAATTTCCCGGCACAACAGCAAGAGAAATATTGGCGGTACTCCAGTTTGTAGAACTTAATTTATACAATGTTCCTATTTGATAGTTTGGCGGTATCGGAACCCCTGATACAGGATTGTAAGAGGAAGGCACCAAAAAGGCTTTCATATTATCCCAGTCATTGGTTCCTGTTCCTTCACCTCCAACTTTCCATCTAAAGGAAAGTGTAATTTTAGGTTCGTTGGCGGGAACGGTTATATTCTTATACAAATGGATTACCGAACTTGTTTGCGAATATTGCCAGGTCGCACCTCCTGTTGACGATACAAAAGCACAGTTTGTTCCAGCTCCTGCAACAGGAACATTTCCAACATTCCAGCTATCAACAGAGGCATTTACTGCATTCCATCCATTGGCAGCTAATGTATTTCCATTTTCAAATCCACCATCTGTAGTTGGATTTATTAAAGTAGTCTGGGAAAAAGTGCTTGTGGAAACTAATAGCAATAAAAATTTTAAGAATAGTTTTGCTTTTGCTCTTTGTGAGATAGGGCCAAAGTAATTTTTTTCCATAAGTTAATTATTTGGGGTAAAATACTTTACGAAAGTATAAAAAAAGCCACCAAAAAAGGTGGCTTTTCATAATATTTTGATGAATTGATTATTCCTTAACGATTTTTAATGTCTTAACCTGATTGCCAACATTTACTTTTACCAGATAAGTTCCACCTGCTAAAGTTGACATATCAATCTGGCTTTCTGTCGCATTGATTTTCTTTGAAAGAACCTGCTGTCCTAACAAATTAAATATGGCAACATCAGACATGTTTTCTGTATAAGACAAATGAAGCCTGTCTTTAACCGGGTTAGGATATACTTTGAAGCTCATATTATCAAAAGATGTCGTCTTCAAAGAAGAATCATAGGCCGATATACCAAAACTTCCCGTACTGTCATTTGAATACTCATAAACTCTCAAATATAATGTTGAACCCGGAGTCTGTCCTGATAATACAACTAAAGAATAAGCTCCTTCACCACCATCATCATCACAACCCACCTGAACTAAAGAACCGCAAGCTCCGGAGTATGCAGTAACCACCGTATCCAATCCGCTTGCACCTGTGCTTGAATTTCCTGTTTCAATAGTCAGGTTACCACTAGGCGGTACTACTACAGAGAACCAAACATCACCACCAGAATATCCGTTACAGTCTACCGGTACAGTTTCTGTAGAACTTGCTGTAGCTCCAACATTGGTTCCGTCTGTTGGAACAAAAGTTGCCGTAGGTGTTATGGCTACTGCGTTAGCACAATTATCATTTACCGGAGGACAAGCTGTCTGGTTTTGTGCCGGGCTTGTCACTACACAGTTTCCATCCTGATTGCTTGCTACTGTAAGAATTACAGATGTGTTATTCGGATATGGCCCGAATTGAACTGTGCCTGCAGCCGTTACCTGTTGTGCCGGACTTGATTGATTGTCTGTAACAGTCAAAGAAGTTGCCGTACCCAAACTTGTTATGTTTGCATTAACAAAGAATCCTGGTGAAACGGCACAGTTTGATGTTCTGCTGAATGTAACTGCTGGAGCTATACAAGTATTTTCCGTAATATTCAAGGTATACGCAAAGCTTTGCGGAGATGGAAAAGTGGAAAGAACAATATAGTATGTTGTTCCGGCAGTAACAGAAAACTGATTGATTTCCCTGTTTCCGATATCACTTCCGGAAGCACAGGCAACAGCTGCCGTTCCAATATCACTACAGCTTGTATAGACTAAGATTCCTGACCATGCTGCTGCTCCTGGAATTCTTATGTTAATTGATGTGTTGGTTGTTGGCGTATAAGCATATACAACATCATCACCATTCAAATAATAGTTTGAAGTACCAGAACAACCTGAATTTCCTCCATTTGGAAAATCATAATCATCACCATACAGGTTTGTATTATCGGTTGTGGTGTATGGCAAGCTTGTCACTACAATTGGATTTCCACATACAGAACCTACCGGCGGCACACCTATGCAAACATTAAAAGTTGAAGTAGCCCCTGTGTCTGAAGAATTACTAAATACCCTTACATAATAAGTAGTACCTGCTGTTAATCCTGAGGCAGTACTCATGTCATTATCACTTACATATCTGCTGATTAAACCTCCTCCACAAGTTCCTTCCAATACTTCATGCACAAGGTCTGTTGGAGACCCGGCCACGTTCAAAAGTGAAATTTTATGTACCGCCTGGGTGGCCACAAATTTATACCAAACGTCATCATTTGGAGTACCTACACCATTATCTCCTTCTCCTGAATCTGTTGCCGAAGTCAGGTTTCCTGACGAAACTGCCGCACAACTAGCATTTGGATTTACGGTAAGCGTTACAGCTCCGGAACAGTTATCATTTGCAGGTGGCGGTGGAAATGTTCCCACACAAAGATCAAAAGTTGTATCCGCATTAGTATTGGCTCCATAGCTGAATACCCTTACGTAGTATGTAGTTCCCGGAGTAAGACCGCTAATGGTACTTGTGTTAGGGTCACTTATATTCAAGCTGATAAGACCGCCTCCGCAAGTTCCTTCCAATACCTCATGTACCAAATCAGTTGTATTTCCGGTTACATTTGAAAGCTGGACACGGTGTGTTGTTCCCGTAGCCACAAACGAATACCACACGTCATCATCAGGAGTTCCTGCACCATTATCCGGCTCACCGGAATCTGTTGCTGATTTAAGCGTGCCTGATGTCTTTACAGTACACAATAAATCTGAATTTACTGTTAATGCTATTGCTGATGAACAAATATCATTGGCAGGACTAGTTGTAAATGAAACTGTTCTCCAAGGACTCTGAGTAGCAGTACATATTGTTCTTAAATGAAAATAATAGGTTGTGCCAGGAGGTAAACCTGAAGGCGAATAAGTATTAGCCGTTATTGATGTTCCTGCGCCTGAAGGATCTGCACTTGTTGTATTCAAAACATATTCAAAGCCAGTAACTCCTGCAGTAGCATCCCAGTTGATTGTAGCACCACCAGGATTCAATGAAGCGACAACCAATCCTGTTGGCGCACCGCAAGCAATGGAACGAATTGTTGGCGAGCTAAAACAAAAACCATAATTCCAATCCGGACCGTCAGGATTATCATCATAAAAAATACGATATCTGAATCCTGTTAATTGTGCAGGAGTAAAAGTAGAAATGTTAAGCCCTTCCGTTAAATAGGTCGTTTTGGGGATATTACAAAAGTTATCAGTAATAGTAGTATTGTTACCCGGAATTGAGCTTGAACCCCACGGAACCCATGTTGAAGTGGCCGCATTCCAGTATTCAAATCTCAAGACATCATAATCTAAATAATAGTAGCCATATTGCACTGTTATTTCCAATGTGGTTTCTCCGGCAGTGAAAGCCGGTGTCAGGTCAATTACAGGTGATTCTGCCGCAATGTTATCTTCATGTGAACTATTCCCGGCATCGTCATCGTCATAAGCAAAAAAAGCAGTAGTTCTTGGGTCAGATTCGAAAGCAACAGCACTCGAATTGTAGGTACCCGTTATTGTCCAGGCGGGATTAGGCCAGTTCGCTGATTGGTTCAGCGTCTGGGAATTGACTTGCCAGCATAGCAGGACAAGCAATGCGTAGATTTTCTTCATATTGTTTAAAAGTTTAGTTAATACACTGCAATATAACCAATTATTTTAATATAATTTTAAGATTTAAAGAATAAATATTTATCCTCAAAAATGCCTTATTTTGCTATATTCTTACCAAAAAACATTAGTTTAAAAACACATTTACGTTCAATTCATTCTTGTTTGAAAATGATAAAAGCGGTCTTAAGGAACCGCTTTTTTAAAATATAATAAAACAAAAAATCCCGGCTACAAATGCAGCCGGGATCCTTTTTAAAAGTTATATCAAATTATTGTTTGATTACTTTAATTGTCTTAACCTGATTATCTACAGCAACTTTCACTAAGTAAGTTCCTCCAGCCAGGCTTGACATATCAACAGAAGCATCTGTAGCTCCGATTGTTTTTGTAAGCACTTGCTGTCCAAGTAAATTAAAGACAGACACATTAGAAATTTCTTGTGTGTATGACAAGTTCAATACGTCTACAACAGGGTTTGGATATGCTCTGAAGTTATTATCTTCAAATGTAGGAGCACTTAAAGATGCGTCATAAGCAGCAATTCTAAATTCACCTGTATTTGCAGCAGCAGTTCCATATCTCCAAACTCCAATATATAATGTTGCACCAGGTGTTTGGTTTGTTACAGTCAACATAGAGAAGTTACCATCTCCCGTATCATCATCACAAGCAATTTCTGTTAATGAAGAACAAGTTCCAGAAAACACACTCAAAACGCTATCTGTCATCGTAGATCCAGTTTGAGCTTTTGTTTCTATAGTCAAACGACCAGAAGCCGGAACAACTACAGAATACCATACATCTTCAGCACGGTTTGTCTGACAGGCATATGTTAGCCCGGTTACTGTTGTTGCACCAGATACAGTTCCAACAATAGCTCCGGTAGCAAAATCACCCGAAGCAGTCAATGCAATAGCACCAGAACAATTATCGTTAACAGGCGCTACCGGTGGTGTTGAAACACACAAAGTAAATGCTGTTGACACAGTAGGAAGAGCAGAATTTGTAAAAACTCTTGCATAATATACTGTTCCAGGTGTCAAGTTTATAAAATTCAATGTATTTCCTTCAGCACAACTTCCAGCTACTTCTACAAGAGATCCCGGAGTACCCGTGTATAACACTCCAACCATAGTAGTACCTGTTGCCGTTCCAGTAAATGTAAATCTAGCGCGGTCAACTGTTGGTGTAAATGTATACCATACGTCATCATTAAATCCAGCAGCACTACAAGCTGGTGCAGGCTCTGCAGATTGGGTTGCACCAATAGTTGTTCCTGTAGTTGTAGCTGTACAAGTTAAAGCCGGATTAACTGTTAAGTTAACAGCACCACTAGCCTCATTATTAGCCGGTACTGCAGGCGCAGCAGAACTACCAATACAAACATCGAAAGTTGTTGTAGCATCAGTTGCCGTTCCGTAACTGAAAATTCTAACATAATAAGTTGCTCCTGGTGTCAAACCTGTATAGGTAGAAGTATTAGGATCACTAACATTCAAACTCACTAAACCGTTACAAGTTCCAGTCATAAGTTCATGTACCATATCTGTTGGAGTTCCTGCAACATTAGAAAGCGCAATTGTATGAGAACCTGTAGTAGCTACGAAAGAATACCAAACATCATCGTTTGGAGTACCAGCTCCGTTATCAGGCACACCTGAATCTGTAGCAGACTGTAAAGTTCCAGAAGTTTTCACTCCACAAGCCAAATCAGCATTTACAGTCAGAGCAATAGCACCACTACAATTATCATTTGCTGGTGCGCCAGGCAATGTTCCTACACAAATATCAAATGTCGTATTATTTGTAATTGCAGCAGCAGCAGCACTGAATACTCTAACATAATAAGTATTTCCTGGAACCAAACCTGTTACAGTACTTGTATTAGGATCACTTACGATTAAAGAAATCAAACCTCCACCGCAAGTTCCATCCAATACTTCATGTACTAAATCTGTTGGAGTTCCTGCAACATTAGAAATAGTAATTCTATGTGAAGTAGCCGTTGCTACGAATTTATACCAAACGTCATCATCCGGAATACCGGCTCCGTTATCACCTTCACCGGAGTTTGTAGCTGATTGTAAAGTGCCGGAAGTTTTTACACCACAAGCCAAATCAGCGTTTACTGTCAAAGTTACAGCAGCAGGACAATCGTCATTCGCAGGAGGTGGAGGGAATGTACCTACACAAACATCAAATGATGTAGTAGCTCCTGTTGCTGTTCCATAACTAAAAATTCTTACATAATATGTATTTCCTGGTATCAGGTTAGTCAAATTACTTGTATCCGGATCGCTAATATTTAAGCTGATCAGACCACCACCACAATTTCCTTCCAACACCTCATGTACTAAATCTGTAGGAGTTCCGGTAACGCCGGTAAGCGTAATTCTATGAGAAGCAGCTGTTGCTACAAATTTATACCAAACATCATCATTTGGAGTTCCTGCTCCATTATCCGGCTCACCAGAGTCTGTAGCACCCAATAATGTTCCGGTTGTTTTCACTGCACATAAGAAGTTTGGATTTACTGTTAAAGTAATCGCATTAATACAGTCGTCATTTGCAGGTGGATTAGGAAGTGTCTTGAAACTTCTTGTAGTCCATGCACTAAATTCTGAACCGCAATTATTTCTAACGTGGAAATAATACGTTGTGTTTCCTGCCAAAGAAGAAGCAGTATGTGGCGCAGCTGCAATCTGAGTTCCTGCACCTGTAGGATTTGTAGCTACTTCATCAAGAACATATTCATATCCTGCAGAACCAGCAACAGCATCCCATGAGATAGTTGCGCCAGCGTTTGTTATTCCTGTAAAGGATACAGTTGTAGGTGCTTCACAAGTAGGAATAGCCTCAACTAAGAAATTGTCAACATAAAAGTTATAATCCGGGGTATCGTCAACAGGTCCATCAGTCGCGTAGAATGCAAATTTAGTATTTGCACTTACGTAAGCTGGAAGGTTTACAGAGTATAAAGCTCTTTCATTCGTTGGAGAGTTTGTAGAATCCCATGTATGTATTATCGTCCATGTAGCACCATTATCCTGTGATGCCAGGAAAACAACCTTGTCATCATTCACAATCTGAGCCGGACCTGAACCAGTAAAAGCTGTTACTCCAACATCAAATCTAACTCTGTAATTCCCCGCACTCATATCAATAGTAGGTGAAATTAACCATCCTTTTCTATTAAGGCTGTATAAGTTAACTCGAGCTGCACCTACAGTTCCATCATTCAGGAATCCATCCGCAACCCAGATACCGGCACCTGTACCAGACGGTCCGGTAGTTTCATCTCCTGCGCCAGCTGTTGTCCAACATGCCGGTGGGAAGACTGCGCCATTAAAATCCTGAAGGAAGCTAGGAATGTACGTAGCACAAGCCGTTGTAAAAGTAGTCTGAACCCAAATACTCTTGTCGGTAGTACCACAATTTGATCTTACCCAAACATAATGTTGCGTTGCTGAAGGCAATCCCGAAAAACTTTTTGTTGTAACACCAGCACCAACAGAACCTGTTGGAGTTGCAGATGGAAGTGGTGCCGTAGCAGAAGTACTTAAATAATATTCATAACCTTCTGACGGTACAACTGCAGGAGGTGTCCAGTTGATAGTCGCGCCTGTTGATGTAACATTTGCCGAAGCTAATCCTGTTGGAGCATTACATGAAACATTAAAATCGAAAGCAATTAAAGGCCTTCTATAGTCTGAAGAACCTAAAGTCGTTGGCATCGTACCTGAAGTATTATTTGAATACTTCGTAGTATTAGAATCGCTGGTATTGACACATGGACTGGTATATTCATAATTCCATGTAAGTGCCGTACTCGCAGTTGAATTAGTGTATTCAAAGAAAACAGCTAAATTTTGCGTTCCGGAGTAGGTAAAAGTGTTTGAAAAAGGAAAACTTTTCCATCCTGCCGATGACCCAACCACAGTTGCCGGGTTAGAATCATAAACCAAAGTTGCTCCGGTTGTAGCCGTTGCCCAATCCAAACCTCCACTACCCCAGGTAGTACTTGTAGTTTCTTTCAAATAAATCCTAAGATTTGGAGTTCCGGCCATTGTTCCTGTAGCAGTCGCCCTTTTGAAATAGACAGCATTTAAAACCTGACCAGCCATTCCCGTTAATTGAGAAGAAGGATAGATCACCGCAGTACGGTTCGTGGCATTCGCCCCAGCCACGCTGTACATGGGTCCGTATGTACTGGACCCAAGATCAGAACATGATGCTACTGTCCATAATTGTCCATAGGACAAATAACTGACAAACAACATCAGCAATAACGTAATTTTTTTCATAAAAAAGTATAAATTGATTAACAGACTGCTAAAATAACAATTTTAAAAGATTAAAAAGTTAAAATTGAAGGAGGGAACAAAAAAAATAACCATTATAAACAATAAGATTAAACTTATATTATGCAAAAAAGCCTGCATTAATGCAGGCTTTAGAATTTTTACGTGATAACTATACTTTTTTTTATATTATAGCTAAATATTCAATATAAACTATTCTTTTATGCTCTCAACGGCTACCATTTCATTAGTATCAGCCTTATAATCCACTCCTTCAATATCAAATCCGAACAGATTATAGAAGTCTTTTCTGTAACCTTCCAAATCTCCAATTTCCGAAAGATTTTCGGTAGTGGCTTTTTCCCATAATGCGGCTACTTTTTCCTGAACATCATCACGCATTTCCCAATCATCGATTCTGATTCTTCCTTTCTCATCGGTTGGGACTTCACCTCCTGTATACAAGCGCTGTTGGTATAACCTTTGAATTTGTTCAATAGTTCCTTCATGAATACCCTCTTCTTTCATTACTTTATAAAGCAGGGAAATGTATAAAGGAATAACAGGAATTGCAGAACTTGCCTGGGTTACCAAGGCTTTATTAACAGAAACATAGGCTTTCCCTCTAATATCTTTCAGACTATCTGTAATTGAAAATGCAGTAGCTTCCAAATGGTCTTTTGCACGACCAATAGTTCCTTTACGGTATACCGGTTCTGTTAATGACGGCCCTATATAAGAATAAGCTATTGTCATTGCTCCCGGAGCCAAAACACCGGCTTTTTTCATCGCTTCCATCCACATTGCCCAATCTTCACCTCCCATTACGGCAACTGTATTTTCTATATCATCTTCCTTACTTGGTTCGATCGAAATCTCTGAAACCTTACCTGTATGGAAATCTACCGTTTTATTAGAAAAAGTATCTCCTATAGGTTTTAAAACAGAACGGTGTGTAATGCCTGTAACCGGATTAGTTCTTACCGGAGAAGCCAGACTGTAGATTACCAAATCTACCTGTCCCAAATCTTTTTTAATAAGTTCTATTGTCTGGTCTTTAACTTCGTTAGAGAAAGCATCCCCATTGATACTTTTAGCATACAGACCTGCTTTGTGTGCCTCAGCTTCAAAAGCTGCCGAATTGTACCAGCCTGGTGAAGCCGTTTTCCCTTCCATTGGCGGCTTTTCAAAAAATACTCCAATAGTAGCGGCATCAGAACCAAAAGCACTCGTAATTCTGGAAGCCAGACCGAATCCTGTAGAAGCACCGATTACCAATACTTTTTTGGCACCATCGATTTTTCCTTTTGATTTTACGTATTCAATTTGATTTTTAACGCTTTGCTCTGCCCCTTTTGGATGGGCTGTTAAGCAAATAAATCCTCGCATTCTTGGTTCTATAATCATAAAACAGTATTTATATAGTCAATAAATTATAATGTTAGTGTTCCTAAGCAAATATACCTCGTTTTTTTAGTTCAGCAAGGCCTTGGCGTGATTTATAGCCGAATCGGATATGTCTTTTCCTGACAGCATCTGCGCAATTTCAATGACTCTTTCGTCGGCTGAAAGCAATTTAAGTTCGGATTGGGTCTGGTCGCCCACTACCGATTTGAATACTTTAAAATGGGTATTTCCTTTAGCAGCAATTTGGGGCAAATGTGTGATGGCAAATACCTGCATTGTTTTGCTCATTTCTTTCATAATTTCACCCATTTTATGGGCAATTTCTCCGGAAACCCCGGTATCAATTTCATCAAAAATAATAGTTGGGAGTTTTTGATATTGTGCCAGTATTGATTTTACGGCAAGCATAATTCTTGACATCTCTCCTCCTGATGCTGTTTTTTTTAGCAGTCCGAAATCCGAGCCTTTATTGGCGGCAAATAAAAATTGTAAATCGTCTTTTCCGTTAGCATGATAGCTATCTGACAGCTTTACCTCTATTTTGAACCGGACATTTGGCATTCCGAGCAATTCCAAAATCGCAACCAGCTTTTCTGTCAGCACCGGAATTGCATTCTGTCTTTTCTCACTGATTGTAGCAGCTATAGTATCCAAACCGGATTCGCTTTCTGCTATTTCTTTTTCGGCCTGCTCGATTTCCTGTTGCAGACTGTCAACCGAAATTACCTTTTTATCCAGGTCTTCCTGTATCAGCAAAAGTTCTTCAACGGTTTTCACCTGGTGTTTTTGCTGTAAATTATAGATGGTTTGTAATTTTTGGTTAACCAACTCAAGCTGTTCCGGGTCGCTCATCAAAGATTCTGCTTTCTGACTCAGTTCAGAAACAATATCATCAAGTTCAATTGACGCGCTTGTTATTCTTTCAAACAACGAATTGTAATCTGCGGAAAAAGAAGCTATTTTTTGAAGCGACGCCTTAATTTCTTTAAGATTGTGAAGTACGCCAAATTGTTCTTCTTCGGCGATTGAAACGGCGCGGTCCAGATTTTCTTTAATCAGTTCAACATTATTCAATTGTTCAAAAACACTTTCCAATTCTTCTTGTTCGCCTGATTTCAGTTTAGCCGCAAGCAATTCTTCTAAAAGGAACGAGTTATAATCCTGTTCTTTTGAAGCTTCCTGAAGCTTGGATTGCAATGCCGTGAGATTGGTCTTCAGGCTACGGTATTTTTTTAAAAGGGATTTATATGCTGCAATTTCGGAAGTGTTTCCGGCCATCGAATCAATAATATCAAACTGGAAATTTTCTTCAGAAAGCTCCTGAGTCTGGTGTTGCGAATGGATGTCTATCAAATACTCACCCAGTTCCTGAAGTTCCTGTAGATTAACGGGACTGTCATTGACAAAAGCCCTTGATTTTCCGGAAGAAAGAATTTCTCTTCTGATGATGGTTTCTTTTTCAAAATCCAAATCATTGGCTTCAAAAAAAGGTTCCAGATTGTAGCGCGCAATATCAAATTGTGCTTCAATAACACATTTTTCTTCTTTGTTTTTTAGCGAACTTAAGTCTGCTCTTTTGCCCAAAACCAACCCTAAAGCTCCAAGGAGAATCGATTTTCCCGCTCCGGTTTCTCCTGTTATTATTGAAAAATTCTCTGAAAAATCAATATCGAGTTTTTCAATCAGTGCGAAATTCTTTATGGATAATGACGTCAGCAAAGCCTTTACGTTTAAAGATAGTGATTATTTACGAGCTGCTTTGAGGCAAGCGCTTCGTATAAAACAAATGAATTCTTATGATTTAAAATCTGATTTTACCCCATTTACTGGAATTCAATGGAGAAATTCTGTTGAGATTTTCTACCAAATCCGCAATCGCAATAGAAGGTCCTCCTGTGTAAATCGAAACGATTTCATCTGATTTGGCATCAAAAAAGACACGTGTTAGCAATGCGTTTGGGCGAATATCATATATCTGAGCCAAAGTTTTCACCGAGTTTTTGATGTTTTCCTTTCCTCTTTTCAAATCTTCGCTCATTAAATCAATCCCTGTTGAATGGTATTGGTAAAGGGCTTCTCTGAAAGGAGCAAAAGTATTTGACATCAGGTCTGTAATCAGGAAATATCTCGAAACGTTTCCATCTGCCTGATTCCATCCTTTTGAGCCTCCTTGCTGTGCCAGGATTGCCACATTTTGAGCCAGTTCATAATATTGAGTTCCTCCTTTTGGCGAAAAGGTATCGGCATCCAATCCCATAATGATATAGCTGTAGAACGCCATAACAGATACCAGGTTTGAATCGTAGCTGTTTGGGTTGAAAATCAGGTTTTCAAATTCAACATACCTGAAATTGAAGTCTTTATCGTTAAAGTTGAAAACCGGCGAGGCATACATCGAGTTATACCCCGGACGCGAAGACTGTACCTGAATGGAAGCCGAAAACTGGTCAGAATTGTATCCTGAAACATTGATAAACATTGACGATTCAATTCTTTCATTCTCTGCAAACGTCTGATTGGTCCAACGGGTCTTATTCACAAATTCATTTAGTGAACGCTCCAGCGTCTTAAAAATCTGCGTATTAGCATTCGTGATTCGGTCATAGTTTATTTTTACGGTACATCTCAATTCCTGAGCCTGAACAGAACCTGCAACGAACAACAAAAACAATAATATCTTACGCATAAAAATGTTGTATTACTTTATTTAAAATATCTTCGGCCACGGCTTCTTTTGTTTTTAAAGGCATGGGCTCAATTTCCAAATTCCTGTCGATAAAGGTAATTTTATTTGTCGGTTTTCCAAAACCGGCACCTTCATCCTGCAATGAATTGAGAACTATCAAATCTAGGTTTTTTTTCTGGATTTTCAATTTTGCGTTTTCAATTTCATTTTCTGTCTCTAATGCAAATCCTATCAGAAATTGTTTTTGTTTCACTTTCCCTAAAGAAGCCAGAATATCCTGCGTTTTTTCCAATTCGATGGTAAAGGCATCTTCCGTTTTCTTTATTTTTTGTGTGGCCGGAAACTTTGGCCTGTAATCTGCCACAGCTGCAGCAGAAATTGCCACATCAACATCGCCAAAATAACGGTGGGCTGCCTCATACATTTCCTGTGCAGAGGTTACATTCACCAGAGTAATCCCTGAACTTTTAGGCTTTAAATGCGTTGGTCCGGAAATCAGAATCACTTCAGCTCCTAATCCGGCAGCATGCTCAGCAATGTCAAACCCCATTTTGCCTGAGGAATGATTTCCTATAAAACGCACAGGGTCTATTGCTTCGTATGTGGGTCCGGCTGTAACCAGTATTTTTTTTCCTTTTAGCGGCAATTTGCTTTCTAAATCGGCCTCAAGAAAGGCTATAATATTTTCAGGCTCAGCCATTCTTCCTTCTCCGGAGAGTCCGCTTGCCAATTCTCCCGATTCGGCCGGAATCATGATATTGCCAAATTGCCTGAGTAATTTAAAACTGGCTAAGGTTGAAGGATGTTTATACATGTCCAAATCCATTGCAGGAGCAAAATAAACCGGGCATTTGGCAGAAAGGTAGGTTGCTATCAAAAGATTGTCACAGGAGCCATTTGCCATTTTAGACAATGTGTTTGCTGTAGCGGGAGCCACCAACATCAAATCAGCCCAAAGACCTAATTCGACATGGTTGTTCCAAACTGCCTCTTCATCATCATTATAAAAAGTGGAATGTACCGGATTTTTTGAAAGCGTGGAAAGTGTGAGCGGTGTCACAAAATCCTTAGAAGCAGGTGTCATGACCACCTGGACATCGGCACCTGCTTTTATGAATAATCTTACTAGTGAGGCTGTTTTATATGCGGCAATTCCACCGGAAACTCCCAGCACTATTTTTTTACCACTTAAAACAGACATAGTAATTATTTAGTAGTATCTCTGTGATAGATTTTACCATCAAGCCATTCCTGCACAGCCAATGCATGCGGTTTTGGCAATTTTTCGTAGAATTTTGAAACTTCGATTTGCTCTTTGTTTTCAAAAATTTCTTCCAAGCTGTCATTATAGGTAGCAAACTCCTCCAATTTCTCTGTCAATTCTTTCTTAATTTCAGAGTTGATTTGGTTTGCTCTTTTAGCCATAATCGTAATCGCTTCATACACGTTACCTGTCGGTTCCTCAATCATCGTCTTATTGTAAGTAACTGTGTTTACAGGAGCATTAGTCTTTTTTAAATCCATGACTTTTATTTAATTAGAAAATTGTTGTAATTCTTTCTCGATTCGTGCCAATTTATCATCAGCATCTTTTTTATATTGTGTTGATGCATTGAATTTCATAAGCATTGCATAGGATGCTTTCGCCAGATTCAATCTTTCTTTCTTTTTGCTTTCTACACTATTGATTGCCAAAATATAGGCAGAATCAAACCTGTAGTACAAAGCGTCTTCTTTGAATGGCGTTCCCGGATAATCAGCAATAAAATTATCCAAAGCTTTTATGGCTGCTGAATAATCTCTTGTATAGCCTCCTATGGTGTGGTATTGTTTTGCATTTTCAAACGCCTTTTTTTCCAGCTTTTCACGCAACGCTTTTACAATTTCGTTTGCTTTTGGCAGGTATTCAGAATTTGGATAATTATTAATAAATGCCTGCAGCTTGTCAATAGCCTTGTCTGTATCGCCCTGGTCCAATGAATATCTTGGTGACAGTCTCGAATAGCTTTCAGCACTCAAATAGGCCGCTTCTTCTGCTTTTTCACTCTTTGGATAGCTGGAAGTAAAGCTTTCAAACTGATAGGCTGCAAGATAGTGCTGTTTTGTCTTATAATACGATTGCCCAAACATATAGAACATCTTTTCTGCAGCCGGCTTACCTCTGTATGATGGTGCTATCTGCTCAAAAAGGCGTATTGCTTTTGTATATTTTCCAGCGTCATACATTTTTGAAGCGATGTCATATTTTACAGCGATATCCTCTGATTTCAAAGCTTTTTGGTAAGGACTGCATGAAGCAAAAGCAACCGCAATTATAAGTAAGCAAAATATTCTATTCATTTTCAAGATTGTATTTACTGATTTCAAGCCGTTTGAGGTTTCTTAAAAATCAACCGCAAATTTAGTTATTAATTATAGATTAAAAAAACATTTTTTCAAGCCCCTTGAAAGAGTTAAAAATAAAAAAGATGCCAAATAAATTATGACACCTTTCTAACGATTAAATTCCGTATTTATTTTCCGGTTGTGATTGGACTTGTGAAGTTCTTCATTTCATTGTCGAACAAATAAAGTCCTCCCTTATCATCACCAATCAGATTGATTTTATCTAAAATGTAACGTGCATTTGCTTCTTCTTCAATTTGCTCTGCCACATACCATTGTAAAAAGTTATGGGTAGCATAATCTCTTTCATCCAGTGCTATGCCTACAAGGTCATTGATACTTTCAGAAACTTTGATTTCGTGTTCCAACAACTGTTTGAAAAGAACCTTATAGCTTGACAAATCAAGTACCGGCTCTACTATGGCAGATATTTTAGCCTGTCCACCTCTTTGGTTGATATATTTTACCAATTTCAGCATGTGCATTCTTTCCTCTTCGGACTGTGCAAACATGAAAGTCGATATTCCTTCAAATCCCTGAACTTCTGCCCAGGATGCCATAGCCAGATAAACTTGTGATGAGTCTCCTTCTACCTTAATCTGACGGTTTAATGCTTCTTCTATTGATTTTGATAACATAATCTGTAGGTTTTAAAATAACTAAAGTACTGTTTTCTTAACAAATTGCTCTATTCTTCCTGCTAAATCTTCGTTAACATTCACTAATGGCAAACGTACTGTATTTTCTGACAATCCCAAAACTTTAAAGATTTCTTTAACACCCGCAGGATTTCCCTGCTCGAAAATCATGTCGATTGAATCAGCAATCTGGTAGTGAAGTTCGTAAGCCTCATCTACTTTTCGCTCCAATCCTAAACGCACCATTTTAGAAAACTGTTTCGGAAATCCTTCAGCAATTACCGAGATTACCCCTGCACCTCCGGCTAAAACCATTGGAAGTGTTACCATATCATCACCCGAAATTACCAGAAAATCTTTTGGTTTGCCCTGAATCAGTTTCATTGCCTGAACAATATCACCGGCAGCTTCTTTTATCGCCACAACATTTTTAAAATCATTTGCCAAACGGATTACGGTTGACGGCAGCATATTACTTCCCGTTCTCCCCGGAACATTATACAGGATAACAGGAAGCGGTGAAGCTTCTGCAATGGCTTTGAAATGCTGATAGATACCTTCCTGGGTTGGCTTGTTATAATATGGCGAAACAGAAAGCACAGCCGTAAAACCTGTAAAATCTCTGGTTTTTAGCTCTTCAACAACTTCTGCAGTATTATTTCCTCCAACACCCAAAACCAACGGCAATCTGCCGTTATTGGTTTCTTTTACGGTTTTAATAACCAATTCTTTTTCTTCCTTATTCATGGTTGCCGGCTCACCGGTTGTTCCTAAAACTACCATATAATCAATTCCATTATCGATTTGATAGTTTACAATTCTTTTTAGAGCCTCGACATCAACAGAAAAATCTTTTTTGAAAGGTGTGACAAGCGCTACGCCTGTTCCTATAAGTGACTGCATAATTATATTTTATTTAGTATTTTTAAATATTTGAATAGTTCGAAAACAAAAACCTTGTAGTTTTCTGCATTGGTATTAATCATAAAATGGTTTAGCCTCTTGTCAATCGTTGAAAATCCAACTTTAAAATTAGCTTTTGACTTAAAAGTCGTAATCATCAAAGGTGCTTTTTCTGTATCATAATAGCTGATCAGCATATCGAACTCCTTATCGGTAAACTCTTTTACATTTTTATTGTCCAGCGTTCCTTTCCAGCTTAAATCTTTATGGCTAAAGCTCGGATAATTTACGGTTTCTTTTTTCTTAAAACGGTCTTTATATAACAATATCTGGATATTCTCTCTTTTGATTCCGTTGGCTAAAAGCTCTTCAATCAGGTTGACCTTATCTTCAAAATAAGTCTTGTCAATTAACAATCCGACCGTTGTTATCGTTTCGTCAGACGGGTTTCCCTTTACGTGCAGGGAACTATTTTTTAATGTTCTTTTTGCAGAAAAGTTCTTGAAAAAATTTAAAAACATAGTACTTTTACTTGTGATTACAAATTTAATTAAATAAGCCGTATTTCAGATGCTAAAACAAAAAAACTATAACGCTGCTCTGACACAATTTGTTTCAATTCTAACATTATTTCTGGTAATTTCCTGCGCTACCCAAAAGCCGTATGTTTCCAAAATTGAAGGCAAGCAGATTGGCATTACGAACACCAACCCACAAACTCCTGCTATCGAGGAATTTATAAAGCCTTACCGCGAAAATATTGATAAGGACATGAATCAGATTCTTGCCTATGCCCCGGAAACAATGGACAAAAGTAAAGGTGAATGGCAAACAACTATTGGCAGCTTACAGGCAGACATAACGCTTGCAACCGCTAACAAATTATTTCTGAAGAGAGAAAACAAACCGGTGGATATCTGCCTGCTGAATCATGGCGGTATCCGAAGCATGATTTCCAAAGGAAATGTGACTACCCGTACTGCATTCGAACTGATGCCTTTTGAAAACGAATTGGTTGTCGTTGCCTTAAAAGGCCAACAGATTGTAGAAATGGTGAATTATCTGATTTCTGAAAAAAAGCCGCACCCGCTTGCAGGCATGGAAATCGTGTTAAACAAAGATGCTTCTTCCTATAAAAGCATTACGATACAGGGAAAGCCTCTGGACATCAACAAAACCTATTATGTGGCGACAAACGATTATTTATATAATGGTGGTGACAGCATGAATTTCTTCAAAAAAGGAACCATGACTTCATTAGATTATAAGCTCCGCAACGTTTGGATTGATTATTTTAAAGAAACAGACACGATTCCGGTACCGCGAAACAAAAGGATTATTGTTGAGTAATCAGAAAGCCTAAAAGACACAAAATGAAAAGAAGAGATTTTATACAGAAAACGGTAGCAGGTTCGGCTTTACTGACTGTTGGCGGATTATCATTAAGCAGTTTTAACACACTTAACAAAAAGCATATCACCATACTGCATACCAACGATGTTCACAGCCATATCGACCCGTTTCCACCAACAGACGCCAAAAATCCTAATATGGGCGGTGTTTCCAGACGGGCCAGCCTGATTGAAAGCATTCGCAGGGAAAATCCAAATGTTTTGCTTTTGGATGCCGGTGATATATTTCAGGGAACTCCTTACTTCAACTATTATGGCGGCGAATTGGAATTTAAGCTGATGAGCATGATGAAATATGACCTTGCCACTATGGGAAATCATGATTTCGACAACGGGATTGACGGTTTCTATTCGCAATTGCACAATGCAAAGTTTGATTTCGTGAGTGCCAATTATGATTTTAAAAACACTGTTCTGGATGGCATTGTGAAGCCTTATAAGATTTTTATCAAGGATGGCATCAAGATTGGTGTTTTTGGATTGGGTGTTGAATTAGACGGATTGGTAGACAAGAAGAATTATAAAGAAACAGTTTATAATGACCCGGTTTCTGTATCGCAGGAAATGACGCGAATCCTGAAAACACAGGAGAAATGCGACCTTATCATTTGCCTTTCGCATATTGGATATGCTTACAAAAACGACCCGGATAAAATTTCAGATTTAAAATTAGCCGCCGCAACAAGAGATATTGACCTGATTATTGGCGGACATACACATACTTTTCTTGACAAACCTACCATTGTAAAAAATCTGGACTGGATTGATACATTGGTGAATCAGGTAGGTTGCTATGGTATTAATTTAGGAAGAATCGATTTTTATTTTGATACGGATAAAAATAAGATCCATAGTGGAAGAACTATTGTAGTTTAATCTTTGGTTTTATTTTGAACGCGGATATACGCTGGTTTCGCGGATATACGCGGATTAAAAAAGCCATTAAAATTTTCATTTTAATGGCTTTTTTGTCTTTATATGGATTTGTCAGGTTGGCATTTAGCTATCCTAACATTGCGATAAAATCATCTTCTGAGATAATCGGGATATTCAGTTTATTGGCTTTTTCCAGTTTGGCTGGCCCCATATTATCGCCGGCTACTACATAGTCTGTTTTGGCAGAAATAGAGCTTCCTACTTTCCCTCCGTTATCTTCAATGGATTTCTTCAGGTCATCGCGTGAGAATTTTTCAAATACTCCCGAAATCACAAAGGTTTTTCCTGCCAGTTTATCTGTTGCATCCGGATTAAATACGGTTTTGGATTCGAGCTGAACGCCATAATCACGTAATCTCTGGATGATAATTCGGTTTTCCGGATTTTCAAAAAATTCAATGACGCTTTGCGCTATACGTTCGCCAATTTCATCTACCAAAATCAAATCCATCAGGCTGGCATTACTTAGGTTATCGATATTTTGGTAGTGTTTTGCTAATTTTTTTGCAACGGTTTCGCCTACATAGCGGATTCCTAAAGCAAACAGGACTCTTTCAAAAGGAACTTCTTTGGATTTTTCGATTCCGTTGACGAGATTTTCTGCTGATTTCTGCGCCATTCTTTCCAGAGGAATTACCTGCTCGACGGTAAGGTCATACAAGTCAGCGTAATTCTGTACCAGATTGTTGTTAAATAACAAGGCTACCGTTTCTCCGCCAAGTCCTTCAATATCCATTGCCTTTCTGGAAATATAATGCTGGATTCTGCCTATAATTTGTGGTGGGCATCCGTAAAAGTTCGGGCAATAATGCTGGGCTTCGCCTTCTTTACGGATTAACTCTGTCTGGCATTCCGGACAGTTTGTAATATAAACTGTTGGCAGTAAATCTAAAGAGCGTTTTGTAAAGTCTACACCTATAATTTTCGGAATAATTTCGCCCCCTTTTTCTACAAAAACTTCATCACCAACACGGATGTCAAGTTTTTCAATCTGGTCTGCATTATGCAATGAGGCTCGTTTTACAATGGTTCCCGCCAATTGTACCGGCTCGAGATTGGCAACCGGCGTAATCGCTCCGGTACGCCCTACCTGGTAAGAAATGGAATTCAGGTGTGTAGAAACCTGCTCTGCCTTAAATTTATAAGCAATCGCCCAACGCGGTGATTTGGAAGTATAGCCTAATTCTTCCTGATAATGCAGGTTATTTACTTTTACAACTACGCCATCGGTTTCATAAGGCAATTCATGACGGTGGATGTTCCAGTAATCGATAAAGTCAAAAACTTCCTCAATACTTTTTACCAACCTGGCTTCTTTAGGCACTTTAAACCCAAAACTTCTGGCTTTTTCAAGGCTTTCAAAATGGGTTGAGAATTTAACATCATTACCAATAAAAGTATACAGGAGGCAATCCAACGGACGTTTCGCCACTTCAGAACTATCCTGTAACTTCAAACTACCAGATGCAGTATTTCTTGGGTTTGAATAGGGGGTTTCACCAATCTCTATCAATTCCTGATTCATTTTGGCAAAACCTTCCAACGGCAAAATAATTTCACCGCGTATTTCAAAACTATCCGGATAATCGCCTTTTAACTGTAATGGAACCGATTTGATTGTTTTGACGTTATTGGTTACATCATCGCCCTGAAATCCGTCTCCCCGTGTTACGGCCCGTTTTAATTTTCCGTGCTCATAGGTAATTGAAATAGAAGCTCCGTCATATTTCAATTCACAGGTATATTCCAGCGGCACATCTCCTAATATTTTTTGGATTCTTTTTTCCCAATCCAAAACGTCTTCTTTTGAATAGGAGTTATCCAAAGAATACATTCGGTTTTTATGGGTAATGGTTTCAAAGTTTTTGGTAATCATCCCTCCTACACGCTGTGTTGGGGAATTTTCATCAAAAAACTCAGGGTGTTTGCTTTCAAGCTCCTGCAGCTCTTTCAGTTTTGTATCAAAATCATAATCTGAGATTGTAGGATTGTCCAAAACATAATAATTGTAATTATGCTGATTTAGTTCTTCCCGCAATGATTGGATGGTACTCTGAATATCCATAAAAAAAATTGGCTAGTTTAGTTCTGTAAACAGAGCACTAAAATAACCAATTTCCAATAAATAATACGATTTTATGACGATTGAATTATGCCGTTGACCTGCAAATACAATTGGCCGTCACTTAGGATAGCTCCTTGCTGTATCAGGTTAAAAATAGCATCGTTCCGTTCCTCTTCATATTCTTTCTGCCCTATCTTAATCTCTACCGTTTCTGTAAACATATTGTCACTCAACCACTGCAATCCTTCACGGGTCATAAAATCGACTTCCGGAATAAGCGCTTTGAGTACGATTGACTTGATTACTTTTTCCTGACAATGGAAAAGAAAGATATAGCTTTTAGAAAAATGTTCCAAATAATGGGCTCCTGTCAAAACGCCTTCCCAAATCAAATCAGAAAACACATCCAATTCCTGCTCGGCAACTTCCGGTTTTTCAGCCTTGATGGCATCCCATTCCTTCTTATCGATTGACTGCGTTGCCAAAAAATTGGCAAATTCCATATGGAGCGCTTCAAACTGTTCTTTTGTTAATCTTTTGTATTTCATTATTTTGCTGTAAGCTATAGGCTTTAAGCTATAAGCTCCCACAAGCGTAATACTTACGGCTTATTGCTTAAAGCTTTTCTATAATTTAAAAAAAAATCCCGACTTTCATCGGGACTTTTATATTTCAGTATTGAAAATATTATTTTTCAGCTACGATTTCGTAAGGCAAATCAACAATAACCTCTCTGTGTAATCTTACAGTCGCATTGTATTTACCAGTACGCTTAACGATTCCAGAAGTGATGAATTTTCTGTCGATTGATTGACCTTGCTTCTCCAAAGCTTCAGCGATATCGATGTTAGTGATAGAACCGAAAAGTTTTTCACCACCAGCTTTAGCTGAAATTTTGATTTCAAGAGCTTTAAGTGCTTCAGCCAATTTCTTAGCATCTTCAACAATTTTAGCTTCTTTGTGCGCTTTTTGTCTTAGGTTTTCAGCCAATACTTTTTTCGCAGAAGGAGTTGCCATGTGAGCGAATCCTTGTGGGATTAAGTAGTTACGTCCGTATCCGTTTTTTACAGTTACGATATCATCTTTAAAACCTAAATTTTGAACGTCTTTTTTTAATATAAGTTCCATGTTGTTGTCCTTATTTGTAGAAGTTAGGTTTCACTGTGAAACCAACAACTTTGTTTTTACTATTTTAATAAATCGGCCACGTATGGCATTAAAGCTAAATGTCTTGCTCTTTTAACAGCTACAGACACTTTTCTTTGGTATTTCAATGAAGTTCCTGTTAAACGACGTGGAAGGATTTTCCCTTGCTCGTTAACGAATTTCAATAAGAAATCAGGATCTTTGTAATCAACATATTTGATACCTGATTTTTTGAAACGGCAATACTTCTTAGTTTTGTTTGTTTCAATATTTAAAGGCGTAAGATATCTGATATCTCCGTCTTTTTTTCCTTTTGCTGATTGTTCAATCGTAGACATAATAATTACGCTTTAGATGCTTTTAGTTTTTCTCTTCTTCTTTCTGCCCAAGAAATTGCATGTTTGTCAAGACTTACAGTCAAGAAACGCATTACTCTTTCGTCACGTCTGAATTCAGTTTCGAAAGCAATTAATACTTCAGGAGCTACTTTGAATTCAAACAGGTGGTAAAAGCCACTTTTTTTGTGTTGGATTTCGTAAGCCATCTTTTTTAGGCCCCAATCCTCTTTTGATACCATCTCTGCACCTCTGGAAGTAAGAAAATCTTCGAATTTGCTTACTGTTTCCTTTACCTGTACTTCAGATAAAACGGGATTCAAGATGAAAACAGTTTCATAGTGATTCATAATACAATGATTTTATTTGTTATAAAATTGGGTGCAAAAGTAACTATTTATTTTTAATGCACAAGCGAAATCCAATTATATTCGATGAATTACAAAAAAATGCGGAAAATATTGTTTTTTAATAAAAAAATTGTTCTACATTTATCGTACCCAATCTATAAATTCTGATTTATTATGAAATTGAATTGTGTTGTAGTAGATGACAGTGCCATACAGAGAATGACAGTAACCAAATTGGTTGCAAATCATCCAAACCTGAACTTGGTGGGCGATTTTTCCAATGCCATTGAAACTAAAAATTGTCTTACCAATAAAGAAGTGGACCTTATTTTTTTAGATATTGAAATGCCTGTCATTAATGGATTTGATTTGCTTGACGGATTAAAAGTAAAACCACAGATTATCTTTATTACCTCAAAAGCAGAATATGCCGTCAAAGCATTTGATTATGATGCAACAGATTACCTTCAGAAGCCTATTTCACCCCAGCGTTTCAATGCTGCGGTAAAAAGAGCCATGGACCTTTATCTGCTTCGTAAAGAAAATATTGATGAAGACAGCGAACACATTTTCATCAAGAGTAACCTGAAAAAATTAAAAATCTTTACTTCTAAAATCAAATGGATTGAAGCTTATGGCGATTATGTTAAAGTAGTCACTGAAGACGAGAACCACCTTGTATTATCGACTATGAAGTCATTTGAAAACGATTTGTCAAAAGAACGCTTTATCCGTGTTCATAAATCGTTTATCATTAATATTGACAAGGTAGATAAATTCAACAGCAAGTTTGCCGAGATTGGTGTGACCAAAATTCCTTTGAGCAGAAATAAAAAAGAGGATTTGGTGAAAGCTTTGGCTTCGGCTTAATAGAAATCAACATTTACGGCCACTTTAATCGGTCTGTATTGCGATACCGTTTCAAAACTATTCAGTATTTTCTGGATAGTTTTTTTTGTGCTTCCTAATGGCTGGTTTTGGGGAATCTTGATTAGGATGGTGCGTATGTACTCATTCCTGATTCTGCCTATAGCCGGTTCTTCAGGCCCTAATACCGGCAGGTAGAGATTCTGGCTCATGACCTGATACAGCCACATGGAACCGTCTTTTAGTTTTTCAAAATCACGGTGTTTGAGTGTAATCTTGATGAGTCGGAAATAAGGCGGATATTTAAAAATATGCCGGTCATACAATTGTTCTTTGTACATCCCCATATAATCATTGTTGGTAACCTGCTGGATTGTGTTATGGTTCGGGTTGTAGGTCTGAATAATGACCTTCCCTCTTTTCCCGGAACGCCCTGCCCTGCCTGAAACCTGTGTCATCATCTGGTAGCTTCTTTCAAAAGCACGAAAATCAGGATGGTACAACATATTATCGGCATTCATAATACCTACCAGGGAAACATTATCAAAGTCCAGACCTTTGGCCAGCATTTGGGTTCCTACCAAAATATCGATTTCACGGTTCTTAAAACTGTCCAATATTTTTTCATAGCCGTATTTGCCACGGGTAGTATCCTGGTCCATTCGGGCTGTCTTTTTATTGGGAAACAATCCGGCCAGCTCCATTTCTATCTGTTCCGTACCAAATCCTTTGGTAGTAAGGTCAACGCTTGAGCAGTTGTGACAATGCGTAGGCTTTGCCATCGCATAGCCGCAATAATGGCATCGCAATTGGTTTTTGTGCTTATGATAGGTCAGGCTCACGTCGCATTGCGGACATTCAGGAACGTGACCACAGGTCATACATTCCAGAACGGGTGAATAGCCACGACGGTTTTGGAACAATATTACCTGTTCGCCTAAAGCCAACGCTTCTGCCATGTATTCGAGCAGTGTATCGCTAAAATGACCTTTCATTCTTTTTCGGAAATATTTGTCTTTAAGATCGACCAATTCAATTTCCGGCAGCATTACATTTCCAAAGCGTTCGGTAATTTCTACCAAACCGTATTTGCCTCCGGACGCATTAAAATACGTTTCCAGACTTGGCGTGGCAGAACCTAAAAGCACTTTGGATTTGAAATAGTTTGCCAGAACAATTGCCGCATCGCGGGCGTGGTATCTTGGTGCCGGGTCGTATTGTTTGAACGTCTGCTCGTGTTCTTCATCAATAATGACAAGTCCCAAGTCATAGAACGGCAGAAACAGTGCCGACCTTGCTCCTATTACAATCTTTGCTTTTGGAGAATTTTCCAATACTTGTTTCCATACTTCTACCCGTTCGTTATTAGTGTATTTGGAATGGAATACGGCGACCTGATTACCGAAATGAGCCGTCAATCGTCCGACCAATTGGGTTGTAAGCGCGATTTCCGGCAAAAGATATAACACTTGTTTTCCCGAGACAATATAGCTTTCTATCAGCCTAATATAAATTTCGGTCTTACCGCTGGAAGTTACGCCATGCAACAGGCATACTTCTTTCTCTTCAAAAGCGTTTGAAATTTCATCGAATGCTTTTTGTTGGGCTGTACTTAGCTGAAGGTTATTTTCTTTTTGGTTTTTATCAAAAGAAACACGGTCTTCCTGTATATAATATTCTTCAAAAATGGCTTTATCTACCAATGCCTTTACCACAGCAGATGTAGCCTGAGAATGCTCCAAAAGCTGTTTTACGGAAACAGGTTTTTGTTGAGAAGCATTGAGTTGAAAATAACTCAATAGAATTTCTTTTTGCTTTTGTGCCTTTTTATTCAGATTATCTATCAGGGCTATCAGATTCTGTTCGTCGACGTAATCTGTATGCAGACGGATATATTTAGTAAGTTTGGGCTTGTACAACTCTACTACTTCTTCCTGAACCGCCAATATTTTTTTATCAATGAGTTTTTGGATTGTCGGAAAAACATTTTTCTTGCCTAATAAGGCTACAATATCTAATACTTTAAGAGAGCTTTGGTGTTGCAAGGCTTCATAAATAAGGAACTCATCGTCAGAAAGCTGTGTTTCGTCAACTTCGGTTTCTTTTTTCTGCGATATGATGGTTTCACTTTCTAATAGTAAAGCCGAAGGCATGGCACCACGATATACATCGCCAATGGCACACATATAATAAGAAGCTATCCATTGCCAATGGGTAATCTGGATTTCGGTTACGACTGGAATTTCGTCTAAAATCTGATGGATTTCTTTAGCTTCGTATAGAGCAGGTTCGTTTTGATGCAATTCTATAGCCAAAGCCGTATACACTTTGCTTTTGCCAAATGGCACTGCAATACGCATTCCTTTCTGAATGTAATTGTATTCTGCTTCTGAAACCCTATAGGTAAAAGTTTTAGATAAAGACAGAGGAAGAATGACTTCTACAAAATACATTTAAAGGCTGTTTGGTTTTTACAAAGATAAGGGTTTGCCGGAATAGTTTTATATTCAATAATTATAATCAGAACAAAACCTTAGTACATTAATCACTTAGAATCTTTAAATTGAATGCGGATTAAATCGATGACGCGGATTTTCGCGGATTTATAAATATGGATAAACAAAACCCAGAGCCTCAGTAGCTTGCCCTCCTTAGAACCTTTTAAAATTAAATGCGGATTTACGCGGGTTTTCAAATCAGAATAAACAAAACTTAGAAACTCAGTAGCTTAGAACCTTTAAAATTGAACGCGGATTAAACCAATGACGCGGATTTTCGCTGAATATTAATATCGAATGCAACAAAACTTAGAAACTCAGCACCTTAGCCACTTAGAACCTTAGCAAAAACTCAATTAAACAAATTCTTCCTCTTTAATCGATTAATCGCTCCATTTAATTCAAAGCCCAACAAAAGAATCATACAATTCAACCAGATATAAATCATCAGGATTAATAGTGTTCCGATAGAGCCGTATAGTTCGTTGTATTTTGCAAAACGCACTACATAAATCCCGAAGATAAAGGAAGTCAGTATAATTAAAATGGTAGTAAAGACAGAACCTATGCTAAAAAAGGAATGGCGCCGGGTTTGTTTGGTTCCGAATTTAAAGAGTATGGAGGTTGCCGTCAGAATCATTAATCCAACGAATACAAAACGGCCAATGCTAACAAAATTGATGTTTTCAAACAAACCTTCGCTTTTCATACGCTGTATGATGTATTCGAAAACGACAATAGAAGAAACAGTCACAATTAACAGGAACGATAATATAATGGCTATACCTAAAGCCACGGCATACTGACGAAAAAAGCCACGGGTGACGGTAATATGTCTTGAAATTTCAAAACCTCCCAAAATGGCATTGACACCGTTCGCCATCAAAAAGATAGAAAGCAGGAAACCCGAGGAAAGTAATCCGCGGTAACTATTATTTAAAATATCATTGATGATTTTGTAGATGGCTTCATAGGTATTGGGCGGTACGCTTTCTTCTACAAATTTCAGGAAATCGGCTTGAAATCCTTCAATGGGAATGTATGGAATCAGGTTTAGGATAAAGAGCGCAAATGGAAAAAGCGCCATGAAAAAGCTAAAAGCAATCGCACTCGCCCTATAGGAGAAGGCTCCTTTGGCAATTCCGATAAAATAGAGCTCGAGCAGGTCGTAAAGCGACAATCCCTCCAGCCACGGCAACTTGATACGCTGCGTGAGATGCATTAACGGACGAATTACGGGAATCTTTTCGAGCTTGTCTTCTATTATCTTTGTCACCTTGTTTGTTTTAGATGGCTTTTAGGCTAAGATCCATATTATAGACCGAATGCGTCAACGCCCCGGATGAAATATAATTGACACCACATTCTGCATAGTATCGGATTGTCTTTTCATTGATATTTCCTGAGGATTCCGTTTGGCATTGGTCACCGATTAATGCTACGGCTGTACGGGTCATATCATAATCGAAATTGTCGAGCAGTATTCTGTAAACATTATCCGATTGCAGGATTTCGCGTACTTCATCCAGGTTTCTCGCTTCGACTATTATTTTTAAATCCAGATTGTTTTGCTTTAGATAGTCGTTTGTCTTTTGGATGGCTTTGGTAATTCCTCCGGCAAAATCGATATGGTTATCTTTTAGCATGACCATATCATAGAGTGCAAAACGGTGGTTTTCCCCTCCTCCTATTTTCACAGCCCACTTTTCAATAGCACGAATACCCGGTGTTGTTTTTCTGGTGTCCAGTACTTTGGTTTTGGTTCCTTCCAAAAGTCGGGCAAAGGATTGGGTTTTGGTTGCTATGGCAGACATACGCTGCATGGCGTTTAACACCAGGCGTTCTGATTTTAGTATGGATTGTGAGCTTCCGCTAACATGAAAAACAACATCTCCATATTTTACAGGTGTTCCGTCCTGAATGAATGTTTCTACTTTCAGGCCTTTATCAACATATTGGAAAATCATTTTAGCAAATTCCACCCCGGCAATAATGCCTTCATCTTTTACCAAAAGCTTGGCTTTTCCTTGTGCTGTTGCGGGAATACAGGCTAGTGAACTATGGTCGCCATCGCCTACATCTTCGCGTATTCCGTTTTCTATGATTAGTCTTAATTCGTTTTGAAACTGTGCTTCTGAAATCATCTTGCCATTTTAATTGAAGCTAAAATAATAAAATCTTTAGACTTGAATGCTGTTTGCTTTATTTAATTGCCCACAATTTACCGGGTTTTCTATTTTTTGAATTCCTGATGAGATAGGCTTATCTTTGCCGTGCAACACTTAGAAACTTAGCATCTAAAATCTTAGAAAAAAATGAACATCAAGCTTATCGCCATTGGAAAAACCGACAATAAATCGTTACAAACGCTGATTGACGATTATCAAAAACGTTTGTCTTTCTATATTAAGTTTGAGCTGGAGATTATTCCGGATATCAAAAATGTAAAGAATCTTTCGGAAGCGCAGCAAAAGGAAAAGGAAGGAGAATTGATTTTATCAAAATTGGCTGCCACAGACCAGCTTGTGTTGCTAGATGAAAATGGTAAGAGTTTTTCGAGCGTCGGATTTTCTGAAGAATTGCAGAAGAAGATGAACTCAGGCATCAAGACCCTGGTTTTTGTTATTGGCGGCCCTTATGGTTTTTCAGAGGCTGTTTATGCTAAGGCTCAGGGAAAGATTTCGTTATCTGCCATGACGTTTTCGCACCAGATGGTTCGTTTGTTTTTTATTGAGCAGTTGTATCGAGGTTTTACTATTTTGAGGAATGAGCCATACCATCATCAATAGTGGATAGTTGATAGTTTTTAGTGGATAGTTGTTGTAGTGAATAGTTGTTGGAGTGGATAGATGATAGTGGATAGATGATAGTGGATAGTGTTTAGTTGGGCTTGCGGTATAAACAAATTTATTTATAGAACCAGCTTTCTCTAAAATCTTAAATCAAAAATCTTAAATCCCAAATTCTCTAAAACAAACACTTCTTATCTAAACCCACTAATAACTAAAAACTATCCACTATTAATTATCAACTGCTCGACAGAGCATAACTGTTTCTAAGGCTTCTTTTACATCGTGTACTCTTAAAATCTTTGCGCCTTTGAGTAGGGAAATTGTATTGAGGACTGTGGTTCCGTTCAGGGATTCCTGTGGTGTGGTACCTAATGTTTTGTATATCATGGATTTTCTGGAAATACCTGACAGGATTGGCAATTCAAGCATTTGAAACAGTTCAAGTTTGTTCATTACTTCAAAATTCTGCTCAGTGGTTTTTGCAAAGCCAAAACCGGGATCGATTATGATGTCGTTTATGCCAAGGCTTCGGGCGTGGTTTACTTTTTCGGAAAAATAGTAAAGCATTTCTTTAATGATGTCATCATATTGCGTAAGGCTTTGCATCGTTTTTGGGTTGCCACGCATGTGCATCATGATATAAGGCACATTATATCTGGCTACAGTTTCCATCATTTTGTCATCTAATCCTCCGGCAGCAATGTCATTGATGATTGCCGCTCCATGTTCGATGGCATTTTTGGCCACTTCACTTCGAAATGTATCAACAGAGATAATAATTTCCGGGAAAACTTTTACCAACAGGTCGATTATGGGAATAAGCCTGTTTAATTCTTCCGCTTCAGAAACAAATTCGGCATTGGGTTTTGAGGAATAGGCTCCGATGTCAATAAAAGTAGCGCCTTCATCCAGCATCTGTTTTACTTTATCGATGATAGCCTGTTCGTTGTCATTTTTTCCTCCATCATAAAAAGAATCGGGAGTGATATTCAATATTCCCATTACTTTGGGAGTTGAGAGGTCGATAAGCGTTCCTTTACAGTTCATTTGACTGGTTCTCGTCTTTATATTTTTTGTTGGATTAGAAAATTGTCTGTTGCAAGGCTTTTTGCTTTTCGCCCTAAACCTTTTTTCACTATTTTTGGACAAATTTCATACAAAGATACACCAAATAATGAATAGTACTTCTCAAGAATTTGACCGCATCATTGGCATCTGCCGCTCTTTATATATCAACAAAATGCAGGATTACGGTAGTGCGTGGCGCATCTTGCGACTACCATCGCTAACCGACCAGATTTTTATTAAAGCACAGCGAATCAGAAGCCTTCAGGAAAACGATGTCCGTAAAGTAGATGAGGATGAAACGGGAGAATTTATCGGTATTATCAACTATTCTATCATGGCGCTTATCCAATTGGATTTGGGTGTGGTCGACCAGCCGGATTTGGATACGGAAAAAGCAACACAGCTTTATGATGAAAAGGTAGCTTTGACAAAAGCTTTAATGGAAGCCAAAAACCATGATTACGGCGAAGCCTGGCGTGATATGAGAGTGAGTTCCCTAACCGATTTGATTTTACAGAAATTACTGCGCGTCAAACAGATTGAGGACAACAAAGGAAAAACTATTGTTTCTGAAGGTATTGATGCCAATTATCAGGATATGATTAACTATTCTGTTTTTGCCCTGATTCTGATGGGATTTGCCAAATAACAACTCATTAACAAATTAGATATAGCATTAGCTTTATTTTTGAGAAAACTTAAACTCATGGAAAACTTAAAAAAATACCTGCCCTGGACCATCCGTATCCTGATTTCTTTCTTATTTCTAATTTCGGCCGTAGCTAAATTATACCCGTCCCCTTATTTTGCTATTTCTACATTTGAAGTAAAACAGCTGTATCCGATGGGATTTTCAGAAGATTTTTCTGTTTTCTTTTCCAGAATACTAATTGGAATTGAGTTGGCATTGGGGCTTTTACTGCTTCAGCCGCATTATTTAAAGAAATGGGTGATTCCGGCTACGATATTGATGCTTGTCGTATTTACAACGCACTTAACCATTGATACCATTCAAAATGGTGGTAATACCGGAAACTGCGGTTGCTTTGGCAGCCTGCTTCCTATGACGCCAATTGAAGCTATTATCAAAAATGTTATTGCAATAATACTTCTGGCGTATTTGCTGTATTTATTACCAAAAGGAGCTACAGATAAAAAGAATTTCTGGGTACTGACAACTGTTACTCTTGCGTGTATACTAGCAATTTTTATGATGGCTCCTATACAGCCAAAAGCGGTAGAGGGCAATATTGACGATGCTACTGCCCTGCCTATTGAATCTTTAGAGACTTTCCCAACACAATCTGCCGATTCCTTAGCGACAGCTCCAGCGGCTGAAACTAAAACTGCTGAAACTCCTGTTGTTGAAGCAGAAGCTAAAGCAGCCGATGAACCTGCTCCGCAAAAATCAGGTTATGCGCAGTATTTCAGTAAAGCCGATAAGGGCAAAAAAATAATCTGTCTTTTTGTTCCGGGTTGTGACCATTGCCGCGATGTTGCAAAAGAATTGGCCGAAATGAGAGCAAAAAACAAAAACTTCCCGGAAGTATCTGTTTTATTTATGAACGAAGAACCTGAAAAAATTCCTGATTTCTTCAAATTTGCAGGTACAGAATATCCGTATAAAGTTTTGGAAGTGATTCCTTTCTGGAAACTTTTAGGTACCAGTAAAGATACTCCGGGCGTCATTTACCTTTGGAATGGAAACAAAATCAAAGAATGGGACGGTATCAACGAAAAGAAATTCGTAGGTTCTGAACTGCAGAATGTCTTGAAAAAAAGCTATTCAGAGCTTAAAAAATAAGCATCGTTGATTAAATACTTAGTACATAAAATAGGATATGCACTGCTGACACTTTTCGGGGTTGTCACAGTCATATTCTTTTTATTTAATGTATTGCCCGGTGACCCGGCACGAATGATGCTTGACCAGAATGAAAATTCAGAACAATTGGCAATTGTCAAGAAGAAATATGGATTTGACAAGCCTATTTCTACACAATATTTATATTACCTCAACGACCTTTCCCCTGTTTCTTTCCACAGCAAAAATCAGGAGGATTATACATTTCTTACGGAAGGAAAATACAATGCCCTGCGTTTGTTTTCCATTGGAAATAATGAAGTCGTATTGAAAACGCCTTACCTGCGCGAAAGTTTCCAGAAAAGCGGAAAAAAAGTATCGGATGTGATTGGAAATACGTTACCCAATACCTTTCTGTTGGCTTTATTTGCTATTATTATTGCCATTGTAATTGGAATTCTGCTGGGAATAGTTTCGGCACTCTACAAAGACACCTGGCTCGACCGACTTATTGCTTTGTTAAGTACACTTGGAATGAGCATTCCCTCCTTTTTCAGCGCCATTTTGTTCGCCTGGCTTTTTGGATTCCTGCTGCACGAATATACCGGACTAAACATGACCGGAAGTTTGTATGAGGTAGATGATTTTGGTGAAGGACACTACATCCAATGGAAAAACATAGTACTTCCCGCTATTGTTTTGGGAATACGTCCTCTAGGTGTTGTGATACAACTGATGCGTAATTCGCTGTTAGAAACATTTGGACAGGATTACATCAGAACTGCCCGCGCTAAAGGATTGTCAGAATTCCAGATTATAAGAAAACATGCTGTCAAAAACTCACTGAATCCTGTAGTAACGGCTATTTCAGGTTGGTTTGCTTCGATGTTGGCAGGAGCTGTTTTCGTAGAATTTATATTTGGCTGGAACGGCTTGGGAAAAGAAATTGTAGAGGCTTTAAATAATTTAGACCTTCCCGTAATTATGGGCTCAGTATTGGTGATTGCTACAACTTTTGTAGTGATTAATATACTGGTAGATCTGGTATATGCGTATTTAGACCCGAAGATTCGATTGCAGTAAATTTTATTACCAACCCTGGCAGGGTTCTGAACCCTGCCAGGGTAAAATATTTAATAAATCTTTCTGAAAACTTAGTAGTATATTTGCTTATCACATTAAGAAAAAAACAATGAAAAAAATATTCTTATCACTTCTTGTCGTTTTAGGAACCATTTCTTGTTCTAAAGCACAAAAAAGCGAATTTTCTCCGGAAGCACTGACTGAAAAATTACAGACATTAGACGGAAAAGAAATATCCTTTAAGGAAATATTGAACAAACACAAAGGAAAAACTCTTGTAATAGATGTTTGGGCTTCCTGGTGCGGTGACTGTGTTAAGGCGATGCCGAAAGTCAAAGATATGCAGGAAAAAAGTCCAACGACAGATTACATCTTTATTTCAATGGACAAAACTGCCGACAAATGGAAAACCGGAATTGAGAAACATGAGCTTAAAGGGGAGCATTACCTGGCTCCGGACGGTATGAAAGGTAAATTTGGAAAAGCGATTGATCTGGATTGGATTCCGAGATATATCGTCATTGATAAAAAAGGAAAAATTGCTATCTACAGAGCTATTGAAACCGATTTTGATAAAATAAACGCTACTTTAAAAAAACTAAAATAATGAGACAAAAGATTGTTGCAGGCAACTGGAAAATGCACAAAAACGCTGAAGAAACAGAAGATTTACTAAATGACCTGATTGATAAACTTCCAAACGATGTAGAAGCCCATATCATTGTAGCTCCTACTTTCGTTAATCTGGCTTCTGCCGTTGATCATCTTGAGTTTACCAACATTGGCGTTGCCGCACAAAATATGCACCAGGCCGAAAGTGGCGCCTTTACAGGCGAAATTTCTGCCGATATGCTTAGAAGTATCGGTGTAGGCATTGTTATTTTAGGACATTCTGAAAGAAGAGCTTACTTCCATGAAACGGATGCCCTTCTTGCTGAAAAAGTGAATACGGCACTAAAGCATGACATGCAGGTTATTTTCTGTTTTGGAGAAGAATTAAAAGACAGACAGTCCGGAAACCATTTCAATATTGTAGAAAACCAATTAAGAGACGGATTGTTCCATCTGGAAGCCAAAGACTGGGAAAATATCATTCTTGCCTACGAGCCGGTTTGGGCTATCGGAACAGGCGAAACTGCTACACCGGAACAGGCACAGGAAATGCACAAATTTATCAGAGAAACAATCACTGCTAAATACAGCGCTACGCTTGCTGAAGAAGTTTCAATCCTTTACGGAGGTAGCGTAAAACCAGACAATGCAAAGGAAATTTTCTCCAAGCCTGATGTGGATGGCGGACTGATTGGCGGTGCCGCTTTAAAGGCATCTGATTTTGCTGCTATTGTCGCTTCTATATAAGCATCAAATAAATTAACATAAAAAAGGCCCGGATTTCGTATTCGGGCTTTTTTATTAAGGCAATATTACGCCAGCATTATGCCTTAACATTTATAAAACATCAGGATAGCACCTCTTAAACATTCTTTTATGAGACAGTAATAGCTGATTAACACCACATAGTGACTTTTGTCGGAATTAATCAACTACATACTTATGTCACACAACTACACCTCAAAAACCGGAAAAGTACTCCAGATGCTTCTTCTCCTTTTTGCAGCCCAATTTATGAATGGGCAAACCCTTATCCATTATTGGAATTTTAACAACAATGCTTCAGTAGCCACTATTACGACTCCAACACAGACATTGGTTACCGGTGCTTCGTTAACTGCCATTGCAGGAGGAATCAGTACTATTGACTTTGCCGGAGGAACCGGACAAAATTTTGACCTACAAAATCTGAATGCCAGAAATAATGACGCTTCAGGTACACATTTACGTTTTAACGACCCAATTGGCGGTGCGTTGCAATTTGCATTACCAACAACCGGTTATGAAAACATCATCGTAAAATTTGCCACACGCCGTTCAGGTTCCGGGGCCGGAAATCAAAAATGGTCCTATACGGTTGACGGAACTACTTTTGTTCCTTTTACTACCATTGCTCCAAACAACGGAAATCCGGCGTTAGAAACCTTAGATTTCAGTGCTATTGCAGCAGCAGACAATAATCAAAATTTCAAATTAAAAGTAGAATTCGAAGTTGGAGCCGGCGGAACAGTTGGCAACAACCGTTTTGACAATTTTACTGCTGAAGGTAGCCCTCTTGGTGGTGGTGATACTGTGGCTCCAACCGTAACTTATGTTCCTGCCAATTCCAGTACCAATATTGCTGTAGATGCCAATATTACCATAAACTTTAATGAAGCTATCCGATTAGTTAATGATGCCGCTATTGACAATACGAATGTGGATGCTTTGGTCGAATTGCGTCTGAATAACGTATCAGGAGCTTTAGTTCCATTCGATGCTACTATTTCAGGAAATACCATCACGATCAACCCTACTTCAAATTTGGCTAATAACCAGACGTATTATGTTGCCTTGCTTCCAAATACGGTAGAAGATCTTAGTGGTAATGCAGTAACAGCGGTTACTTCAAGCTCATTCACTACCATTGCGGTACAAACTCAATTCCAGGCCGGAGATTTGGCCTTTGTGGGTTATAGAATGAATGCTTCCGGAACAGAAGACGAAGTTGCTTTTGTTACTTTTATAGATATACTTCCGGGTACTTTCCTGACTTTTACAGATTCAAAATATACCGCTAACACCCAGCCACAATGTCCAAACGGAATTGTATGGACTGTAGGTGCTAACGAATGTATACCGGCCGGTTCTGTAGTGAAAATCCAAACCTCTGCTTTAATTGCCAGCAAAGGAACCGTTACAGGTTCTGGTTTTGGATTAAGCTCCGGTGGCGACCAGGTAATTGTGTATTCAGGAACGGCCACTGCCCCTAATTATATCACCGCTCTAAGTTCAAATGGTTGGGCTGCTTCAAACACTTCTTGCAGCGGAAGCATATCGATGCTACCAGCCGGATTGATTGACGGAACTAGCGCACTAAACACTTCAACTGCTCCAGGCAACGATGCCGGAAATGCAGTAAACGCTTATTATAATGGTGTACAGACCGGAACTGCAGCTACTTTAAAAACAGCAATCCTGAATCCTGCTAATTGGGTAGCTATTGCCGGAGGTACAGCCCCTCAAACGTGGCCGGTTTGGAATTTCCCAAGTTCCTTACAGGTACAGAATGCTGTTGTAATAAACAACACTACTCTTCAGATTACATTTAACGCCAACCTGAATGTTGCTTCGGCTTCTAACGTTGCTAATTATACCGGAGTTGCTAACCTTAGTTCGGTTAACGTATCAAACAACATTGCTACTTTAACTTTCTCAGTTCCTTTTGCTCCTGCTACAAATTATGCATTAGTCATCAGCAATATCCAGGATGCTTTCGGTATTGCTATGGCTTGTCCTTATACTTACAACTTTAGCTTTAATGCTACCTTATCATTGGCTTCTAATTTTATTACTGTTAATGAAGATGCCGGAGTTTTAAATTTTGTTGTCAATCTTGCTGCTGCAGCAACGGGTTCTGTTGACCTGGTTGTAAAATCGGCTCCGTTCAGTACAGCTGATTCCAATGATTTTACGTTCACTACAAGAACATTAAACTTTACTTCTGCCAGCACTTTGGCACAGACAATTCAGATTCCGATTATTGACGATTCAACTCCGGAACAGCAGGCAGAATATTTCGTATTGAGCCTTGAAAACCCTGTTGGATATACGATTACCGGAAATCCGATGGCTACCATCTATATCAAGGATAACGACAGAACTGCAAAAGTTCCGAACAACGATATACAGTTAAATTATATTGGAAGTTTTGACCCGTCAGGAACCAATAGCAGCACTTGCGAAATTGTAGTACACGACCCTGCTTCCCAAAGATTGTTCACAACCAGTGCCGTGGCAGGTTATCTTGACATTATTGATTTCTCAAATCCAACAGCCTTGACGGTAGTGAACTCCATCAACATGAATCCTTATGGAGGTGTGACCAGTGTTGCCGTTAAAAACGGAGTTGTTGCCGTAGCATCACCAAATGCAAACGAAGCATTAAACGGTTCTGTAGTGTTTTTCAATACTGACGGTGTTTTCCAGAAACAGGTTACGGTTGGTGCACTTCCTGATATGATTACGTTCACACCGGACGGCACAAAAGTACTAACGGCTAACGAAGGACAGCCTAATGCTGATTATTCCGTTGACCCGGAAGGTTCTGTAAGCGTAATTGACATTTCTGGCGGTATTGCTTCTCTTTCGCAATCTAACGTAACTACGATGCTGTTTACGCAGTTCAACAGTCAGGAATCAGCTCTTATTGCTAGTGGTGTCAGAAAATTAAAAGCATCGAGCACACTATCACAAGACCTTGAGCCGGAATATATCACTATTAGTGCTGATTCTCAAAAAGCCTGGGTTGCCTTACAGGAAAACAACGCTATAGCTGAAATTAACCTGACAAACAATACGTACACTTCTATTTGGGCATTAGGCACAAAAGACATGAGTGTAGTTGGAAACGGAGCCGATATTTCTGATAATAACGGACAAATCCTGATTGCTAACTGGCCAATAAAATCATTCTACCAGCCGGATGGAATAGCTACGTATGCTGCCGGAGGTACTAATTATATCGTAACCGCTAATGAAGGTGACGAAAAAGAATACACAGGATTCGTTGAGCGTATTACTATCGGAGCGTCAGGTTACGGATTGGATGCTGTTGCTTATCCACAGGCAGCTATACTAAAAGAAAGCTATAATGCAGGTCGATTCAGAGTGTCCGCCTTTTCAGGCAATACAGATGCTGATGCCGATTTTGAGCAAATTTATGCTTTGGGAGGACGTTCCTTCTCAATCTTTAATACAGATACCAAACAGCTTGTTTTTGACAGCGGTGACGATTTTGAAATGTATACTGCTTTTACACCATCTATCAATCCTATCTTTAATGCCGATCACGAAGATAACACACCAAAAGGAAGAAGCCGAGCCAAAGGTCCGGAACCGGAAGGTGTTACGCTTGCTGAAATTGCAGGAAAAACTTTTGCTTTTATTGGCCTGGAAAGAATTGGTGGTGTTATGGTATATGATGTTACCAATCCAAACGACGTGAAATTCGTAGATTATAAAAACAGCCGCAGCGTTTCTGCTTATGCCGGTGACCACGGTCCGGAAGGCATTACGTATATCAAAGCAGCAAACAGCCCTACCAATAAAGATTATATTGTAGTAGCTAATGAAATCAGCGGTACGTTGACTTTGTTTGAAATAAACACAGAAAACCTTTCTGTACCTGGATTCGAAAATGAACCTAAAACGTTCGTATTGTTCCCGAATCCGGCAGTTGACGGAATCGTATACTTTAACAGAATAGCTGATATCGAAGTTTTCGATTATACAGGAAAATCAATTCACAAGGCAAAACAAGCCCTGACAATAGATACTTCATCATTCGCATCAGGTATTTATCTGGTAAAAACTTCAGAAGGAATTACAAAGAAACTTGTTGTGAAGTAATCCTTCTTTTACCTTCCTTTTTCAAGAGCCGGTTTCGTCCTGAAACCGGCTTTTTATTTGCTGACTCGAATAAGATTGTATCATAAAAAAAGCCTATTCATATCCGAACAGGCTTTTCTTAGCGTCTTAGCGCCTTTGCGAGCTGTTCACGCAAAGGTGCAGATCCGCAAAAAAATAGTAGTAAAATTATGTTTTATGAGGTTTAGAATTAAAAAAGCTGGCTTCTACATTTTGAGCCAGCTTATTAACTATATATTTTTTATTCTTAAATTCCTATTTCTATCTGAAATCTCAAATACCAGTTTTGTTTAGTTCTTCCGTCAAAATAATTCAGATCGTCGAGTGTCAGCTCTCCTTGTAATTTAAAAGCATGTTCCCAGATATATTTTGTAAGACCAATGCTGTATTGTTTTGCATTAGGTGCATATTGTCTGATATCATCATGTACTTTTTGTGTAGAGAATCTTCCAATAATTTCATAATTGGTTGGGAAAAGATAACTCAATTGGTAGTCCATTCCGCTTCCGACAAATACATACTTTATGTCCTGAACATCTTCGGGATTCACCGTAACCGGATTATTGGCAGTTCTTGACATATAGCTTGACATGGCGGCCCAACCGTCATATTTTACGATGGCATCCAACATGACTGATTTCATGGTTCGCTGTTCAAACAAGTCGTCACCCAATTGTCCTTGCGTTCTTCGGGCGTGGTTGTTTTGCTGGAAAGCCGCAGAAAGCATCAGTTTTGGCTTTTTCTCACGGGCAATATCGCCTTCAAAATAAACACCGTCTTTTGTAAAAGCTCCAAATGGGAGAATTTCTACTTTTCCGGTAAGAGCTACGCCATTGTCGTTGCTTTTTGTCCAGTTTCTTCCTTCACCGGTACTAACGGCTGTCTTAACATTATAAGAGAACTTTTCGGCATAATCATTCAGATAATGAGCCTGGAACCCAAAATCCCTGTCAATAGTAAACTTTGCATTATTGATAGAACGGTCCGTTAGTTGCAAACCTCCGGATGAGTTAACCCTTTGCCTGTTTCCCGGAAGTTTGGTCTGCCCAAAACTAAAACTCCAGCTTTTGTTAGGCCTGTAATAGACTACCGCATCACGGATAATATTAATGTTTTCACCTTCTTCAATTTCACCAACATCGCCCGGAGCAAAGGATAGCTGTAAGGCATACAGGAATTTCGGGTTTCCTACATAACCGTCAAAACGCAATCTCAATCGTCTGATTTGCCCGTCATAAGCCGCATCTTCCCCTTCATTCTGTATATATGTTACCCTGTTCTGCATCCTGAAACGGATATTCAGTTGGAAAAGGCTGTCGGGAGACGTTAATCCCAAACCGCGACCGAAATTATAATAGGGTAAGGTGGGAAGTTTCAGGTCATTGTCTTTTGTAGTAACTTTAATGTCCTGTGCTTGTGCAGACAGTCCTAAGAACAATAGAAAGAGAGGAAAAATTTTCTTCATTTTAAGTTTTGATTGGTATAATTTTCGACAAAGGTAAATTCACATTTTGGAAACACTTAGGACACAAATATTATTTTTCTTTGTGTAAAAATACACATACGTTATCATAGCGCAAACTTAATATTAATTTTAACCGCCGAATGTTACGATAATATTACCTTTGCAAAAATTTTATGTTATGGCAAATACCTATCTTGGATATCACTTCAAAGTAGAACCAAAAGAACTGGGTTCGGAAATTCTTGTAGCTGAATTGGGCGAAAAACCTTTTGAAAGCTTTATCGAGACTGAATTCGGAGTTACGGCTTATATCCAGAAAGCACTTTGGACCAAAGATGTCCTTGAGGATATTTTTATATTGACTTCACCTGAATTTACCGTAAGCTATACGATAGAAGAAATTGAACAGGTAAACTGGAATGAAGAATGGGAAAAGAATTTCGAAGCAATTGATGTTGATGGAATTTGTCATGTACGTGCCCCATTTCATGAAAAAACGGATGCCCAATATGATATCGTTATCGAACCTAAGATGTCTTTTGGTACCGGGCATCACGAAACAACACACATGATGATTCAGCATCTGCTTGAAACGGATGTAGCGGGAAAGAAAACGTTGGACATGGGCTGCGGAACGGCAATTTTAGCCATTTTGGCTGAAATGAAAGGTGCACAACCTATTGATGCAATAGACATTGACAATTGGTGTTACTTAAACTCTATTGAAAATGCCGAGCGCAACAATTGCAAACACATTACCGTTTATGAAGGTGATGCCGCTTTACTTGCAGGACGCAATTATGATGTAATTATTGCCAATATCAACCGAAATATATTGTTGGAAGACATGCAGCAATATGTAGACTGCCTGAATCCCGGAGGAACTTTATTCCTAAGCGGCTTCTATGAAGAAGACATACCGGTGATTGATGCTTCATGCACAGAAAAAGGACTGACCTATGTTAAAAAACATCAAAAAAACAACTGGGTGGCCCTGAAATACGTAAATTAGACAAAATTTTGAATATGAGTACTAAAGAAAAAATTTTAGAAGAAGTACTGGTTGAAGAACTGACTTCCTTAAACAATGAAATTATTCTTTATAATGACGATGTGAATACCTTTGACCATGTTATCGATACGCTGATACGTGTCTGCAATCATACTTCCGAGCAAGCAGAGCAATGTTCCATCATTGTGCATTATAAAGGAAAATGTACAGTGAAAACCGGTTCGCTGGACGAATTGAAACCACAGTGTACCCAGTTGTTAGAAGCCGGACTAAGCGCTGAGATAGTTTAAATAAAACAAGTTGTCCAAGAGATGAGTAGTCCAACCAAACTTGCCAACAGATTTCGCGAAGTAATTTTAAATGGTACCTGGATTGCAAATACCAATTTTAAAAATGAATTAGACGATTTAGATTGGGAAATTGCTACTGCAAAATTTCAAAATCTGAATACGATTGCTATTCTTGCTCAGCATATCCATTACTATATAAATGGAGTAAAAAATGTATTTCTTGGCGGACATTTAGAAATAAGCGACAAATACAGTTTTGATTTTCCTGACATTAATTCCCAACAGGAGTGGAAAAATTTTATTGTAAAATTTTGGGATGATTCTAAAGAATTTGCGCAATTGATTGAAAATTTGGATAAGGAAAAACTAAATGAACCTTTTGTCGACGAAAAATATGGAACTTATTTGAGAAATATTGACGCAATGATTGAGCATTCTTATTACCATTTAGGACAAATTGTTTTAATAAAAAAAATTATTCAAAATAGTCGAGTCTAAACCTCGCCTGATTAGATAAAAAAAGGCTCCCGATGGGAGCCTTTTTTTATCTAATCAGTTTTTGGTAAAAACTTTTACGACTTTCACCGGAACGCCACTCACGTCAACCGTATTTTCATACCGCAATTCTGAGCCGTTTAATTTTGTAACCTGATACGTATCTGTCCCAATCGTTAGTGTATTCCCATTTTTAGCCCATGTCGACTGGCTGGCGTCTTCTACACAGGCATTGTTCTGGTCTTTGTTCATCAAAACATTTCGGAAAACGCCTCCTTCTTTAAACTCAACGTGGTCTTTTTCACAGCCGTTTTCATGACCAACATAACTTTGGTCAGTCGGAGTGCCATTTCCTGTTGTTACGATAGTTTTGTTATAATTCCATTTACCAACAATAGTTCTTTCGAAACCACCATCATCTGAATTACAGGATGCGAATAATAAGCCTGTAACGGCAGTCATGCAAAACAAAATTTTATTCTTTCTCATAGGGTTGTGTTTTGAAAATATAACTAAAAAACCGGCTAAAAATTGTGATATAGTGGCAATACATCCAAAAGAGGCTTGCAAAGTTTTCATTTCAAATCGTATATTCGTAATACTAAAACCTAACCCCAACACATTTTGTCGAAAAAATTACTCCTATTAGTCCTGTTCAGTTATTTTCTGGGTTTTTCTCAGGAACTCCCTCCTATTCTGAAATATGCCTCCAACATGTATGGAGCAGGCAACCAAAACTGGATGATAACCCAGGACAGTAACCAGTTTATCTACTTTGCCAATAATGAAGGACTCCTGGAATTCAATGGTGCCAACTGGACACTTTATCCATCGCCAAACGAAACCATTATCCGGTCAGCAAAATCCATCAATAACAGGATTTACACAGGTTGCTATATGGAGTTTGGTTATTGGGAGAGGAAAAAAGACGGCTTATTAAAATATACTTCGCTAAGCAAACCCATAATAGACAAAATGCTGGACGATGAACAGATTTGGAATATCATTGATTATGACCAATGGGTCATCTTCCAATCGCTCAACCAGATTTTTTTATACGATACCAAAACCTCCAAATTCAAGATTATTTCTCCGAAAGGAGCCATTTCAAGAGCTTTTAAAGTTAATGATGCTATCTATTACCAAACCTACACAGAAGGTCTTTTTGAAATTGAAAATGGCGAAGGCAAACTGATTTCCAATGACCCGGTCCTGTTAAAAAATAAAATCGTAAACATTTTTTCCCGAAATGGCAGCTTGTTATTACAAACGCAGTTCAACGGTTTTTACACCTATTCCAACGCCCGGTTCGAAAAATGGCATACCGAAGCAGATGCAGACCTTTCTGCCAGCAGTATTTACAGCAGCCAAATTCTTTCAGACGGAAGCTTTGCCCTGGGTAGCGTTTCCAATGGCATATTTATCATCTCCAAAGAGGGAAAAATGTTGTATCATATTACCCAAAACAAAGGATTAAGCAATAACACGGCACTTTCTATTTTTGAAGACCATGACCATAATATCTGGATTGGACTCGATAACGGAATCAATTGCATCAATATCAATTCGCCCGTGCGTTCTTTTGCAGACGATACCGGAATATTGGGCACCGTCTATACTTCCATTCTCCACGATGGAAAATTATATGTAGGGACCAATCAGGGATTATTTTATAAAAATTACGGTTCGGCAGAAGATTTCAAATTCATAAATGGCACCAAAGGGCAGGTCTGGACGCTCTATTCTTATAAAGGCACTTTGTTCTGCGGCCATGATTCCGGTACATTTATCGTTAATGGAAACACGGCAAACTCTATTTTTATTACTTCCGGAACCTGGAAGTTTGAAAATGTACCGGGTCGGGAAGATTTATTGCTTCAGGGCAATTATTACGGAGTTTCTGTCATCGAAAACAAAAACGGACAATGGATTTTCAGAAACAAAATAGAGGGCTTTGACTACTCCTCTAAACATTTCGAGATTACGAAAAACTTTGAAATATATGTAAGCCATGAATACAAAGGTGTTTTCCGTTTTCAGGTTGACCGCGACCTGCGAAAAACAAAGGAATTCATCACCTATTCCTATCCAACAAAAGGGAAAAATGCCGGACTGACAGAATTTAACGGCAGTATTTACTACTCCTATAAAAGCGGTATTTTTAAACTTGATCCAAAAACAAAGAAATTTGAAAAGGATACGGTTTTAAGCCGTGTTTTTGAAAAAGACGGTTATACATCGGGCAAATTGATGGTCGATAATTCAAACAGGCTGTGGTTCTTCACTAAAAATTACATCAATTATTTTTCTTACGGAAAATTGAGCAGCCAGCTTAAGCACAATATTATTCCTATACCGTCTTCCCTTACTAACTCAATGCTGGGTTATGAAAACATTACCCAGATTTCTGATTCTGTTTACCTAATCGGGACTACAGACGGTTATTATACCATCAATATTGATGACCTGAAATTCAGCAAATACAAAATTTTCATGTCGGGCATTATGGTCAACAAGTCCAATGAAAGTCCAAGGCATGCGTTGATAGACGGGCATTCCGACTTTAAATTTGCCGACAACAATATTACCTTTTCATATACGGTTCCTGAATTCAATAAATATATTAATGCAGAATACCAGTTTCTTCTTGAAAACTATCAGGACCAATGGAGTGAGTGGAGCAATAAGCCAACCATAAATTTTAAAAATCTTCCACCCGGTGATTATACTTTTAAGGTTCGTGCCAAAATAGGCAGCGAATTGTCTGAAAACACCATTTCTTATACGTTTACTATCCTAAAGCCCTGGTACAGGACTACCCTGGCCGTTATTATCTACATCATCATTTTTATTGTGATGGCCTATTTCATTAACCGTGCCTATAAAAATTACTACCACAGGCAAAAGGAAAAACTAATCGAAGAAAATAACCGATTACTCGAAATCAAGGAACTGGAAAGCCAGCAGGAACTGATGAAAATCAAAAACCAGCAGCTTGAACAGGACTTTGAAAGCAAAAACCGTGAACTGGCGGCTTCTACAATGAGCCTCATCAAAAAGAACGAATTGTTAAGTCTCATTAAGGAAGACCTGAAAAGAACTTCGGAAGAAGGAAACAGGAATATCAAGTCTGTCATTACCACTATCAACAAAAACATAAGCGAAGAAGACACCTGGAATATTTTCAAGGATGCATTTAATAATGCTGATAAGGATTTCCTGAAAAAAGTTAAAAACCTACATCCTTCCTTAACGCCAAACGACCTGAGACTTTGTGCCTACCTCCGGTTAAATCTTTCTTCAAAAGAAATTGCCCCTTTACTTAACATTTCTGTACGAAGTGTTGAGATAAAACGATATCGTTTGCGCAAAAAAATGGATTTATCGCACGAAGATGGACTTGTAGAGTATATACTTTCGATATAACAAACCACAACAAACAGTAAATTTACCTATACATTACCACAACAACAACGTTGTAATTGGCTTTTTAGCAGTAAGAACGAAGGTGTTAGCGAAAGTTTAAAAATCTCTTAAATTACTGTTAATGCTCGTTTCTTTTTGTCAATAACGAAATTAAAGTCATATTTTTTTGAATTGTATATTTTTTGTTGTGGTTCTATTTGCCATATTCTCAAACAAGACTTCCTAATTTTAGATATCACAAAAAACAAAATATATGAAGTCAAACTTTTTCCTCATTGCTTTCCTCCTGATTTCATCTTTCTGCTATTCGCAGGAGTATGAAATAAGTGGTAAGGTAACTGAAGCTCAAACAGGACTGCCACTACCTGGAGCAACTGTCGTCGTAAAAAACGGGACATTACAAACAATAGCGGATTTAGATGGAAACTTTCAGATTTCCGGCGTTCCATCGGGTGCTACTTTAGTATTTAGCTACGTTGGATTCACTAAATATGAATTCAAGGTAACTAAAAACGAAACAATCACGGTAACACTGAATCCTGATGCGGAATCACTCGAAGAAGTTGTGGTGATTGGTTACGGAAGCCAAACCAAAAGAGAAGTAACAGGAGCTGTTGGAGTTGTAAGCAGCAAAAATCTTGAAGATTTGCGTCCGGTGAAAATCGAACAGGCTTTACAGGGAACTGTTTCCGGAGTGAATGTAACTACACAATCCGGAAGACCCGGCGGAAATCTTGATGTCAGAATCAGGGGTATCGCCACAAACGGTGAAAACAGACCAACCTTTATAGTAGACGGTAACATCATTAAAGATATCGGATTGCTGAATCCGAATGATATTGAAAGCCTTACCGTATTGAAAGATGCACAGGCAGCCATTTACGGAACTATTGGTGCCAATGGTGTTATCCTCATCACTACCAAAACAGGGAAGAAAAACTCAAAAACAAGAATTTCCTACAACACTTACATGGGTTCACAGGAAACCAGCAGAAAACTTCCATTATTAAATGCAACAGAATACGGACTGTTATTGAATGAAAGCTATGCCAATGCGGGCAGTCCGCTACCATTTCCTAATGTTTCTGCACTTGGAAAAGGAACCGATTGGCAGGACGAGGTTTTTGACACCGGAGTACCAATCGTTAGCCACGACCTTTCGGCCAGCGGTGGTTCAGACAAAGTTACCTACAACATTAGCGGCTCGCATTTAGATCAGGGCGGTATCATTGGCGGCTATAAATCCAATTTCTTGAGAAATACAGCGCGTTTGAACCTTAATGCTGACCTGACAGACAAATTAAGAGCCAAAGCAAACGTAATGTACCTGTATACCAGTTCACGAACTTTCAACGAAAATGCTTTGGGTTCGGTTTTATTTAATGCAATTAACACACCTTCCATCTATAAGCCTTATGACCAGAACGGAAATCTTACCCTATTGCCAAGCGGCGATGTGAATATTCCGGGTAGTAATATCGGTTTTGAGGTTATTAACCCATTAGCACAGATTGAAAACACTTTTAATTCCTATAACCTTAAAAGAGTTAGCGGTTCCTTTGCTTTGGAATATGACGTAATTAAAGATTTGACTGTTACGGGCCGTATTGGTTTTGAAACGTCAAACAGCGAAGGAAAAACCTTTAATAAGCTTATCAATTATGGTCCGGGAAAAGTCTTTAACAATCCGCGAAGCAGCGTAGACCAAAGTGCAGTCAATGACAACAGCTATACGTTTGATTTATTTGCAACTTATAAAAAGACATTGGCCGAAAACCACAATTTTGCACTAACAGCCGGTACAACCGTTTTTAAAGAATATGGAAACGGATTGAACGCAACCGGATTTGACGTACCAAACAATTCATGGCAATTTGCCGATATTTCTCTGACAACTGGTTATGTTGACAGAAAAGCAGCAGGTTCCTATGCTTATGACGAAAGAAGATTATCACATTTCGGAAGATTGCAATACGATTATAAAGGTAAATATTTATTATCTGCCATGATTCGTAGAGATTTGTCTACCAAATTCGGACCTTCCAATCGTGTAGCTTATTTCCCTTCTTTCACGGCGGGCTGGGTGATTTCTGACGAAAGCTTCTTTCCTGAATCAAAAACTATCAATTTCCTGAAATTAAGAGGAAGTTACGGAACCCTTGGTAACGACCAGATTAAATCAAATGCTTATATCTCATTATTGGGTGGCGAAGCCACTTACATCTTTAACGGTCAGCTCGTTAACGGAAATGCTATTGGATTACTGGCCAATCCGGATGTTAAATGGGAAGAGGCCAGAAAATTCGATGTAGGTTTGGATTTCCGCCTATTCAACAATAAAGTTGAAATCGCTACCGATTATTTTATCGATACCCGAAAAGACCTTCTGATTGTAAATGTGCCTATTAGTGCCATAACAGGTATTGCAGCTCCTGGAGCATCTTCGCCTGTAATCAATGCCGGAAGTGTTAGAAACAAAGGTTTTGAATTTGCAATAAACTATAGAGAGCAGGTATCAGACAACTTCTCTTTCAACATCAACTATAATGTTACCACACTAAAGAACGAAGTCACTGAAGTCAATAACGGCACCGGATTTATTGAAGGTGGTCTCTTCGGAACAAGCACCCTAACTTCAAGAATGCAGGTTGGTCACGAAATGGGATACTTCTACGGTTATAAAACCAACGGTATTTTCCAGAATCAGGATGAAGTTGACGCGCATCCGTCACAACTGGCTTTAGGAGCAGAAGCAAAACCGGGTGACCTGCGTTTTGTAGACGTCAATGGCGATAACAAAATCGATGCTAATGACAGAACTGACCTGGGAAGTCCAATTCCGGACGTGACAATGGGACTGAACTTCAGCCTGAACTACAAAGGTTTTGATTTCACTGCTTATGCTTTCGCATCTATCGGAAACGACATGGTAAGAGCTTATGAAAGAACCCAGAATGACGTTAACAGAATGAACTATACATTAGGCAGATGGACAGGCGAAGGCTCAACCAACAGCGTTCCCAGAGTAACTACGGCGGCTACAGCCAACAATGTATTCTCTGACTATTTTGTTGAAGATGCTTCGTATTTGAGAATCCAGAATGTACAATTAGGCTATACGATAAATTCAGCCTTTACAGAAAAGGCAGGAATATCCAAATTGAGAATTTATACCGGCGTTAACAACCTTTACACTTTTACAAAGTATATGGGTTATGACCCTGGAGCTTCAAATGGAAATCCGATTGGCGGTGGTGTTGACAATGGGTTCTACCCAATACCAAGAACGTATTTGTTTGGTGTAAATGTTAATTTTTAATTGATGACAAAAATGAAAAAGAATATAATCACAGCCTTTATGGCACTAACGCTCCTCACTACCGTTTCTTGCGGAGATGATTTTATTGACAGGGAAGTTCCCTATTCTATTGGGGCAGACAATTATTTCAATAATGAGCAGGAATATCACAATGCGCTGATAGCTGCTTACGATATATTACAATCTACCTATGTGAATGTTTTGTTGGGCGAAATTGCTTCAGACAATACGTTGTCCGGTGGAGAAAGTGCGAATGACGTTATCGGATTCCAGCAGGTAGACGAAATGATACATACGCCTGTGAATGCCAACGTAAAAAACATATGGGACTGGATGTTTGCAGGAGTCAACAGAGCCAGCTACATCATGGAATTCAAAGACAAGACTGATTTCCCTAACAAACCTCAGATTATTGCGGAAGCCCGTTTCCTGAGAGCCTATTTTCAGTTTGAATTGGTAAAATGGTTTGGAGGTATTCCATTGAAACAGGATGCACGATTTAAACTGGGTGATGAAAAGACCATTCCAAGGTCATCAAAAGCAGAAGTATACGCTTCTATTGAAAATGACCTGATTTTGGCCATTGCCGATTTAAGTCCGACTGCTCCACAGGTGGGACGTGTTACAAAAGGTGCGGCTCAGGCTTTATTAGGAAAAGTATACCTCTATCAGGACAAATTTGATTTGGCTGCCCAGACATTGGAAAATCTGATTACGGTAACCGGAGGCTATTCACTAATCTCAAACTACGATACTATTTTTGAAGAAGCACAGGAAAACGGGGTTGAATCTGTTTTTGAAATACAGTATACTGATGTTGAAGGTGCAGGATTCGAATGTCTTCAATGTAGTGAAGGAAACGTTGCCGTAGGATTCAACGGTCCAAGAAATTATTCCGGACCAAGATTTTCATCAGGATACAGCTTTAATGTGCCAACACAGGAAGCGGTAGACATTTACGAAGCAGGCGACCTGAGAAAAGATGTTGCAATTTTGGATATTGCAGCCTGGGCTACAGCAACAGGGGCTACCTACGGTGTAGGCTACAAGCATACAGGATATTTTAACAAAAAATACATTCCAAGAACCCGAAGTGCCAATGCAGCCGGAGACTTGAACCTGACCAACCCAAACAATTACAGAGCTATCCGTTATGCTGATGTGCTTTTGATGGCAGCAGAAGCCTTTAACAGAGGCGGAATTGACGATACAAAAGCAAGATTCTACCTTAACCAGGTAAGAAGACGTGCCTTTGGAGATACCAACCATGATATCAACGGAACCGGAACAACGCTTACTTCACTGATATGGCAGGAAAGAAGAAGAGAACTTATGGGCGAAGGACACCGTTTCTTTGACCTTGTAAGAACCGGAAGGGCAGCAATTGAAATCGACGGCTTTACTGCTGACAAAAATGAAGTCTTCCCTATTCCTTTCGAAGAAATTCAGTTTTCAGCCGGAAACTGGCAGCAAAATCCCGGATACTAAAATTTAAGACTTATGAAAAAATTCAAATCAATAATAAGCTTAGTGTTGCTGACAATCCTTATAGGATGTTCCGGCGACGATACGAGCCTTGATTCTGTTACAAACGCACCAGCACCAACCAACCTCTCAGCATTGTTTACCATCACACAGGACAACTCCGGATTGGTAACCATCGCGCCAAGAGGTGAAGGACTGGTTAAGTATGATGTCTATTTTGGCGATGCTACGGCAGAGCCGGCAGAAGTTAATGTTGGAGGAACTGTAGACCACACTTACGCAGAAGGCCAATACAATGTGAAAATTGTAGCGACAGCCATCAACGGACTTACAAGCGAGGTTGAACTTCCTTTAACGGTTGCCTTCAGGGCTCCTGAAAATCTGGATGTAACTATCACTCCGGTAGTTGGAGATTCCTTTTCCATAGGCGTCACAGCTTCTGCCGATTATGAAACTTTCTTTGCAGTCACTTTTGGTGAAGACCCGCAACAGGAGCCTGTACAATTCATGCAGGGCGACCCTGCTGTAACGCATACTTATGCCAACACGGGTACGTATACCGTAACAGTAACGGCCTACAGTGGTGGTGTTGCTACTACAACCTATACTGAAAACGTGATTATCTCCAACCCTATCTTGCTACCCTTAACTTTTGAAAACGCAGCATTGAACTATTCTTTTAGCGATTTTGGAAACGTTACTACCAGCAAAGTAAATAACCCGGATGTTTCAGGAATCAACCTAAGCTCTAAAGTAGGAAGAACAGTAAAAAACAACGGAGCAGAAACCTGGGGAGGAACTACTATGGTTTTAGATAATCCGATTGACTTCTCAACTTTAAACAAATTCAGAATCAAAGTATGGTCGCCTCAGGTAGGCGCTGTTGTGAAGCTGAAAATAGAAAACCTTACAGATGCCGGAATCAACCATGAAGTGGACCAGGTTACTACAGTAGCGAATGCGTGGCAATATCTTACCTACGATTTTTCAGGAGTCAACACCTCACAATCGTATTCAAAAGTCATCCTGTTTTTTGACTTTGGAAACCCGGGTAACGGAGCAAGCTATTACTTTGATGATATTTACCTGACAAACGGTGATGAACCTAAAACACTGCCATTGACATTTGAATCTTCCACAATCAATTATGGATTTGGGGATTTTGGAGGTGCTTTTGCCACAAAAGTTACCAATCCTAACCCTTCAGGAATAAACACCACGGCAAATGTTGCCCGTGTCGTGAAAAATGCCGGGGCAGAAGTTTGGGCCGGAACAGCAATTACGCTTACAGAGCCAATCGATTTCTCAGTATACCATAAAATAAAAATCAAAGTATGGTCGCCTCAGGCAGGAATACCGGTACTGTTGAAACTCGAGAATTCGACAAATACAAACATCAACATCGAACTTCCGGTTACAACAACTGTTGCTAACGGTTGGGAAGAACTGACCTATGATTTCACAGGAATCAATACTAATAATGCCTATCAGAATGTAGTGCTCTTCTTTGATTTCGGAACCAACGGTACCGGGGCAACCTACTACTTTGACGACGTCAAACTTTCAAATTAAAAGGGATGAAAAACATACTAAAAAATATCGGAAAATTAGCCCTGCTGCTAGCTATGGTCAGCAGCTGCCAGGATGACGACAAGACTTTTGGCAGTCTCGATGCTCCAAAAAATATAGAATTAACCTATGAAATCGTAGGTAAAGATGCAGAACATCCGGATGGAGACGGTTCCGGAAAAGTAATATTAAAAGCAACCGCAGATAATGCTGTCAGCTTCAAATATCTTTTCAGTGACGGAACATCCCAAAATGCTCCGGGTGGGGTTTACACCAAAACCTTTACCCGCAACGGAGTAAACACCTACACCGTTAATGTAGTTGCTTTCGGAAAAGGCGGAACAGCCAGTAATACCTCATTTGAAGTTACCGTATTCAGTAATTTCTCAGACCCGGAAGCCATCACGCTTTTAACAAACGGAAGCTCCAAGAAATGGTATTGGGCTGCAGCCGTACCGGGCCATTTGGGTGTTGGTCAAAATGACGGGGATATTACGAAAAACTTCTATCCTAACTACTATGCTGCGGCTCCTTTTGAAAAAGCAGGTTCTCCGGACAGTAGCTGTCTGTATGACAATGAACTTCGTTTCTTCGTAGAAAACGGCGTTTTGAAATATGAATTAAATAATGGCGGTAAGACCTTCTTTAATGCTGCATTCTTAGGTGTTGGAGGTGGTTCAGGAGGCTCAGACCTTTGCCTGAACTACAATACCAGCGGTGTCAAAACAGTTGCCCTAAGTCCTAGTGAATCGCTGGTACCGGCAGATAAAAAACGTGGTACATCGATGACCTTCTCTGACAATGGATTTATGGGGTACTACATCGGACAAAGTACTTATGAAATCATGGAGCTTACAGATAGCAAATTGGTTGTAAGAGCTGTTATGGGAGGCAATCCTGCCTTAGCCTGGTATCATACTTTCAGTAACCAGCCACCGGTTCAGGGAGGCGGAAATGACCCGGATTACACCAATATGGTTTGGAGTGATGAATTTAATGTTGACGGCGCACCAGACCCTACAAAATGGTCTTACAATCTTGGCGCCGGCGGATGGGGCAACAGTGAGTTGCAACATTATACTGACAGACTGGACAATGCGGTTGTTCAGGGAGGCGTATTGAAAATCATTGCTAAAGCAGAGAATTTCTCCGGTTCCAACTATACTTCTGCCCGATTGGTTACAGAAAACAAATTTGAGTTCAAATACGGTAAGGTTGAAGTAAGAGCCAAATTGCCTTCGGGCGGAGGAACATGGCCTGCTATATGGGCACTTGGTGAGAACTACGCTACCAATATCTGGCCGGCTTGCGGAGAAATTGATATCATGGAACACAAAGGCAATTCACCTAACACAATACACGGAACCCTACACTATCCGGGACGTTCTGGCGGAAATGCCGATACCGGAACCACAACGGCCAGCAATGTCTCATCAGAATTCCACATATATAAAGTGATATGGAGTCCAACGTCAATTAAATTCTATATTGACGACCAGCCGGCTTACCACTCATTTGTAAACTCGGCCTCTACCCCATTCAACAGTGATTTCTTCCTGATACTGAATGTGGCTATGGGAGGAACCTTTGGCGGAACTGTCGACCCTGCATTTACTCAATCTGCAATGGAAGTCGATTACGTAAGAGTCTACCAGTAATCCAACTCTTACGCTTCTAATCAGGGAGGTTAGCTTTGCTGGCCTTCTTGATTATTGCCTATCATAAAATTTCGAAACCAATAAAATGAAATACAAAACAATACGATACGGATTTGCCGCAGCCGTGCTTTTGGCTATGGGATGCAGCAGCTCCAGACAACATAACTTTTCAGAAAAAAACAGGCTTCCCATAGACCGGAAAGTAGACTCTGTATTAAAGCTGATGACTTTGGAAGAAAAAGTCGGTCAGATGAACCAATACAACGGCTTTTGGGATGTTACCGGACCGGTTCCTAAAGACGGGCAGGCTGCAAAAAAATACGAAAACCTCAAAAAAGGACTCGTAGGCTCCATGCTCAACGTCCGTGGAGTTAAAGACGTAAGAGCTTTGCAGAAAATTGCGGTAGAAGAAACCCGCTTAGGCATTCCGTTAATTTTTGGCTTTGATGTCGTTCACGGTTATAAAACCATTAGTCCTATTCCATTGGCAGAAGCCGCTTCATGGGATTTGGAAGCCATGAAAAAATCAGCCGAGATTGCCGCAGCAGAATCTGCCGTAGCCGGATTGAACTGGACTTTTGCTCCTATGGTTGATATTTCCAGAGATGCCCGTTGGGGACGTGTTATGGAAGGTGCCGGTGAAGATCCTTACCTCGGAAGCCAGATTGCAATAGCCCGTGTGAAAGGATTCCAGGGCGACAAATTCAATGAATTCCGCCTGGCTGCCTGTACAAAACACTTTGCAGGATACGGTTTTGCCGAATCAGGCCGTGATTACAATACGGTTGACATCAGCGATAATACGCTGCACAATATCATTTTGCCACCGTTTAAAGCAACCGTTGATGCCGGTGTGTTGACTTTCATGAACTCGTTCAACGAGTTGGAAGGAATTCCGGCCACCGGAAACAGCTATCTCCAAAGAGAGCTGCTTAAAAAAGACTGGAAATTTGATGGTTTTGTGGTTTCAGACTGGGGCTCGCTGGGTGAAATGATTCCCCACGGTTACGCAAAAGACCTTAAAGATGCTGCCATGAAAGCCGCCAATGCAGGTTCAGATATGGATATGGAATCTTACGGTTATGTAAGCCATTTGGCAGATTTGGTCAAAGAAGGTAAAGTTTCTGAAGACAAAATCGATGGTGCCGTGCGAAGAATCTTAAAAGTAAAATTTGAATTGGGGCTTTTCGACAATCCTTATAAATATTGCGATGAAAACCGCGAAAAAGAATACACTGGCAAAAAAGAATTCCATGAGGGTGTTCTGGACATGGCAAAAAAATCAATCGTGCTCCTGAAAAATGAAAACAGCCTGCTTCCTCTAAAAAAACAAGGACAGAAAATTGCGGTTATCGGGGCATTGGCTAACGACAAAACCAGTCCGTTAGGAAGCTGGAGAATTGGTGCCGACGACAATACTGCCGTTTCTTTCCTGGAAGGGATGGCCAACTACAAAGGCAACCAGATTATTTATGAAAAAGGAGCCGATGTAGCTCTTGGTGAGCCGAGATTTATGCTGGAAACAAAAATAAATACGACTGACAAAAGCGGTTTTGAAAAAGCCATAGCAGCTGCAAAACAAGCCGATGTGGTTATTATGGTATTAGGCGAACACGGACTGCAAAGCGGTGAAGGACGAAGCCGAAGCGACATTACGCTTCCGGGTGTACAACAGGAACTGCTGGAAGCAGTTTACAAAGCCAATCCGAATATTGTACTCGTATTGCAAAACGGACGTCCACTGGCTATTCCATGGGCCGCAAAAAATATTCCCGCCATTGTTGAAGCCTGGCATTTAGGAACACAAAGCGGCCATGCCATTGCCCAGGTATTGTATGGAGATTATAATCCTAGCGGCAAACTGCCAATGACTTTTCCTAGAAATGTAGGCCAGCTTCCTATCTATTATAATTATAAAAACACCGGAAGACCGTCTACAGACAATCCGGAAAGCGTATTCTGGTCACATTATACAGATATTGAAAACACGCCGCTATATCCTTTCGGATACGGACTGAGCTATTCTAAATTTGAATATTCGAACCTGAAACTTGATACAAAGACATTACATAAAAACGGAAAAATAAAAGTTTCTGTCGATGTAAAAAACAACAGTACGGTTGACGGAAAAGAAGTCGTACAATTATACATCAGAGATTTGATAGCCAGTGCTACGCGACCTGTAAGAGAATTGAAAGGTTTTGAGCTTACCGAAATAAAAGCAGGACAAACCAAAACTGTCACGTTTACCATTACCGAAAAAACCATCGAATTCTATTCAGCCAGAAAAATATGGGAAGCCGAACCCGGAGACTTCCAGTTATTCGTAGGTGGCAGCTCTATGGCGACATTACAGGCCGATTTCAATTACAGCAACTAAAAAAATCATCATGAAAAAAACAGCAATCCTACTACTGCTCACCGGCTGTTCCGTTTTTGGACAGGTCAAAAAAGGAAAACTCATTTGGGAAGAAAATTTCAATGGCAACAAGCTAAATGAAAAAGTCTGGAACTATGAATTGGGTGATGGTTGTCCAAACATCTGTGGCTGGGGAAATAACGAACGCCAGATTTATACCAAAGAAAACCATAAAATTGTAGATGGCAAATTGATTATCACGGCAAAAAAAGATGGTGACCAATACACCTCTACCCGAATTACAACTGCCGGAAAAAAAGAATTCAAATACGGCTATATGGAAACACGCGCTAAAATTCCTGTTGGTCAAGGCATCTGGCCTGCTTTCTGGATGCTCGGTTCCAATATAAAACAGGTTGGATGGCCTAAAAGCGGTGAAATTGACATACTGGAATATGTTGGTAAAGAACCACATATGGTTTATACGACACTACACACCAAAGCCAATCACGGTGACAACGCCAGTTCACACAAAACCCGGTTCGATAACATCGAAGAAGGCTTTCATACATTTGGTGTTGACTGGACCAAAGACAAAATGGATTTTTATGTAGACGATACTTTAGTCTTTACTTTTAATCCGTCAGATAAAAACGAAGACGTCTGGCCTTTCAACCAGCCATTCTACTTTATACTGAATGTAGCCGTTGGCGGAAACTTTGGCGGGCCTGAAGTAGACGATACCATTTTCCCTCAAGAATTTATCATTGATTATATAAGGGTTTACTCCAATAAATAATTAGTTTAAGTTTTGAGTTAGTAGCAATCGCAGGGAATTCGTTTCCTGCGATTGTTTTTTATAAAATGACCATTTTTCATTTTGCGCCTTTGCGCCTTCGTGTTTTTGCGAGAAATTATTTTCACGCAAAGACGCAGAGCCGCAAAGCCTAGAGTCACATTTATGGCCTCTATTTTGATGTATAGTTTTCTATAATCATCTCTTTTCATTTAACTTTGTAATGCAAAAGCAGAAACCCGGCTTATGATGAACAACGTTAAAACCCTAAGAGAAGCAAAGAACCTCACCCAAACAGAACTTGCTGAAAAATCCGGACTTTCCTTACGAACCATCCAAAGGATTGAAGCCGGGAGTATTCTCAAAGGTTTTACATTAAAAGCAATTGCACAATCCTTAGAAACCCAGCCGGAAAATCTGATGGTTGACACCGATGAAAATACCGGAATCGACAGGGCGAAACTAATCAACCTTTCCGCTTTATTTGGACTTATATTTCCCTACGGAAACGTTATACTTCCCTTAATCCTGACTTATAAAACCAAAGACGCAAAAAATAAAGAATTAGGGAAAAATATAGTAAGTATCCAAATTGTTTTATCGGTTATCGTATCGCTACTCATGATTGTAAGTCCGTTCCTTCAAAAAGCTTTTTCGCTACGGTTTCCGCTCTTCCTTATTTTTTTAATAGCGATTATAGGCATAAAACTAATAGTCATCATACAAAACGGAATCAATCTGAATCGAAAAAGCGACCTCTATTTTAAGCTTAAAACCAGCTTTTTATAAGGAAACACTATGTCATTTATAGTTGCATAAGAAAATTTTATAATTCGCTTGTTTCATATTATAAAAAAGCTGTAATTTTGCTTAACGGTGTTAAACCATTTAATACCCAATAAAAAATGGCAAGCAAAGATCGAATTTTACGACAAAAAGAAGAGACCCGGAATAATATTCTGGATGCTGCCTATTATATTGTGAAAGAAGAAGGCTGGCAAGGCCTCAGCATGCGTAAAATAGCAGACCGCATAGAATATACTGCACCAATTATTTACGAGTATTTTTCCAATAAGGAAGCTATACTACAGGAACTCACCAAAAAAGGTTTTTTATGCCTGACAAAAGACCTGGAAAAAGCAAAAGCAGTTTCGGCAGACCCTGCAGAACAGCTTGAGGCAATGTGGATGGCTTATTGGAACTTTGCCTTTGCAGACAAAGAACTTTATCAGGTAATGTTTGGAGTAGAAATGACTTGCTGTATGCAGCGTGTTCCTGAAGCCGAAGGACCTTTTCAATTATTTACGCAAGCAATTGCCGAAATAATGAAAGGACAAAAACCTTCTGACGACGTTATAAAGCAAAAATATTTTACTTTTTTCTCAGTTATCCACGGACTGATTTCTATCAATATCGTAGGCAATGGGTTAGCATCTAATATCAATAATCAAATATTGAAAGATGCCATCGGAGGGATAATTAAATCAATTCAGGTAGTAGAAGTCTAATTTTTTTGACATCTACTTAACACTGATAAATGATTTAATAAGAATAATTTAATAATGGATTAATCACGAAAAAATTTTTAATCCATTACTTAACAGTGATAAATAATTTAATGCCAATCTGTAATTAACAGTTTGGCCTGAAAATCTATACCTTTTTTCGTTTACTTACTTAACAATGTTAGATTATTTAATTCAGTTATGACTATTAAAAACAAACTAATACCAATGGCAATGTAGCGCGCTGGAAACCCGTGTTGCTGTTCTCAGGAAGAACACCTCACACCAAACAAAAAGCTGACTTTCAGGCCGTCGGCTATAAACAATTATAAAATGAATCAGCATGTTAAACGCTAAAAAAATGCAAAGCAAAAAACAGAAATCAATCAAAATGTCCAACAAATTCAAAAATCATAAAACAATGAGAAATACGATTCTAACCAGCCTTCTGCTTGCAGCCATACTGATAGGATGTTCCGATAAAAACCAGGGTCAGGCTGCCCCACCTCCCCCAACTTTGCCGGTTTATGCTATCCAAAGTGCTACCACTACTACAGATTCTGAATATCCCGCTTCCATTCAGGGAACCGTTGATGTTGAAATTCGCCCACAGGTGAGTGGAAATCTGGAAAAAATTTATGTTGACGAAGGGGCTTTCGTTACTAAAGGTCAGCCGTTGTTCAAAATAAACGAACAGCCTTTTCGTGAACAGCTAAACAATGCGCTTGCCAGCCTTCACGGTGCTGAAGCGGCTTTGATAAATGCGCAGTTGGAAATTGATAAGCTAACGCCTCTTGTTCAAAACAAGGTTGTTTCTGAATACCAATTAAAAACGGCCAAAGCTTCTCACAGAATCGCCTCTGCCAATTTAGACCAGGCAAAAGCAATGGTAGGTTCAGCAAAAATCAATTTGGGCTATACTACCATTACAGCACCGGTTAGCGGTTATATTGGAAGATTGCCAAAGAAACAGGGAAGTCTGGTTTCTGCAACCGATATTGAACCATTGACAAAACTTTCAGATGTTCATGAAGTATATGCTTACTTTTCATTGGGCGAAACCGATTTTATCAATTTCAAAGCACAATATTCCGGAAACACTATCGATGACAAAATCAAAAAGCTGCCACCGGTTTCATTAGTGCTTGCAGACAACAATGTGTATGCCCAAACTGGAAAAATCGACATGGTTGACGGCCAGTTTGACAAAAACACAGGCGCCATCACACTTCGTGCTACTTTTCCTAATGCAAACGGGACTTTGCGTTCCGGAAATACAGGTAGAATCCGTTTAGGAATCCAACATGACGATGCAATTCTGGTACCACAATCTGCTACAATGGAAATGCAGGATAAAGTTTTCGTCTTTACAGTAAATAAAGAAAACAAGGTAACCAAAGCACCAATCACCATTATTGGTAAAAGCGGTAGCAACTATCTTATTAAAGACGGTGTAAAATCAGGTGACCAAATTGTACTAAGCGGCATTGACAAACTTCAGGAAGGTCAGGCAATTCAGCCTGAAAAATCGAATAAAATTGCTCAAGTAATTAACAAAAAATAATTAAAGCTAAAAATGTTCAAAATATTCATACAGCGACCTGTACTGGCCACTGTTATCTCTATCCTATTGGTAATATTGGGTCTGCTGGGACTTTCGAAATTACCCCTACAACAATTTCCGGATATTGCCCCACCGTCGGTTTTAGTAACGGCGGTCTATCCGGGAGCCAATGCTGAAACCGTCTTACGTTCGGTAGCACCTTCTTTGGAAGAATCCATAAACGGTGTCGAAAACATGACTTACATGAGCTCAACAGCCAGTAATGACGGTACTCTGGCCATTACCGTTTTCTTTAAATTAGGTACAGATGCCGACCAGGCTGCCGTTAACGTACAGAATCGTGTGGCACAAGCTACAAGCCAGTTACCGGCCGAAGTCGTACAGCAAGGTATCATTACGGCAAAACAGCAAAACAGTTTTATTATGGCAATTGGTATGTATACCGAAGACGAAGCCAAATACGACCAGACTTTTGTTGCCAACTATGCCCAAATCAATATCATTCCGGAAATTAAACGTATTCCCGGAGTAGGTTCTGCCGCTATTTTTGGAGGAACGAAAGACTATTCTATGCGTGTCTGGTTAAATCCGACACAAATGGCAACTTACAATGTAACGCCAAACGAAGTTATGGCTGCGATTCAGGACAAAAGTTTAGAAGCCGCGCCGGGTAAATTTGGAGAAAGAAGTAAGGAAGTTTTCGAATATGTTATCAAATACAAAGGAAAACTGACCAAACCGGAAGATTACATGAACATTGCAATCCGTTCCAATGCAGACGGTTCTATCCTGCGCCTGAAAGATGTTGCCAGAGTCGAGCTTGGTGCCTATTCCTACAACAGTTTGACCCGTTTGAACGGTAATAAAGGAGTCGTAATTGGTATCATCCAGTTGGCGGGGTCCAACTCAAACGATATTCAGATTGCGATTAACAAACTGATGGAGAAAGCCTCCAAAGATTTCCCAAAAGAAATAAAGCACAATATATTTTATAGCACAAAAGTATCTCTTGACCAGTCAATTGCTCAAGTTCAGCATACTTTACTGGAAGCATTCATACTGGTATTTATTGTCGTATTCCTGTTCCTTCAGGATTTCAGGTCGACCTTAATTCCGGCTATTGCAGTTCCGGTAGCCATTTTAGGTACGTTCTTCTTCATGCAATTATTTGGATTCTCCATTAACCTGCTGACGTTGTTCGCCTTGATTTTAGCGATTGGTATTGTCGTCGATGACGCAATTGTCGTCGTCGAAGCCGTACACGCCAAAATGGAACACAAGCATTTGTCTCCAAAAATCGCAACGCATGAAGCCATGCACGAAATTACCGGAGCAATCATCTCGATTACGCTGGTCATGGCGGCGGTATTCCTGCCGGTTGGTTTTATGGAAGGTTCAACGGGAGTTTTCTATCGACAGTTTGCCTTTACAATGGCCATTGCAATTGTAATTTCTGCTGTAAACGCCTTAACATTAAGCCCTGCCCTTGCCGCTTTATTTTTAAAAGACAATCATGAAGCGCATGACAAGGAAAAGCCCTATTCCAAACCTGGATTCAAGGAAAAATTCTTTATCGGATTTAATAAAAGTTTTACCGCTTTAACCAATCGTTATGTGGGCGGATTAAAGTTCTTAATCCGTAACAAATGGGCTAGTTTGGGTGGTCTGGTTGTAATTCTGGTTGCAACAATTGTCATGGTTCAAAGAACCCCAACAGGATTTATTCCAACAGAAGACCAGGGATTTATTGCCATTGCAGTAAACACACCTTCCGGAACCTCTTTAGACGGAACCCAAAAAGTAATGACCGAAGCCGAAAATACGTTAAAAGCTTTGGAATCATCCCGATTTGTAACCGCCATTTCAGGTTTTAACCTTTTGACAAACTCCACGAGCCCATCATCTGCAGTTGTTTTCGTATTGCTGAAACCAAATGAAGAACGTGGCGCTATTAAAAACATTGATGAGATAATGAATCAGGTTCGCGGCCAATTAGGCGCCATATCCGGAGGTAATTTCTTTGTATTCAGTTTTCCAACCGTACCTGGATTCAGTAATGTGGAAGCTCTGGATTTAGTATTGCAGGACAAAACAGGCGGCAAACTGGATAAGTTTAGCGGTGTTTCTCAAAACTTCATCGGAGAATTAATGAAACGTCCTGAAATTGCTGTGGCCTTTACCTCTTTCAAAGCAGATTATCCGCAATTGCAATTGGATATCAATGATGAAAAAGCAGACCAGTTAGGCGTAAAAGTAAAAGACATTTTGCAAACAATGCAGGCTTATTTTGGTAGTGCCCAGGCTTCTGACTTCAACAGATTCGGGAAATATTACAGAGTAGTGGTTCAGGCCGATATTGCAGACAGAGCCGACCCGACAACTATTGACCGTGTATTTGTAAAAAATAAAAACGGTGAAATGGTTCCTATAAATACTTTGGTAAAACTAACCCGTATTTATGGTTCTGAAACCGCTTCGAGATACAACCTGTTTAATTCGATTTCGATTAATGCGATTCCGAAACCGGGTTTCAGTTCCGGAGATGCCATCAAGGCCATTGAAGAAGTAGCTGCACAGCAGTTGCCTGCCGGTTATAGTTATGAATTTTCAGGACAAACCCGTGAAGAGATTTCATCCGGAGGACAATCAACAACCATTTTCCTATTGTGTCTGGTGTTCATTTATTTCCTGCTTGCGGCACAATACGAAAGTTATATCCTGCCATTGGCGGTAATCTTGTCCATCCCAACCGGAATCTTTGGAGTATTCGTAGCTATTGGTTTGACCGGTATTCAAAATAACATTTATGTACAGGTTGCACTCGTCATGCTTATTGGGCTTCTCGCCAAGAATGCTATTCTAATCGTGGAATTTGCGGCACAAAAAAGAAGGTCCGGCCAGGCATTGGGCAAAGCGTCAATTGATGCGGCGAAACTACGTTTACGACCAATCATCATGACTTCGCTGGCCTTTGTTGTGGGATTGATTCCAATGATGAGTGCCACAGGTCCATCAGCACAAGGTAACCATTCCATCAGTATTGGTGCTGCCGGAGGTATGCTTTCAGGAGTAATTCTTGGTTTATTTATCATCCCGGTTCTATTTATCATATTCCAGTATTTACAAGAAAAAGTTAGTGGAAAACCAATAGCCGTAATCCATAACGAAGAAAAATAAAAATGAAACGAAACATCAATAAATATATAGCTGTACTGGTTTTAATCACCACACTGACAGCATGTAAAGTTTCGAAAGATGTCGAAACTCCAAAAGATGCCTTGCCCGAAAACTTCAGGAATGTTAGCTCGCAAGACACTACCAGCATTGCCGACCAGAGCTGGAAGGAATTCTTTACAGAACCTTCGCTCCAAAAACTGATAGACAGTGCTATTGTCAGAAACAATGACCTGCTTATCGCTCAAAAAAATATTGAAGCGGCGCAATGGCAACTCACGCAGTCCAAATGGGGAAATGTTCCGAAGCTCAACTTTGAGGCTACGGCCACATCAACCCGGTTGTCTGACAATAGCCTGAACGGATTGAGTACCAGTACATTTCTGAAAAAGAAACATATCGAAGATTATAATGCGGCACTCAACCTGTCATGGGAGGCAGATATCTGGGGTAAAATCAGAAGCCGTAAGAAAAATGCTTTGGCGGAATACCTCCAATCTGAAGAAGCCAAAAAAGCATTGCAAACTACTATTGTAGCGAATGTTTCTACAGGATTCTATAATCTTTTGATGCTGGATGCCCAATTGGAAATAGCCAGAAAGAATCTTGCGTTGAATGACAGCACATTGTTTGTCATCAACCTGCAATATGAATCCGGACAGGTAACTTCTTTGGCTAAACAACAGGCAGAAGCGCAACAGTCTGTAGCTGCACAGCTTATTCCTGAACTGGAACAGGCCATCGCCTTGCAGGAAAATGCGCTAAGCATCATTACCGGAAGCTTTCCGGGTGCTAAGGAAAGGAAAACTACGCTTGGGGCCATCGCTTTAAAAGAAAATGTATCTGCCGGAATTCCTTCTTCATTAGTAAGCAGAAGACCCGATGTTAAAAATGCAGAACTGGCTTTAAAAGCGGCAAACGCAAAAGTAGGCATTGCCAAGGCATCACTATATCCAAGCCTGAACATTACGGCTGCGGGCGGACTCACCTCTTTTAAATCGAGCAACTGGTTTAATACTCCCGCTTCGCTTTTTGGAACTGTAGCCGGAAGTCTTGCACAGCCATTGCTAAACGGAAGAAGTCTTAAAGCCCAATACGAAATTTCAAAAATCGAAAGAGAAAAAGCCGTACTCAGCTTTAGGCAATCGGTTCTTGTAGCCGTTGGCGAAGTAGCAGATGCGCTTGTAAAAGTTGAAAAACTAAAAGAACAGCAAGCAATAGCTGCCAACCGCGTTACTACATTGCAAAATGCAGTAAAAAATGCAGACATGCTTTTCAAAAGCGGTATGGCTACTTATCTTGAAGTGATTGTGGCACAAGGAAACCTGCTGCAAAGCGAACTGGAACTTGCCACATTAAAACGCACTAGCCTTGAAGCCGATGTTGAGCTTTACCGCTCCTTAGGTGGCGGCTGGAAATAACGGCTACCCATGGCCCTTTGAAATCAATTGCCTGGAAATTCATTCAGGCAGTTGATTTTTTTATTTCCAAAAACCAAAATCTTTTTTCAAAATAGCTATTTTTATATTAAGTAAATGAATCACATGCAGGACACTTTCTTTTTTCAGGCCATGATTTATCTGGCAGGAGCCGTTATTATGGTTCCCATTGCCAAAAGACTTGGCCTGGGTTCCGTGCTGGGATATCTTCTGGCAGGAATCATCATCGGGCCGGCCTTTTTAGGACTCATAGGAACCGAAGGACATGACATTATGCATTTTGCCGAATTTGGTGTTGTTATGATGCTATTTGTCATTGGACTGGAACTCGAACCCGAACGTCTTTGGAGAATGCGGAAAAAAATAGCCGGCATGGGAGGTTTGCAGGTTGCCGGGACAACACTCGTCCTTACAGCTGCTGCACTGGCCTTTGGATTGGACTGGAAAACCGCATTGGTTTTGGGAATGATAATTTCCATGTCTTCTACCGCTATAGTCATGCAGACCCTTAATGAAAAAGGCTGGATTAAAACCGTAGCCGGACGGAATTCCTTTCCCGTATTGCTTTTTCAGGACATAGCTATCATTCCTATGTTGGCACTGTTACCCTTGCTCGCCAGTAAGGAATTACAACAAGCAGCGGTAACCGCGCATCCCACTTTGATGGATGGTTTTTCGAAATGGACACAGGCTCTTTTCGTACTTTCTTCAATAACCATAGTATTGCTTTCCGGAAAATACCTCTTACGTCCTATTTTCCATACCATGGCAAAAACAAAGCTAAGTGAAATGTTTACCGCAATGGCATTACTTGTTGTGGTAGGTATTGCTGTATTGATGACCTCCGTAGGATTAAGTCCTGCATTGGGTGCTTTCTTAGCCGGGGTTATGCTTGCCAACAGTGAATATAAACACCAGCTCGAAATTGCCATCGACCCTTTCAAAGGACTTTTGCTGGGACTTTTCTTCATTTCTGTAGGCAGTTCGATAGATTTTCAGCTTTTGCTGTCAAAACCATGGCTTATTATGGGACTCGTGGTAGGTATTATCATCATCAAAATTACAGTATTGTACCTTCTGGGTAAATTCTTCAGAATTGGACATACCCAAAACTTTATTTTTAGTTTTGGACTTAGTCAGGTGGGCGAATTCGCTTTTGTGCTTTTGAGTTTTTCATTACAGGAAAACATCCTCAGCAAAGAAATCACAGACCTTATGATGGCTGTGACCGCACTGAGCATGGCCTTTACGCCGCTGCTGATGATGTTTAATGAAAAGGTACTCATGAAATCCAAATGCTCTATGAGCGGAAGCGAAGAAGAAGCCGAGAGTGATGTTGATTCTGAAAGCAATCCTGTTATTATAGCCGGATACGGTCATTTCGGGAATACTGTTGGACGATTTCTAAGAGCCAATAACATACAGGCTACCGTACTCGACAATAACAGCGATAATGTAAACATGCTGCGAAAACTCGGATTCAAGGTGTATTATGGCGACGCTTCCCGACATGATTTGCTGGAGATAGCCGGAGCCGGCAGAGCGCAGATTATCATTATTGCCATAGGCAATCGCGAAAAAAGAATGGAAATGATAGAAATGGTCAAAAAACATTTCCCGAATCTTTACATACTCGTACGTTCTGAAAACAGAGACGATGCCTATGACCAGATGAATGCGGGGATTATGCACATTTACAGGGAAACTCTCGACACGAGCCTGCGTGTGGGTATAGATGTCATGAAACTATTAGGACACAACACTTATGAAGCCACACGTTCTGCCAGAACTTTTTTTACACACGACGAAAAAACGCTCAAGTATCTCGCCAGTATCCGCAATCAGGACGAATACATCAGTGCGGTGCGTGAAAAAATCGAAGAATTGGAACAGGTCATCCTTGCCGACAGGGAAGCCATGTCACTGGAAAATACTGAAAAATCAATGATTGCATAAAAAAACGCCCCGGTAAATCCCGGGGCGTTTTTTATTTTTTAGTCTCCAATTAATGAGGCAGCTTATTTTTTAATAACCCGTAAAGGAACGTACCAATCAAGGCGCCTAAAAGTACAATCCCAATACTGTAAAAACCGGCTCCAATCAGTATAAATATAGGTCCAGGACAAGTTCCAATCATGCCCCAGCCCAATCCGAAAATGGTTCCGCCAATAATGTAGTTTTTAAATCCTTTATCCTTATCGGCAATCTGAATCTGTTTGCCATCAAGCCCAACCACTTTATTTCTTTTATAAATCTGGATTCCAACAACACCCACCGCAATAGCTGTCATGATAATTCCAAACATATGAAAAGATTCAAACTGGAACATTTCATAAATTCGGTACCAGGACACGGCTTCCGATTTGGTTAATACAATCCCGAAAAGAATTCCAACAAGTAAATATTTTATAAATTTCATCGTACTGATATATTTTATTTTCCGTTTCACCCTGCCAGGGTTTAAAATCCTGGCAGGGTGAAACGGAAAATATTAAACTAAAAAATCAAAGGCAATAAAAAGTGAGCCGCAATTAATCCACCGATAAAAAAACCGATTACGGCTATCAATGAAGGCAACTGCAAATTACTCATTCCGGTAATGGCATGGCCGGAAGTACATCCGCCCGCGTATCTGGAACCAAATCCAACCAAAAGTCCACCAAAAAGCAGGAATCCGAATATTTTTGGCGTAAAAACATTTTCAGCAGAAGTAAACAATTCCGGAATCAGTTTTCCATTTGGCGCATCAATATTCATTTCTTGCAATTTGGCTACCGTAGCCGGATTCAGATTCACTCCGGAACCATCACTTAAAAAATGTACGGCTATAAAACCGCCAATCATGGCTCCAAGTACAACTACCAGGTTCCAACGCTGCGCCTTCCAGTCAAACCTGAAAAAATCAGAAAATTTTCCCGCTCCGGAAATGGAGCAAAGTGTGCGAAGATTGGACGACATTCCAAATGTCTTTCCAAAATAAATCAGTAGAAGCATTACTGCTCCGATTAAAAAACCGGAAACATACCAGGGCCAGGTGCCATAAAAACTATACATAGCTCAAATTATTTGCACAAAAATAAACATTCGCTCCCATACCTCGTAATATTCCCGTCTAAAATATAGCCCAATTAAAATAATCATTTAATTTTGACTCTGAATTATATCCACACATAATGAAAAAATTTGCGATTGAAATCAAATGGGGCATCCGGTACATCTTTTGTTATCTGGCATGGGCTATTTTGGAAAAAACGTTAGGCATTTATGGCGAAAACATGAGCTTTTATATGTTGTCTTCCCTATTGTTTTACATTTTCGCCGGACTTATCTATTCGCTGGCATTAAGAGAAAAAAAGACTAATTATTTTAACGGACACATGGACTGGAAACAAGGTTGTGCCACCGGACTTTACATGACCATTGTTATAGCCTTATTGATGCCTTTAGCCCAGGCTTCCTTCCATGAACTGATTGCACCGGAGTTTTTTGAAAACATGATTAATGCTTCAAAAGACAAAGAAGCTGCCGCCAACTATTTTAATTTAAGGAGCTATATCATACAGAGTATCTTTTTTACGTTATCTATAGGAATGGTAATCTCGGCTATCGTAGCCTATTTTGTTCAAACAAAAAAGCAAACTAAATGAAAATCAGAAGCCTTATCCTGGTCATATTAACAGGAATCCTTGCCGTTTCCTGTATCAGTACCCGTTCAACTATCAAGAACATTGATGACAACGCACCGGAACCTATCATTACAAAAAATGGCTGGTTTTTGCTTACAGAATACAGTAAAGACAAAAAATACGGCTACGACAAGGACTATCCTATCAATGTATATTACCGAAGCATAGCAGACGAAGACATAAATCCAAAACGCTTTTTAGATGCCCTGACCGGACCAAAAGGCGAAACCATAACGTATAAAAAAATTGAAAGCTGCTGCCCTTTCCCAACTAAAAGAAATGAAATGGGCGCCGGATTATTAGATGTTTATGAAGTCACCTGGCCCGGAATTACAAAACCCATCCGCCTGTATTTTAATATCTTCGAAAAAGGATATCTTTATGTACCGAAAGGATTTGGATTAAAGAAAAACGAATAAAACAACAAACACGAAATCAACGCCCTGATTCGTGTTTTTTTATACCCTAAAGAAGCGTTGGAAAAAAGAAAAAAGACAGCCGATAAATCCCTGTGTTTTTGCTTCTTAAAGTTTTAACAGAAATTATCTTTCGATTGATATAATTTGTAAATTTGCGCTTTCAAAAAACAACATATGAATTTACAAGATATCCCAAAAATAAAGCACCTCGACAGCAATAACTTTTTTCTTCTGGCTGGTCCATGTGCCATAGAAGGAGAAGAAATGGCTCTAAAAATTGCCGAAAGACTGGTTGAAGTTACCAGCAAATTACAAATACCTTACGTTTTCAAAGGTTCTTTCAAAAAAGCCAACCGTTCCAGAATCGACAGTTTTTCAGGAATTGGCGATGAGAAAGCCCTGAAAATCTTACGAAAAGTTTCTGAAACCTTTGATGTCCCAACCGTTACCGATATCCACACCAACGAAGATGCAGCTATGGCGGCAGAATATGTAGATGTGCTTCAGATACCTGCTTTTTTGGTTCGCCAGACAGACCTTGTCGTCGCGGCTGCCAACACCGGAAAGACCGTAAACCTGAAAAAAGGTCAGTTTATGAGTCCGGAAAGCATGAAACATGCCGTACAGAAAGTATTGGACTGCAACAACCAGAAAGTAATGGTTACTGACAGAGGAACCATGTTTGGATATCAGGACATGATTGTAGATTACAGAGGTATTCCTACCATGCAGCAATATGCTACAACAGTCCTTGACGTAACCCACTCTTTGCAACAGCCAAACCAAACGGCAGGTGTAACCGGTGGAAGACCTGACATGATTGAAACCATCGCTAAAGCAGGAATTGCAGTTGGCGTTGACGGAATTTTTATTGAAACCCACTTTGACCCTGCCAATGCAAAAAGTGACGGGGCCAATATGCTGGACCTGAAATATTTCGAGGGACTCATGACCAAGCTGGTAGCCATTAGAAAAACCGTAAATAATTTTTAAACCGAATAACCTAAATTTTTTAATAATAAATAATTCCCAATTTTGAAACATCCATTAATAGTGGGTGTACTTACTTTTTTTTGTGCTTTTTCACAGTACACCTTCGCCCAAGAGCTGGCAACGAGTCCTGAAAAATACACTGCCCACAACAAAGGAAAATTCTTTATCTATTGGGGTGGCAACAGAGAATCTTACACAAAATCAGACATTACCTTTAAAGGCGATGGTTACAATTTCACAGTAAACGATGTGAAAGCGCATGACAAGCCTAAAGGGTATCACTTAGATTACCTGAATCCGGCCAGAATGACTATTCCGCAAACCAATCTTAGGATTGGCTATTTCATCAGTGACCATTATAATGTTTCCATTGGTGTTGACCACATGAAATATGTAATGACTCAAGGCCAAACTGCCAATGTAACAGGAGAAATTAATCTTCCGGCATCAGAAGCAGGAGCCATACACAACGGTACGTATAACAATACACCAACTGTTATGTCTGAGGACTTTTTAAAATTTGAACACACGGACGGTCTTAATTATGTGCATGCACAAATCAACCGTGTGGATGATATTTCCAAGCTTTTCAGAATCTGGAATACAGACAAAATCCAGATTAACCTGACAGAAGGTATTGGGGGCGGACTTCTCTATCCAAAAACAAACGCAACCCTATTGAGCAAGAAAAGACATGATGATTTCCATATTTCCGGATACGGAGTATCTGCCCAGGTAGGTTTGAACCTGACTTTTTTCAAGCACTTTTTTATTCAGGGCGAATTAAAAGGCGGTTATATTGACATGCAGGACATTAAAACAACTTCCAGCAATGCCGATAGCGCTTCACAACACTTTGGGTTCTTCCAAAGAATAATTACAGTAGGCGGAATCTTCAGGCTATAAGCACTTTAGAAAAATAATTTAAAGTCCCCCGAAAATTTCGGGGGATTTTTTTTGCCATTTCATTTTTATTATCTTACTTTGTTATTCAAAGTACTTTATATGGAGACAAACAAATATCTCAATGACATTTCAGAAATCAAGAACATGATGAACCGTTCTTCAAGGTTTATTTCCTTGAGCGGTCTGTCTGGTGTTCTGGCCGGTGTGTATTCCCTGATTGGTGCCTGGATGGCTTATAAGACCATTTATAGTGACAGCTCTGATTTAGGTAGTTATAAAAATCTGGTCGTTTCAGAAAGTTCCATAAAGAGACTTTTCGCTATTGCCATTATTGTTATACTCCTATCCATAGCAACGGGAATTTCTTTAAGTATCAAAAAGGCAAAAAAAGAGAATGAAAATATTTGGGATGCCTCTTCCAAAAGGCTGTTGATTAATTTTGCCATTCCTTTGGCAACCGGAGGTTTTTTCATACTGTTTCTCATTGAAAAAGAAATCTACGGATTTGTAGCTCCCCTAACCCTCATTTTTTATGGTCTTGCCTGTGTCAATGCCAGTAAATATACTTTGGGCGACGTTCGTTATCTGGGTATTACATTGATTATCATTGGCCTAATTTCTTCCTATTTCATTGGATATGGATTGTTGTTTTGGGCACTTGGTTTTGGTGTCTGCCATATTTTTTACGGGTTTAAGTTGTATTTAAAGCATGACAAGAATTAAAATTATATTTAAAGCGCTACAAATACTATCTTTGGCAGCGTTGTTTTCATGCGGAGGAACCTGGGAAAATGACGAAACGGTTTGGTAAAAGACTTTTAATGCGGAAAAGCCAAAAGAGGTGACTATAGTAAATTCAAAAATTTGGGTTTCGTCTCACTGGAGCTATGAATTTCAATCCTTTATGGAAGTAAAATCGAATAAAAAACTGTTGGATGCCTTTGAGAAACAGTATGAGTTGGAAGACAGTCAGGAGTTTGAAGTTATAGAAATAACAGAAAAACCAAAATGGTTCACCCCTAAAACAGAAGAACATTATATCATAAAAAAAAGCAATCTTTATAATGACTTCAGGATTTTTATTGATAAGCAAACAAAGAATCTATTTATAACCTGTTCACAATTATAGTTTGAAAAATATCATCCAAAATATAAATAAGGCGTTCGACCACAGAATCCGACTCGGGATTATGTCTGTACTGATGGTCAACGAAGCTGCCGATTTTAATATGCTGAAAGAGCTTTTGGGTGTCACCGACGGCAATCTGGCCAGCCACACTAAGGCGCTGGAAGCTGAAAATTACATTTCTATTGAAAAACAGTTTATTGGGAAAAAGCCAAACACACGTTATATTGCCACAAAAGAAGGAAAAAAAGCCTTTAAGGAACACATTGACGCCCTTGAAAAACTAATTCAGAAAAGTTAAGATTTTTTTTATCTATTTACTTTGAAATACAAAGTACTTTTAAAAATAATATGAGAGATTTATTTATCGAAAAACTATACGATATCAGTAAGAAGCCTTATCAAAAGTTTTTGAAAAAGAACGAACCCTGGAAAATTACCCACGCAGAACTGCTGCTTATGCCAAAACAAACTTTGGGATTCCATCTGGGCCATTTCCTATCCAAACACGGCTTTGAAATACAATCCAAACTCGAAGACCATGACGTGTTTCATGTGCTTACCAATACAGGAATTACAGTTCCTGAAGAAATAGGCATGCAATACTTTTTGTTCGGAAACGGTAAACGGAGCCTGTATCTGTACATGGTAATAGCCACAGGAACGCTTTTCTATCCTGATAAAATTGGCTATTTCGAAAATCAGTACTTACGGGGTAAAAATGCGTTCCAATTCCATAATCTGGATTATTTCAAGATGCTTTCGATTCCTTTAAAAACAATACAAACCACTTTTAAAATCAAATAATTATGAAAAAACAAACAACCTTAAAAAACTGGTGGAAGATAAATTACAAATGGTCGCTTTCTTTGGCCGCCTTTATTATTGCCTGCTTGATACTGGCCTACAACATAAGCCGGGGCAGTTTCAAAGACGTGGCCCAGGCCTATGCAGACCCTACCCTGTTTCAGAATGCCATAACCAAAGCCAATGAAAACACGAAAGTAATACAGGTTTTTGGAACGCTTGAGCCTATAGACAATCTGGCTATACTTGAAGGCAACACAAAATATTCAAACGACAACAAGGCAATTGAGGCCACAGTAAGGGTAATCGGAAAAAAAGCACAGGGCAAAATGGACATTTCTGCCCAAAAAACCGGTTCAGAATGGACTTATGGACTTATTAAACTTAGGGTTGCAAAAACCAGACAGGAAATAACCGTCATCAAATACTAAATATTCCAATTTTCAAAATCCGTTAACTTTAAAAATCATTTTTTATGAAAACCGAAATTTCTTTTCTTCAATCAACAACAGCCCGATTAATCCTGATAGGTGTACTTACAATTGTTCTGTTAATTCCATTGACATTTGTACAGGATTTGATTACCGAGCGTTCTTTTCGAAAACAGGAAGTCATTTCTGAAATTACAGCAAAATGGGGCGACAGCGTCCTGCTTTACGGACCAATAATCAAAATTCCTTACACGGTGCATTATCCAGTAAAGAATACGACAGAAACAGTTTCCGAAACCGAATATGCTTATTTTTTTCCGGAGCAGCTTAATGGCCATATCGATGTAAATACGACTGCGAAAAAAAGGAATAATTATGAAGCAGTGGTTTTTAGTTCGTCCATGAAGTTTGATGGAACTTTTACCAAACCCGATTTTAGCTCAAAAGGTATTGCTACAGAAAATATACAATGGGATAAGGCTACTTTACTAATAAGGGCCAACAATCTTAAAAGTATAAAAGACGGTATGAAAATAAAACTGGGAGATAAAACCATGTCTTTTGAAACGGCTACCAGCGACCCTGCAACGTCAGTTTCTACTTTAGAAACACCCAACTTTACTATTTCTGAATATTTTACAGACGAAAAACTGAATTTCAATTTTAATGTTGCCTATGATGGAAGCCAGGAATTAAAAATTGTTCCAATTGGGAAAACAACTTCTGTAAGTATGAAATCCAACTGGAAATCTCCGAAATTTACAGGCTATTTTTTACCGGGCGGCAATTTAAAAAAATCGGACGATACCGGTTTTGAAGCCAGCTGGAAAATTCTTGATTTCAACAGGCCTTTCGCTCAAAACTATTTTGGCGACTTCCCGGAATTGAAAAATTATTCTTTTGGGGTTGATTTTATTATTCCGGTTGACGAATACCAAAAGAATGAACGTGCTTCAAAATATGGCTTTCTGGTAATAGGTCTTACATTTCTAATCTTTTTTGTCATCCAATCCATCAGTAAAATCAGTATCCATATTTTCAATTACACCATGATTGGATTGGCTCTGGTTATGTTTTATACGCTTCTGATATCTATCACAGAACATAGCAGTTTTCTGAAGGCCTATTTAATTGCCGGAATTTCTGTAGTACTGATGATTTCGCTCTATTCTGTTTCCATATTAAAAAGTAAAAAGTTTGCGGCTTTTATAGGTCTTTCACTAACAGGTCTTTACTCCTTTATTTTTGTTATTATCCAACTTGAAAACTATGCGCTTTTGGCAGGCAGTATCGGGCTTTTTGTTATTCTGGGATTGGTAATGTACTTTTCAAGAAAAATTGATTGGAATGCGGTAAAAGAAGAAGTTTAACTAGGAGTTAAAACTTAGCGTCTTAGCGACTTTGCGAGACTATTTCACGCAAAGTCGCTAAGACGCAATGTATTGAATGTTATACTTATTAAATATTACTTCTCTAATTCCCGAACCGTAATATAATTATCATCTTCCATTTTCCAGGAATTGCCTTTTATTTTAATCGTTTCGCCTATGGCTACTGTACGGTATTGTTTCGGGTCTTTCAGATTAGGAATACTGATTGTGGCATAATAAATCTTTCCGTCTTCCGCGGTCAGAATGGCCGTATAGCCGTCTTTCCCCTTGTTGATTTCATTAACTTTGCCCTGTACGGCAATCGTGTCGTTTTTTTCTTCTTTTCCTTCTTCCGGCGTCCTGATTTTCACGACTTCCGTTCCGTCTTCTTTAATAGTTGCCTGTTTGTTGGAATTACAGCCGGAAACAGCAATTGCCGCCACAAGCATAAATGATTTTAAAAATAGTCTTTTCATAGTGATATAATTTCCATAAAGATAAAGATAGCATCGTTAAAAAAGACAAAATAAGGCATAAAAAAGCCCTGATCAAACCAGGGCCCTATTTTTATTTACCATCAACAAAAGGTTGGAGGTATTCAAATCTTTTGGTTAGTTTTCCATTTTCGGTTATTTTGGCACGTTGCAATATGCCGTCCTTGTCGCCATTAAAAAAGGCAGGAATGACATGTTCCATAAACATTTCACCAAAACCTTCGCTGGCATCTTTTGGCAGTTCACATGGCAGGTTATCAACCGCCATAACTACAATAGCCGCCGGATGATAAATCTCAACTTCCTTGTGCTCACTTGGCAAATAACCATACAATGGCTCAGCAATGGTTGAAGCTTTGATGGTTGACGCAATCGGACCGTCAACATCACAAGAAATATCGGCTACAATCTTAATTTTATTGTCTTTTGAATTAAGCATTTCTCTGGTCAGAATAACCGGAGCGCCGTTACCGTAGAAATGTCCGGCCATAAAAATATCTGCAACTTTTGAAAAACGCTCAAAATCTGAGGTATAGTCTTGCGGGTTATTATAAAAATCTTCTTTATCGATAACCTTTCCGTCAATACGTTTGTTATAATCCAGCACATCAATTTGGGTATACACAGGTTGGGTGTATTTTTTGGACAGAAAATCTTCCGGTGTTACTTCCTTTACCTTCATCCCGTCAAGGATTTCCTTAGCTCCCATGCCCACTTTTCCGTGTCCGGTCAGAACTATTTTGATTGGAGGCAATATTTGTCGCTTTAATCGTGCCACCAAATCACTTTTTCCTGAAAGTGTTTCTGCTTTTGGCAGGTTAAACAATTCAAACTTAATTCCAAATGCCCTTATTCCATTATAGGCTCCAACTATTCCCGCATATCTTCCAAAACCTATAAGCCGTCTGTTATCGGTATCAACTATCGTTTCATGGTCATACAAATCGATATTTTTTTCCAGAATGGCCTGTAAAAGTTTGCGGTTATGGGGTTGTTTTTTTATGGTATGGGAAAAGAAAAAATACTTTTTCCCAGGAATCAATGCCTCAACAGGAACCTCTTTTACGCCAAAAAACACGTCACAATCTGAAATATCATCAGTTACATTCAAGCCTTGCGACCTGTATTCATCATCATTAAATATTCTGATATCAGAGCTTTCCACTTTCAGCTCCACTTCCGGGTGTTCTTTTAATAATCTTGAGGCTTCTTCCGGGGTAAATACTACTCTCCTGTCGGGTGGGTTTTTTCTTTCCTTAATAATTCCGAATTTCATAATAGTTTTTAAAAAATAAAGGGTGGTGTTTAGGTTAATTTCAGAAATGATTGAAAGTTTCTCAATATTTTAACAAAATCATTTCTTGGATTACAACTTTGTAACTACAACGTTATAATTTGTTCCAAATATAACATTAACCGCTAGCCCTCCAAAACTTTTATTCATAAAATATTGAGGATATTTTGTCATTTATACCCTAAAATGTTAAAGGAATATAACAATACAATAAGTTGCTTTTTATTTTGTTAAAGTAGAAACCATAATGTGCCTGTTTTTCTATATTTGCTTCCCAACCATTATAATTACAATGACATTTTCAAAATATATATACCCTTTGCTTGCTTCGGCATTGTTGCTTACATCATGCCAGGAAAAAAACAAACAGATTGCCTCTAACGAACCCGTTGAAAATAACACCGATGCGCTTTCACCTTACAGTATAAAATCAAAAAAACTTCCGGCCAGCTATGTTACTCCCAAACAGGAAAGTCTGGAAAAATTTTATGAAAAAAACTGGCCCAACAACTCTATGAACGGCGGTTTTCTGGTAGCCAAAAACGGGCAGATTATTTTTGAAAAATATGAGGGAAAGTCTAATTTTTCTAAAGATGAAGACATTAGCGCCACTACTCCGCTGCACATCGCTTCGGTTTCCAAAGTATTAACGGCTACAGCCATATTGCGGCTTATAGACCGGGAAAAATTACACCTGGAAGACAAGGTGAATGCTATACTGCCTTCCTTTCCTTATGAAGAGATTACTATTAAAATGTTGCTGAATCACAGGAGCGGCCTGCCTAACTATGCCTATTTTGCTGATGATACTAAAGTATGGAACCGTTCCAAAATGCTGCACAATCAGGATATTCTTGATTTGCTGGCACAGCACAAATTCGGCCTGTATTTCAAACCTGACAGAAAATTTGGCTACTGCAATACCAATTATGCCATTCTTGCATTGGTTATTGAGAAGATTACGGGAAAAAATTACCGTGAGGCCATGAAAGAGATGATTTTTGAACCGCTCGGTATGAAAAACACTTATGTTTATGATTATTCAAAAGACAAAGAAACGGCAAGTCTTTCCTATAAAGGCAACAAAGTACTTTATGAACTGAATCATCTGGATGATGTGTATGGTGACAAGAATATCTATTCTACACCTCGCGATCTGCTCAAGTTTGATATGGCAACCTATTCTGACAAGTTCCTGAATCCGGTACTTGTTAGCGAAGCTTTCAAGGGTTACAGCTATGAACACCGCGGTACTAAAAATTACGGTCTTGGTATTCGTATGCTGGAATGGGAAACCGGAGAACAGCTGTTTTATCATAACGGATGGTGGCATGGAAACACTTCTTCTTATGTAAAGCTGAAAAAAGATACGGTAGCCTTGTTTGCCATTTCAAACAAATACACCCAAAAGACGTATAAAATCTGGAAATTGGCCCCTCTTTTTGGTACCTATCCTATTAAACTTGACAAAGACGACGTAATTAATTAGTAAAATATATTCTTTATTAAATTTTGTTGAAATGGCCTTGCATATTCAAAGGTTAATCTTTTATAAAATATAGTAAACGTGAAAAGCTAGTATATTACAAAGTAGTAAAGCTTTTACTAAAAAGCGTCGTTTTAATACAATTCTATAAAAAATATCGGGTTTAATTTTGTTTTGTAATATCTCATATTATGAAAGTAGCACAAAACAAAATATCCTTATTTGCCCTGTTCATCCTTATTGTTTTTTTACTTTCCGATTGTCCAAGTAATGATAAGGATTTTCCAATAGATGCATATTGCAAAATTGTCGGAAAAGACGAAGTATTTACAGGTCCTTTAGTCAACATGATTACCTACGGTCATAATTCATCGTTCACAACGTTTTCGGATGCCAAAAGCGAACATTGACTGGTCTTGAAAATTTAAAAGTACCAATGTATATCTTCTGGAAGTAAAATCACAATATAGCGTTAAGGCAGATACTACCAAGATTTTCAATATTCTTTTTTGCCTATCTGCCCCAGATGAGTATTCTTAAAACTGTCATTATATTTTAATCCGTAGCCCAAAATCCTGTCCATTGATGAATGGGCTAATAGAATTATTCCAATCAACACGAGCACGGAATTATTATACCAATACCCTATAACTATTACAGCAATTGCTATTAATTTATGATGGAAAAAATTATAAATCAAAGCACCCGTTCTGGAGCCAAAAAGGTAACCAATCATGGAGAAATCCGGAAGCAACAAACAAGCCGGAAAATACCACCAGGAATAATCCAATTGAGAGAATAAGGCTATTGAGAGTAAAAACTGGCCGGCCTCTTCCAGTTTCAAAAGATTTTTCATTCCATTTGTCATAAGTTACTGAATTTATGAATGCTCATACAAAAATGCAAAACTTTAAAATCCTGACACTGATAAAAACAATAATTTTCAATGGTATTTTTAATTCACCGTGCCATTCAAAAGACTTAAACCTGAAAGAATTTGATTTTCTTTCAGTACTTATTCACAGATTCAAAATCAAGGATTGGAAATGTATTTTTTTTAACTACTTTTGCGGTATGGTTTTTGCTTTATAGCAAGAGTTCTTAAACATATTGGGGTCGACTGGTTTTGACAGCGAGTCGAATTGAAAAGTAAGCACGTCGAGAACTGGGACAATTCTCGTTACTAAATGGTCCTACACTTTTACACGGCGAAAATAATTACGCTTTAGCTGCTTAATCTGAATTATAGTACGATTTGCCTAGTTCCTGCAAGGCAGGAAAGCTAGATTCTCCTTGAAAGCCTTGGTTTGTGGCGTTCTTAAAAGGGGAACCGTAAAAATAAACCTAGAAACAGTCAAGCTTCGGGGCTGTTTTGACAACTAAGAAGATAAGCATTGTGTGGCTGTTCCTGGCCTTGCACAATGACGAAAATCCAATCAGGAACTAAACGTGTAGAAAGCCTTTTGGTTGCTTGTTTGGACGGGAGTTCGACTCTCCCCGACTCCACAGTGTACTTTGAAAGGCCAATAGTTGAACTGTTGGTTTTTCCAAAAAACTTCCCTAAAACCGCATGGAGCCTGCAATTTTAGAAATTGCGGGCTTCGTCGTTTCTAACCGGCAGCACACAAAATTTACAAAAATGCCCAAAAAGTTTGTGGCACTTTAAAGTTGGAGTTGCTACCTAATTTGCTACAAAAAGCTAAGGCAATATTCCTCCCCTCTAGTTCATCTAGATGTGTTCTGGATAGGTGTGCTGTTTGACGAACGAAATCGATTCTTGATGGAGGGAAAACCGCTTTAAAAGAAAATCAAACTTGGACTGCTTATCTATTTTCCAAGTACTATTCTTAGAGTGCTTTTGGTAGCTCCTAAGTGCTTTTGCGAAGCAAAAGGAGCCTTTCTTCAGGGTTACTGATGAAGGGGTAATAAAGGGGCAACAAGAATCTGGTGTTCTACGAGAGGTAAGCGTCAGACTACAAATCCATAGTGTCTACTGAACAGTTTGGAACGTACAGGGAAGGATAGTATTTCCGAAATACACAACTTGACTATTCTGATATTCAAAATCATTCAAAAGGCTTAAAAAAGGCAATAAGGGTTGCACTTCATTACCTCGAAGCCCACAAAAAAATCCTCATCAAATTGATGAGGATTTTTTTTATGAAACTAATTATTAAATATTTCTAACCGATAATTCGTAGCCACCTTTCTATAGCAGCTCTGGCCTTTAGAAGCTAAAATATTTCAAACGTAACAATGATTCTGTAATTCATTTTAGATTTTGAGTCCATTCATCAAAATGGATCTTACCCTTTTGGTGATCTCCTTCGGGTACCAAACCTGATTTAGGAAAATCATAGAACATATATTTATGCTCGTTGTCCGAAATTACGGTTTTATGCTGCCCAGTAACTTTTATATACCTTGAAACAAATTGATCCATAGGGGCAAGCTCAGGACCAGCAATTTCAATGGTTCCGTTTTTAGCTGTCTCTAAAGCAAACTTCACGACAAAATTGGCGACATCTTCAGCTGCTATAGGCTGGAAATCAAGTGTAGAAACATTAACAACATCCTCTTTTCCCTGCACTGCTATAATTGTAGAGACATGCTCATGAAATTGCGTCGAGCGAATGATGGTATAAGGAATACCAGCGTTCTTGACAATATCCTCCTGATTTTTTTTCGCACGCATGTATCCAATATACTGTACGCGGTCTATACCCACAATCGATAAAACCACATGATGCCTAATTCCTGCCAATTTTTCAGCTGCTACTAGGTTCTTTCCAGCCGTCTCAAAAAAATTAAGGGCGTTTTCTTCTTCAGGGGATGAAGAATTTGAAAGATCAATCACAATATCGGTACCTCTTAACGCTTCAGAAAGTCCTTCTCCAGTGATGATGTTAATTCCATGTAAAGGTGAGCCTATTACGACTTCGTGTCCTTGGTTATTTAATTTGCCTGCAACATTGGCCCCTATTAATCCTGTCCCGCCTACTACTAGTATTTTCATTTTTTATGTGATGTGAGTTAAAATTTTAATATGGAATTCGTTAATGCAAAGTTGAATCATTTGCATACACGAGAAAACACACAAACCACAGCAGAAGGTGGACAAATGGCATTAACTTAGAAAATAATCCGCAACAATTATAAAAGGAAATCGCTGGGCGGAGCATTGTGTTTTCTATATTCCGTAGGAGAAAACCCAGTTTTCTTTCTAAAAAGCCGCATGAAATACTTTTCATCTTCGTAGCCCAGCAGATCAGATATTTCCTTGACGCTGTGATCGGTGTAATAGAGCATTCGCTGCGCTTCCCTTAAAATCTCCTTTTGAATAAGCAAAGATGCTGATGAGTTGGTTGTTTTTTTTATGGTATCATTTAAGTAGCTAACGCTGATATGAAGTTTTTCGGCATAATCTGCAGGCCTTTTAAGGTGATGGTAATTATGCCTGACAAGATTCATAAATTTCTTCGTAATCATTACCGAACGGGACGCAAAGTTCGCCGTACTCCCCATCGGTTTGCTTTGGTAGCTTAGCCCCGCCTGGGCAACAAATGCGGATAGCAAAGGATGGGAAACATCCTTATATGTTGTACTATTGATCTCTTCGAGTGCCATAATGGATTGTATGACAGACTTGAACCAATCAAATTCTAAATCTGTAAGCCCTACAGATATCATCTCTTCCAAACATTTGTCAAGCGTAGCTCGTACAGATGCTTCGATCAGATTATTTTCAAAGGAAATATACCACCCGCTGCCTTTTGAAACACTAAGTACTTGATGGACCTGCCAAGGAGGCGAAATGAAAAGTGTTTTGGCTGGCATTATAAAATGCTCAAAATCTAAAAGCACTTCAAGCGCACCATCTTCGATCAGCATACAGGTATAATGGTCATGCCTGTGAGGATGAAGCGCATCTGTGAAGTCATCTGATAATTCATCCCATGCCTTAACTATAAAACCTTCGATGCCTTGCAGCCTACGCAGAATAATGGGCACACCTTTATCCGATTTGTTTACTTCTATAGAAAAATTTGCCATGCTTCAACGACTTTTAGAGAAATATCAATGATAAAAGTAAGAAATAAAAATTTCTCTCTTTTTTCACATTGGAGTTGCAACATTTTTACCATAAAAAGGTAAGGCAAAATTGGAGTTGCTACCTTTTTTGCCGCAAAAAGTTAACGCACTTGTCCGAAGCATATCGATTAAGTAAAGAACGAAAAGCTTACCTTTCATTAATTGGTAAAGTCAACTGTCCTTAACTTTTTTTATATGAAAAAAAATAGAAAAAAATTCACCAATGAGTACAAAATCTTTGCGGCCAGCGCAAGTATCCAATATGGCAGCATAAGCCATGTGGCCGAAGAGCTCGGCTTAAGTAAACGTATTCTCCATCATTGGAAGAAGCTTTTTAAAGAAGGCAAACTTAGTACCCAAAGCATTATCGATACAGACACAAAAAGGAAAGAGCTGACAGGGCTAAGAAAGGAAATCAAAAATATTAGCGTCGAACGCGACATCCTAAAAAAAGGGGCTAGCCACCTTCTCCTAGGCAGACAGGAGCGATATAAATTCATAAGCGAGAATAATGAGATATTTCCCATTGGGAAGATGTGCCAAGTTTTTCATGTAAACCCAAGTTGTTATTATAGATGGATAAAGAGAAGGCAGACCAACAGGTCACAGCGTAAAATTTTAATAATATCCGAAATCCGCAGAATATACCACGCGAGCCGGCGCACTTATGGGAGCCCAAGAATCACAAGAGAATTGTCGTCTATTGGTATAAAGGTTTGTCGATCTTTTGTCGCTAAGATAATGCTAGAGCATAATTTGCGAAGCGTTTCAAAACCGAAATTCAAAATAACGACTATTTCCTCACTCAAATACCCCGTTGCAGACAACATTCTAAACCGGAACTTCAAAGTGGGAAAACAGAATGAAGTATGGGTATCAGACATGACCTATATCCATACAACAGAAGGCTGGGCATATCTCACTACAGTCATAGACCTTTTTGACAGGAAAGTAATAGGCTGGTCGCTGAGCAAATCGATGAAAGCTAGCGATACCAGTATCCTCACACTTAAAATGGCAATTCTTAATCGACCTTTGGTAAACAATCAAAAATTAATATTCCATTCGGATCGTAGAGTTCAATATGCATGCAAAAAATTTGTCAGCCTATTAACCAAAAATGGTATTACCCAGAGCATGAGCAGGAAAGGCAATTGCCATGACAATGCAGTTGCCGAAAGCTTTTTTTAAGACATTGAAAATAGAACTTGTTCATCATAGAAAATATTCAACTAGAAAAGAAGCAAGCGAATCCATTGCTGAGTATATAGAAAATTTTTATAACAGTGGTCGCAGACATTCCGCTCTTGGAAATTTCACAATAGAAGAATTTCAGAATCAGTCATAATACGCTATCACTCTGTATCAAAAAAATTATTGATCTTCATAAAATCAACCAATAGCCATAGTTAATTTTTCACCTATCTGTTCTCTAATCTAAATAAATCCGATAATAGGCGGAACTAATGCCCTATTAGAACAATTGCATGTATGACGGGCCATCACCAAGCACCTTGTCTCCCATGTGGCAAGGCGTACCTTTGCCGGGATGGCTATCGATAAGATCGATAACCCAATGATTAAGATGGAGCTTATTGGGGCTTACTCCCCTAGCCATACATCACCATTACCTAAATGATCTTAGACAGGAAGAAATCTTAGATGACGCTATTGACGATATATTCTCAATAGAATAGAAAACATACAAAAAGCCAATGAACATTATTGCTATCAATTTTTAACGAGAAAAAAATCGCTAAAAATTTTGACGATAAAAAAATTGTCATTATATTTGACAAAAAAAATATCGTCATCATGGAAAATAAGGATATATTGCTTAGAAACAATACTGGAAACAAACCCAAATCTGCTATTGTAGATGGATTTGTTATCCGCACCAATGAATTTGATTACATTCAAAGCTCATTGACAAACGCCATCGAAGACAACAAATTCTCTAATTATGTTATTATTGGACAACGTGGCGCAGGCAAAACAACCCTATTGCACAGGTTGAACTACGCAATTTTAGATGAAGAAAAATTAGCAAATAAATTTCTGCCCATAATGTTCTCAGAAGAACAGTACAACGTATCTGATTTAACTAATTTATGGGAAGCCGTTGCTATTGGTATTGAAGATAATTTTTACAAAGAAAATCTATCTGATTCAATAGACGAAATAATAGATAAAGAGACAAATTATGAGATATCAGCATTTAACCTTTTGGACAACTTTCTTAAATCTAAAGAGAAGATTGCAATTTTATTTATTGAAAATATAAATTTCTTCCTTAAGAAACTTAACGATACAGAGAAAAAAAGGCTAAAGACCATCCTCACATCAAACACATCGTTTAGAATATTCGGTTCTTCGACTTCATACAATGATGGAAGTATCGATTTTGGTGATCCATTTTACAAATTCTTCACATTAATACAACTCGATGGCTTGACCCAAGTAGACTGCGAGAAGCTTCTAATCAAGATAGGACAGCAATATGGGGAGGAGGAACAAATCAGAGAAATTATTGACAAATACCCGGGAAGAGTTGAAGCTTTACGAAGACTAACAGGAGGTGTTCCTAGAACTATATCCTACCTCTTTCAGATTTTTCTAGATAACGAAAACGGCAAAGCTATTAAAGACCTTTATCTACTTATAGATACTTTAACGCTATTATACAAGTCAGAACTGGACCAATTATCAACTCAACAGCAAAAAGTAATTGACGCTATCGCCAGAAAGTGGGATGCAATTTCTGTAAAAGAAATTACAAAGCGTACAAGATTAGAGAGCAAGAATATATCATCTATACTTTCATATTTAGAAAAAAATCAGCTAATCGAAAAAGTACCAACCACAACAAAAAACCATTTATACCGAATTAAAGAACGTTTTATGAATATTTGGTATTTAATGAGGTTCGGCCGAAAACATGATAAGGAAAATGTAATATGGCTAGTTAGGTTCTTTGATGCATGGTGTGATGAAAGTGAACTCACTAAGAGACTCAGGAGGCATATCAGGAATCTTAAAGATGGTAATTATGATGCCGCTGCCGCAATTGACATGGGCAATACTTTTTTATCATGTGAAAACATTCCTGAGAACTTAAAAGAAGAGTTAATTAGCACCACAAACTCCGTGCTGCCCGACAGACTTCTGAAAGGAGCCAAAACAACTAAAAAAGATGTCCTTAGCGATATCAAGACACTATTAAAAAATAGGAAATATAATGAAGCTGTTGAACGCTTAGAAGCCATAACAAGTAAAGATATCGATTACTATATGTTGATAATTTCAGCATATCTCATGCAAGGAAATCAGCAAAAAGCACTAGATGCGGCCAAAGCCGCATGGAAACTAGACAGCCAGGATTCATCTGTTTCTATCACTTTAGGGCTTATTTACGAACTATATTTACATGATCCTAACAAAGCCATTGAATTTTATGAAAAATCACTAGCTCTACCACATCCCCATCCTTACGCAGCTAATCGATTGGGAATCTTATATGCAAAAAATAAAGATTTTGACTTAGCAATAAAGTACCATAATCAAGCAGTATCAAAAAATTTCAAAAATTCTCTACTTGATCTTGGAAACTTGTATGCTGAAATGGAAGATCTTGAAAAGGCAGAAAAATATTTTAAGGATGCCGTTAAAGCAAAAATAGAAAAATCGAATACTGCATTAGCAGAATTTTATATAAAACAGAAAAGACGAAAAGACGCTGAAACAGTACTACTTAATGCAGTTGAAGCCAAAGAAGAAGAAAGCAACATTAATTTAGGTAAATTTTATCTGGAACAGAAAAAGTCAGATTTCAAAAAAGCAAAAGAGCATTTTACTTTAGCTATCGAAAAAGGAGAAATTGATGGTTATAATCAGCTTGGTAGACTTTACATGAGACTAAAGGAGACTGATAAGGCCCTATCTACCTACGAAGAAGGCGTAGCGCACAACGACCCTGAATCTGCTCACCAACTTGGTCACATTTTCGCCAGCCAAGGGAAGTTTGAAAAGTCTGATGAAATGTTTGGCAAAGCACTTGAATTAGGTGACATTTCAGTAGTTGGATGCTGGGTTCATAGTATTTTCAAGTCCAAAAGGACTGACAAATTAACTTTTGCCCTAGACCTTATTGAAAAATTTAAGCCAAAGGAAACTGATACCGCGATTGAATTACTTTATGCCAAAATACTTCTATGGAAAGGCGATGTAACCAAATCAATAGATATTGTTAAAAAGCATATTATCGATCTTCGCAACATACATGAAGATGATGATAATAGATATCGTGAATTTGCAGAGTTAGTAGAGTTTTTCCTTTTATTGATAGCAAAAAAAGAATATGAAGTTGCTTTAGATATGTTCAGTGAGTCCAATGCTTTCCAGCTTAAAACTATGCTTAAACCAATATACTACTTACTAATGGATGAACTCAAAAAAGATTTTCCATTGGAACATCTTAAAGCAGGAAAAGAACTTACAGAAACTATTAACGATTTAAAAAAGGAGGTGGAATATTTAAGAAAGAAATAAAACAAAATCAAAAATATTAGAATTTACTTCACCACAAAAAAGAATCCGACATCTTCTCGTGGCAAAGTATCTTACAAACAACTAATCAATTTTGAAATTAGAATTTGAATTATACTACGACAATACAAATGTAAATAAACTATCCATTTGTGCAAATATAATTGTCATTCTTTTTTCAGTTGGTTGTCCATCTGCCAGCTTCACTAATATTTTGCTGGACTAGGCATTTCATGGAAATGACTAGCAGATACTTCAACAAAATAACTTTAAAAAATAGAATAATGGCAAACAATGCTACAATTAAGTATTACCCAGTAGGAAACGGAGACACATCTCTCATAACACTGGAAGACAGTACAACCATTTTAGTTGACTGTAATATAAGGAACTGTGATAATGAAGACACTTACGATGTAAAAAAAGATTTACTACAAAGTGTACAATATGACAAAGGCATTCCTCACATTGATGTATTTATCCTAACTCACGGTGACCAAGACCACTGTCGAGGATTTAAAAAGCACTTTTACCAGGGCGCTCCTGAAAACTATTCGGAGACAGATAAAAAAGATGGCCTTATCAGAATTGACACAATGTGGTTCTCCCCTATGATAGCAGAAGAAAATTCCAACGATGACGAAGATGCCCACCAGAAGGAAGCAGAACGCAGATTGGAACTTCATCGCAAGAAAGACCCAAAGAAAGATAATCCAGGCAATAGAATAAAAATTATAGGTTATGATGGAAATAAAGACTATAAAGATTTGGACCATTTAAGAGCTAAGCCAGGTGATATCGTTACCCGATTTAATGATAAGAACCAAGTGTTGTTCTCCATCTTTATTCATGCACCGTTCAAAGAGCATTTGGAATCACTTGGGGATGACAAAAAAAACTCAACAAGTATAGTATTTCAAGCTAGGTTCAAGAACTCTCTCTACCAGCAAGATTTTTCTACATTAGCAATGTTTGGAGGAGATTCTGACCATACTTCATGGTGTATTATCTTAGAAAAAACAAAAAAATTCAAAAATGAGGAAGCATTAAAGTGGGATTTATTTCTCTCACCTCATCACTGCTCATGGTCATTTTTTAATGATAGGCCTCAGGAGGAAAATCCTACACCGAAAAAAACCTCACTAGAGGTATTGGATTACAGGAGAAATAATGCAAAGGTTATCGCTTCAAGTAAAAAGATTCTTGATGACGAAGATAATCCACCACATTACGAGGCTAAATCCGAATATATTAAAAAGGTTACCGAAGGAAACTTTCTTAACACAACCACTTACGATGTAATCAATAAGATTCCTCAGCCAATAATTTTTGAAGTAACGTCGTTGGGCATCGTCAAGCCAAAAAAGGTTGAAGGCGCAGCAAGAGTAGCTGGAGGCGCAGGTCTAGGCATTGTAAATAGTCCTTCAAAATATGGTAATGGAAAAGTTTAGCGACAGCTTATCCGTTTATAAAAATGATTTAGAGAATTCCGCACTGCGGGATTCTCTAAAATCATTAGATAAGCTTATAGGAGGTAAGGTGAAAATATTAGATTGGGGAAATAGCAAGATCGCTATTCCATTAGAAATCAATGTAGATTTACCTAGTTTGGGTAATTTTGAGAATTTAGACATTAGAACAACCGAGCCAATTATTCTAGTGTTCGATTTAATCAATTATCCAGTTTCTGCCCCAAGAGTTTATACTGACAGATCGGATTTTCCCAAGAGTAACTTGGCCCATTTGTATGTGGCGGTAAATAATCGACCTCCTGCGTTCTGTTATGTCAGAGGCAATCCCGATGAGTGGTATGCAAACAAAAGAATTGAGGATTTGCTGATTCGCATAAGCAATTGGCTCCATGATGCAGCAACAGGAGAACTAGCTGAAAATGGCGATCAGTACGAACCATTAAGGCTAGAGGGATATTCTGGAAATATAATTTATGATTATGACACGATTTTAAGTGTTGTTACAAGTAAAACCGCGCTTGTTGTCGGAGAAAACTTTTCCATTGCTTTATTTGAACAAGTGGGCCTTACTAATCGATCAACTTATAAATTTGTTAAATTAATCACGGATAAAAATGCGCTGGCGACAATCAAGGAAGTTGATGAGGAGCGAAAAAAAGGAAAAGAGGATGTCTCAAGAAGAAAATATTTTTTCGGTTTTATTTTATGGAATGAAGAAAATGAAATAAAAAGTGAGTATCAAGTAAATATTCCAAGATCATTTGAAGAATTCAAACTGTTTTGCAATTATTACGAAATTAAGTACGAAGAGTTTGAAAAATTTGTTGCTACTTTCAAAGAACTAAATGAGTATATTTATTTTCCTGTAATTGTTGCTATTCGCAGACCGAGTCAATTGACAGGCTATTCTTCAAATATTGAATTTATAAACTTACGATTTAAATTAGATTCTGATGATGTTAAAGATGAAACGATAGTAAACAATATATCAATAGATATATTGTCGCACAATCAACCATTGACTCAAAAATTAGCAAGACAAATTTCAGGGAGGAAAATAGACCTGAGCGGAAGGAGTGCAGTCTTCGGATGTGGCGCAATTGGATCAAAAATAATTATGCATCTTGCTAGATCCGGACAAACAAACTTAACACTGATTGATCCCGATTATATTTCTCCTCATAATTTGGTTCGGCACGTTTTATTCTCTGATAATGAAGGAGAAAATAAAGCTGAAGCTTTGGCTCAAAAAATAAGGAAATTCTATCCTTTTGAAATGACAGGAGTTATAAATGGACCTTCGTTTAAAGAAGGACTGATAGATAAGGAAGAAACATTTAAGACATATAATTGGTTATTAGATTTCACGGCTTCTGAGGCATTCTTTAACAAACTGGTTATGCTAAAAAGCATAAATAATAATCAGCTTGCCAGTGCCTCAATTTCCGATTTTGGGAATTTAGGGATACTGTATAAAGAAGGGGCAAATCGAAATCCTCGAATTGATGATTTGCAGGTTGAACTTTATAGCCTTGCATCTACCGATGAAAATATTCATAAGTGGCTCCAAAATGAGCAATTAGCCGCAAGTTCAAACAACTTAGTAGTTCAAGTTGGCGTCGGCTGTAATTCTGAAACAACAATTTTATCAGATGATAAAATATCTTCGCATGCTTCATATTTCTCTGGTGTCCTAAAGAAAGAAATGGAGAATTTATCTTCGCAAGGAAAAATATACCTTAACCGCATTTTAGATACCGGAGATTACAAGATAGAAACTGAAATAATAAAAGTTGACCCATTTGATATTTTTCAACCCGTAAACGATTCAACGTGGACAATCCGCTTTAAGTCTGGTGTTATTAAGCAACTTACTGATGAATTTCGCAATGCTGGAAAAATTGAAACAGGAGGCGTGTTTGTTGGAGTATGTAATTATAAAACAAAAACAATTCATGTAACCGAATCAATTAAAGCACCTATTGACAGCGAAGGAAATTCTATTCACTTTATTAGAGGATATAAAGGCTTACCAGAAAAAATTTCAGAAGTTGAAACTAAATCAGGAGGCCAAATTGGCTATATAGGAGAATGGCATACCCATCCAGACGGCCCTAATTTTTTAAGTCCTCAAGATATGAAGAGTGTACAATGCCATAAAGAAGAAACCGATAAATTACAACCGCCATTGCCTGTTTTTTTATCAATCATAACTCCCGATGGAATATTTCCCTATATATTTTAAATTGAAGTTATATGGACAAAGAAGTAAATCTAAAAGCAAAGAATACACCTATGTTGTGGATTCTTCTTTCAGCAAATATTTTAATTATCTGTGGCATATTTTATCCGCTATATTTTCAACAAGCAACAAATAAACTGAACATTGTTTTTATATTAAAAGGACTAGGCGCATCGATTGCCCCCTTACTTCTATTTTTGCTTAATGGGTTGCTATCCAGCAATCAAAAAGCCATTTTGATTTTTTGGAGGTTAAAAGATCCTTTACCAGGATCAGAAGCTTTTTCAAAACTTAGTAAACTAGATACAAGGATTAATAGAAAAAAATTGAAAGAGGAGTATGGACCTTTCCCTAAAAAATCTTCTGATCAGAATCGGCTATGGTATGAAATTTACAAACAACATGCGTTAGATATTGCGGTTTCAGAGAGTCATAGAGCTTTTTTGTTAGCAAGAGATTTAACGTCGATGTGTTTTCTCTTTGTAGTTTTTATTGGTGTCCCTACACTTTTAATTGTTAAATGGCCAATTAGTCTATATTACTTTCTTTTCTTGCTAATACAATATTTCGCAATAGTAATAGGGGCAAGAAATAGAGGTCGTCGATTTGTTATGAATGTATTGGCTGTTGCATCAAATAGTCGTCGTATTTAAATTAAAAAAAATGTTATGTAGCCTCCAGATACCAAATAAATAAGAAAACGTAAAATTACAGGTTACAATGTAAACACTCATCCTAAATAAAAAAATATGCCGATTTAATATTAAATAACTATCTTTGAATCAACTATTAGGATAATATCGTTCTTTCATATCAGATGGCTTCGTGCAGGGGCCTTTGCATAGATAAAACATTCAAATTTTCCATGGCACATTCGTGGCACATGTTGGAAAAAGCTAAAAAAATGGGGCTGTTGATATCAAAAACGGCATAGGTTCCGGACCCTTCAGCTCCACCAGGTAACCAAAATTTATCTTGCAAGGGAAATGCCGTCTTAACCGATGGCATTTTTGGTAAACGGAGTTTTTTATGGCACATTCGTGGCGCAGCACCTTTCTAAAAATCAGGAAATCAACGTTTATAGGGGCGCTAGGGCAATAGTTCGACTCTCCCCGACTCCACAACATGCGACGATTTAGCTCTATTAAGCTAAATCGTCGCTTTTTCAATTAAAACACTCAAATACCTTCCTCAGAGTATTTAATAGCGGCAGCCTGTTCCTCAGAATGATTGCTTAGACAGTTTTCAACTGCCAATACTTTAGATATTCTGCGATATCTTATCATTGATCATTTCATGTATTTTCCTGATATTGCCAATAGTTTCACTTTTTGTAACACTCAGTACAGGATTATTCTTAATAAAGGGTTTGGCTATCATTTTAAGCAAAAACGGCTGCCCCTTGAGCAGGCTGGTGGTATCTTTAAATGTCAACCTCATGAAAGGACTTTCGACAGGCCCCAACAGTTCAGCTTTTTTTATGTTTTCCCATGGTACAAACGCATTATAAAGCATTTGCTGGTTAATAAATATCCCATTACCGGCCACCCCAAATGAAGGCTTTTTAAGATCTTGCTTGAACCGCAAATAAAGATAGATAACCATAAAAGCAATGGCAAAACGACTACCCCACGTATATATGGTTGCAGGCCACCCAACGTCGGTTACGTACCGTAAATCTTTATATCTCCACGAGGTTACCAAGGCGCGGCGGGTATACTCCCAAAAAAACAGCCTGCAAATTGCAGCAGGAATGGCGCACACCAGTATGAGCACCGTAATATTTCGAAAGGATTTATTAATCGCTTGCCTGTTATGCGCAGCGGTTTCAATTAGATTCAGATTTTTCATTATACTGTTTATTTGGTTGATCTATATTCTCTACTACGTAATTTTAACCGGATCAGGAAAATCATTCTCCGTTAAATATGTCACTGTTATTTTTACTGGTTGCCATTGTAATTCCATACTTTGGAAATCTTCATCTGCTTCAACCTCACATAGAAAAGCTTCTTCCGAAATTGCATCGCCCAGAATAATCCAGGGATGTCCAAATTGTGTTTTCGCGTAGTAAATTTCCATTTTCGTATTTCCCCTAGCGGAATATAGTGCATCCCCCACCGGATAACCTTGGATTTCGCCAATTAATATAAGGCTTACCAGCGTTAGCAATTCCAAAAGTAAGAAACAAAAACAAAAGGTAAGCAGATAATAAACTAACGTTAATTTCCGTGATACAAACGTTGGATATCCGCTAACAACTGTTTTTGAAGCTGATATCCCTCTTGCCACAAAAGCTAACTTAGTAATCCAGTTTTCCTATTTACGGCTATTTTTTAGTTATTAAAGTGATTTCTTTCACTTTGCGAAACAAATACCGCCTTAGCTTCTGCATCTTTACTGCCATCAGTAAGGTTTGTCGCAACACCGTTTTTCCATATTTTGGCAATTTTTTTTGCGGCTGCATTCTCCTCATATCCTGCCATATATACATCATTACCTGCTGCATAAACAGACCAGGCACTTGCGTTATTGTTACCGTTAGTAAGATTGGTGGCTGTACCATTTTTCCAAAGTCTGGCTATGCGCTTCACTCCGCTAAATTCGTAACCTGCGACATAAGTATCAGTACCAAGTGCATAAACGGAAGCCGGAACAGTTTGACGGCTGCCATCTGAAATATTTTCCGCCACACCGTTTTTCCATAGTTTAGCTACTCTCTGGGACTCAGATGGTTCGTCGTAACCCGTTGCATAAACATCATTACCTGATACAAAAACTGACAATAAAAATGTATTACGGCTTCCGTCAGAAAGATTGGTAGCCGTACCGTTTTTCCATAATTTGGCTACATATTTAGTTCCATTACTTTCATGACCGCCAACATATATAGTATTGCCTGATCCGTGGACAGAAAAGATATAGGAACTAGTTCCATTGACAAGATTAGTTTCCACACCGTTTTTCCATACTTTAGCCATATCATGTATTCCGTTGTTTTCATAACCCGCTACATATACATCACTTCCTGCCACATACACAGACCGCCCAGCGGCGTTATAATTACCATTATTCAGATTGATGCCAGTACCGTTTTTCCATAATTTGGCTACATCTTTGGTCCCATTATTTTCATAACCTGTTACATATACATCATTACCTGCCACATAAACAGACTGGGCTGCGGCATTTTTGTTTCCATCAGTGAGATTGGTGGCTACACCATTTTTCCATAATTTGGCCACATTACCCTCGTAACCAACTACATATACATCGGTTTCCATTTCGTTAGACGGATTATTGTCATCGTCTTTGCTGCAGCCGGCTATTATAAAAATAGCAATCAGGCCTAATAAAAATTTAGTTTTCATATTCTGCTCTGTATTAAATTAAATAATTGCTAGGTAATAAACAGGGGAATTAAAAAATAGTACAGATGCGGCATATTCTAAATACTCTGGCTTCCAACAATTTTTTAACAGAATAAGAAGGATTGCTGCCATGACCACTAGAGTAGATTGTAAAAATTGCCTATACAATTCCCATACACTTTACATTGTTTTATATGATGTATTTTTAACCGTTCGATTAGAACAAAAATGTACAAATTGTTCTCATCAAAAAAATACTAATAGACAAACAGCATTTTAAATAGACCAGTAGCAAATGCGTTTCCGCAATGGTTATTAAGCTATCCCAAGCGGTATTTTTTTACCTACTTAAACAAAAAAAAACTATCACTGAATACTATGAAAGGAAATTTAATAATGACATCGGAAAATGCGGATGCCTTCGAGATGAGCATCGGCATGCCGGACAACACGATAAAGGAAATGCGTCGTGTACCTTTTGAGAGAAAACTTCTTTAAAAACTGTCAAGCAGTGTTGGCTGTTTTTTATATCTACTAAAATCCAATATTATTTAACCGACTGACGTACTATGGCTACAACATTGCGCCTTTCGGCTACAGTGCTCTATAGGTAATGACAGAACTTTGTATCATCAAATGTTATTACTATGGATTTAAAGAACAGTACTGTCCTCATCACAGGAGGAACCAGCGGTATAGGCCTCGAACTTGTAAAGCAGCTTACTGAAAAGGGAGCCCAGATAATTATTACGGGGCGCAGGCTTGAGGCTTTGAATGAAACAAAGAAGCAATTCAGTAACATCCACACTTTTCAGAGCGATGCGGGCAGTCCGGAAGATACAAGGCGGCTTTTTGAAGAAGTTACCCGACAATTTCCAGACCTTAACATCATTATCAATAATGCTGGCGAAATGCGGCTGATTGACATGTTGGACTCTTCCAAAAGCCTAGAAAACCTGATGCGTGAAATTGACATCAATCTTTCGGGAACCATCCGGATGGTACATCAGTTCCTGCCCCATCTAATGGAAAAACAATCTGCAGCTATTGTCAATGTCTCTTCTGCCATCGCATTTTTGGCCTATTCTTCGGCACCTGTCTACAGCGCATCAAAGGCGGGAGTTCACGCCTTCACCATGGCTTTACGCCTGCAATTGAAGGGAACGAATGTAAAAGTGCTTGAATTTATCCCCCCGGGAGTCAATACTAACCTGCAAAATGAATGGATACTACAGCCGAACCCACGCCAGATGATGGACGCAGACAAAGTAGTGCAAGTGGCTATTAAGGGACTAGAAAAAGATACGCTCGAAATCATGCCTGTTCTGGTAAAGATCATCAGGTTTCTGGGGCACATCATCCCTAAAGCACTGATGAACTTCGGCCACAGGGAATTTCAAAGATTCAGACAACTTAATAATCAACTAAAAACATAAAAATGAAAAAAAATGCTTTTGCAGTAATACTGCTACTCGTATCGATTACATCCTTTGCTCAGAAATTACCTGCCGACAAAATCGTAGGCGTTTGGCAGTGCGAAGATTATAAAATAGAAGTATTCAAATCAGGTAATACCTACTCGGCAAAGCTCTTGTGGTCCAAGGACATGTTCGAGACAGATGACAAAACACCCAAGAGAGATAGTAAGAACCCTGACTCAAAAATGAAAAACCGACCGGTACAGGGCATTACCCATATTACGGGATTGGTATATGAAGATGGCGCATATGTAGACGGAAAACTCTACAGCATACAAGATGGCAATACCTACAGCCTCAAAGGCAAGCTTAAGACCGCTGATGAACTTGAGACCAGAGGTTATAAGGGAGTGCCGATGCTTGGGAAAACTTTTAAATGGAATCGTATAAAATAAGTAAGATGGAAACAAAAAATAACGACACACTATCAAAGTTCTGGTTCATGGCTTCCAACACTGTTCCTCCGATAGGTTTTTTTCTGTTTTTCAAGCACAGGAACCGCCACCCGAACAAAGCACGCCAGGCATTGGCAAGTGCCGTAATTGGTGTGCCAATCGCAATAGCCATGGGCTATATAATGAATGCTTACCTCCTTAAATAATATAATATGGTTAAAAATATAATTTCATTAGTTCTGCTGATTATATCAGTAGCACTTAATGTCCGACATTCTTGGGATACGTTCAATTACAAGGGCAATCCGGAGTCTGTCAAAGCAATGGCGGATCTTGGCATAGGCGAATCCGCCGTTCCTTTCCTTGGGGCTCTTGCTCTGCTGATTGCGGTACTTTTACTGATTCCAAGGACATTTTTTCTGGGAAATCTGCTCAATGCTTTTGTAATTGTCCTGATTATGTCATTGGCATTGCGTGCTGGCAATTACAAGATGGCACTGTTTGAGATTCCGTTTCTTGTAATGCCATTAATTATGATTGGGTTGGGATACCCTTTCAAAAAATAACTTAACTTGCATTATGGCAAATTCGACACCTTACAGGATAAAATCAGTATCGGAAATACACCGCTTAATGGGGCTTCCCAGCCCCTGCCATCCACTTATCAGTATTGTTGACCTTAAAGGCCTTCGGAATGATACCGGTATTGATGCGGTTATCTTTGACCTTTATGTAATTTCTATGAAAAGGGGCTGTGATGGTTTGCACTACGGGCAGCAGAAGTATGATTTTGACGAAGGGATTATGGCCTTTTTATCACCAGGACAGGTGTTACGGGGCGAAGACGGCGGTGTGCCTCCCCATCTTGAAGGCTGGATGCTTTTTGTGCATCCTGATTTTTTATGGAATACCTCACTGGCCAAAAAGATAAAGAAGTATGAATACTTTGGATATTCGACCAGTGAAGCCCTGTTCCTTTCCGATAAGGAAGAGACTGTTATCAATGAAATTACAAAAAATATCAGGGACGAATACCATTCCAACATCGACAAATTCAGCCAGGACATCATCATTTCCAATCTTGAAACGTTGCTGAATTATTCCGAGCGTTTTTATGAAAGGCAGTTTATCACACGTAAAGTCACCAACCATAAATTGCTGGAAGGCGTCGAGGAGCTGCTGGAAGATTATTTTAGCACGAACGAACAGGCATTGCATGGCATCCCTTCTGTCGATTTCCTTGCCCGAAATCTTGCAATCTCTCCAAAATATCTCAGCAGTATGCTCAAGCAGCTCACCGGGCTTACGGCCCAACAACACATACAGATGAAGATACTTGAACAAGCCAAAGAAAAGCTTTCAACCTCTGGACTTACCGTCAGTGAGATAGCATTTAGCCTTGGGTTTGAGCATTCACAATCGTTCAGCAAGTTTTTTAAAGGTAAAACAAAACTCTCTCCTTTGGAGTTTAGGCGGTCGTTCAATTGAATACTTGCTACTTCCGTTTCTGAGAGCTATCAAGGCAGGCACACTACTTTCTGATTATTCGGAATACTCACTAAAAATGAAAATTTATAGAAAAATATCTCCTATTCACTTACTTAATATTCTTCCCAATTAAGTAAAACCAAGGTAATGGGGGCTGCTTATTCTGCTCATCACATTCCTAATGGCTAGTCACCCTTATCTTTCAACTTTTTTCGGTGGTTCCGTCCCCAGTCTCCCATAGCATTGGCTACTTCTTTCACGCTAAGCGCATATTCGGTGATCCTGTACTCTACTAATATTGGCGACGTGTCATGCACTTTCCTGGTGATCAGCTTATTGGCCTCGAGCGCCTTAAGCTCTGCGGAAAGTACCCTGTTGGTGATCTTTGGCACAAAATCCTTTATGTCCTTGAAACGGTGGTTTCCATGCTTGATTGCGATGATTATTGGCAGTCTCCATTTTCCGCCGATTACATATAATGTGTCCTGCACGTGCAGGATCAGCTCCTTTATCTGCAATGCTACTTCTTCCGTCATGTCGGTATCCTTTAGTATATCGATTACAAATGTATACTAAAAACCAGATACCTTTGCAGGAGTAATAATTAAAATTTTAAACAATATGAAAACAGCGTTCATTACTGGAGCGAATAAGGGAATAGGCTTTGAGACCGCAAGGCAATTATTGCAGCAAGGCTACCGTGTATTCATAGGCAGCCGCGACAGGAAAAGAGGAATTGAGGCCGTAGAAAAGCTTATCTCTGAAGGATTTTCAAATGCAGAATTTATCCAGATAGATGTCACAGATACCGAATCTGTTGAAAGAGCCCGGGCGTCTTTGGGTGAAAAAACAGACACCCTGGATGTGCTAATCAATAATTCGGGAATCAACGGTATCGAATTCGATGGAGACAAACCCCTGATGCATACGGCAACAGAAACCGACGTAACCAAATTTAGGGAAGTATTTGAAGTAAACGTATTCGGGGTTGTCAATGTAACCCAGGCATTTCTGGACCTGCTCAAGAAATCAGATGAACCCAGAATTGTCAACGTAAGCTCCAGCCAAGGTTCGCTTACCCTTCACAGCGATCCTGATTTTATCCATTACAGGCACAAAGGTGTCGTGTATCAGTCCTCCAAAGCGGCATTGAACATGTATACACTTGTACTGGCCTATGAACTTAGAGACCTGCCGTTCAAGGTCAATGCAGTAAGCCCGGGCTCGACAAAGACAGATTTCAACCATCAGCTCGGGCAGGGTTCTGTTGAAGACGCAGCCAGAAGAATTATAAAATATGCAACAATAGGCAGTGATGGCCCGACAGGCAAGTTTTTTTCCGAAGATATGAATCCTGAAACAGGGGAAATTCCGTGGTAAAACCAGCAGGTAATTTTAATTCAATAAAAAGATACCAATAAGGGCAGTTTCTTATTGGTATTTTGCTTACTGCACTATTTTTGGTTTCTTTCAATTCATTCAGCCTTTGTCATTTTAGTGCTGATTGATTTTATACAAAATGATTCCGCGATGCCAATGATCGTGCATTGTTACCTGTTCTTTGATAGCATTGGGTACTTCCATAGTCTTGGAAAAAATAATGGAAATTGGAAGTATTACCCCTCACCTGGCAGTACCACAGAAAATCTGATCCTGTTTTCCTTTTGATGGACCTGAAATGTGCCTCCATTATTTTTGACGTATTCCTGGCATAATATCAGGCCAAGTCCAACGCCCTGTTCATTTCCGGTACCACGTGTAGCGCTTGCCATCTTATTCCCAATCCTATTGTCGATATCTATTCCAGGATTATCCGCAACCTCATTTTCCGCCAAAAATTGTACGCCTTCGGGTATAGATTGCAGCGTAAACCAGATTCTTCCGCCTAAGGGGGTGAATTTAATTGCATTATCGATCAGATTTCGTAACACAAGACTGACCTGATTGCGATCAGCGCTAATGATGCTGTTGTCCTCAACCAACCGTTCCAATTGGATACCTTTCTGTTTAATCAGAGGAAGATAGAGCACCAATAATTCATCAAATACAGCCTTTAATTCAAAACGGTCCTTTTTGGTTATCAGACCGTCCATCTGGCTTTGCGCCCAATGCAAAAGGTTATCCATCGTATAACTGACTGATTTGATTGTTTTTTTATTTTCTTCGAGTAGTTCCTGCAATTCCTCTGGAGTCAACAGCTGCATGTCGCTCAGCGACAGTATACCTAAAAGGCTATTCAACGGGCTTCTAAGATCGTGTGCAATGATTGAAAACAGTTTGTTCTTGATGGCATTGGAACTCTCCAGCTCCTTGATCGTACTGTTGAGCTGTAACGTACGTTCGTGTACCTTTTCCTCGAGGCGTTGATTCTGTGTTCTTACCAAAAACAGATTTTCGTCCCTGACCTCTTGTTCTGTTTTAATAATCACTTTATACCGATCGCCCAGTGCGAAGGAAAGCAATAGCAGTTCGAGGGTCGAGCCAATAGGCACCAGTTGAATCGTGAATTCGCTGGACGGGATAAGTCTACCCAGGCTTAGCGTAACCATCGCTACAGTCACCCAGATAAAGAACCAGGCCACGATATAATACTTTGCAGGTCGGTGTCCGTTCCGATAGGCAATTACACCTGCAATCCATGCCACTACGGCTACTGTTACCGTCAGGAATTGAGCAATAGTTGTTGCCGTGTGTTTGAATCCCAAAGCACTGACAAAAAAAAGAATCAGGCCAAGGCCGCCAATCCCATAGAAAATACCCAGCATCTTAGGTGCTCTTTGCCGCAGGTGGAGGAACTTATTGCAGAACAGTAACGAAGCTATTACCGAAAAGCTCAGGAGAACATGGGGATACTGATTAAAAAAGATCCTTATTTCATCTCCAAAAATAAAACCGTATCCCCTGATATAGATAAGCAGGTAGCTTGATAACGTAAGTACATATAGTGCGTAATAAAGATAAGTGATGTCCCTGACGCTGACATACAGGAACAGGTTAAACAGCAACAGCCCAATCAACAACCCAATATAGATATATTCGATTCCCTGTTTGAACTCCTGCCCCTGTATCACGCTTTCTGCCGTAGCCAACTTTATTGGTGCCAGCAAGATATTATTTGTCTTCAATCGTAGATAGATCGTTTTATTTTCAATCTTTGAGGTGACCGGAAGATTCAGCATAAAGTTGTTTCGGACGATTACATTGGGCTGGGTAGTCCTAAGGGATCCCGTCTTAAAAAGGACTGTTTGGCCTTTACTATCGGTTGTGTAGGCATCGATGTATTCGATATTGGGCGCATCAATGATGAGATACAGAGGCAAGTCCTGCTTTGCAGTGTAACTGATTTTTATCCACCATGCCGAAGAAGTGTTACCAAAATTCAGGATTTCGTCCTTCCCTTTTGTAAATTCGGTATCGGCTAGTTTTTTGACATCGGTTAATGACATCGCTGAACTTTTATCTTCCAGGTAGTAAAGTTCGTCACCTATATTTTGATAACTGAAATCATTGGTCGACTGTCCCTTGCAGCATACCGCGAAAAACATCAGGAATAAGGTTATTCCAATAGTGAAATGGATGTTTGACCTCAAGCTAATTCTATTCAGTAAACAGCTTATCAAAAAATCCCGTTGCAACATATTCCAAAATCTAAAATTAGCAGATGACAAAAATAGTACAAAACGGTATGTTCTTCGTAAGGTTCTACATCGAAGTTTTTGACATCTACACGGCACACAGTCATTTGTTGGTGTTACAGCTCTTTTCCTGGAAATTCTAGTATTAATATTAACAAAAACAAAACATTTGATAAGTTCAGATGTAAGGAATGATCCCTCAAAAGGCAGCTCGGAGAGTTATTGCTATTCAATTTTTACAAGCCTTTTTTAATACAATTCAACAGAAATCTCATCAGTATGCAGCTTGAATATAAATGCGGGCAATGTGACTGGCAACTTAGAAGCTTTCTCGATATAACTACAAATGTTCCTGATTTGGCTACATTCATAGCTAACAAAATCAGGAACTTTGTTATGTAAAATTTAAAAGATATAATTATGCATACAAATGAGAGAAAAACAGCACTGGTTTCAGGTGCTAACACTGGTGTCGGGTTCCAGATAGCCAAAGCTTTGGCTGATAATGGATACACGGTATATTTGGGTTCCAGAAACCTTAAAAAAGGAGAAGCGGCTGTTGCAGCCATCGGTGGCCTTACTAAAGCCCTTCAATTGGACATTACGGATAACGACTCTATACAAGCGGCAGTGAACGTCATTGAAAATGAATTCGGATACCTCACCGTACTTGTGAATAATGCTGCTATTTCAAATGCAGGAAAACCTGGACGGACTATGCAGGAAATTTTGTCAGCACAACTTGCCAGTATCACGTCGATAAATGAGATGAAGACCGTTTGGGAAACGAATGTCTTTGGAACTCTGGCAATAACGCAGGCGTTTTTGCCATGGAATTGCTCCCTTATTTGCCATAAAAACTGAAGACAATTATCGTAAAATTTTACTGCATTTTTTAATTTTAGTACGCAGTCTTTTCGTTACCTCTCTCATTTCCGATTTGGACAAGTGTTTATCCTTTGCTGTATTTTTTAATGCTTTCTGATAAAAGGATTTTGCTTCTGAAACACGGTTTAAATGGAACAATGCCTCTGCTTTTATTTCAAGATGACCCCAAAAATCCGGGAACTGCTTTAATTTATTGTCCTGTTCTTCCAGAATATTTATCCATTCCCATTCGTCATAAACAAAGCTAAGTCCTAATCCAAAGCCTACTACCGGAGTAGCATTGTGGGCAAAGCCTGTCAAATCATTAAAGCCAAAAGAAAGGTTCTTTTGATTTCTTAGTGTTTTTTGTACCTTAAATACGTTTTTTCTTAAGGAAATTTCATCCCATCTCTTATCACCAACGGCTAAGTAGAAGCTGCCATGAACAAGGCTTGCCTTTTCATGTAATAGTTCGATAACATCATTTTTGTTTGGCCAGTAAGCCGGACTAATTGCTATACAAGAATTAAAAACATCATTATCCTTCAGAAATGCGTACGTTGCAAAATATCCACCAAAAGAATGACCTGCTATGGTTATTTTATTTGCTTTCCCATACTTATCTTCAAGCAAAGGAATCAATTCTTCTTTAAGAAAATTTAGCAGCTTGTCTTTCTCCAAAAGTTCCGTATTCCTGTCTTCGTGAATTATTCCAATCAAATAGCTCTGTGGTATTTCTTTATTAGCGATTAAATTGTTGGCAGATTGTAGAAATGACCCATTGATATTTTGGTCATCTGCATCCATATATACAATATAGTTACTTTGTTTCTCCTCTGTCTTTGCAGGTGAGGGTTTTGTTATAATTACTTTTCTTTTGGCATCAAATACTTTTGAATGGATCGTTATTGTATCTGAAATACTCAAGTGTGAATAGCTTTGGGAAAAGCAAAAATTACAAGCAAAAAGTTGAATGAACAGAAAAATATTCCCTTTTGAAACAGTCGTTACCCAACCTGTTTTGAATGTTTTTTTAGCATTTCCTATAAAGTCTCCCAAAAGTGTAACGTATTGCATGGCATTTTTTTTATATTTCAAAACTAAGCGAAACAATAACGAAAAAATTGTAAAATTGAGACATTAACAATTTAAGGTTTTGCAATGTATTTCTTTTCCAAAACAGTTAGGTGGTAAAACAGAAATTCAATTGTGAACTCTTAATTTACGCCTGATGTGGTAGATTCTCAAAAGTATACTGTCATACCAAAGTGCCGCGGCCAGTAAGGCAACCGGAATGTATAGCGTCCTGATTCCAAGTTGGAGAAAAATAAAACCGCCCAAAAGTCCCCCTATAAAAAAGCAGCCGATAATTGCGGCTTTCAAAAGGATACTCTTTCTAAGATAGCACGCTCAGACAATCCTCTGTAAAATAGTAACTGTGAGAGCTCTATTCCCAAATCGGTAAATAATCCGGTCAGGTGGGTGGTCCGTACTACAGATTGGGAAACTTTGGTCACAAGCGAATTTTGTAGACCCATGGCAAATAGCAGCAGACACGAAAGGAAAACTTTTGAAGGGAACTGGTCGTTGTCCATAGGCGTATCAGCAAAGCTAACCACCAGAAGCACAATAATTTCCAAACTTATAGGCAATGCATAGGAATGGATTACATTGCGTCTGGCTGCGATTTCAATTAAGATACTTGAAACGAATGCCCCGGCTAAAAAGAACACAACATAGAAAAGATATACCCAGACAAGGCTGTAATTTTTTGTAACAAATTCTTCCGATAAGAAAGCAAAATGACCTGTGACGTTGGTCGTCAATGTGTTAAGACCCAGCACTCCGACAATATTTACAATACCCGCAACCGCTGACAAAAGTGAAGCCAGCCTGAGGTTGTGCAAATAGGTTCTACCCTTTCCCGTATGTCTAAACATCCTGTTAACGCTTTAAAAGCAAATTTATAAAAAAGGGGGCTAAAAGTGTGCTTAGGAGTGGATTGCAAGCTATTTTTAAAAAAACCAACAAAATTCTTCCTGTATAGACAACTCAACCTGAAAAGCCAAAAGATATACTCTCCTACTCAGTATGTTGATACTTGTTATGGATTATTCAATCTTTTACCAAAATATGGGCAAAAATCCCGCTAATAAAAATTTTGTAATTTTACATATGCTAAACATGAGTAGCTTTAATTAAAGTTCAAGAATGTCACGGGTATTTTCTCATAAATAAACAGATTTATGTATCACCAGTTACTTCCCATACAGCCTGCGTTGGGCAGATATATTGCAAACGCCTCATATTTTCAACAGAATCCGGAGGACTTTTGCGAATTTAAGATGGTTCCCCGGATTTTTTCAACATTATTTTTTGTGATAGAAAAGAAGCAGTCTCTTGAAATGTTGTATGGTACTGAAAATTATATATTCCGTCCCAATTCTGTTTACGCCTTTGGTGTGGGAAATCTTCCTGCTTCATTTCATGTTTTGTCTGAAATCGAAGTTATACTGGTCCAGATGCAACCTGGTATTTCCTGTCTATTCCACAATGATGATGCGCATATTTTTGCCAACAAGCGGTTTGATATAACAGATATCGATCAAAATACCCGAGACGTGAATGAAAAACTAGCTTATGCCGATTCAGTAGATTTAAAATGGCAGTTGGTACAGGAGTATCTTATCCGAAAATTTAGGGTAAATCTTCCCTTAAAATATGGCGCGGTTGCAAAAGCCATCAATATTCTGTGTCAAAAATCGGGTCATTTTCCTGTGGAAAACCTAAGCGAACAAGTGTTTACCAGTAACAGGAACCTGAATTATCTTTTCATGGAGTATATCGGTTTTTCTCCAAAAAAATATGGCGATATGATTCGTTTTAATTCATTTGTAAATCTTTACGCCCAAAATCCGGAAATACTGTTCGATATTGCACTGCGATGCGGCTACCACGATCTTTCTCACCTGAACAAGGATTTTATGCGATACATGGGGACTTCGCCGTCGGATTATTTTTCAAATACCCATTCCGACATCAATAATTGGTGTGAACTGGATTATCTGAAACCCTGAAAATTTCCGTTTTTTACAAACAATGATGCGTTGTGTAATCCTAATTTTGTTTTAAAGTATTAATAGAAAAACGAATGTTATGAAAAAATTGTTTGTCTCTTTGCTATTTCTTTCGCCATTCTTTATTGCAGGATGTTCAAAAGATGATGATAATGCTTCTATTGCAAACTGCGAAGCAAAAAATTACGGGGTTGTAAAAGTATCTTTTGGTGACATCAATATAAAGCACGGTATATTGGTAACTCAAATTGGCAGTGAAAGTATTACCCGAGAAAAAATAATTGAAGCAGGAAAAGGGAGTGATACCATCAGATTAGTACCGGGGAGTTATCATATTAATGTAGCAAGTATTAACAACTCCAATCAGGCTATAGAAGATCAGACTTTTACCAATAGAAACATCGTTCAGTGTCAGGAAATGAGTTTCCAGGTAGCATTTTAATCTAAAGATTTCAGTTTGGTTCTTATAAATTAAGATATTGGATCCGTTTATCAGCAAGCAGAATAACTATGAAGAACAACCAATTATTGATAGCATTCTTTTTTAGCGTGGTAGTAATATCCTTGGCAGGATTTTTCAATTCCTATATCCGTTTTTTACCGGATACAACTAAATTCCCACCGGTTATTCATATCCACTTTGCGGCCTTCATATGCTGGTTTGCCCTGCTGCTTGTGCAGCCGATTCTTATCTGGCGAAAGAAGTATGCGTTACACCAAAAGATTGGCAAAATCTCATATTTTTTGACCCCCGTTCTAGTAGTTACCATTCTTATACTGGTAATCCGCCAAACAAAAAGGGAAATGAACATCTCAGAAGACAAAGCTGCGATTACGGCCTTTATCGGACTACTGGATGCTATTTCGTTTTCGGCATATTACCTGATTGCAATGTTCAACAGAAAGAATCTCCGATGGCACATAGCTTTTATAATTGCGGCTTCCCTTATTATACTTAATCCCGGAATGTCAAGATTGCTTAACCATATAAAACCGGGACTGGGTCTGCCGGCCTCAGTTTTACTTCCTTTTATAATTTCAATAAGTATTGTACTCATAGAAAAAATCAGATGGAAGAAACGTGTTCTCCAAAGTCCTTACTTCCTGTTTCTTTGCTGCTGGATATTTGAAATAGTCTTGTTTATTACAATACCCAAGACTGACTTTTGGCATTCACTGATAAGAAAACTGATAAATTCATAATCATAGTATAGCCGATTTGTTTCCATATGCCGCGAAATAAAGTCCTTTAAATTGAAGTGTTAACCATTTTGTCAAGCTTTCTTTAAACTTTATTCTAATCCAAAAGGTTAATTTTTATATTCCTGTGAGAATCTGCAGGCTTTTTTATACTCCAATGAAATCAATAAAAACAGGACGGCTCTTTCAAAATCCGGTTTCCTCAATCCTGCTCTCTCAAGATGAATTGCCAAATATTTAAATGTACCGTCCTAAAGAAACAGACTAACTATTACTTTTTTATTCTTTTATAAATTTTGTTGAAACATAGCTACCATTTTCAAGGCTAATTCTTAAAAAATACATCCCTTTTAAAATTCCGGACACATCATAAGCATAAGGTGAAACCTGATTTACAGTTATTCTTTTTCCCGTCATGTCATAAACCGAAATTTCCTGTAGGGTTTTATTCGTCCGGATAGTAAGAATGTCTTTAACCGGATTGGGGAAAATGGTGGCTTCTACAGCTTTATTTTCCGGAAGTCGCAATCTACAGTCTTCAATATTCATATACGAATCTACCAACATTGGCGAAGACATTTCGGAACAGCCATTCACCGTAGTCAACACCCTGTAGGCTCTTCCGGGTTCAACCTGCAAGGATTGATTTGTTGCCCCATTTATTGGGCTTGTTTCATCATACCATTGATAGCTATCTGCAGGCTGTGTCCAAAGTGTTCCAGTTTCATCCGGGCAAAGTAAAAGGTTTGGGTAAATGGTATTCGTGTGGGCACAAAAATTTACGGTACGTTCAAAAACCGACTCTATATTCTGCCCTAAAAAACATTTGTAGGAAGTCAGTCTGATTGTATAAGTTCCATCCGCAGAATAACTATGTGTTGGCGTGCGGTCTGTTGCAGTTGTTCCGTCACCAAAATCCCATATAAAGGAATTTCTGTAAGTGGTTTCATTCCTGTTTATTTTTATTTCATTATGGCCGGTTCCTATTACATAATCAAAATCTGAAACCGGGACATATCTTCCTATATACCATTGTTCCATCTGGTCAAACACTAAAGTTTTAGCCGCATTTCTTATAATGGATGCCGTATTTGCATCCAAACCATAATTATTAGAAATCTGTCCGGGATTTTTTCTGAAAATAGTAGCATAAAAGCAACAGGCGGCAAGATAAGAACCGGCAACAGACGGATGGCTGCCATCAGCCTGATACAACTCTATGGAAGGGTAATTTTCCCTTATATGTTTCCAGACTACTCCTACAGGTGTAATTTCGGATTCGAACAAATCTGACATGCTTACATATCGGTTCGTCAATTGGGTCTGCATTCCGTCATAAGTACACACGGCTGGATTTGCAGAACAATTTTGAGTATCCCCGTTTTTATATCCCCAGGTCATAAAAGACATAACCTGTGCACAAGGCTTATTTGCTTTTATAAACGTTGTCAGGTTATTAAACCCGTTCATGAATCCGCTTGGAATTATAAATGCCGGCCGTTGGCTTTGCTCCTGTAATATGATATAATCCCAATTTTGTGACCTGATTTTGTTTAATGAAACAGTGCTTGCAAAATGGTCTTCCAAAGTATATCCTCCTATTAAGTGGCTGTCATAAACTAAAACATCGCCCACACTGGCAGCCAATTCAGAAATTATATAGGGCAGGTCATTTACATAAGTATAACTGTTCCCTAAAAACAACACCTTTCTTGTCTGATTCTGACCCGATGCTTTTACCATAAAAAGCAATAGTATTAAGAGGATTAATTTTTTCATAGCATGAAGAAGTATTAAATGGCCGCTAAAGCCAAACCGATTCAAAATTACATGTTTCTTTTTATATAAAATTGTACAGAAACGACATAAAGCTAATCCCTTATTTATAAAAGATACCGGATTTAAATTGTAAAAAATTCTGTAAGGCTTCTCAAAAAAAATATAACACCCATCAACAGGGTATTTATGAACTTTATACTAAAAGCTAACACAAAGACCCTATGGAATCAAAAAACAAAAAAAAGAAAGATTTTTTTGAAACTTTCGCTTCAAAAGTTGCCCATGCGACAGGCTCTACAGCCGCTTTTCTGATCGCTTTTGCTATAGTAGTAACCTGGGGAATATGCGGTCCTGTTTTTAACTATTCCGAAACCTGGCAGCTGGTAATCAATACCGGAACTACAATTATCACTTTTCTGATGGTTTTTCTTATCCAGAAATCTCAAAACAAGGATTCGCTTGCCATGCAGTTAAAACTTAATGAGCTTTTGGCTTCCAGCAAACTGGCCAGCAATCGCCTGGTAGATATTGAAGACCTTACTGAAGATGAAATGCTAATCATTAACAGGTATTACAGCAAGCTGAATGAATTGGCTAAAAAAGAAAGGGCACTTCACGAATCACATTCACTTGATGAAGCCAAAGAAGGACACCAATACAAAATACGCCTCAAGAAGCCCAAAAACAGCAAACGTTCTGTAGCGAAAAAGCCACAAAACCGTAAAAAAACTTAATTCTTACATCATGGCCATAGAAAGTATTTTAGAATGCAGCAAACTTATAGCCGGGAAAAAATTAAAGATTGCTTTTGCTGAAAGTGCAACCGCGGGATGGCTCGCGTCGGAATTTTCATTCGTCCCGGAATCCGGTGAGATATTTTTGGGTGGTATTGTTTGTTATGATGTTTGTGTAAAAGAAGAACTCTTCGGCATTCCTAAAGAAACCATTGAAAAATATACGGCAGAATCTTCTGAAGTAACAGAATTGCTTGCAGAAAGACTGGTGAAATTTTTCAGAAATGATATTTCAGTAGCCATTACCGGATTAACGTCACCTGGCGGTAGTGAAACTCCGGAAAAACCTGTGGGAACTATGTTTATCCATATCAAAATGCAGGACAAAAAATATATTGCCCATAGAGAAGTATTTACGGGCAGCCCAAAAGAAATCATATCCCAGACTATAAACAAGGTAGGACTTTTGCTTGTGGAATTATTAAAAGATCAGAAGTAATTCCGGAAGGCCAAATAGCCTATGTAATACGAATTTTTCGTAAATTTTCAATTGATGGTCCATTCACCACTTTGCCTTCATGCGTAAATCGGGAACCATGACACGGACAATCAAATGATTTTTCGTCATTATTCCATTGTACGATACAGCCCAGATGCGGACATACTGCATTAAAAGCACTTAGCTTATTATCATAATCGCGATATACCGCTATTTTACGTATGCCATGGGAAAGGACACCACCCTGCCCCGGTTCAAGGTCGGCAATATTTTGAAGGTCAGGTGTTCCTATCCAATCCATATATTGTACGGCCATATTGCCTGCTTCTTTTAAAAAATCGATGGCAGTGCTTAAAGTAATGCGGGAAGGACTGTACAATTCCTGCCATCTATTAGGAATGCCTCTAATGCTATCTGTGATAATCATTCCACCCAATGTGGCGTGTGTCATTCCGTTTCCGGAATCGCCTGTTATGATATAAATATTTTCATCACCCGGATTTTTACCCATAAATCCTAAGGAATCTACAGGTTCAATAATCTGGCCGGACCAGCGATAGGATAAATCTCCAAGCATAGGAAAACGCTCACGCGTCCAGGCTTCCAGTTTGTCATAACGTGCAGACTCCGAAAGGGACTCCTCATCTCCCTGCCCTGTTTTATGGTCTTCTCCACCCACTATGAGCAGGTCATTTTCTGAATCATATTCCGCTACTCGGGCATAATGATACGGTTGTGATACCCATTTGGAATCCATGTCGCCCGTATCCCACCATAACGCATAAGGAAGCAGACCTTTCCTGATTTTGCCGGCAATGACATAACTTCTGTAGGCATGCTGTTTGGTGTGCATCTTCAAAACATCATTCACAGGAGAATTTGTTGCTACAACGATGTGGTCTGCCCTAAAAGCAAATCCATTTACCGTAGCTCCTTCTTTAGTGATGTTTTCAGCATGTGCTTCTGTGTATATGATACCTCCATAACGTATTATCGCTTTTGCAAGTCCACTCAGATACTGAAGTATATGGAATTGAGCCTGATTAGGAAAAACAATACATCTTTGGTCACTACCTCCCGCCATAGTTGGAATTTTTGGCAACAGGATTGTGGAAAGTCCTGCTCTTTGTGAAGCTTCCAGTTCCTTATCAAGATTCTCTTCCTTGTCTGACGGATGCAGGAATAAATAACCATTTACTCTCCTGAATGCACAATCAATATGTTCTGTCCTGATAATTTTCTCAATTTCATCAATTGCCGCCGTGTGGCTTTCTGCCGCTAATCCAGCCGCTTCTTTTCCAAATATCCGTTCCAGATAATAGTAACGGTCATCAAGCGCATTACTTAAATGGGCCGTAGTTCTTCCGGTTTCACCGCTTCCTATAAATCCGTCTTCCACAACTATGACTTTTTTTCCTGCTTTTGAAAGAAGATAGGCAGTCGTAAGTCCTGCAATACCACCGCCAATAATCAACACTTCGGTTTTTGCCGAACCTTCCGGTTTTTTAAAAGAAATTATGGGCGTAGTGTCTATCCAAAAAGACACATTATCGCCTGAAGAAATGAGTGCATCGCTGAAATTATTCATAATATTTTATTCAATTAAGAGTACATGTATCTAAATGATTTTTATTGTCCGTCATTAGTGTCTCCTCCGGGTGAGGTTTTGCTTCGCGGACCATGTGCCCTGTTTGCCTTCTGGTTATTATAGCGGCTGTCTCCATTTTCAGGAACCTGACTGTCAACTATCGTCTTCCCTTTATTGAGCTGCCCATCTTTTGTGTTTGTTGTTTCATTGTCGTCAGAACCAAAATCACCGGAACCACTGTATTGATTACGGGCCGTATCTTTATCGTCTGTAGCTTTTGCAGCTGTTTTGTTAGTTGCCGGCATTTCTTTTTTTGATTGCTCTTTTTGATTATCTTTTTTCATGACTGTATTTTTAAGTTATCCATCTTATTCCATTCTGTCCGGAAAAAGATTGTCCTATTAAATTTCCAAATAAAAACTACTGTGGGCATTATATAATTCTAAAATAAACTTACATGACGTTTTTTGAACGCATCAGACCTTAAATTATATAATAATTTCTGAGCTTTTTAGTAGGTAAAAAAGACGGGGACAGATTAAATTTGGATACAGAAATATCTTTATTTTAATTATGAAGAAACGCATCCATAACCAGACTTCTTTGTTCGGGCCTGACTATGCCTATCTTGTCGTGCTTTCTCCTCCGGACGACATTAAGGCTGATATAGCCCTGATCAAGAAGGAACTGAATGCTATTGCGGATATTACGGAAAAGAATGTCCATTCTATCGCCCATATTACCCTAACAGACCGACGTACAGATGATGAAGCCTTACCCGAAATTATAAAGGAACTGACTTCCGGAAGCAAGCCTTTCCCGATAAGAGTGCAGGGTTGGGATTATTTTGACCACAAAAACAGCGTTACCGTTTATTTAAAAATCAATAATCCGGAACCTATTATAGAGCTGATGATTTCTGTGAAATCCAAAGCCAGGACTCCCCATATTAGCCTGGCGAAAAAAATTCCTCATAAAACATTTGAGGTACTAAGACCTTATCTTGAAAAATTGGAGTATTCTGCAGAATGGACCTGCAAGGAAGTTACAGTACTTAAAAAGCTGATGTCTAAAAAAGAACTTGGATTTAAGGACCGGGTGTCGATACCGCTGCAATAAGAGTGACTATTGCCCTCTATTCCAGTTCAATGACATGCAATTTCTGCCTGGTGTGAAAAAAATACAAATGCCATTTTTCATTAATAGCATAATAACGTTTGCCATCTGAAGTTGCCACACCTTCCACCTGATGGAAAGGAATTCTTAACTTAATATGTTTGTTCCATATTATCTGCAAAAATTGTCGTCTTTAGTTTCAGTAACAGACACTTTCATAGTAATTGATTTTAATGACTTGTTGTTTGGTTTCACGGCAGGATTTGGCAGACATTGGTCAAACCTGGTTCGATTTTAATAATTCCTTCATTTCAAGTGCATTTAAGACACCTGCTGTGCTGGCAGTATTGTTGAAATAGACGAATACTTCTTTAAATTTATTTGTGCTGAGAATCTCATTTTGAGCTTTTTCTAATATTTCCCGGTCATAGGCTGAATAAAATAATTTAGGATTTCCATGAAATCTTACATAGCCAATGTCAGAAGTCACCATAATATCCGAAGGCAGTTTAGGATAATTTACACTGCAAAAGGTTATGTTTCTTTGCTTTAAAGCATCAAATACTTCGGGTATCCACCAACTTTGATTACGAAATTCGACTACGTTTTTAAATTCAGGGTTCAGGCTGTTTACTATCAGTTCCAGACCTGAGGCACTATAATCAAAACCTGGCGGCAATTGGAATAAAACACAACCTAATTTCCCGGCAAGTCCTTCACTGCTCACCATATAAAAGTCTTCTATTAACTGTCTGCATTCTTTAAACCTGTGAATATGGGTAATCTGTTTGGGTGCTTTTATTGAAAACAGGAAGTTTTCGGGTGTTTTATCTTGCCATGACTGCAAACTTTTAAGTGTGGGAAACCTGTAAAATGTCGAATTGAGCTCGTAGGTAGAAAAATGTTCGCAGTAATATTCAAACCATTTGGTTTTAGGTAAGTTTTCCGGATAGAAAACACCTTTCCAGTCAGCAGTATTATAGCTGGAACAGCCTATGTATATATTTTTCTTTTTCATTGGTATAGTATCTGGCAATTCTCACAAAAAAAGCTCCTGCGTTTTTTCACTCCTGTATATTTCTTCAAAATTGGGAGGTCACAACGAAGACATGTTTTTTTGGTATGGGCAAGCCAATGTTTTTTAAGTTCAAACTTCTTTTTCCATTCCAAAAACTGAAAGCTGTAATTTCTGGCTTCTTTTATAATCTCGTCCCTCTTTTCTGATGGAATTTTTCCGACTAAGGATTCCGGGTGAACACGAACCCTGTACAGTACTTCATTTTTTATAATGTTGCCAACACCGGAAAAAATGTCCTGTTCCAACAGAGCATCGCAAATTTGTTTGTTCGGGATGTTTTTTAATTTTTCTCTGGCCTGTTTCGGATTCCAGCTTTCATTCATTACGTCTGCACTCCAGTCATAATGCAGGTTAACGTCACTTTCCAGTATTTTTATAGAGGAAGAATAGAAATTTATTTCTCCTGATGGAAAAGTCAGGTTCAGGCGAACAAGAGCATCCTTGGTCTCGTTAATTCTATAAGTTCCAAACAGCAGAAAATGGATACGGACTGTAAAATCTTTAAAACAAATCAGAAAGTGCTTGCCCCAGCTTCGGAAAGAAATTATCTTTTTACCTAACAGTCTGTTCTGGTCAATTTTGCTGTTTCCGGAAACGGAAATAATTTCCTGACCTCCAAACTGACTGGCTTCTTCTTTTAGAATGACTATACTTGGACCTTCTGGCATTTTCTTCTATTTAAATAATCAATCAGGATTGCCGTTTTCAACTCCGGATTACGTTTGTCTGCTTCTCGCCGGTCCAAAAGCTTCTAAAGCTTCATGCCGATACTTAAAATTAAGCACCTCATCAAAATAGTGTCTTATAGTATTCCAAGTTTTGTTTGTATGTTACTGCATGATTACAAGTGTATTGGAGCGTTCAATCCTACAACATTTTGAAGGAAAAATATAAGCCTCAATAATTTTTATTTTGGAAATTAGACAATACCATTCCAGTAAAATTTGATTTAAGCACGCCCGATGGAAACAATAACTATAATAGGCACCCTTGCGGCCATTTTCACTACTATTGCCAATATTCCGCAAGCTTATAAAATAATAAAAGATAAGACCAGCAAAGGTGTTTCTGCCGGAACTTATCTGGTTTTGCTAATCGGAACATCACTTTGGACAGCTTATGGCATCCTCAAGTCGGACTGGCCGCTTATTATTACGAATTCTATTTCTTCTTTACTGAGTATCATTATACTGATTCTCCACCAGATTCCTGACAGGAAAATAAAGAAAGTAAACAAGGTGCTTTCAAATTCTGGCAGCAAAAAATAAAATCCGGATATGGAATTGGTATCAGATTACAAATACAAATGTTTCCCTGTTTAATTCTGCCGATTGAAACTGCCAGTTCATTTTTATTACTTTCCTTAGGGTTTCTTTGAGTGTTTCAAAATCATTCGGTTTTTTGACATAAATATTGGCTCCGGCAATCAGTGAATCTTCAATATCTTTTTCAGCCGAGGATGTGGAATAAATTACTACAGACAGTTTTTGATATTTTTCATCTTTTCTTATTTCACGTAATATGTCTATACCTCCAAGGATAGGCATATTAAGGTCAAGAAAAACAATGTCCGGAATTTCTGTTGTTGTATACAGATAATCCAGTATTTCACGTCCATCTTTAAATATCGTAAGATTTTCGCCGGAATCCAGTTCATTGAATGCCTCTTCAAAAAGTAATCGGTCATCTGTATCGTCATCTACAAGTATAATTTGCATCAATTTGTCTGAGGTTTTCATTGTGTTTAGTTGATAGTGTTTAGTTTTTAGTGTTTAGTTTTTAGTGTATAGTTGATAGTGTATAGTGTATAGTGTTTGCTTCTATTCCAAAAAATACTATGGCATAAAAATTGCTACTATATAGTTATCCGAAGATTAAAAAAATTCAGTTAACGGAATAGCGTTGCCAGCTCTCTGATAGAAAGCATTTGCTAAATTGATGTTTAGGAATAAAATAGTCCGAAAGGACCTTGATGTAAAAAATCTCCTCAATTATGAGGGTAGGATAAAAGATTAACTAAGATAAGTATTGTTAAATAGAATTAAAAGAATTTAACACTTTATTTTTCAGGTTACCTGAGAAACGTATCTCTTTAGAACACAAAATATTGGAAAATTATTAAAATTTATATCCCGGCAAATTAAAAAAAGAACTCTCTTTTTATATATATTTGCTCCACAGTGCGCGTCACTTTGATTCATACATTTTACTTCACAAGCATATTGCTTACTGCTATATCTTCTTAGGTCCAGCGAGAATATTGATGTTTATTTATAAAACCTGTTCGTACAAAAACTACGTTACGGAAAGGAAAATAGCACCAAAAACTTTACAGAATTCAACCTAAATCTCAAGGTGGGGTATCAGATTACGATTCCTCCATTTGATGCAATAACAATTTGACTTTCCGGTAAAATGTGTTTCGGTAAAAAAGGCGCACAAGTCATAACCAAGAATGAAGAAAAAAACAGATGAAGGCTATATGTCTCATCTCGAAAACGAGTTGAGACAACGAAATGCGGAATTGGAAAAAAACAGAGAGCTCTTGCAGGCTACTCTGGACAGTTCATTGGATATGGTTCAGGTATTTGAAGCTGTCCGTGATGAAAAAGGTAAAATAATAGATTTTATATGGGTCCTGAATAATTATACTTCAGAAACCTATTATGGTGATGTTATAGGCCAAAGTCTGTTGAAAAACAATCCGGGTGTTGTGCATACCGGAATATTTAACAGTTTTGTTGAGGTAACCGAAACGGGCATACCTCAACAATATGAGAAGCATTATGTAAATGAGCAGTTTGACGGCTGGTTTTACCAATCTGTTGTAAAACTGAATGATGGAGTGGCAACTTCAACTTCTGATATAACGGCACGAAAATTGGCCGATGACAGAATAAATGCGCTCAATAAGGAACTCAGCCAGAAAAACCGTGAACTTGAATCCTTAAACTCAGAGCTAACTACATTTAATAATATCGCCGCAAATGATTACAGGGAAACCTTGCAATCATTATATATGTATCTGGAATTTATTATCAAGACAGATGCCCCCAACATTAGTAATGCCGGAAAGGCCAACATTAGAAAAGCCCAGGGCGCCATACAGAAACTAAAATTGCTGACAGAAGACATCGTTTCGTTCTCCAGGATTCCGGCCATGGACAGCAATCTGACATCTGTTGATTTGGAAGAGCTGCTCAATGCACTTCTTTCAGATATGGCACAAAAAATTAGTGAAAAAGAGGCAATTATCACACGTTCCGGGATATTACCGGCCATTACAGGATATCCTTTATTACTGTCGCTTCTGTTTTATCATTTGATTGATAACGCGCTAAAATTCCTGCCGAAAGGGAAAAATCCGGAAATTAAGATAAGCAGTTCTGTATGTTCTGAAGGAGCATGCAAAGGAATGTATGAAATATGCATTGAAGATAATGGTATCGGGTTTGACCAAAATCAGGCAGAAAATTTATTTGCCATTTTTTTCAGATTGCATGACAGGAGTATATATAAAGGTTCCGGAATTGGATTGGCTGTCTGCAAAAAGATTATGGATTTGCACAACGGGCATATTGTTGCCATATCTGATGGAAATGGGGCGGTTTTTAAATGCTATTTTCCTGTTTAAGTAAGCATAAAAATATATAAAGCCCGCGTTGCGGGCTTTATACTATTCTGAAAAAACAGACCTGGTTAATCTGACCTTCGCCTGCCTTCTTCGAGTGCAGCCGAATCTCTTTGTGTCGGACCTACAGTTGTTCCCGGCTTGTTCATAGTATCTTTTGTACCACTACTGATGGTTCCTTCATTGGTAAACGTTTCCTTTTGGCTGGCTCCATCAGATTCATATCGGTTGGTATTGTTATCCCTGCATGACAATATCATAACCATACAGGCTATAAGAATGAGCAGGAATATGTATTTATCACTATTTTTCATCATACTTATTTTTTACGGTTGTCTATTTTTTCCTTAAGGCTTTTTGCGTGTTCAAGGTGTTCCGTCAGCGTTGGTATTTTGTTGGTTGCCCAATATCTGATTTCTTCATCTGCCGCTTCTTCAGCCGCCTCAGTCATTTTATCGATTGCCTTTTCATGACCTTTAACCATCATTTCGGCAAATTTTTTATCAAAATCCAATCCGCTCTTTTTATTAAGGTCGTCATATTCTTTTCGCGCCTCTTCCGTCATTGAATCCGGCAATGAGATATTTTTTCTTGCAGCCAGTTTCTTGACATCTCCGGCAGCCTGGGTATGGTCGTCTACCATCATTTTTCCAAAAGCCTTAACATCCGCGTCGGTACTCTTTTCCTGGGCAAGTTTTCCAATTTCAATTTCCTTACTGTCTGTTTCTGCCGCCTCTACCAAATAACGGGAATCTTTTTCATCCTGTTTGGAATTATCAAACTTTTCTTCATTTTCTTCCTGTGCAATTTCTTTGGTATCTATGTTTTTATCCTTTTTGCAGGAATTAAAGACAAAAGCAAATAAGATAATCGTTCCCGTAAAAAATAGATTCTTAAGAATTTTATTCGTTTTCATAGTTTTCTTTTTATTGATTATGGTTAAACAACTAATTTACAAATTGTTATTGGCGTAAAATTTACAGGATAGTTCTTAAAATATTACATCATTAATTATTTCAACCTGACTCTTCAAAGATTGGTCTGTTATTCAGCGTAGTCTTTTTTCAAATTTGTCCTGAACATTTTGTGAAATATAAGTAGCCAGTTTTTTACCCGAAACAGCCAGCTTTTTCATTTTTTCAACAGCCTCTTTTCCTGTACTGGCATAAGTATAAAGATAGATGTCACCATCCATAAACTGCACAGCAATACCTTCCGGTACTATTTCGTATGCCTTGATTCCGGATTGTCCGCTGCTATTTTTATAAGTAACCATCATAATGAATTACCAACTGATTTTGACCTTGCTGTTGCCTGTGATTGCGTATTGCATCAGCCCTGGTGCTATTGATTTTGAGGCAACAGTATCAGTATGTGTGCTAACCTTATGCTCCCGATGACCAATTATATAGACATGACAAGGCATCAATGAAGAACCTAATGTATGGAAGTGCAAATTATTGCTGATTTTTCGGAATCCTTTAACCGGGTAGTCTACAAAAAACAGAAGGTCTTCTTCCTCCAGTCTATAATATTGCCTTGATACAACGGCAAAAGGCAATCCGGCCCCATATACTTCCTGTCCTACCTGCCCCGCTTTTTCCCATCCGTCATTAAGGTCTTCCAACGGAATCCAAAGCGAATGCTGCAGTTCTCCTGTTCGGACTTCGTCAGATAAAATGTCGCGTGGTAGCATTGGCGGATAGTAGTAGGGCATTCGTGACAGCGAATATTTTATAAATTCAGATAGCAGCAATAATAATCCTGACGGCATGGTAATTCCTTCTGAAGACAACACATAATCATAGAGCGCTGCATATACTTCAACTTCTTCATAAGCTGCCGAATAGGGTGCTTCATTGAGTGGAAATACAGTAAAAAAATTGGGATAATGCTTTGTGTTTCCATAATTGCATTCCGCAAGCCTCATATTTTTGAACAACCCTGCCAAACAGGCGAAACTTGATTCGAGATAATTCTGTTTTCCGGTCAGTTTGAACAATTCCAAAAGCGCCGTCGCCGCAAATGCCGTATTGTTGGCCTGGTAAAATATATCGAAACCCAATCCTTCCAGTTTCCTTGCTGCTTTTTCAGCTTCTCTAAAATAAAGCGGATTATCCGTAAGTTTCCACACCAACAACATTAAATGGGCATAGGAACCTGCCACGTCTCTCTCACCTCCTCTCCCCGGCTCTGTCTCTTTCCGTATCACTTCGAGGGTATCCATTTTATAAAATACAGGCCATTCATATTTGAAATGTCTGGCTACTTTAACTGCAAAATCAACAGACTTTAATAGTAATTTCTTAGAAATTTTATCACCCGCCAAAGCTAACCTTGCAAGATTCATGAGCGGATGATGCAGGTACCAGGAATCCATGACCATTTCTTTTTTCTGTTCCTCAGAATTGTCGAGTTCCTCACTAAGTGCAGGAAGCCATCGGACAATACTTTCAATACGGTCATCATAAAATTCCGGCAATGTACATTTCAACTCATTATATAATTCCGGTTTTATCTTTTTCCAGTCTGAAAACTCTTTTAGCGGAAGCAATACCGACAGCTGTACCATTATTTCAGGAGGAGTTTTATAGTCACATAAATAAGCATTCAGGTAAGGAATTCCGCCTGCCTGTGTCCAACAACCTTTATTATGTTGCAAGTCGTCCATTGCTTTTTGGCTGAGTGATAACCAGTCATGGTATTCCGTATCAGGTTTTGGCAGGTGTATATAAACATTCGCAAGATTTTCTATAAAAGATTGGGTAATTTCCGGCTCCGATACGGGAACTGTTTCGCTCAGCAATACAAACGCATCTGTCAACACTACTTTTTTTCCGGCTGGTAATGGATTTTCTTGCGATACCGGCAATTGAAACCCTATTTCCGGCCATTCACCACCTACGGTTTCGCCAATAGACGTTTGGGTAGCTTCGCAATAATCCGAAAGTGCACTTAGATTTTGAAAATAAAATACAGAGCCGGTTTTAGGCCGTGTCAGGCTGAAATAAATTAGTCCGGAACGCGTCCCAATCTGGCTGGTATGAATTTTTGCCGACGTATTTTCAAAGCTTCCTGTTTTAGTTAACGGAACAATATCTCTTGGCCAGAAGGGAATACAGAACGAAAAATCAGCTTCAAAAGTGGTAGTATATCTCACCAGATGTCCTTTCTTTTCAGGAAAGCTTACTTCTGTATTGTATTTTCCCAAACGGGTGTTGGCTCTGATTTGTAATAGGCCTTTGCGGTCTGTTACCACAACATTTTCAAAATGACCGTTTAATGCAAAAGCTATCCTGAAAGCAGTTCTTGTTTTATCAGGCCAAACGGCTACAATCCATAGGGAATCGCCGGTATTGAAAAGTTCAAAATTAAAACCGGATTGTAATGTTGAGGCAATCAGTTCTGCTGTTTCAATATCAGACTGCGCCATGGCTGTCCATGAGGTAAACTTTTTATCCATATCTGTTTTAAGGCTTTAGCAGTATAAATTTAGACCTACCCCTGTAAAGAGCTTTTATATAATCTCACACAGGATTTATATGTTAATTTTTTGTCTGAACCTGCCCTTATGGACTACTATATAACTTCTGTTCAGTATTATATAAGTAAGGAAAACATATTTTTTTGTCACTTTACATTATAACCATTTAAAAAAAACTTATGGAAAATTTAATCAATGAAGAAAGAGAAGAAGGAAAAGTCGCAAAGGCAATTGAGGAGCAGACTTCAAAACTGCCATCAGATTTATTCCTGTATGCCGGATTGGGTGCGATGGGCATATCTGCAACACTTAAAATAATGGGGATGAAACATACCAGCCTTTTTTTTGGCCAGTGGGTTGCCCCTTTCCTGTTGCTTGGCATTTACAATAAGATTGTGAAGGTTGAGGGACATGACAAAGCAGATGAGTAGCCACCTTAAAAAATCTCATAAACTTTATTTATTTGACCCGGCTATAAAGTCTTGTTTAATGGGCACACTGAAAAGGTATGGAAAAATTTAGAGAAGCTATCATTATCCTGTTTGCCAGCTATGAGATAAAGTATTCCTTGGAAAAAGGAAGAAGTAAGGATAAAACAGAGCATTTTGTTTTTGTGCAAAGCTTTTTGCAGGAGTTTGAAGAAAACCTGGAAAGTTTTGCACAAAAATATTTTAAAGACAATAATTTTAGTCCGGAGGCTATGGCTGAAGGGAAAAGATATATGGAAAAAATAATAGAAAAACTCGCTTCTAAAGTATGATTGCATGGTATGAAATAATAGCAAGGCTTTTGTTTGCAGCTCTTTTAGGTGGCATGATAGGATTTGAACGCGAACGAAAAGATTGGGCTGCCGGCATTAGAACGCACATGATAGCCTGTATGGGCTCTACACTGGTTATGCTCGTTTCCTGTTTTGGTTTTTCTGACATTTTGGGCTATCCTAATGTAGAATTGGATCCCTCGCGTGTTGCTTCTTCAGTAGTTATCGGTATTGGCTATCTGGGTGCGGGAATCATATTGATTCTTAAACGGGGAAACATCAAAGGACTGACTACCGCTTCCGGATTATGGGCTACCGCAGCTGTTGGACTTTCCATTGGTGGCGGAATGTATATTACAGGTCTTGTAGCCACCGTTATTACAGTACTCATCTTGTATGTTGTTCAAAAATTGCAGAATAAAAAGTCGCAAGTCCGTGAACACAGAATGACCGTCCGATTGTATAAAAAGGAAGAAGGTACGCTGTTGCTTGAAAAATTAATTTCGTACCACTTGAATTTTTCTCTTTTGGCAATGGAAAAGAAAAATAAAAAATATACCGTCAAAGCCCGTTTTGTTGGTGCAAAAACTGATGTTTTGCATTTGGCTAACGAATTGAAATTACTTCCTGTTGTTCAAAAAATCAGATTTAAATGATAAAGAATCTTTTTTTTAGCACTTATTTCTCTTTTGTATCCCGGTAGTTTTTAATTTCAATAATAATCTCGCGTTTGGGAGCCGGATTGCTAATGCCCTGTTCTTTAAACGATTTTTTAATATTTTCCAAAAAGTCAGAGACAACCCATCCGTAGTCTTCGTTTGTTGTCCACATCAATACAGACAGCAGCAGCGCATCTGCAGTAATGTCTTTAATCATAACCGCAGGTTCAGGCAGTTGAAGTATTCTTTTGTCAGAACGTATAACATTAAACAATAGCGCCTTTACGAGCGAAATATCACTGTCATGATTCACACTCAGCGTAATTTCGGCACGGCGTAACTTTTCCTTTGAAAAGTTTCTGATAATTCCATTAGACAAGGCTCCGTTTGGAAGGTAGATGGATTGATTGTTTCCGGTAATGATTTTTGTGCTAAAAATAAAAATTGCAGCCACTGTTCCTGCTTCTCCCTGGGCTTCAACATAATCACCAACACGTAGCGGTTTAAAAAGAATAATCAGCAAACCGCCGGCAAAGTTAGATAAGGAGCCCTGAAGTGAAAGTCCAATAGCAAGACCAGCTGCTCCAATAGCCGCTACAAAAGCTGATGTTTCTACACCAAGTTTGGTAATGATACTCACAAAAAGCAGCGCACGCATTGTCCATACTGCCACATCCATTACGAATTTAAGAAGTGTAGCGTCAAAACGTTTCTTCTCAATGAGCCTCATCATAAATTTCCGGAAAAGCCGGATAATTATGAATCCTACTACAAGTGTAATAATAGCTGATAGTAAATGTGGAAGAAAAGCCGTTGTGGTATGAACAGCCTTTTGGAAATATTGGTTCAAGGTTTCCATCAAGTGACTTTATAAAAAATTCAGGGCCGACATCGCAGCCATCTAACCCTATTACCCAAAATCATAAATCTAGAATCATAAATCTAAAATCATGATCTTCCTCCAAATGCTTATATAATTTGTTTAAGCGGACGAATCTGCATGCTTACTATATCACAATGACTGGGACGCGAAAGGCAAAAAGCAATAGCTTCTGCAATATCACAGGCATCAAGCATTTCCATAGCATCGACTTTCTCCTGGCGTTCTTCACCGCTTCCGGGTTGCATATCTGTATTTACGGCTCCGGGTTCTATCAGCGTAACCTTGATCTGGTCCGGATTGAGTTCTTTGCGCAATGCGGCAGTAAACCCCTGTATTCCTGATTTGGTTGCCACATACACGCTGCTACCGGTTTCCCGGATTTCGGCACTCATAGACCCGACATTAACAATTTGTCCTCCTTTTTTTGTTTTCATTCTGCTGATTGCCGCATTGGCACAAGCTATATATCCTAAAAGATTGGTATTGAGAATATAGCTCCATTCTTTATAATTGCCTTCTGCAGCACTGTTGGCAGACAAAGCTGCATTGTTGACCAATATGTCAATAGTGCCAAATTCTGATTCCATTGCCTGGAATACTCTTTCGATTCCCTCCTCAGAAGACAAATCAGAAGCAATACCCGATAGCATGGCATCCGGATAAATGGTTTTACCATCACGCAATGTTTCTTCTAATTGTTCCTGATGGCGTCCGGTAATGAATACTCTGGCCCCCAATGATGCCAAAAGATGGGCTGTAGCTCTTCCTATTCCTGTTGTGCCTCCTGTTACCAATATTACTTTATCTGACAAGGCAAGCGTATAAATATCTCTCTGTTTCATGATTGTTATTTTAAAATTTACTAAAATAAAATTCGGAATTTCCAGAGCAGCCTGCCTTATATAATTTTATTATTTGTTTGTAAATGCCCTTAAAAAGACTCTGGCGAGATATAACAATCTTTTGTAATAATATAAAACGGCTCTTTAAGAATTGTTTAACTTTACTATTGCACAATAATATACAAAAAGCCATGTCCCAATTAAAAACTATATGTCTGTTGCTAATTTTTTACTCCATCGTTTCCTGCAATAGACGAAAAGACGGTATTGAATCTGATATTAAAAACCCGCCAACCTCAGCCGATACTGTACTTCCTGCCACAAAACCGGAAGGCGATTCAATACAGAACGATGCTTCACGATTATCAACTGGTAAAGACTCTGTAAAGGGTGAAATAACACCACCCAATGCTAAAAATCAATAGTAAGGACATGAGCAGTACTTCTCTTTTTTATATCGAGACCCTCTTACTGTTAGGGATTCATGACCGAATTCCTATTGAATTGTACAATCTGGGATGTAATCAGGCATTTGAAGAAGAAGACACAAGTGTCAACATTGCTGTCTTGCAGCTGATTATGAAAGAATTGAGAATAGAAACACCAGAAAGAGAAAAATACCTGAAAGCTTTTTTGATGGGATATCTCGACGGATTTAAGATTTCCTTTCTCTCCTCAAAGAATTAAAAACTTACACTATACTTCGGATACCTTAGCTATTGCTTAAAAGAATTCGATGTTTGTCCTATGAACTCTTTCGACGAGCAAATTGTTCACGATTTTGCCATTACCCCACTGCGTACCGAAAGCTGATTTTTCTTTTTCCTATCCGGAAAAGCAAAGAAATGGCTGTATTTTTTACTATTTTTTTAGAAATAATTAACATTTGTTTAAGTAGTGGATTTATAATTTTATTTGTCCCTTAATTTGCACCAAGAATGAAAAACCTAAACGAAAAAATGCACATTATTCTTGTGGATGATGATGCGGAAGACCGTATGATTTTCGAAGAGGCATTCTCTCAGTTGAATTCCGGGAATCAACTCCTGATGTTCCAGAATGGCCTCGAGGTATTAAATTACCTGAATGAAAACGAAACTGTCCCGGACATTATTTTTCTGGACCTGAACATGCCCATTATGGGTGGTCTGGAAACATTACGGGAAATCAGGAAGAATGACCGCTACAGACAATTGTCTGTTGTAATCTATTCGACTTCATCCGCAGAAAAAGATATTGAAGATACATTGATTGCCGGTGCCAATGTCTATATTACAAAACCCAATAATTTTGAAACCCTAAGAGATACAATTGCCAAGGTAATTCATGTCAACTGGCAATTTCTTTCTTCGGGTCTGGACCGCGATACATTTGTATTTGTTACCTGATAGTAGTGCAAAATGAAGTAAACCTCTTCTAAATGGTAAATATACATTTACAAAAGACACACTATGAAAACTATTGACAACCATTAAAAACAGCGCATTGAAATACAAAAGAATCAGATAATAAAATAGCATATAATCTAAAATCATTATATTTACCGCATCACTTTAATTCTCTTCATAAAATGAAGTTACTGTAAAAAGTGACCTTTATTAATGACGAGTAAAATTATAGGTGTGGGAAACTATATACCTTCCCAGACCATTACCAATCTATTTTTTGACAAGCATCACTTTTTAGACCAGGCGGGAGATGCCTTAAAACAAGACAATGCAACCATTGCCAGTAAACTGAAAGAAATTACCGGTATTGAGGAAAGACGTTATGCGCATCCTAATCAGGTCGCTTCTGATTTAGGCTTTTTGGCCGCCCAATCTGCCATAGAAGATTCAGGAATCGACCCGGAAACACTTGATTACATTATTTTCGCGCATAATTTTGGCGATGTCCGTACAGGAACAATCCAATCTGATATGGTTCCAAGCCTTGCATCGCGTGTCAAGCATCTTTTAAAAATCAAAAATAATTTTTGTGTAGCCTATGATGTCTTGTTTGGCTGTCCGGGCTGGATTGAAGGCATGATACAGGCGCATGCCTTTATCAAATCGGGAATAGCCAAAAGATGCCTTGTTATTGGAGCGGAAACCCTTACGCGTGTAGTCGATGCGCATGATAGGGATAGTATGATTTATGCTGATGGTGCCGGTGCCGCTATTCTTGAAACCAGCAATGACGAATCGGGAATAAAATCACATCTCTCCGGTTCTTTTACCCTTAATGAGAAAGATTACCTGTATTTTGGAAAATCGTATAATAATGAAAACTGTCCCAATATACGGTATCTGAAGATGGATGGTAGGAAAATTTATGAATTTGCCCTTTTGAATGTTCCCGGTGCCATGCAAAAATGCCTGGATGACAGCGGTTATTCTATTAATGACCTCTCTAAAATAATAATCCATCAGGCCAATGAAAAAATGGACGAAGCAATCGTAAACCGTTTTTATAAAATTTACAAAACTCCGGTGCCCGAAAATATAATGCCCATGGTAATACACAAGCTTGGAAATAGCAGCGTGGCTACAATTCCGTCACTGTTAACCATGATTTTAAAAAACGAGCTGCCACAGCATTCAATCAAAGAAAACGATATTGTTCTTTTTGCTTCTGTAGGAGCCGGAATGAACATCAATGCTTTTGTGTACCGTTTTTAAAAATAAAAAGGTGTATAAATTAAATTTTATACACCTTCTTACAAACAAATACAGGTAATTATCTTCTTTTGACATTTACGGCCATCAAACCTTTTTGACCTTTTTCAATATCAAAAACAACCTTGTCGTTCTCATTAATTTTATCCAATAATCCGGTACTGTGGACAAAAATATCCTCGTTGCTTCCGTCTTGTGAAATGAATCCAAATCCCTTAGATTCATTAAAAAATTTTACTGTGCCTTCTTGCATCTCTTTTTTTATTTGTTATTTATTGCTTTTTATATCTGTTGCCTGATATCCTTTTGGTGTTTTTTCTTTTTTATAATGTACTACATCATGTTTTTTAACAGCTTCATTTAATTGTCCGTAATGGAAAAAAATATTTTCATTGCTGTTTTCTTCTGTAATAAAACCGTAGCCTTTCTCGCTCATATAGGAAACTATGCCCGAAAAAATTGTGTCTTCCGTAATCATTTCCGCCTTTTTAGATTGCCTGGCTTTAGCAGCATCCTCTTCCCTGTTCTGAGCGTGGGGTGGCAATGAAGTGAAATTTCCATTGATATCGACATAAACAATCATATCATCAAGCTCTTTCCCTTTATTGTTATTTGTTTTTCGTTCTTCTCTTCTGGAAATTTTATCCTGCTGCTTCTTTTGTTTTTTTTTATTGTTTTCTTTTTTAAAAAACGAATCTGCCATATTGGGTACTTTTTATTTAAATGGAAATGAGGATTTACTTTTAGGATGGAATTATCATTCCCATATAGTTCATTGCATGAACATAGGCTAATCATATCCGTTGGTTAAAAGCCTAACCATCCTTGAATCGTTTACAAACGAATAATGACCAAAATGAAATACTGATTTCTAATAGTGTTTTTTTCTGGAACGCGTATCGTTTTCTTTTGGCATTGCTTCTTTTACTGCCATTGTACGTGAGTCAAACTCAGAATCGTTCAGATTGTCTACAGCATTCTGCGCTTCGTCCTGTTCAGGCATTTCAACAAAGGCAAAGCCTCTGGAATTTCCGGAAAATTTGTCTGTAATGATTTTAACTGAAGTTACTTCTCCATAGGAAGCAAATAAGTCGAACAATTGTTCTTCTGAAGTCTTAAAACTCAGATTGCCAACAAAAATATTCATAAGTAAATAATTTTAAGATTAAAAAATGGCACCTGAGAAAGCAAAAACTGAGAGAGAGAAAAAGAGTGTTTTAAACTATTCCAGAGAAGGCAACAGAAACCTGTTATATAATATCGCAACAAATATAGTCAATGATAATTGATAATCAAATAAATATATTTTTTTATTTTAAAAATAAAAAGCTATTGAAATCAATTCAAGAAATTTCCGGCTTTTATTCGGAACATTATTTATAAAAAACTTCCTCTGTAACTTTCAATAAACAAGGAAAAATATCATATTATTATTCTTACTTTATCAAAAACCGCTTCGCATGATTTTAATCCTTATTTTTACAAAAAAATAAGAAGATGCCCAAATTATTCCCCTCAAAAAATATTTTGTTTTTGGCTCTGTTTTTACTCTGCATTTCCTATTCCCATTCCCAAACTCAGGAAATACAGAAACTTCAAAAGAGTCTGCCACATGTAAAGGACAGTATTTCATATGTCAATAAAATCAACCGTATTGGTATGCTGATGCATATGAAAAATCCGGACAGCAGTTTGATTTATGCAATGAATGCCCGTACTGTTGCCGGAAGAATCCGGTATAAAAAGGGAGCCGTTGATGCGGAAAATGTAATTGGAATCTCATTAGCCTTAAAGGGGCTTAGCAATGAGGCCTTAAAAATATTCGGCCAGGTTCTTGCCGATTATGAAAAAATGGGCGATAAACAAAATACGGTGCAACTCTACATGAATTTTGCGAGCCTACAGATGCAAATCGGAAACCAGCTTCGGGCCGTAGAATATAACAGGCAGGCTTTGAAAATAGGAAAAAGCATTCCGACAGACAGCATCATGAGCAGGGTATATGCCAATTATTGTATGGCAAATCCACAGCTTTCTGAAGACAGTGTTCAGTATTATCTGGAACGCTCCAATAAAATTGGTGAAAAAGTAAATGACCAGTCGCTTCTTATAGGCAACAAGCAAATTCTTGGTATTTTTTATATGATTCGGGGCGCCAGAGATAAAGCCTTACCGTTATTGGAAAGTTCGCTTCAGGAGGCGAAAGCAGCCAAACTTGAGCGATTACAGCTTCAGGGGCTCAACGCCATGGCTGAATTTAATGCTAACAACCCGGAATTAGCCCTGAAATATATGGAGGAGCAGATGACCATAATAGAATCTAACGGTTATGACGAATTAAAAGCCCCGGTCTTATTTTCGATGCTGCGGTTCGCAAAAATGAGCGGGAATATTGAAAAAGAGCGGGAATTAAGCGAAAAGATGATTGCCGCACAATTAAAGCGGCAAGCCAGTCTGGAAAAATTCATTGGAGATTATGTGCATTACTACCAAATCCAGGAAAATAACAAGGATTTGGAGCGGTCACAAAAAGCATCACGACAGACTATCATAATATTGACCGTCTTTTCAATAGTGTGCGGTATTTTGCTATTGCTATTATTCCGGGCGTATAAAAAAATCCGAAATGATTCTAAAAAGAAAGCCGCATTATATGAAATCATCGAAAAAAAGAATGCTTCCTTATCTGAAGCCGATGCCATGAAATCTAACCTGGTTTCTATTCTTGCACATGACTTCCGTTCGCCTCTTATTTCAACCCTCTATATGGTTAGACTCTTAGAGCGTAATACGGAACTTACCGAATCTGAAAAGGAATCTTTTTATCTGACAATCAGTAATGATATTTCCGGAACGCTGGAAAATTTTGATGCTACCCTGCAATGGATTAAACGCCAACTTGGAGAGTTCAGAATTAATTTTGAAACGGTGGATATTCGTTCGTTACTTGACGAAGCCATTAGCGGCTACAATGCGCAGCTCAATGAAAAAGGAATTACGGTTATCAATAATGTGCCGGAAGGTATTTTGGCCACATCAGACAAGGAAATGCTTCAATTTGTAAATCGAAACCTGCTTTCCAATGCCTTAAAATTTTCTCCTAAAGGTAAAACTATCGCTGTAGATGCATTTAAAAATGGGTCCGAAATTGTTATCTCCGTCAAAGATGAAGGGCCGGGATTATCACATAATCAAATCGAAAAACTGTTTTCTATAAGCAGTAAGGGTGGCTCAATGCATGAAGGTGCCGGCATAGCACTTTCGTTTAGTAAGGATTTTATAGTAAAACTAGGTGGAAGGATTTGGGCGGAAAATCGTAATACTGCCGGTAGCATCTTTAGTTATGCTGTTCCATCCAATCCCATTATTGATAAGGAAAGTATACAGTCAAAAATTGTGGCTTAATTATACCAGTTTGGGACAGGCAAAAAATAAAATTACTCCCACAATTTATTAATTTACCTGTCGCAGTAAACTGGTATAGGGTGCGTATTCCCCCATCTTTAATAGTCCAAAGGTTTGAATTCTTTTGCGAAACCTAAAGCAAGAAGTAACAAAAGGTCATATTTGGGAGTAAGTGGTTGAATTGGGGAGTAAGTGGTAAATTGCTTTCAAAAAACATATTGTTATTTATTTCCGTAAAATAACTATTTTAGTTGTGTAATTTATTTTTTCATGCATTTCCGCATATCTATACTCTTTTTGTTATTTAGCGTTCAACTATTTGGACAGGATTATGCATTGAAAGAAGCACAAATTCGCGACGGATACAATACTTACCTGCTTTCAAGTTCTGCCTTTGTTGACAAAGACCGTTTTGTTTGGTATGCCACCAATCGCGATGGGGATTTTTACAGATTTGACGGAAAAAACAAGCTCAGGTACCAGTTTTATAAAAATGAAAACAGTTATGGGGATAGTTTCTATATCTGTAATAATGCCTGGATACAAGACCACAAGAATAACATTTGGGCAGCCGAACTGGATAAAGCTTATATCATTACTCCTGATAAACTTCTGGTAGAACGCATCCAATATCCTTCGGAAAAATTAAGTTCCAAGTCATTTATTGCAAAAGACGAAGTTAATAACCTCTGGATTAGCAATGGTTCACGGTTCCTGATTAAAATTACACCTGACCGTCAGGTTATCCGGGTTACGCATCCCCTACTGAATGATAAAAATGAAATTGAAATAATTAAGGTTTTAGACAACGGGAGAATCATCGCAAAATCAGGATACAACATTTTTTATGTTGACACCAAAGGAATACATTTCTCTGCTAATATCCATACCATTGACAAAGCTATCAATTCTGAATTTGCTATTTTTGAGAACGGTAAAATTGTGGCCGAAAACAGCAGTGGTTATTATAAATACAACAATAGTTCCTACAAGTATGTCTATTTAAAGGAACTGAACATACAGCTATTTAATTATCCTTACGAAGAAAATTGTTTGTTAGGCAATTGTAACTGGAGCAATAGCACTTTGATTGCCGATTCAAAATTTCTTGTAACGGATAACTCCTCCCTTTTCATCAATCAAATTGACAAGAAAACTAATCAGATTACTACCACAGACACCCTACATTTTAAAAAACAAATTTCTATCGCCAATAACAAACTCCATTCTAACTTTATATGGATATCAGCTTATGACGAACTTTATAAACTACTTATAATACCAAATAATTTTAAAAGAATTTTACAATCTGATGACAAGCAGTATAGCACGAGGGGTATTGTTTCAGATTCAAAAAACAACCTCTATATAGGCACATACGAAGGTCTTTACAAACAGGAAAATAATAAAAAACCAGTACCATTTTTAGTCAAAGGAGAAAAAAACGGAGCTTATGACATTCTGATTTTAGAGAAAAATGATTCTATTTTATGGGGGTCGCAAGAATACAGCAGTCTCAAAAAAATAAATCTGACTACCCACACCAAAAAAGAGATAGGTCTTCCCAAAGGTTTCAAAATCGAATACATGAAAGAAAAATCTCCGGATGAATTGTGGATGGGTTCTAACAAAGGAATGTATGTTTTCAGTAAAAAAACAGAAACAATCAGTCCTTTTAATGAAAATGGATATTTTTTAGGTACTGTTCCGGTATTGGGTTTTATTGAAGCAAAAGATGGAAAAAAATGGTTCGCTACCCGGCAGGGACTTTTCCTAAAGGAGAAAGGAAAAGATTTTATAAACTATCAGAAACTGAATCCCACCTTTAATTTCAAAGACCTGCTCACACTACACGAAGACGATCGGGGCAATCTATGGATGAGTACCGGCGCAAAAGGAATTATTTTCTTAGACCCAAAAACAAACCGCTTTAAAAATTTGACACAGTCTGACGGACTTTCAAACAACACGGTTTGCGGAATATTGGAAAGTAAGGAAGCCATGTGGTTTTCTACCTACTACGGACTTACCCGATTTGACAAAAAAGAAGGTTTTTTTGCCTTATATTATAAAGAAGACGGACTGTCCGACAATGAATTTAATGTCAGGTCTAGCTATAAAAAAGATGAGAATACATTTTATTTCGGAGGTCTGAATGGCATTATCGAATTCAATCCAGCCAACATAAAACTCAGGGGAAAACATCCGCATACCATTTTTTTGTACAGTTCTACCTATTTTTCCAATGAAAGAAATAAAAATGTAACCGATTATTTAAGCCTCCATAAAAAAACAATCAGCCTTCCTTATAATAAAAATTATTTTTCGGCAGTATTCTCTATTAATGAATTGTTTTACATTGAAAAAAACACCTATCTCTATAAAATAGAAGGACTTAGGAATGAGTGGATAGATGCCGGAACATCCGGTCTTGTTGAGCTTCCCAGCCTCCCTCCCGGAGATTATGTATTACGGGTCAAAGGAAAAGACGCTAAAGGCATTGAGACTCTAAACGAAATAAAGATTAACCTCCATGTAGAACAGATTTTTTATAAAACACCATTTTTTATTATCTTGATAGCACTATTAGTGATTGGTTCAATCATCTATTTCTTTTTCAGGCGTAACCGAAGACAAAAAAGAATTTTTGAAAGAGAAAAAGAAATTAAAGAACTAAAATCCAGTGCCCTTAGGGCCCAAATGAACCCTCATTTTGTCTTTAATATTTTGAATAATATGCAAAGCGTCCTGATTTTAAAGGGAGAAGCCGAAGCAAACAAATATTTTGGTGCTTTTTCTAAACTTTTCAGGCAAACACTCGACATTTCAAGGCAGGAACTCATCACGCTCAAAAGTGAAATTGAATACCTCAACAATTATTTACTACTCAACAATCTGCAGCTCAACGATGAGTTAGAGTATTCTGTAAATGTTCAAAACAGCGTTGGGGATACCAGTACTATTTTTCTACCAGGCATGCTAATCCAACCTTTTGTAGAAAATGCCATACTGCATGGGCTTTCCCCAAAACAGGACAAAAAGCTAACCATCGATTTTTCTATGGAAGAAGGCTATTTGGTGGTTATTGTTGAAGACAACGGAATTGGCAGAACTATGGCTACAGAAAATACCCTGCACAAAAAAGAGGCACACAAATCATGGGCTACCACAATAGTTAATGAGCGAATCAACATTATGAATTATCGTCATAATACTACTAAAGCTGTTATTCTTAAAATAGATGATTTAGAGAAAAACGGAAATCCTTGCGGTACCCGTGTAACCTTAAAATTACAACAGCCTATGGAGTGATTCTTAATTTTTGCTTAATTATTCAATTTTACTGAAAAATTTGCAAAATATTCTTAACTTTAATCTCCTCCAATTTTAAACATATGCAAGCCCATAAAGCCCTGATAATTGACGATGAAGTCAACAATATTGCCTTATTAAAACATTTCGTCACCAAATACTGTCCGAGTATAGAAGTCGTTGGCGAAGCCCTGACCATATCAGAAGGCATTTCCGAAATCAGGGAGAAAGAACCGGATATTCTTTTTTTGGATATAAAATTAAACGAAGGCAATTCCTTTGAAATCCTGGACCAACTGGATAATCTTAAAGCGCAGGTAATTTTCGTTACTTCTTATGACGAGTATGCCCTTAAAGCTTTTAAATATAATGCTGTGGATTATATTCTAAAACCCATCATTATAGAAGATGTGATTTTGGCCGTAAACAAAGCTGTAAAGAACATCGAGCAGCAAGACTTTTTTGATTTTGGAAAACTTACATCCTTGCCTAACGAAACCACATCTTTTTCTGAAAACAAAGAATATATAGCCATTCCTTCTCTGGATAAGGTTGATATGGTCAAAAGCAGCCAGATTACCTATATTGAGGCAGATAATAAATATACTGTTTTCCATACCATAGAGGGTAAAAAATATACCTCCAGCAAAAATCTTTTAAGTTTTGAGGAAACACTGGACAAGGCCCGCTTTTTCAGAATACACCATTCTTTCATACTCAATATTGAGCATCTTGTTACGATTATCAAAAAAGACGGAAGCTATTGCGAAATGTCGGATGGTACATTATTGCCTATTGCCAGACGTAAGCTGGAAGATTTCCATCGGTTTCTCAAAATCAAAAACTAGACTTTCTTTTCTTATTTTTCTTTGACGAGAGTTGATTTTAATTGATTATCGGAAACTCTACACCAATAAGATTCTTATTTAGGTAAGGTAGGTTTTATAACTTGTCCTGTTTTGCGGCTCTTTGCCAATGTATGAAATAATGGCTCGCAAAGGCGCAGAGCCGCAAAGTAATTAAGCCTTATCAAAGAAAAAATTATGAAAGTAACCCTTTCGGGTTTTCTTTCATTTTATATAGATTCTTTAAATCTTTCTAATCATTTTAATCTGTGGCTAAATTCACTATTCTTTGATTTGCTATAAACTACCCGATAGTAATCCATTTTTAAATAATCCGGAAAACCACTTATTCCCATATTCTTCCAGTTATTCGCAATAACAACCAGTTATTACTTTGCGATTGGCTTTATTCTTATTATCTGCAATCTTTGTATAGGCAAACTTCAAGAAATGAGATTTTGCCAAAGGCAATAGCATATTCTATGTTCGTAGCTATAGTGTCTCTCACCAACAACGTTCTTATAAAAGTTTAGTTTAGATAAAAATCGAAAAACTAGAGAGACACTATAACTATGCTGCCTAAAAATAAAAAGCAAGTATTTATTTGAGATAAAACAACATGCTATAAGAAAGCGGACTCCAAATTTTTCATAATGGATTATTTTGATAAAAACGCAACAATTAGGAATAAATAAAAAAAGCCGCTTTCTTTTTTATCAATCGACAATAAATACACAACTTATAAAATAAACAAGTGCCTCTTATAACATTCTCAATCCTCAGATATGTTACTATGAATTGTAGATTTGGGCTTCTAATTATTCATAATATCTAGTTAAAGAGGCACTTTGTATTAAACAGGAGGTTTCCTTACCACTTTCACAAAAAATCATCATAGTTGTGTGAAAAAATACATCGTTATACAAGCATGCATTCGGTGACCTCCTTTATAATCTTTCATCAAAAGCAAAAAACTTCACATTGATTGCATAACCGTATTTATGAAATAGGCATTAATGTAAAATTCTCCGGAATAAGTAATTTAAATGATTATTGAACCTTTACACTAGAATAGATTTCAATAGGTTTATACTTTTTGTTTTGCGGCAGTGCGCCTTTGCGAACGATTCTTTTTAACGCAAAGCCGCAGAGCCGCAAAGTTTATTAAGAGAGTAGATTGAAGAGCTAACTTTCATCTAAAATAGATTTCATAAATCGTGTAATTTTATTTTAATTCGTGATAATCTGTGACTAAAATTCATAACAGAAAGTGGACCGGTCAAATCAGATTTTATTATTATAATATTGCAAGCAGCAAAAACCAAGGACTTTCTTATTATGGTTACTTGCTATTGAAACGAACATTCAAAACCGTTTTTTTGAGAATAAATCAATCCAGATATACCCCATCATAAACCACAGACAAAACCTTAAATGTCGGGACATATACATAACCGAGATCATTCCAACGGGTAATATTAAGCCAGATGCCATGAGGACCGGCAGATAAATTAAAGACTCCGGAAATTTTAAACTGCAACGAGGATTGTAGATAATGTTGCTGTACAATCTGGAAGAAATTTGTGGCTACTCCGTCAATAATTATTTCACAACGGAAATAAGGACTTTTATAATAGCTAGGAAATAAAACATCGCCAGCCAATCCTACAGCAATATTTAAAATTACGGGGCTGGCAACAGGCATGGTAAACATTGTCTGGCTTTCGGGAATAAGTGTAGGATTGCTGTCAGACAGTGTAAATGCTGATATATTAGAGCTTTCTCTCGCCATTCCGTACGCATAGTCCAACGCCTTTTTAACAGTCACAGATTCTGTTTTTCCATCCATAATTGCTAATAATTCCCAGGTACTGCCCGTGACTGTACCCCTACTGACTAATTTTGCATAATAACCCGGCGGCACCGTTACTGAAGACATATTGGCTGTTCCATATATAGTTTCCTGTGCCGGAGCAATAACGGTTAGCATGTAATTGCTGGTATTCTTTATACTGTAAACACGTCCTTTTAAAGAACCCGAGCCGGCCGGAGGCAGATGGACCGTGCCGTCTGTACTCCCGTTATAGGCCGTATAATAATCTGTAAAGCCCAGGACAGCATTTGCGTTTATAATTTTATAATCGCCCGCAACAGAGCCGTTAACTGTCAAGCGGCTGCTGGGGTTTTTGGTGTTTATTCCGGTATTTATTGTCATGTTTTGGGCAAAACTTCCGGTTGCCGAAGCAAAGAAAAACAGTAGTATGAAATATTTCGTATAGTGTAACATCATAATTTTTTTTTAAATCAGGGGCTAAAAAAGAGATTAATTTATGTCCGGGTTATGCTGTCAACACTTAGCAAGACCGATAAAACTCCTAACGCATGATTATTCGCAGACCCAAAACTATTCCAGGTAGAGATTTTGGCATGAATAGTATGCCAAAATCCTCCTGTAGCTGAAGGCACGAAATTGTATTTACCGGACAAGTTAAACTGCATGCCCTTACTATTCTCCTGCACAACCTGGAAAATGCCTGTGGGCATATCGTTTATAAAAAGTTCGCAACGATAATAAGAAATAACAGAACCCGGTGGCAAAACCGATGTACTGGAATCTACAAGAGCAAGCCCTACTGTAAAGTTTAGAAATAAAGCTCTGGGTTGTTTATCCACGAAAAACGAACCTCTGCTACCCGGAATTTCAACATCTACACTGCTTGAAGGCCCAATAGTAAATAGCGATTGATAACTGCTATTCTTTGGCACTCCTATTGCAACATTTAACAGTCGGGTCATTTTTGAAGACAATTTAGTAGGCACCAACATAGAAAGCTCCCAGGTAGTTCCGGTGGTAGTGCCCTTGCTAATCAATTCAGCATAATAGCCGGGAGGCACCACTATATAATCTACATCGCCTGTAGCGTCAATCTTCTCCAAACTCGGTGCTTCAGAAAAAACGAAAAGTTCACCCTGGGCGCTTATATTCTTAATTCCGTAAATGCGTCCTTTAAAATTGCCCGGCCCGCTAATGGCCTTAGGGAGTAGTATTGTACCTCTACCAATTCCATTAAAGGCAATATAAAAATCGGAATCATCTAATGTAACATCGTCACTAACTATCTTATAATCGCCTGCAAAAGAACCGTTAACAGTCAAGCGGCTGCCCGGATTTTTGGTGTTTATTCCGGTGTTTATCGCGCTGTTTTGAGACATCACGCCCGTGCTGTACAGCAACAGGATTAAAAAAAGCTGTTTCATAATAAAATCTTTTTGGCTCATAGTTCTTTAATTTATATATACGGCACTTAACAAAAGTGACAAAACTCCGAATGTATTGGTTCCCGACGAAACTCCTCCTCCAGACCTCCACAAAGAAAGTTTGGCATGGATAGTATGCTGTCCTGCAGGCAAATCGCGTACGCCAGACATGCTGAACTGTAATTGTGATCCTATATAATTTTGCTGTACAATCTGGAAAATACCCGTAGCCACATTATCTATATACAGTTCGCAACGGTAATAAGGCATCATAATAATCTGTCCAAATACCATAGATTCTAAATCGTCAATTCCTAACACAAAGTCTAAAAATACTGTTTTGGGTTCAGACAAAGTAAACGAATTACTGCTACCGGGAATTACAATGTCTAAAATACTGGGATTGCCTCTTACTATAGTAAATCTATCCTGAGAAGAGCTAACTGAATTCCTTGCTACAGAACTTGCAACATCTACCAGTTTGGTCACTTCAAAAGATGACACTGCGGGCACCCGCATAGAGAGTTCCCAGGTAGTGCCGGTGGTAGTACCCTTGCTAATGAATTCAGCATAATAGCCGGGGGGCAGCAGTATACTGCTTACATCTGTTACCGCATCTATTTTTTCCAAATTCTGTGCAGCAACCGTAAGATCCCGATTGCTGGTTGTATTCTTAATTCTGTAAATACGCCCTTTGAAGTTGCCAGGACCGCTAATAGCCACGGGCAGTTGAATTATGCCGTTGGTATTTCCATTATAGGCAATATAAAAATCAGAATCATTAAGGATAACATTTCCGGTCACTATTTTATAGTCACCGGCAAAAGAACCGTTAACAGCCAAACTGCTGCCCGGGTTTTTGGTGAATATACCAGTGTTTTGTGACATCATGCCTGTGCTGTAAAGCAACAGGATTAAAAAAATCTGTTTCATAAAAAATCTTTATGGCTTATAACTAAAATTTGCAGTCAATTTATGACTGCTTTGTATCTGGATTGTTATGATATCATTACTATGGACACAAATCTATCCAATAATAATGAGAAATTTTGAAGACCGGTTTAAAATCCCGAATTCCAAAAACTTTTTTTACTTTTTCTCCCTAAACAAGATTCCCACTAATTGCTTTAAACTTTTATTCATTATTCCGGCACCTTAATTTCTTTATCTTTACTAACCGCAAAGCATCTATTAAAACATAGGCTATTAATCAATCCAGATATACCCCATCATAAACAACAGACAAAACCATAAGACGTTGATTACCTGTATGACCGTCATCATTCCAACGGGTAATATTGACCCAGATGCCATGAGGACCGGCAGATAAATTAAGTACCCCGGAAATATTAAACCGTAACGAGGAACCTACATATTGTTGCTGTGCAATCTGGAAAAGATATGAGACCACTACTCCGTCAATAACTAAATCACAACGGTAATAAGGACTTTTTGAAAACACTCTCGGATAAGTATAATCAGCGAGCCCTATAGCAACATTTAAGAATACAGGCTTGGCAACAGGCATTGTAAACATTGTCTGGCTTTCCGGAAGAAACATAGGATTGTTATCTGCCACAGTAAACCCTGTCGGAGATATCGGATAGCCACCTATATCCATTCCAAAAGAATAGTCCAACGCTTTTTTAACAGTCACAGATGTCGCTTTACCATCCATAATTGCTAATAATTCCCAGGTACTGCCCGTGACTGTACCCCTACTGATTAATTTTGCATAATAACCCGGCGGCACCGTTACTGAAGACATATTGGCTGTTCCAGATATAGTTTCCTGTGCCGGGGCAATAACGGTTAGCATGTAATTGCTGGTATTCTTTATAGCATAAACACGTCCTTTTAAAGAGCCCCATCCGGCCGGAGGAAGATGGAGCATAGCGTCAGCATTCCCGTTATAGGCCGCATAATAATCTGTATAGCCCAAGACAGCATTTCCGGTTATAATTTTATAATCGCCCGCAACAGAGCCGTTAACTGTCAAACGGCTGCCCGGATTTTTGGTGTTTATTCCGGTATTTATTGCGGTGTTCTGGGCAAAACTTCCGGTTGCTGTAAACAAAAAAAGCAGTATGAAATATTTTGTAAATTGTAACATCGTAGAATTTTTTTTAAAATCAGGTGCTAAAAAAAGAGATTAATTCATCCTGACGGCATTTAGCAAAAGCGACAAAATTCCATATGTCATATTCCGCGGCTGCCCAAAGTCATGCCAGGAAGAGAGTCTGGCCTCAACAGTGTGTGTGCCTGCCGGCAAATCATATGCGCCAGACATGCTAAACTGAATACTCTTACTATGCTCCTGCACAACCTGAAAAATGCCTGTGGGTGTATTATTTATGAACAGTTCACAACGGTAAAAATGATAATAATCACCCGGAGAGAAAAAATTTATAAGACCAAGCCCTACTGAAAAGTTCAAAAATACAGTTTGGGGCTCATACGCGTAAAGCGAACCTCTGCTACCCGGAATTACAACATCTGTAACGTTTGGAGGACTTAAAGTAAATCTTGATTGTGGACTGCTATTCTTTGGCATTGCACTTGTAATGTTTAACAGATTCCTCACTGTTGAATTCTGTACAATAGGCACCAACATAGAAAGTTCCCAGGTAGTTCCCGTAGTAGTACCCTTGCTAATCAATTCGGCATAATAGCCATAAGGTACCTCTATAAAATCTACATCGCCTGCGGCGTCAATCTTCTCCAAATTCGATGCGTCAGGAAGAATCGTAAGACCAGTCTGGCTGCTTACATTCTTAATTCCGTAAATGCGTCCTTTAAAATTGCCCGGTCCGCTAATGGCCTTTGGGAGTCGCATTGTACCTTTACTATATGTACTATAGGCAATATAAAAATTGGAATCATCCAAAACAGTATTTTGGTCTGTAACTATTTTATAATCGCCTGCAAAAGAACCGTTAACAGTCAAGCGGCTGCCCGGATTTTTGGTGTTTATTCCGGTGTTTATCGCGGTGTTTTGAGGCATCATGCCCGTGCTGTACAGCAACAGGATTAAAAAAAGCTGTTTCATAATAAAATCTTTTTGGCTCATAGTTCTTTAATTTATATATACGGCACTTAACAAAAGTGACATAACACCAAATTGGGTGGTAAAAGCATAAGTTCCACCTACTAACCATAAAGAAAATTTGGCATGGATAGTATGCTGTCCTGCAGGCAAATCGCGAACACCAGACAGGCCAAACTGCAACTGGGAACCCTCTCCATCTAGTGGTACAATCTGGAAAAGCCCCGTAGCCACATTGTCTATATACAGTTCGCAACGATAAAAAACCACTAGCATCTGTACCGGTTGAAGAGTTGCTATATTATCGATTCCTGCTGTAAAGTTCAGAAATACTGATTGGGGTTCAGACAAGGTAAACGAAGTACTGCTATGGGGAATTATAGCATCTCTAATAGGCTGCAGATTTTCGTTTTTTATTGTAAACCTATAAGTGGTACTCGAATTCCTTGGTACAGAATATGCAACATCTACCGCTTTGGTCATTGATAAAGTTCGCACTACGGGCACCCGCATAGAGAGTTCCCAGGTAGTGCCGGTGGTAGTACCCTTGCTAATGAATTCAGCATAATAGCCGGGAGGCACCACTATACTGTACACATCTGTTACCGCATCTATTTTTTCCAAATTCTGTGCAGCAACCGTAAGATTCCAATTGTCGGTTGTATTCTTAATCCTGTAAATACGTCCTTTGAAGTTGCCCGGCCCGCTAATGGCCATGGGCAGTTGAATTATGCCGTTGGTATTTCCATTATAGGCAATATAAAAATCGGAATCATTAAGGATAACATTGCCGGTCACTATTTTATAGTCGCCTGCAAAAGAACCGTTAACAGCCAAACTGCTACCCGGGTTTTTGGTGAATATCCCAGTGTTTTGTGACATCATGCCTGTGCTGTAAAGCAACAGGATTAAAAAAATCTGCTTCATAAAAAATCTTTATGGCTTATAACTAAAATTTGCAGTCAATTTATGACTGCTCTGTATCTGGATTATTATAATATCATTACTATTGGTATAAATCTGTCCAATAATAATGAGAAATGTTTGAAGGCCGGTTTAAAATCCCGGCTCCCAAAATTTGTTTTTTTATTTATTCTGTATAAGAATATTTACTCTAATTGCTTTTAAATGTTCTTTTTTGCTTATTATTTCTTTGTTTTTACTAACCTGTCTATATTTATAAATTTACTGTTTTCCAAATCAATCCAAATATACCGCATCAAAAACAACAGACAGCGTTCCGAAGTTTTGATCACGGGTATAACCATCATTGTACCAACGCATGACAGCAGCATGGATAGTATGCGGACCAGCAGATAAATTACGAACACCCGAAATATTAAACTGTAACTGATACCCTATCTGCGATTCCTTTACAATCTGAAAAAGACCTGTGGGCATACCATCAATAAATAATTCGCAACGGAGATAAGGTTTTCTCGGATTATCAGTAGTGTAATCATCTATTCCTAACGCAAAACTTAAAAATATGGGCTTGGCAACAGGCATGGTAAACGTACTGCTGCTATTGGAAACAACGGCAAAACCGTTGTCGTTCACACTGAACCTTGTTGCCGCAACGTTTCCTTGCGGTATTGCATAAGAATTTCCGGACACCTGTACTATAGCATCTGTGTTGCCTTTAGCAAGCAGCAGTAACTCCCAGGTACTGCCCGTAGTAGTTCCCTTGCTGATTAATTTTGCGCAATAACCCGGTGGTATAATTACAGAAGATATATCGGCTATTCCGTCTATCATTTCTGTTCCATTTGCTACAACGGTAAGTGCAAAATTACTTGTATTTTTTATACTGTAAATACGTCCTTTGTAATTGCCTGAAAGAGCCGAGGGAAGTGAAATAGTACCGTTAGCACTTCCATTATAAGCGATATAATAATCAAGAACATCCATGTTATAGTCTCCCGTCACAATTTTATAATTAGTAGCAAAAGAACCATTTACAGTTAAGTTACTACCAGAATCTTTGGTATTTATCCCTGTAGTCTGAGCTCCGCTTTTGGTTGTCATAGCAAATGCAAACAGCATAAAATATCTTGTAAATTTTAGCATCATTAACAGTTTTTATAAAAATCTTTGTGCATAAAAATTAATCCATGTAGACTGCATCTACTACTAGTGACAAAATCCCAAAACTTTGATTTGTTGAAGAAGAAACCCCATTATTATGCCATCTGGTTATTCTGGTATCAATAGTATGTGTGCCTGCCGACAAACTTCGAACACCTGACATATTAAATTGAAGCTGATAACCAGTACCAATCTGTTGTACAATTTGAAAAAGACCTGTAGGCGTACCATCTATATACAGTTCGCAACGGAAGTAAGGAGGAGTAGTACTCGTCGCCGCTAGTTCATCCAGCCCAAGCGTAAGATTTAAAAATACAGGTCTGGCAACAGGCAAGGTAAATGAGCTACTACTGCCTGGGATTATGGTATAAGCCGAATTATTCACACTAAATGCTGATGCTGCAATGGCACCCTGAGGTGTTGCAACTGAAATATTTACCAGTTGATTCATTGTGGAAGCTATAGTAACATAGGCCAGCATAGAAAGTTCCCACGTACTGCCGGTTGTAGTACCCTTGCTTATCAATTCTACATAATAACCTGGAGGTACAATTACAGACGATATATCTGTAAGCCCATCTATCTTCTCTGTCCCACTCGGAACGATGGTAAGTTGTGAATTACTCGTGTTTTTGATTCCATAAATACGCCCTTTATAATTGCCTGAACCATTAATGAGCGCAGGAAGTGTAATTTCACCTGAACTATTTCCGTTATAAGCAACATAATAATCGGAAATACCTAAGGTCGTATTTTGTGTCACAATTTTATAATCAGCTGCAAAGGATCCGTTAACTGTCAATATACTACCCGGGTTTTTAGTATTGATACCGGTATTTTGGGACATCATAGTATTACTGCATAACAACAGACTGAAAAATAGAAAACTAAAAAACTGTTTCATAATAAAAATTTTATGGCTTATATAAGCAATGATAATTTTCTATTTGTATTACTAATGAATATTCATTAGTTCTATACAAATTTATCTCTATAGTAATAAGCAGGTTTTGGAGCCGGTTTGAAATGCCAGCTCCTAACACCTGTTATCTTTACTTATTCTGACTAAGCACTATTTTCTCTAATTGTTTTAAACGTTCGTCCATACTCTTTGTAGCTTCTTTCAACTGGTTTATTTCTTTATCTTTAGCTTCCAGTTGTTTTTGCTGCTCAATAGTATGCAGGTATAATTCTTCTACTTTTTCCAGGATTTGTATTGAAAGTTCAGACATATTAAAAATGTATTCGCCTTTATCATTTTGACGTAAGTCTTTGATGCTTGTAATACCAGGCAAATGTTTGTTTTCATTGATAAATGCTTCTACTTCTTTTATAGATTTGAAAGTATAGTCTTTTTTCAGTTCGGATGCACCGTTGAAATAGTCTTCAAATACATAGTCAGCATAAGTAGAATTGGCTGTTTCTATTGAACCGTTAACAGCAAGCAGCACATTTGCATTGGTAGTACCTAACATATTCTGGGTACCTATACCTACCTTTCCTGTACTGGAAACATGCACTCTGGAAGTACCATTGGTGATAAGTTCAACAGGTGTGGCCGAACCATTTGCCGTACCTACCAAAAGTCCTGTAGAAGTACCGCTTGATGTAAGTTGGGCACGGGAATTCAAATCCTGGTATAAATCTACCATACTACTTCCTGATGACACTCTAAAATTTGACCTTCCTGTTGTAGTAGCATTTGTTATGTAAGCTCCATTAGAGTAGTTAAATATGGTTTCTCTGGTTTCTGGTGAAGCTACCGGCAAACTTGTCGACCTGAATCTAAGAAATTTACCATTCATATTTACTGTTCTATCGCCTGCCAAACTACCGTCAGCCGTATAAATGTTATCCAGAGTGTTTTTGTTTACCCACGTTGGAACACCTGTTGCATCAGTAGTCAGAACCTGGTTGTTACCCGCATTGGCTATTTTGGCTACGGTTACTGCATCATCAGCTATTTTGGCTGTAGTTATGGAATTGTTTGCAATGCTTAATGCGGCATCTGCCAGAACGGAGTTTGCCAAAGTGTTGGCACTGTTCACCTGAATAATACCGTCTGTAGACAGTGTCTTGCCTAAGCCTGTTGCTGTCGTGTTCACCGAAAGCGTACCGTCTGCAGCTACTAATAAGCCTGTTCCCGGTTTTACAGCTCCTGTTGCGGAAGCCGTTGCAGGGCTTACGTTTACCGTATAGGCCGTATTGTTGCCACTTGTTGCAGAAGTTACCGTGGTTGCCGTTCCTGCTACTACAGAACTTGTCTTCTGGTTATTCTGAAGGGCCGTCGTGTTTACAGACAATGTTCCGTCTGCCGCGATGTTAATTGTCGGTGCCGTACCTGCTTCTTTTACAACTCCTAGGTTAGCACCGTTGGCTGTCGGTACGTTTACGGTATAAACAGGATTGTTAGGGTTGGTTGTATTGGTGGCTACCGTAACATTCGTACCTGCCGCTACTGTTGACGTCTTGTCATTGGCAGCAACTACCGGAGCAAGATTCAGTGCCACACTGGACACTCCATTTACCGTTGTAGTCAAATTTGAACCTGACAAGGTAGTGATAACGGCATTCACAGCAGCTGCCGAAGCCACTACCCCATTTACTGTTGATGTCAACGTATTGGTACCGTTATTAACCAAAGTGTTTGTGGTAGCAGGAACCAGGGCTGACTGGTTTACCCAGGTTGGTGCGCCTGTTCCATCTGTAGTCAAAACCTGATTGTTACCCGCATTGGCTATCTTGGCTACAGTTACTGCATCATCAGCTATTTTGCCTGTAGTTATGGAATTGTTCGCAATACTTAATGCTGCATCTGCCAGAACAGAGTTCGCCAAAGTGTTGGCACTGTTCACCTGAATAATACCGTCAGTGGTTAGTGTCTTGCCTAAACCTGTTGCTGTCGTATTCACAGAAAGCGTACCATCTGGAGCAATAGTCACTGTAGGATTACTTGCTGCTTGTTTTACAACTCCCAGGGTAGTACCAGCCGTTGGTACATTAACCTTATAATCCGTAGTATTGCCGCTTACTGTTGAAGCTACCGTAGTATTGGTCCCATTGCTTAATGTTGTCAACTTTTGGTTTGACTGAATATTTCCTGCCGTTACATCTACATTATATGCCGTGTTGTTTCCGGTTACAGAAGATGTTACCGTTGCCAGTCCGCTTCCTGTAACCGAAGTTGTCTTTTGACTTGACTGTACAGACGAAGGGTTTATTTCAACAGTATAGGCTGTATTGTTACCGCTGGTTGCCGAAGTTACTGTGGTAGTTGTACCGCTTACTACAGAACTTGTCTTTTGGTTATTCTGAAGTGCAGTGGTATTTACCGACAATGTTCCGTCGGCCGCGATGTTTATTGTCGGAGCCGTATTCGCTTCTTTTACAACACCCAAGGAAGTACCGTTGGCTGTTGGTACGTTTACAATATAGTTTGTAGTATTACCTGAAACAGAATTGGTTACCGTAGTATTGGTTCCAGCCGCTACGGTTGCCGTTTTGTCGTTGGCAGCAATTACCGGAGCCAAATTCAATGCCGAGCCAGACACACCGTTTACCGTAGTAGTTAAGTTTGAGCCTGATAAAGTAGTAGCGACTGTATTTACTGCCGGAGCTGTTGCCACTACCCCGTTTACTGTTGATGTCAAAGTATTGGTACCGTTATTAACCAAAGTGTTTGTGGTAGCAGTGACCAATGTTGATTGGTCAATCCAAGATGGCGTGCCTGAACTATTTGTTACCAAGACCTTGTTATTACCTCCGGAAGCCAGTTTAGTAACTGCTACATTTGCAGCAGCAGCGATATCAGCATTCACAATAGTACCGTCCAATATCTTGGCGCTCGTTACCGCTCCATCCTTAATGTTGGCAGTTACGGTAGTCAAGGTAGCACCACTACCATTAGTAATATCCAAGTCTGAAGATGTAAAGTTCTTACCTGCACCAGGATCCGTTGGCGTACCTGTTCCACTTAGGTTGACAGACAGCTCTCCATTAGAGTTAATTTTTATCGTTGGGTTGGTAACAGCCGCCTCTTTTACAACTCCTAAAGCAGTACCGTTAGCAGTTGGCACATTAACAGTATAAATAGGATTGTTAGGATTGGCATTATTGGTAGTTATTGAAGTGTTTGTACCTGCTGCTACTGTTGCCGTCTTATCGGATGCATTAGGAATAGTGTTAATATCAACATCAATTTTACCTGTGACGGTGTTTAATTTTAAACCCGCACCTGCTAAAGCCGTTGGACTTACATCTACCTGATAATTAGTTGTATTTGCAATTGGTGTAGTAGTTACCAAAGTGGTATATGTTCCACTACTTACTGTAGTATTTTTTTGATTACCTGGAATCAATACTGATTGATCTGTCCATACTGGAGTTCCAGATGCATTAGTTGTCAGTACCTGATTGTTTCCTGCATTGGCTATTTTGCCAGTTGTAATTGTACTGTTAGCAATATCTGCATTAACAATAGTACCGTCCAATATTTTGGCACTGGTTACCGCGCCATCCTTAATGTTAGCCGTTACGGTCGTTAATGTAGCACCATTACCATTGGTAATGTCAAGGTCTGTGGATGAAAAGTTCTTACCTACACCCGGATCTGTTGGCGTACCCGTTCCGCTTAGGTTAACTGACAGTTCTCCATTAGAGTTAATTTTTATGGTAGGATTAGAAGATGCTTCCTTTACAACCCCTAAATTACTGGCTGTGGCGGTTGGCACACTAACCTTATAATCAGTAGTATTTCCGGTTACTGTTGAAGCTACCGTAGTATTGGTACCATTACTTACTGTTGTCAACTTTTGGTTTGACTGAATATTTGCTGCCGTCACATCTACATTATATGCCGTGTTGTTTCCGGTTACAGAAGATGTTACCGTTGCCAGGCCGCTTCCTGTAACTGAAGTCGTCTTTTGACTTGACTGTACAGACGAAGGATTTATTTCAACAGTATAGGCTGTATTGTTACCGCTGGTTGTCGAAGTTACCGTTGTGGTTGTTCCATTTACTACCGAACTGGTCTTATCATTGGCAGCAATTACGGGAGTAAGATTCAATGCCGTGCCAGACACACCGTTTACCGTTGTAGTCAGGTTTGAACCTGATAAAGTAGTGGCAACAGTATTCACTGCAGGCGCTGTAGCCACTACCCCGTTTACTGTTGATGTTAATGTATTAGTACCGTTATTGGCCAAAGTGTTTGTAGTCGCTGGCACCAAAGCAGACTGGTTAACCCAGATTGGTGCACCTGTTGCATCAGTAGTCAGAACCTGATTATTACCCGCATTCGCTATCTTGGCTACAGTTACTGCATCATCAGCTATTTTGGCTGTAGTTATGGAATTGTTTGCAATGCTTAATGCCGCATCTGCCAGAACAGAGTTCGCCAAAGAGCTGGCACTGTTCACCTGAATAATACCGTCAGTGGTCAGTGTTTTTCCTAAACCTGTTGCTGTCGTATTTACAGAAAGCGTACCGTCTGCAGCTACTGATAAGCCTGTTCCCGGTTTTACGGCTCCTGTTGCGGAAGCCGTTGCAGGACTTACGTTTACCGTATAGGCCGTATTGTTGCCACTTGTTGCAGAAGTTACTGTGGTCGCCGTTCCTGCTACTACAGAACTTGTCTTCTGGTTTGACTGAACATTTGCTGCCGATACATCTACATTATAAGCCGTGTTGTTTCCACTTACAGAAGATGTTACCGTAGCCAAGCCGCTACCCGTAACCGAAGCCGTCTTTTGGTTGGACTGTACAGCCGAAGGATTTATTTCAACAGTATAGGCCGTATTGTTGCCGCTTGTTGCTGAAGTTACTGTTGTGGTCGTGCCGCTTACTACCGAACTGGTCTTGTCATTGGCAGCCACTACCGGAGCCAGATTCAATGCCGTACTACCCACACCGTTTACCGTTGTGGTCAAGTTTGAACCGGATAAGGTGGTAGTAACGCTATTCACTGCCGCTGCCGTAGCCACTGCTCCGTTTACGGTTGATGTGAGTGTGTTGGTACCGTTATTAACCAAAGTGTTTGTGGTGGCAGGTACCAAAGCAGACTGGTTCACCCAGGTTGGTGCGCCTGTTCCATCTGTAGTCAGAACCTGGTTGTTACCCGCGTTGGCTATCTTGGCTGTAGTTATGGAATTGTTCGCAATGCTTAATACCGCATCTGCCAGAACGGAGTTTGCCAAAGTGTTGGCACTGTTCACCTGAATAATACCGTCTGTAGACAGTGTCTTACCTAAGCCTGTTGCAGTCGTGTTCACCGAAAGCGTACCGTCTGCAGCTACTGATAAGCCTGTTCCCGGTTTTACAGCTCCTGTTGCGGAAGCCGTTGCAGGGTTTACGTTTACCGTATAGGCCGTATTGTTGCCACTTGTTGCAGAAGTTACCGTGGTCGCCGTTCCTGCCACTACAGAACTTGTCTTTTGGTTGTTCTGAAGTGCTGTCGTGTTTACAGACAATGCTCCGTCTGCCGCGATGTTAATTGTTGGTGCCGTACTTGCTTCTTTTACAACACCTAAGGCAGTACCATTGGCTGTCGGTACATTTACGGTATAAACAGGATTATTAGGATTGGCATTATTGACAGCAACCGTAGTATTTGTACCTGCAGCTACTGTTGCCGTTTTATCAGTTGCATTAGGAATGGTATTAACATTTACAGTCAATGTTCCATCAGCAGCTACGTCTAACCCGGCTCCTGCTTTTACCGCTCCGGTTGTTGTTGTGGTTGCAGGATTAACATTTACTTTATAGTCTGTTGTATTTCCAGCTGATGTGGAAGCAACAGTTGTATTTGTACCATTACTTAATGTCACAATCTTTTGGTTTGCCTGAACGATGTCTTGTATGCTGATGGTATGGGAAGTACCCGTATTGTCAACATAGGTAAAGCTGGCTCCGTTATAGTAAACGTTACCGCCCACCGAAGTGTTCGTAAGGTTCGTAATCAGCTGGTTCAGCACACTTGTATTGCTGATAATGTCATTGAAGTTGCTCACAACATCTGCAGGAACGTCAATAGTGACCTGCGTACCTGCCTCGTTCGTATAGGTATAGGTACCATCATTGTTATTCACTAATGTGGTTATCGTTTCGTTGCCCGTAACCAGTTGTGCCATGTCAAGCGTGGTCGTGTTGCCGTTCTCGTCCTTGTAGGTCAGCTTCTTGGTAGCCGAGTCATAGCCAAGGATTGTAAGCGTTTCATTAGCATCGATGATGTTCTTGATAATAGTGCTTACGGAACTGTTGTTCATGATGTCCTGAAAGTTTTGGATGACATCTGCAGGAATGTCGATGGTCGTTACGGTGCCATTTTCTGACGTATAAGTGTAGGTTCCGTTGTTATTGTCTACCAGCGTTGTTAAAGTCTCGTTACCTGCAACAAGCTGTCCTAAATCAAGCATGGTAGTATTACCGTTCTCATCCTTATAGGTCAGTTTTTTAGTTGCCGAGTCATAACCCAACACCGTTAGCGTCTCGTTCGCATCGATGATGTTCTTGATAATAGTACTTACGGAGTTATCGTTCATGATATCCTGGAAGTTCTGGATAACATCCGCAGGAACGTCGATGGTCGTTACAGTACCGTCTTCTGACGTATACGTATACGTACCGTTGTTGTTGTCTACCAATGTGGTTACCGTTTCGTTGCCCGTAACCAGTTGTGCCATGTCAAGCGTGGTCGTGTTGCCGTTCTCATCCTTGTAGGTCAGTTTCTTGGTAGCCGAGTCATAGCCAAGGATTGTAAGCGTCTCGTTCGCATCGATGATGTTCTTGATAATAGTACTTACGGAGTTATCGTTCATGATATCCTGGAAGTTCTGGATAACATCCGCAGGAACGTCGATGGTCGTTACAGTACCGTCTTCTGACGTATACGTATACGTACCGTTGTTGTTGTCTACCAATGTGGTTACCGTTTCGTTGCCCGTAACCAGTTGTGCCATGTCAAGCGTGGTCGTGTTGCCGTTCTCATCCTTGTAGGTCAGTTTCTTGGTAGCCGAGTCATAGCCAAGGATTGTAAGCGTCTCGTTCGCATCGATGATGTTCTTGATAATAGTGCTTACGGAATTGTCGTTCATGATGTCCTGGAAGTTCTGGATAACATCCGCAGGAACATCGATGGTCGTTACGGTGCCATTTTCTGACGTATAAGTGTAGGTCCCGTTGTTGTTGTCTACCAGCGTTGTTAAAGTCTCGTTACCTGCAACAAGCTGTCCTAAATCAAGCATGGTAGTATTACCGTTCTCATCCTTATAGGTCAGCTTCTTGGTAGCCGGGTCATAGCCCAATACCGTCAACGTTTCGTTGGCATCGATGATGTTCTTCACAATCGTGCTTACCGAATTGTCGTTCATAATGTCCTGGAAGTTCTGGATCACATCCGCAGGAACATCGATGGTCGTTACGGTGCCATTTTCTGACGTATAAGTGTAGGTTCCGTTGTTGTTGTCTACCAGCGTTGTTAAAGTCTCGTTACCTGCAACAAGCTGTCCTAAATCAAGCATGGTAGTATTACCGTTCTCATCCTTATAGGTCAGCTTCTTGGTAGCCGGGTCATAGCCCAATACCGTCAACGTTTCGTTGGCATCGATGATGTTCTTCACAATCGTACTTACCGAATTGTCGTTCATGATGTCCTGGAAGTTCTGGATCACATCCGCAGGAACGTCGATGGTCGTTACGGTGCCATTTTCTGACGTATACGTATACGTACCGTTATTGTTGTCTACCAATGTGGTTACCGTTTCGTTACCAGTAACCAGTTGTGCCATGTCAAGCGTGGTCGTGTTACCGTTCTCGTCCTTGTAGGTCAGCTTCTTGGTAGCCGAGTCATAGCCAAGGATTGTAAGCGTTTCATTAGCATCGATGATGTTCTTCACAATCGTGCTTACCGAATTGTCGTTCATGATGTCCTGGAAGTTCTGGATGACATCCGCAGGAACGTCGATGGTCGTTACGGTGCCATTTTCTGACGTATACGTATACGTACCGTTGTTATTGTCTACCAATGTAGTTACCGTTTCGTTGCCCGTAACCAGTTGCGACATGTCAAGTATTGTGGTCCGTCCGTCCTCATCCTTATAAGTCAGCTTCTTGGTAGCCGGGTCATAGCCCAATACCGTCAGCGTTTCGTTGGCATCGATGATGTTCTTCACAATCGTGCTTACCGAATTGTCGTTCATGATGTCCTGGAAGTTCTGGATGACATCTGCAGGAACGTCGATGGTCGTTACCGTACCGTCTTCTGACGTATACGTATACGTACCGTTGTTGTTGTCTACCAATGTGGTTACCGTTTCGTTGCCACGAACAATGTCCTGGATGTTGATGGTATGGGAAGTACCTGTATTGTCAACATAGGTAAAGCTGGCTCCGTCATAGTAAACGTTTCCGCCTACCGAGGTGTTCGTCAGATTCGTAATCAGCTGGTTCAGCACACTTGTATTGGTGATAATGTCATTGAAGTTGCTCACAACATCTGCAGGAACGTCAATAGTGACCTGCGTACCCGCTTCGTTCGTATAGGTATAGGTACCATCATTGTTATTCACTAATGTTGTTACAGTTTCGTTGCCACGAACGATGTCCTGGATGTTGATGGTATGGGAAGTTCCCGTATTGTCAACATAGGTAAAGCTGTTTCCGTCATAGTAAACGTTTCCGCCTACCGAGGTGTTCGTCAGATTCGTTATCAGCTGGTTAAGCACGCTGCTGTTGCTGATGATGTTCTGGAAATTGCTGATGACATCTGCCGGCACATTGATAGTGACCTGAGTGCCTGCTTCGTTAGTATAGGTATAGGTACCATCATTGTTATTGACAAGTGTTGTTATCTTTTGCAAATCCGACAAAGCTATCCTCACATTATTTCCATCACTATCTGTCAGAATCAAATCCTGACCGTTTTGGGTCAGGCTGACATTGGTCGTGTTGGTATCATCGCCATTGCTAATCATTTTAATCCATTTGTTCTCATACCAATAGTAGAATCCCGGTGTAACACCTAAAGGAGCGGTTCCGGTTTCTGCCGTGTTAAAAACCAATAAGCTATTGGGCAGGGTTCCCGTATTGACGATCGGGTTCATACTGCTGGTACTCTGAAGTGCCACCCTTGGTATAAGAATACCTCTTTTCTCTGGTTGCCCGTCAACAGTTACTTCTAACTGTGATGAGTTATTAGGGGTTCTGGTTCCTATTCCTACCTGGGAATAAGCTGCAGAGGCTCCTAATATCGCAATGGCGGTGAGTAATAATTTCTTCATGATCGTAGTTTTAGTTTATTCTTAGTGCCGGCCTTAATATCTCCGTAAAACACGGCCAAAGGCTTTTAGTTTTTAAAATGTTTATTTATTATTTGATTTTTAGGATAACAAACTCGCTTCTCCTGTTTATTTCATGTTCCCTATCTGTACATTCCACACCATCAGAACATCCATTTCTTAACTGTGTTTCACCGTAACCTTTAGCCGAAAGTCTGCTGGAATCTATTCCGTGGTCTATCATATACCGCTTAACAGCATCGGCTCTTCTTTGGGAAAGCTTCAGGTTGTATTCACGTGTGCCTCTACTATCTGTATGGCATCGTATTGCTACCGTCATTGCCGGATACTGCCTCATGACGTCTATTATCTTCTCCAGGTCAAGAGCTGCATCAGGTCGTATGCTTGCTTCGTCAAAATCAAAATAAATATCCCTGATACCAAAGGCATCTGCAATATTTCCTTTTTCCCTGATTTCAGTAATTCGTTTTTGAAGAGCGATATCTACCTCTACAAAACCATTTGAACCATCTGACTCAACACTCTTTTCGTCTGTCAGGTAGTCTTTCTTTTCTGCACGTATATGATATCGTTTGCCCTTTTGCAGTTTTGTCTTAAAAATGTAATTACCCTTGCGGTCTGTGACTGCTTCTTCCAATAATTTAAACTTGTCATCAAAAAGGCCAAGTTTTACATTTTCCAAGCCTTTATCGTTTATCGAATCGCTTACATGTCCTTCCACAAACTGTTCATTTTCCAATTTCCTGTTTTCTTTCAATCTGTAGATATCGTCATATCCCATTCCTCCATTTCGGTTGGAAGAGAAGAAACCACCTTGTGATTTGGTATCAATCATAAAGGCAAAATCATCCTGACCTCCATTAACAGGAGTACCCACATTCTGGGGTTTCTCAAATCCGTTTTCGCCCATCTTACTTCTGAAAATATCCAGTCCTCCCAATCCGGGATGCCCGTCTGAAGCGAAATACAATTCATTTTCGTCAGATATAAATGGAAAAGTTTCTTTACCTTCCGTATTGATTTCTTTTCCCAGGTTTTCAGGTTTGCTGAATGTACCGTCAGCATTTATGCTTACCTTATAGATATCTGACTGTCCTATAGAGCCCGGTCTGTCTGAAGCAAAATAAAGCGTCTTGTCATCCGGGCTAAGTGCCGGATGCGCCGTGTTAAATTCATCGTTATTGAATGGTAACTCGGTAACGTCTCTCCATTTTTCATCTTCAAAAGTTGCCTTGTATATTTTTAGTACAATCCTCCTGTCTTTACTTCTTCCATTTTTTCCGTTATTGTAGTTATTGCGGGTAAAATATATGGTCTTCCCGTCTTGCGTAAAAGCCGGTGTAGCCTCATGGAAACCGCTACTGATTTCATTTGCAAATCTTTCCGGAGCTTCCAGAGTACCGTCACTTCTTACCTTTGAAGCATACAGATTCGTAAACGGAAGTTCTGTCCACCTGTCTATCCTTTTTGCGGCGCCTTTTTCTTCTCTTGAAGAAGCAAAGATGAGAGAGCCTTTATAAAAGGCTGTACCGTAATCCTGTCCTTCAGAATTGATTCCTGCGCTTTCAATACTATATCGTCCGGAGTTATCCAGAATAGCAGACAGATAATCCTTGTCTCCTTCATACAATCTTCCTCTGGCATCAATGGCATTCTTTTTTGAAAATCTGTCCATCATCTGTGCCGATTTTTCATAATCGCCAATAGACTTCAGCGTCTGGGAATACCTATAAAAATATTCAGGCTCGGGTTCTTCAACTAAAGCAAACAGTTCCGTATACCATTTGTTGGCTTTTTGAAATTCAGCATTGAAATAGTAGGCGTTGGCCAGTTTTTTGAGCAGGTCTGGTGAACTGTATCCTTTTGCGACTATGTTTTCATAAACAGTAATGGCATCGATATAGGCAAAGTCATCATAGAGCTTATCCGCTTTTGCCACCTTTCTTTGCTGGGCTACAGCAGAAAGTGTAAAAAAAACAGACAGCCATATGGTCATTACGAGGGTAATTTTTTTCATAAATATCCAGGAGTTTAGAAGAATCGAGGCGTCATTACCTTGTCATATTTTTTAAACAATTCAAATCGTAGAAATATCTCGTGAGAACCTGAATTATAGGTCGCCAGTTTGGTAGTTTCTGCATCATAGGCATAGCCGGCAAAAAAACCGTCGGTCATTTGAAATCCAACCATAGCACTCACAGCCGCACTCCATCTGTAGGCTACTCCGGCCGTTATTTTTTCGTTGAAAAGGAAATTGGCCGAAAAATCTGCCTGAAGCGGTGCCCCTTCAGCTATTTTAAAAAGAACGGATGGTTTAAATTTCAAATCCGGATTTAATTCAAAGACATGTCCTCCCATCAGGTAGAAATGCATATTTTGTCTTGCGGTGGAATAATTTCCATTATCCTGATAATGTTTGGTTTCAAGGAAAGCAGGCACAGAAAGCCCTACATAAGTATCTTTCGAATACAAAAAGGCACCTGCCCCAATATTTGGAGTAAAGGAATCTTCTATATTACTTTGAAATCTGGGGTCGTTAGGGTCATAGATATCCAGTTTGGTATAGTCAACGTTTAACAGGTTGGCCGTTGTTTTCAATCCGAAGGCCAAATTGAACTCTTCCGAAAGCCTAATCATATAGGAAAAATCGACCGAAATATTATTCTCACTGGATGGTCCTATTTTATCGTTCACAAAAGAGAGCCCAAGCCCAACATTGCTATTACTTATAGGAGAATGTAAGGCGAATGCGCCGGTTTTTGGTGCCCCTTTCAAGCCTATCCATTGTGCGCGATAGAGCCCAAAAATGCTCAACACATCTCTGGAACCTGCATAGGCAGGATTGATGTTCGCCGTATTGTACATATACTGGGTATACTGCGAATCCTGCTGGGCAAACCCTACTGCTCCTACAAGAAGAGCCAGCAAGGCAAGCTTATAACTGGTTTTCATGTTCTGTTTGTTTTCTGATTAGTTATCGTTCAGATATAGGTAACCTGCCTTTTCAATATTTCTTTTGTTTCCGGATGGCGAAGAAAATTCATAGGTAAGCACATAGAAATAAGTACCGGAAGGCAATTTGCTGTCTGGTTGTATGGTTGCTCTTCCATGCGAAATGCCATTGAATACATTCCCATCAGAATCGTAATTTGTAGTTTCAAAGACTTTCACGCCCCAACGGTTGTAGATACTCACCCTGTTGTTTGGGTAGTGCGTGATGCCGTCAATAAAAAAGTAGTCGTTTTTGCCATCACCGTTTGGAGTAACCCCGTTGTAGATTACGATATTTCCTTCCGGTTCTACTCTTCTTTTTACTTTGGCAAGTGTAAATACGCCAAATCCCGAAGTTGTGAAAAAAGACGTCACGGTTCCTGTGCCTCCATTGCCTCTATCGACAATTCCGCCTTCATCAACCCAAAGGTTCTGCTCTTCATTCCAGCGGACAATAGTCACTTTTTCTTCCTCTACGCCAGAGCCTTCAAGACCACGCCAGATAAATTCAGGAGTTGTCAATTCGTTCCAGGTAAGAGAAAGCATAATTTCGGTCTCCCCGTCTAATCTGTCAATTGTCCAGTATTCGGTATTGTCGATTACCTCTACATTTCCTGCCTTGCTGGCGTGTGGATATAAGGCATTGGAGTTTTCGAGAAAGTATTTCCCTATAAATGCGTCGGTAGGTGCATTTGGAGATGTAGGTGCTATTTTGGCTGGTCTGTGGTATCCTCCATTCCCTATTGGAAACCAGAATTCCTCATCACCGTTTTTTTGTACGTATCCGTCAATATGACTGTCATTGTCGGTATTGGAATGGGTTGCCTTGTTTTCATAAACAGCCAGACCATCACCTTCACCTTTCACAATACCGTTTAGTAAATCAGAATTGCCTGATATACTTATTGTTCCCGAAAGCCTGAAAGGAGGTTGTGGTGAACTGTTGTTGAAAAGTACATCATAAAATTTAAAGTAGTCGCTTGGTGCATTTCCGGAAATAGACTGCAGCCTGTTACCCTCAAACAAGGTATAGCCACGTTGTCCTGACGTGAAACTTACTTTTCCGTCGTTGTTAAAATTTCGGAAGACATGGAACTCTCCGTCATTTGTAAAGGTTGCTGTTGGGGTATTGTCAAAATCCAGATAGGTAGAAAGTGTGGTTCCCGGCAATACTGACATTTCTCCTGTATTTGCCATCTGTGCCTGCATGCTCCCCCCAAAGAGCAGTACTAAAAATAAATTCCCGATTATTGTTGTTCTCATATTATCCTCTGGTATCCCTTATCCTTACTTACTTTTTTGCCGCGCCCAGCGGGATCCGTACGAAGAACTTTACCCCTAAAACTCTTACGGCTTTCCCGCTTCCGCAGCCTGAAAAAGCGCCCGGCAGTGCTGCCTCTACCACAATACAGCACTCATGCAGGACGAGCGTCCTATAAGAGCATGTTGGGCCTTCTTTTTATCATGTATTTTTTACAATCTACATTACTGATAACATTTAATCCTTAAAAAATAAATACTAACCTGAGAACAGTTTTCATGGATAAAACTATCCAATGATGAAAAACACACACAAGTAAGAACCCATTCTCTTCAGAATATTTTTAAGTAGGGATTTATATAATCCTAAAGGATTTGTAGAAAGCTGGGGCATAGCTTTATGATTACAGAGATTAAATAACTCTCAATCACAGTACAAAGATGTGACGGTTACTTAGAAGGTTATAGCAAAAAGTAACAACTGGCAGTATACAAGCGTAACTGGCAACATACAAGAATAACTGGTTAGACCTATTGTAAGAATTTATAGGAAATGGTCTTTCTCCTTAATCGTTTCTTAAAACAAGCCTGAAAAAAAGCCGTCATTCTTTAACCCTAACTTAATCTTTTTCTAATTGCTGAAAATTTTAGCAAACCTATTTTTGTGCCAACAAACAACATAACACATCATGAAAAAATTCTATCTCTTATTACTGCTCTTTGCAGGATGGATGGCTGAAGCTCAATCTCTCTATCCCTACCTGCAAGCTCCTACTACCAATTCCATTTATGTCAACTGGAAAACAGAAAGCAATCCGGAATCTATAGTAGAATACGGAAGTGCGCCAAATGCGCTCACCCTCTCTGTTACCGGAACCAACAGCATATTTACAGACACCGGATATCCGGCCAATTACTATTACCACAGTGTAAAAATATCAGGGCTTAACCCAAACACTAAGTATTATTACCGCGTCAGAACCGGAACCAGCACTTCACAGACTATGTCATTCAAAACGCTACCGCTTCCCGGTCAAGCCGCTACATCTGACGGCCACCTGCGTTTTTTGGTTTTGGGAGACAACCAGATGCGAAACGTTCCGCGATTTGACACGCTTGTTGCCCAGGCCAAAAGAAAAATTGCAGAAAAATGGGGAATCACGGCAGACCCGTGCGATAATATTGCATTGACAGTAATGGTGGGTGACCAGGTAGATGTGGGTACTTTAGACCATTATGAAAACGTACATTTCAAAAAGAATAAGGCTTTATCCGGCTACCTTCCTATTCAGACTTTGGTAGGAAACCATGAAACTTACGGTACATTAGCCATGCAGGCCTATTATGACCATTATGTACTTGATGAAATGTCGTATAGAGGTATTTCATCCGGAACAGAGAATTATTATGCCAATCAGGTAGGAAATGTTCTTTTCATAGCTATGGATACAGAACATACCGGAATCCAACAGTTAAACTGGCTTACACAGGTGGTGCAGGCTGCTGATGCTGACCCGACTGTTGACTGGATAGTTTCTTTAGGACACAGACCTTATCAGGCAGAACAGTATGTGGGCGATATTTCTCCATGGATCCGAAATTCCGCTATGCCGGTTTTGGTAACTTCTGCAAAGCACATCTTGCATATTGGAGCCCACCACCACTTATATCACAGAGGCCAATTGAAAAATACGCCAACCTACCAGATTATTTCCGGAGGTGTGGCCTGGGACCAATATTGGGGCATGGCGGCAGAAAAAGATTTTGACGACGTACAGAAAACGATTTCCAACTGGATGTACCAAATTATAGATGTTGACGTCAATAACGATACTTTTGACGTGGAGTCCTACTCTATTGGTAGCGCCTATACCTGGAAAAACAATGAACTTATGGATGAATTCCACCGTTATAAAGGATTGGATTCACCACAACAACCAACAATATTGAACGATTTTAATGGTGGTGATGTAGAGTTACCTCTTGAAATTTCAAGTTCTGCCTATACTACTACTTCCGGCCAGTTGTTAAACTCGACAGAGTTCCTGATTGGAAAAACAGCCGATTTTGAAATCATTGAAAAAGACATTTACAGAGATTATGAAAACCTGTATGGCCCTTTAAACGGTCAGGTTGACGTATCGAAAGATATCAACGCGGGCATCGATATTACAAAAGTGACTCTGGCAGCAAATGAAATTCCTAACGGACAGTATTTTGTAAAAGTACGCCACAGAGACAGGAATTTAAACTGGTCTCCATGGAGTGCCGTAAAGTCATTTAATGTAACCAACAGCGGTTTTGCCAATACGCAAATTCAGTTAGACACTATTGCCTACAGACCTAACACCCCAATAAGTGTTTCTTTTACTGATGGTCCGGGTAACCAAAGAGATTGGATTGCTTTATATAAGGTTGGCCAGACACCGGGAAGCGCCAGTCCTTCACAATTGTGGACTTATGTAAACGGTCAGCGAAGCGGAACCGTTACTTTTAATGGTTTGACACAGCCGGGAAGGTATTATGCAACGTTTTTAGAAAATGACGGCTATACAGAATTGGCCGGTAGAAAAGAATTTTATGTAGGCCCATTGGTAACACTTTCTTCTAATGCCCAAACCTACGCTTCAGGGAGTCCGGTTACACTATCTTTTGCCAACGGACCCCGGCTTACCAATGACTGGATTGGAATTTATAAAGTAGGCCAAACTCCAGGCGGACCTGCTTCTACACAATGGCGCTATGTTACTACGGCTTCCGGAAACTTTACCTTCAACAATTTGGCCGATGGTTATTATTTTGCCGAATATTTCCTTCAGGACGGCTATAACAGTGTTGGAAACAAAGTATTTTTCCAGGTTGGAAACCAGATTACGCAACTAAGCATCAACAAGACCATCTACAACCTCAATGAAAATATTATTGCAACCTGGACAAATGCTCCGGGTATTGTTAAGGATTGGTTGGGAATCTATCATGCCGGAGACGACCCAAATGTAGACGAACTGGTAAGTTTTACCTATTTTGAGGGACTTTCTGAAGGGACAAAAGTTATACAGGACGACAAGCTGCCTACAGAAGCCGGAGATTATTTCATCGTAATGTTTACAAACGATTCTTATAATGAAGTATCCAACCGAATTTCTTTTGTGGTTGAAGAAGCATTGGGAACGGGTGAGTTTTCTTCTCAAAACGGGGTAAAAGTATATCCTAACCCGGTTAAGGAAGGCGAAAAGACCTATATCAAATCAAAATATCCAATCGACCAAATCGATATGTTTGATATGACCGGAAATCTGTTCTATTCTTCAAAAAACATTAATGATTACAATTATTCGATTATCAACCAAAGTTTGCCTTCGGGAACTTACATATTAAAAATTCACTCTAATAAAGTGTATACTGTAAAGGTTGTGGTAAACTAATCAAAACACAAAAATCTATAACAAAAGCCTCCAGATGGAGGCTTTTGTATTTACATTTAGGATTCTCTTAAGGTCATCCGACAAAAAGTTTTTGTAAATTCAATCCAATAAAAGTGACTATGAGAGATATTGCCAACCGTTTTCCTGAAAATCCGTTACTAAGCCCTAAAGACCTGTTGGCCAGCAACAGCCAGTTTCAGGTAATCTGCCTGCTCAATCCGGGTGTTTTTATTTATGAAAATAAAATCTGGCTCATTGTGAGGGTTGCCGAAAATATCAGCCAAAAAGAAGGTTCTGTTTTCTTCCCTGTCGTGGATGAATCCGGAGAAATTGAAATTCTTGAAATACTGCTGGACGACCCACATCTTATTGCTAATGATGCCAGGGTAATCAATTATAAAGGAAATGACTATTTAACCACCCTTTCTCATCTTAGGCTCTTGTGCAGTGATGACGGTATCCGTTTTAAGGAACCTGAAGGTTATCCAATCTTATCGGGAATAGGATATCAGGAAAAATTTGGTGTTGAAGATTGCAGGGTCAGCAAAATAGACAATATTTACTACCTGACCTATACTGCCGTTTCAAACAATGGCGTTGGTGTTGGTTTGCGGACTACAATCAATTGGAAAGATTTTGAACAGAAAGGAATGATTTTTCCACCCCATAATAAAGACTGTGCTATTTTTGAAGAACGCATCAATGGCAAATATTACGCCCTGCACCGTCCTAGCAGTAAGGAAATTGGAGGTAATTACATCTGGATAGCCGAATCGCCAGACGGACTGCATTGGGGAAATCACCAATGTATTCTCAAAACCAGAGAAAATCATTGGGATAGCGCCAGAGTTGGTGCCGGTGCTGCTCCAATTAAGACAGAACGCGGATGGCTGGAAATCTATCATGGCGCCAATGCCGAAAACTTCTATTGTCTGGGTGCTTTCCTAATGGAACTGGGCAATCCTTCAAAAGTAATATCCCGAACTGTCGAACCCATAATGGTTCCAACAGAAACTTATGAAACCAATGGCTTTTTTGGTGGCGTAGTTTTTACGAACGGCCATATTATTGAAGGAGACAGGCTGACCATTTATTATGGTGCTGCCGATGAATTTGTTTGTGGAGCCCATTTTTCAATCCGGGAAATTTTATCTTTGTTGGAATAAGTACTATCTCCAAACAATGACAATTACCCAAAAACACACCTTCATCCTGCTGTTTTTCCTGTTACATACAGGATTATATGCCCAAAAAGAAATTGCAATTACCATAGACGACCCCAACACGACGGTTACTCCAAAATTAGAATGGCAGGAACGAAATAATGCCCTTTTGAAAACACTTAAAAAGCATCACATCAAAGCAGCATTGTTTGTGTGCGGCATGCGCGTAGCCGATTCCAACGGCAGAGATTTATTAAAGCAATGGGACGACCAGGGTCATATGATTTGCAACCATTCCTATTCGCATCTGTATTTTAATTCCAAATCCAATTCCTTTAAAAAGTTCAGCGCAGATTTTAACAAGGGCGACAGCATAATCAAACCGTACCGGAATTATGCCAAATACTTCAGATTTCCATACCTGAAAGAAGGCAATACGGTTGAAAAAAGAGATTCGATGAGAGTATTCATGTCGCAAACTAATTACAAAAATGGAGCGGTTACGATTGATGCTTCGGACTGGTATATTGATGCGGAAATAGCCAAAGCATTAAAAGAAAATCCTGATGCCGACCTCACTCCCTACAAAAACTACTATATCCAACACATCCTTGACCGCGCCGCTTATTATGATGCTCTGGCTGTTCAACTGTTCAACAGACCGGTTAAGCACACACTCCTGCTACACCATTCTTTGCTAAATGCTTTGTTTCTTGACGATTTATTAACGGCTCTCAAAAAGAAAGGATGGAAATTAATTGATGCTCAAATGGCTTTCAAAGACCGCGTTTTTGAAAAAACTCCGGATATTGTTCCTTGTGGAGAAAGCATTATCTGGCAATGTGCTAAAACAACAGCAACCCTTTCCCAATCATTGCGTTATCCGGGCGAAGATGCCGAATATGAAAAGATTCCGCTGGAAGAAGCTGTAAAAGCCTATAAAAACAGTCGGAATTAAAAATAAAAAAAGCTCCTGATATCAGGAGCTTTCCGGGCACGTTTATTGCAGACCAGGCAAAGAGTCTTAGGCTTTCGCCTTAGGCGCTTCTTCTTTTTTTACTTTAGCCACTTCAGCCTTTTTGGTTTTTGCTTCGGCTTTCTTCATTTCTTTATTTGTTGCTTTTGCTTCAACTTTTACTTCTGCTTTTGCAGGTGCTTTTTGTTGTGCATTTACCATAGCGCTGGTTCCTAGAACTAATGCGGCTAACATCATTAATTTTTTCATGATTTCTATTTTTTAATTAAACAAGAATTATGTTTGTTTCTTAATTATAGGTCAAAGTTAGATTCGTTAAATGAAGATAAGATGAAGATTTTACCGTTAGCGATTAATTTAACATTTTATTTTTTCACTTCCTGAAAAATCAGACTGAAAGTTGTTCCCACATTCAGTTCTGAGCTTACCTTTATTGCTATTTTATGCAGATTGGCAATGCTTGAAACGATTGACAGCCCCAGCCCCTGCCCTTCATCTTCCAGATTTATTTTCATAAACCGATTAAAAATCTGTGACAATTGTGTTTCGGTCATTCCTTTACCCGTATCTGAAATGGAAATACTGTAAAGTCCTTCTTCAAAAGAATCTGAAACGGAAACACTACCGCCATTGGGCGTAAACTTGATGGCATTGAAAACAATATTATAAATCAATATGTGCATCAGCGTTTTATTCCCTTCAAAAACAAAATGTTCTTTTACTGTATTACTCACCCGAAGCTGCTTCATTTCAATACGGTCTTCAAGGTCTGCCAAGAGTTCAGAAATCAAACTCTGGAAATCGATAGGTTCAAAATTGGAATATTGGTGATTTTCTATTCTTGAAATGAGCAAAAGATTGTTAATAATACGTTTCAACGTGTCCAGATTCCGGAGCGAAACAACAATCTTATCGACACCTTCATCATTGATAGATTCGTTGTTGAGCAGGTTTTCCAGCCTGTTCTGCAAAACCGACACTGGTGTCAGCAATTCGTGGGAAACGTTGGCAATAAACTGCTTTTCCTTTTTAAATTGTTCCTGTATGCGGTCCATCATCTGGTTCAATCCATCATCCAGAACAATAAAATCAGATGTAGTCGTATGCACTTTAGAAAGGTCAAACAATTCCGGTTCATTAATAAGGTTAATCTTTGTGTCAATTATTTTCTGGAAAGGTTTTAGCAGATAATCAATAAATATGGATTGGGCAAAATGAGACACAATGAGCGTTGCCGTAAGCAACAATAAAATAACCAGATGAAACTTATCCAACAATTCGTTTACCTCGCTAAGCCGCTCTCCTATTTCAAGCACATAGTTGGTGTTTTTATAAGTGAAATGATGGTAAAGTACTCGGTATTCATTCGATTCATTTTCTACAATCCGGGTTTCGTCAACAAAATAATCTTTTGAGCGCACCGCGTTGTTGGAACGGTATAACTGGAGAAATTCGCTGTGAAGATTGGAGAAACTAATATAAAGCTCCGTACTGTCATTCCGTTCTATAAAAGCATTGATTTCGGAAGTATTGAGATTTTTGACAAACTTATCCCGTTTTTCAACCATCGAATTTTCAATCTTCTTATAGGCCACCTTTTTAATTACAAAAGACAGCGTAAACCACATGATGATTAATAGCAACAGGCGGATTACGGCACTGAATATCGAGATTTTATTTTTGAGCTTCATGTTTAGCTTATAATTCTATAGCCTACATTGCGTACGGTTTCAAACCATTCGATAGAAGCGTGTTTGTCGAGTTTCTTGCGCAGGTTCCGTACGTGAACATCTATAAAATTAGAATCGGAACTAACTTCCAGCACATCGCCCCATACATGTTCTGTAAGCTGCAGCCGCGTAATGACACGGTTTTTATTCAGTACCAGATATTGAAAAATATCAAATTCTTTTTTGGTCAGTGCCACGGCATTTTCCTGATAACTTACCTTATAATCCTGCAGCCTGATTTTGAATCCGTGGATATCGAGTTCATTAACCGTAAATCCGTGGATTCTACGAATTACGGCATACAATCGGGCACCCAATTCCGTCAGGGCAAAAGGTTTGGTCAGGTAATCGTCTGCGCCCAAATCAAGACCGTTAATTTTGTCGTCTAGCTCACCACGGGCGGTAATTACAATAACTGCCATTTTTGATTTGGCTTTCCGTACACTTTTCAGCACGTCAAACCCGCTACCGTCAGGCAGTCCCAAATCAAGCAACAGTGCATCATATTGGTTTACCGAAACCTCTTCCAGAGCTTCTTCGCAAGTAGCCACCCATTTGCAGACATAACCACTCTTGTCAAGATAGTCAATTAACTCTACTGCTAATTCTTTGGTATCTTCTACAATCAGGACATTCATAATTTACTTTATAATCATTTTGCAGACTATTCTTAAACATTAGCGGTCTTTCTCCACCATTTGCAGAAAATCGCCGGCGTCACTAAAAACGGCATCATAAAATTTTGAGTCGCTGGTAAGTCCCACTTCATAAGTATAGTAATTCGGTGTTTTTCGTATTCTTGCGGCTTCAACAATTTTATAGGTCGGATAATTTTTTTTAAGGTAAGATTGGATAGTTTGTGGCAACTTGTTCGGTTTGACCGCATGCTCCAACACCTGTAGTTCGCCTCTCAGATTATAATAGGCTGAAACCCTGGTGCCCTGAACGGTAAAATCTGCTACATACAGTTCTTCATTGCCATCATCACCGTCAAACTCGCTTCTCCATACGGCATTTGTTTTCGGAAATTCTTTTTCAAAAGCAAAACGTGCTTCGTCAGGCGGTGAATAAGGTTCTTTTTTGTCGGTTTGTCCATAAAAACTGGCCGTAATGAGCAATAAGGCTGCTAAAAAAGTATTTTTCATAATGCATAGGTTTTAAATTATACAAAAGAGACTCCATAACGAATTTACCATTTTTTATCTGATTTTTGGTTTTGTATGGTAAGAATCATAAACAAATATAGCTTGTAAAAATGAAGAGAAAATGAAGATAATTTTGGATTTGTGATTTATGAATGCTGACTTAGGATTTTGGATTTTTGATTTTAGCCACAGATTTTAATGATTACACAGATTTAAGGTATTTATATAATCTCTCAGTAAAAGAAAAACATTTACCCATTACCAATCAACTAAAAACTATCGCCTATCAACTATACATTATCAACTATAATAACTCAATTGGCCGCATTAAAAAAATTGTAAATTAGCCTTAGAAAAATTAAACCATTAAGAGCTACTTTAATAAAATAATAACAATGGGCATATTCAAAAAAATATTTGGCAGACAGAGTAAAGAAATTATTCAAAACACAACGCAAATAAAAAAAACTGACGGTTCTTTTGGTGATACAATTTTAAGATTTCAGAACTCTATTCAAAAATCTATTGAGTGGGATGACTTAAAGAATGTTGAATTTGCAATGTGGCTTCCTTGTAACGAAGACAAAACATTTGCATCATCACCAATTACTGAAAAATGGACAACTGTATATTCATTGACAAAAGACTATTGGTCCTATATTACGGCAGACCTATTGAAAACTTTAGAACTTACAGATGAGAAAACTTTCAGATTGGGACTTCCTGACAATTTTGAAGCATTTGCTTTTTTGACAAATGATAATGAACAAATTATTCTGTCATTATCCAAAGAAAAAGGAATCAGACTACATTTTGCAGAAACAACACCATTTAAATACAAGGCAGCATTTTTAGACAATTTTATATCTTATTGCATTGCGTGGAAAGAGTTAATAGAATTCAATAATGGGCCAAAAGATGAAAACTTAGGATTTGAAGAATGGTGGTTATTTACACTAAAAACATCTATAGCTGTAGAAGAACAAGAACCTTTGACAGGAGTAGGAAAAATTGTGATTTAATATCGTAAAAACAGCCGCTAACAAAGGTTTGGCAATATGGTGGCTGAAGAGTTTCTATAAACAATATGACAAGGTTCAACAGCAGGATCCGATTAAACTTTTGTATTAAAAATCCGCTACCAAAACGATAGCGGCTATTATAATTAATGCCACCAACAGACAAACAAGAACGAATGAAACCAACCTTTAGATGTGGGACAAGAAAAGCGATTGATGAGTTATCAGAAGAACTAAATATTCCGCATAATTCTTCTATGCAGGACTGGTCTTATACAGAAGGAAATCCTGATGACATTGAAAAGTACATTTCACATTACTACCTGACAACAGATGACGACAAGAAATTTGTTTTAATGGAAATTATAATTCAGGCAACAGAAGACCAAAATACTGAGGAACTTTTTATAAAGTATTGCGAAACAATTAAACCAATTTTAGAAGCCAACTTCAAGCTTCACGAATTTACTATTCATTACTGGGCTTGCTTTGACAACGAAAATATTGATGACTGTTGGAAAATCGCAACTCTAATGCGACAATTATGGACAGACAAATCCAAACTAAAATTACTTTTCGTTTGCACGGTAAACAGAATGAGAAGTGCAACTGCACACAAAATATATGAAGACGATAAACGTTTTGAAGTAAAATCAGCAGGCACAGATAAATCAGCAAATACTGTAATTTCCGATGAAATATTAAGTTGGGCAGACAGTATTATTGTTATGGAAAAACATCATAGAAATTTCATAAGACAAAAGTTTCCCGAAATTTATAAAAATAAAAAAATTGTATGTTTATACATTCCGGACGACTATGATTATATGCAGGCAGAACTAATTGACATACTAAAGAATAAAGTGGAAGATGTTTACAGACGAAGACTTATTTGACACCAAATTTACAGTCTGAAATACACCTTTTGCCAGATACCGAACTGTTACAAGATTAATACTACACATTAATTTGTGATTTTAGATTTTTGATTTTAGCCACAGATTTTAATGATTACACAGATTTAAGGTATTTATATAATCTTTCTTAAAAGAAAAATTGTGTAACCTCCACAAATCAACTAAAAACTATCCACTATACTCTATCAACTATCCACGACCTGATAATAGTAAAAAGGCTACCCAACAAAATGGTTGCTTCATACCTCAATATTTCGCAGGAAACCTTGAGCCGACTGAAATCAAAAGTGTAACTACCAAACACTACTCCGGATTGATTTTAGATTTGGGATTTTTGATTTTAGATTTCTATATCTAATCTCTAATTTCTACCATCTGCTATCTGCTATCTGCAACCCGATTTCTGATTTATAAAGTCCGTTTAAGCCTCTTTTTTCTCATCCCGCAATGCATCAATACTATAAGGCCCGGCACCAAAATAGGCTAACATAAGTGCCGCTCCAATAATCGACATGTTTTTCATAAATGTCATCAGAACCAGCTGGTGTAGCATAGGGTCACTGACAGTCCAGAAATCGTGCATGATAAAAGTAACCGGAACCAGAAAAATAATAATCAGCCAGGCACCCCATTTGGCCATAAAACCAAATAAAATACTAAGTCCTGCCGCCATTTCCAGTACGCCAACCAATGGAATCAGTATATACGACAGCGGAATTCCTTTAGCGGCTGCCTCATACACAAACGTATCTGAAAACTTAGCAATGGAAGAATACATAAAGATGATGCTGAAAAGAAACCTGCCAATCAAAGGGATATATTTCATGATATTTAAAATTTAATGAGCTGTAAATAGCTGTATTAAATTTACGGCTAAGTCAACAATAACACTTCGTGCCATTCCATCCGAAATTGGTCTGAAACCCGCCTTTTTTCCTACAACAGTCTAATACTGAGTTGACCGCAAAAAAGAACTCTCGCATAAAATGACTAACTTTACGACACTAAAGACGATTGATTTGGAAAAAACAGGCATCCGAAAGCTCTCAATCAGCGATATTCTGGAAATATTAGGTGATGTCCCGCAATCCGAAGGGCTCCATGTTTATATGGGAAAAGGTGCCATTACAACCATTCCGTTTCCTTATCCGTATCGCTCTGATAATTTTTCGGTGATGCTCATCCTTTCCGGAACGATGAAACTCCAACTGGACCTTATCTCCCATACTGCCAATCCAAATGACCTGATTATTATTTCGCCAAGAACCATCAACCATATCCTTGAAATTGGTGGGAATCTTGAACTGATTGCCGTTAGCTTTACGTTAGATTTTGCCCGGCAATCCAATCGGAATAAAAATGAAATCGATGCCTTTGAGTTCTTTGCTTCAAAAGCCATCCCTAAGCTTACCTTTAGTGAGGAGGAATGCCGGAATTTTATTTTTCTGGCCCGTTTACTTATGCAGGAAAACATTGAAAAGAACCATGAGCCCTATAGCGATGAAGTGCTTCACCATACCTTTAGCCTGCTTATGTATATAGTAGCTTCACGCTATAAAAAAGAAAACTCCGGACTAAAACCGGAACTGTCCCGTCAGGAAGAACTCACCTTAAAATTTCTCAAATTGCTTGACACCCATTTCAAACAGCAGCGCAGCGTGCAGTTCTATGCCGATTCGCTCTGTGTTACGAGCGGACATCTTACCAAAATTCTAAAAGAAGTTTCCGGAAAAACAGCCGGAGAACTGATAGAAGAAGCCCTCCTTTTGGAAGCGCGCATACTGCTGTCTGACCCTATGCTGACCATTGCCCAAATAGCAGACGAACTCCGGTTTAGCGACCAATCTTCCTTTGGAAAATCTTTTAAGAAAAACATAGGGCTTTCGCCCACAGAATACCGTAGAAAAAACAGCCGGTAGAGGCTTTGCAACTTTACAACTTTACGACTTTACAACTTTACGACTTTATATACAAAGTAATTCGCCCCTTTGGTACAAACTTCCTGACAGTGATTAAATATTTATATCTTTGAAATCCTTATTATTATCAAAAAACTGCCATGCGCTACAACCGGCTGCTTCTATTTTTGCTTTTATTTTTGCTATGCTTAAACAGCATGGCGCAGCCTTCGTCACAAAATACATTAATCCAGAAAGGTTGGGATGCGCTTGTAAAAGACCATGACGACGAAGCTTTCCGGTATTTTTTCCTATCCTATGAAAAAGCAAAAAAAGACAGGAATGAAACAGATATGGCAGAATCACTGCTCTATCTCGGCATCTGCTCTTTTGGTTCCAGCTATGAAAAAGGACTTGACTACGCTTTCCAGTCGCTCAATATTTACAACCGGTTGGAAAAAACCAATCCCGATGTGGGACAAATTGGCCGCAGCAAATGCCTGCAGCTTATCAGTACCATTTATTCACGACAGAAAAAATATGCACAGGCCAAACCCATCAGCCGCGAAGTAATCAGCATTCTCGAAAGCCGTGAAGACAAAAGCGGTACTCTGGGTCTTGCCTATTCCAGTCTGGGTTCTTTATACGAACAGCAACAGCTCAAAGATTCAGCCTATTATTTTTACAAGCTGGCCTTAAAAGACTTTGAAAAATCAGGCAATCAGGCCTATCTGCCCAATGCCTATATCAACATAGGCGAAAGCGAAATGGGACGCCACAACGACCAAAATGGTCTGGACTACTTTCAAAAAGCACTGGAGATAGCCAATACCACAGAAAATAAACAGGCTCAGGCTTCAGCACTTCTGGCCATTGGCAGATGGCACCTCAATCACAAACACAAAACAGAAGCTTTGTTTTATTTCCAAAAGGCACATGTGATATCGGAGGCACTTTCCGACAAGCTTTTTGAAATCATGACCGTCGAAGCACTCATCGAGCTAAACGAAAAGGAAAAGAATTACTTCGAAATGTCCAGGCTTCAAAAACGCCTTATTTTCCTGAAAGACCAACTCCATTCCTTAGAAAGGGAAAAAATAGTCAAGAGCCTTGAAATGCAATTTGAAGTGGCTGAAAAAAACAGAAAACTTGCCCTGGTTTCAAAGGAAAAAGAAGTGGCAAGACTTACCAATTATCTGTTGGCCATTTGCATTATTGTACTCCTGACAGCTTTAGTAACAGGATATTTATACCTTAAAAGCAGAAACAAGCGCGACAGGAATCTGCTCAAAACCAAAGAAGCTCTTCTGGAAGCCAAAGAAAAACAGCGCGAACTGGAAGAGATACGTTTCCAGAACGACCTGGACCATAAAGAAAGCCAATTGAGCGCCATCACCCTACAGATGCTGCAAAAGAACGAATTGTTAAGCGATATCAAATCGGCTATAGAACAGCAGCCTCAATCCGAACAGCAACTCATCAAGATGGTCAACCGCCATTTTGAGCAAAACAACAATTGGGATGATTTCAACCTCTATTTTGAAAGCATCAATAAAAACTTCTACACACGCCTCAAACAACTGTATCCGGAAATCAGCGCCAACGATTTAAAAATATGTGCGCTTATCAAGCTGAATCTTTCCATCAAGGAAATGGCTTCCATACTAAATATTTCTCCGGACAGTGTCAAAACTGCCCGTTACCGACTGCGTAAAAAATTACAGCTTGCGGCAGACGAAAACCTTACCAACTTTATACTTTCGGTCTAAAACAAGACTCTTGTCTACTAACTTTCTACCGCATTATACGGGCTTGTCTACCTTTTGTCTACCTGATTTTTTCGGGGCTTACCAACGTATCCACTAATTTTGGATAAAAGTTTTTAGTTGTTTAAGAAACTCCCGGGAATAGATTCCGTGTTTCCAAAAATCTTCTTCCGGGAACTTAAAAAAACAAAAAATAGCCCAATCATGAACAGAAAAAAATGTATATGGTTTATAGGTATAATCCTGCTGATTATCTGCGGAGCTTATCTCTATAACGGTGTCCTGTATAAAGAAGCCCGTAACATTGCGGAAGAAAAACCGGCATTCCGGCTTTCTTCTTTGCAATTGCTCAGTAACTACAAAGCAAATATGTCCGTATCGGATTCAAGCTACCTGAACAAAACACTTGAAATCAGCGGAAAAGTGACCCAGATTTCCGATTCATTATTAACCCTTGATTCCGGCATATCCTGCAGTTTTGCCAAAAACTTAGCTCCAGATATTCACGGCAAGGAAATAACCCTGAAAGGAAGATGTATTGGTTTTGATGAACTGATGGAAGAAGTAAAACTAGACCAATGTATCCTAATACAATAATTGTATCCATGAGAAATATAATCTTACCGTTGGCCTGTTTGTTATTGCTTGGCGGTTCTGCCTGTGCCCAGGAAGACCTGCTGTCGCAACTGGATTCAACCCAGGTACAGGATACTTATGCCACAGCCGCATTTAAAGGATTGCAGGTCATTACGTTGCAATCGACCAAAATGCCCGCTAAGAAAGAATTTTATTTTGTCGTATCACACCGGTTTGGAACCGTAAAAGGTGGTATTTCCGAGTTTTTCGGGTTTGATGATGCCACAACCAAAATTGGCGGTATTTACGGGCTGACGGACTGGCTTGCCGTTAGCGGTTCAAGACATACGCTTTCAAAAGTATATGAAACATCCGTAAAATATAGATTGGCCAGACAAAGTGACCTGTTTCCGTTTGAAATTGTGGGTTACAATACACTGGATATCAACAGCCTGCTAAAAAAGGACGATTACCCCAAAATTGAATTTTCAGACAGGCTGACTTATATCACCCAGCTGATTGTTTCCCGAAAAATATCGGAAAGGCTCTCTCTGGAACTCGTACCATCATACATACACAAAAACCTGTACAATCCTGAAATAGAAAACGATAACCAATTTGCATTGGGTTATGGCGGCAGGATGAAAATTAGTAAAAGGCTCTCTGTTAATCTGGAATATGCTTATAATTTTAACAAGCCTGATTTTTACAAAAACCCGCTTTCTGTTGGACTTGATGTAGAAACCGGAGGTCATATCTTCCAATTACTTTTTACCAATTCCCAATCGATGACAGAAAGCGGTTATTTAACGAGTGCTACCGGAGATTGGGGCAAAGGTGATTTTTTCTTCGGATTTAATCTATACCGTGTTTTTTAATTGAACAGACATGAAAAAGATATATTTATTATTGGCCCTGACGCTGTTTTTTGCTTGTGATTCCAATACTTATGAAGATTTGGAAAAACCAACTACTGTTGACGGACCGGTCACTTATCAGAATACCGTTAAAGCGATTGTAGACGCCAATTGTATACGATGCCATTCGCCCGGAGGTGTTTCCTCTTTCCGTCCGCTCACAACCTATCAGGAAGTCAAGGATGCAGTGCAGAATACCAACCTGCTGGACAGGATACAAAGACAGAACGGGGAAACAGGACAGATGCCGCAAACCGGAAGAATGCCACAAGATAAAATCAACCTGATTCTGCAATGGAGAGCCGATGGCCTACCGGAAAACTAAACTGAAAAATATGAAAATACTAAAAAACAAATTACCGATACTGCTATTGTTTCTGTTAGGAACCTTCTCTGCACAGGCGCAGAAATATATCACCAAAAACGGAAACGTAAAATTTGAAGCTTCCGTTCCTTCATTTGAAGAGGTTGCGGCAGAAAGCAAAAGCACCTCTGCCGTTTTAGAAACTTCTACAGGAGACTTTGCCGCACTGACACTAATGAAAGGATTTCGTTTTAAAGTAGCCCTGATGGAGGAACATTTTAATGAAAATTATGTGGAATCTGACAAATATCCTAAAGCAACGTTTAAAGGCAAAATAGAAGATTTTGATGCCTCACAGATTACTACCACAGAAAAGACAGTGACCATTACAGGTGACCTTACCCTGCACGGAAAAACCAAAAAGGTATCAAGCACGGCAAAAATCTCAAAATCCGGAACCGGTTTTAAAATAACCGGCAACTTTATCGTAAAGCCTGAAGATTTTGGGATTGAAATTCCAAAGATTGTCAGCAAAAAAGTAGCCGATAAGGTTACTGTAGATTATAATTTCTTACTCAATAAGCAATAAAAATGAAAAAACTTTTATCACTCCTGTTTCTCGTTACTGTTTCTGCCATTGCGCAAAACAAGGGCCCAAAAGATGTTTTCGATACTGCCCGTTATGGCACTGTTGAAGAAATAAAGGCATTGGCTGCCAAAAATCCGGATACAATCAATAAAGTCAATGCGATGGGATTTACACCATTGATTCTTGCCTGTTACAGGGGCAATCTGACCGTGGCAGAATACCTGACCGAAAACGTAAACAATATTAATTACAGCAGTTCCAGCGGTACAGCACTGGCCGCGGTTGCCGTAAAAGGAAATATCAAACTGGCAGAAGCCCTGCTGAAAAAAAAGGCCGACCCGAATATTGCCGATGCCGCCGGAATGACACCGCTGCTTTATGCTATACAATTCAAGAATAAGGAACTTATTGAATTGTTACTGCGTTACAAGGCAGATAAGACACAAAAAGACAAACAGGGCAAGGCGCCTTTTGAATATGCCGTAGATACCAGAAATCAAGAAATCATTAACCTATTTAAAAACTAAGAAAATATGAAAAAAACACTACTCACAGTAACTCTTGGACTTTTAGCGCTTGTGGCGCAAGCCCAGACAAAAACCACCGGAACGGTAAACCTGCTTGCCGGAATGACGGCAAAACTGGACCTGAACAGCACCAACTCTACTGCTACCCTAACGCTAACCGGACCATCAGACCGCTGGTTTGCGCTGCAATTCGGTTCATTTAGTAACGGACAAGGAATGGAAGCCGGACAAGATGTGGTATACTATAACGGAACCACGCTGATAGATGCCGTACATAATGGTGTTGGTACGCCACCAACTGCTGACACAAATAATTGGACAGTAACGTCAAACACGGTTGCTTCCGGAACCAGAACTATAGTAGCTACGAGAGCTTTTGACACAGCCAGTTCAAGCGATTATACTTTTGTTTATGCTAATACTTCTATTGATTTTGCTTTTGCAAGAATGAGCTCTGCCAGTTTTTCTTTAGCATATCACGGAGCCAACAGAGGCTACCAGATTGATGTTCCTTTGGCTCCTGCTTTGGGTGTTGACGATATTGAAGCTGCAAAAAAGTTTGCTATTTATCCGAATCCTTCCAGCAGTCAGTTTTCAATAAGAACAGATGAAGACATCAGGTCTGTTGTGATTTATGATGCGACCGGAAAACTAGCAGCCCGCTTTTCCAACCGCAAAGAAATGCTTGACATCTCTTCATTGCAATCCGGATTGTATTTTGTAGAAATTGAAACAACTAATAATGAAACTTCTATTGAAAAACTTATGAAAAAGTAAAATTGCTGTTTGCTTGGTTTCATTAGGTGAAAGGGCAGTCGTAAGGCTGCTCTTTTTTATTTTAGATTTTTGGATTTAGGATTTTTAGATTTTTGATTTATGATTTATGATTTAGGGTTTGGATTTTTGATTTGGGATTTTGGCCACGTCTAAAGACTCACAAATCCAGAAAGTTTACTTTCACCTTAGTTCCCGGAACCTTAACCCTTCTCACTTTCAACTTTCATCTTTCGACTTTCATCTTTCGACTTTCGACTTTCAACTTTCCACTATCAACTATCCACTATCACCTTTCCTTATTTTTTCATCAAAAACTTCGCAACAGCATGATAAGCCGGAATAGAATAAGCGTCATTGGCGCTATTTGCGGCAACAGGATGGGAAGCAAAACGCACAATAACCATGTCTGCCTTGGGGTCAACATAAATCACCTGGCCATGTACACCTCGGGCGCAGAACGCACCATGTTCGTTATGCGTAATCCACCACATATTTTTGTAGCTCCATCCTTTCAGTAGCGGATAACCCGCTTTGGCAAAGGCATTTTTGTTGCCTCCCTTTTTGATGTCTTCAATGGCTACCTTCGGGATAATCTGATATCCGTTTGCAAAACCGTTATCCAGAATGAGTTGGCCAAAACGTACCATATCTCTTAATCCCAGATTAAAGCCTCCACCGGCAAAAGGCGTTCCTGTAGCATCAACAGACAGGTAGGCGTCCTGCTCAACACCCAGTCGTTTCCATATCCTTTCAGACAATACCGTTGCCACATCTTTCTTTGTGGCGCGGGCAATAATCCAGCCCAGTACATCAGAATTTACCGTCTTATAGCCAAAAGCCTTGCCATGCGTACCTTTTTTCTTAACCAATGGCAGGTATTCATAATAGCTCTTTGGTCCTTTGTAATCCTTTGGTTTGGGCAGCGGATTTCCCGCAGCCGAAAACTGCCATATCTCCGCATTCGGGTCTGCATAATCTTCACTAAACTGTAGGGCAGTTGTCATATCCATAACCTGCCGAACCGTGGCATCTCCAAACGCTGATTTTTTAAGTTCCGGAATATAGTCGGTCACTTTTTTCCTTTCATCAATAATTCCTTCTTTTGCGAGCAGTATGCCCAGAGTCCCCGTAAATGATTTTGTTACAGACATAGCGGCATGCTGTCCTTCAGGTGTCAGGGCTCCAAAATATTTTTCGTATACTATTTTTCCGTGATGCAATATGATAACCCCATCTGCATAGGTCTTTTGCAGGCTCTCTTCCCAGGTCATCGGTTCTTTTTCTCCCAATGGAATAAAAGTGACGCCTCCAATATCTTCGCGAAGTGCTTCCTGTAGCGGATTTGAAGGTCCTAAACCACGGGAAACGTTAGTTGTAGGCATAAATTGTCGCATATGTGCCACACTCCACCGCAAGCCCGGAAATTCAAAGAAACTGCCATCTTCAAAACGCAGTATGCGATTTTCCGGCGGCGGCGAACCAACCATCCATCCCATTTTTACAGGGTCACTTTCTGCAGCAGTCGGGTAAACGGTTTTTTCCTGTGCTTTGGAGGAAGTACCATACAGCAGGCAGGAACAAAAAAATAATCGGGAATAAAAATAAAGCTGTTTCATAGGTAAAGATTTAGGTTGGTTGATTAAGCTAAAGGAAAAATTACAGTGAACACGTTTATAAATCACTGTAATTCAACCTAAAGTTACAATATATATTCTAAAACGGTCGAATATTTTTAAGGATTTTCTGTATAAAAAATACACCTCCCTACCTGTTTCTTTATCTTAAGGTGAATTGTATTTCGAAAAAAACTGTTATTTTTTAGTTGTTTTCTTTTAGAAATATAAGATAAAATTTGCATTTTTGTCTTAGGCATGTTGTGTCATGCCACTTCCCCCGCCAGATTAAATAACGACGTATCTTTTAGATGCAACTATCATAATACCTACGACCCATGAAAGTATTCCGATTGGCCTTTTTATTTTTGTTGATTTCCAACAGTTCTTTGTTTGCTCAGGTTCCCGTAACCGACCTTGATTTTGCCATACTCCGTTGTGAGAAGGCTTTTGAATCCGGAACGGAAGAGGATATCAAAACCAATTTTCCATTACCGGAACAGCAGGAATTGCTGCTTAGCCTTGACAAAAGCAAAACGAAAATTGTACGCAAGGCAGGTCCGTCAAAAATACTTGAAAGCGATAAGAAAAGTGCTTTGGTATTGCTAACGGGTACTTTACTTTTTGGCAATTCAGGAAACGAAACCCTTTACTCAGGACACTACTCCGGCATATACCGTTTTAAATACAGTGGCGGAAAATGGACCATTGCAGAAAAACTGCCAATTGACCGCAAGAATCTCCTGATGGGACATATCATAAACGCTGCTATTGACCCTGGCAGCAGCAGTTTGACTGTGAGTGACAGTATGAAAATCCTGACTCAGGAATCTTACGGATTTACGGTAGTGTTGAACCATAAGGCTAAGATAACAACGCTACAGGTGGATGGTAAGGATGCCGATTATGTGTTTAACGGTGGTATTCTTTGGGTGCGTACCAAAACCAATGCCGAGCAGCAGTTGGCACTTTCCTATACGCTTGCGGTTGACAAGTCTGAGAAGGATAAAAATTCCGGTTATTTTGATGATACTTACGGACATGTGAGAAACCAGTTTTTCTGGCATCCGTTTTTTAGTTTTTCAAGTCCAAACGACCGTGCTAATTTTTCGGTTCGTGTAACCATCCCATCAGCATACCAACTGGCTACCAGCCTGCCACAGGAAGAAACCGTTTCAGAAAACCAGAGAATTGTTAAGGCGCAGTCTGCCGGTCCAACATTTGCATTGGGGCTTTACTATGACAAGAAATGGAAAACATATCGTTATAAAAAGAATGATTACCAGTTGGAAGTTTTCTGTGATGCGGATTTCAAACCCAATCCGGATATACTCCATAAGAATTTCCTGGAAGCCTATGATTTGCTGGCTGAAAAATTCGGAAGTCCGAGAGGACAATATCTTGCCATTGTACAGGACCGCTCGAATGCCTCAAATGGTTGGCTTAACCGAAGCAATGATATGATTGTAGCTGCCAAACAGGGTAGTGATTTTTTAAGAGACAAACCGTCACCCCGCGCTCCGTTTGCTCATGAGGTAGCCCATGCGTGGACCACGCCTATTGGTCCTGCTACCAATTTCCTTTCGGAAGGTTGGGCGTCTTATGCAGAACGTTATTTTCTTGAAAAGCAATATGGAGAAGCTATTTTTAAAGACTACCTTACAAGCTATAAGAATATTTATTTCTCGGAAGGTTTTGATACCAAAGTTTCTTTATGGGACGATGTTTCCAATGATGGTGTTTCCTATTACAAAGGTGTTTGGGTGTTTTATATGCTTGAACAATTGCTGGGGAAAGAGGATTTTGAAAATGGACTGAAAGCTTTTATGCAGTCCGGAGAGCCTATGACGATACCATTTTTTATGGATAAGCTTACCAAAACGACCGGCAAAAAAGTACAGCCTTTTTTAGAGCCGTGGCTTAAAAGCAAGCAGGTTCCTCATGTGCGTGCTGTTTTGAAAGATAATGCCCTTGTGATTAGCCAGGAAGGTGATGTATTGCCTTTTTTACTGGAAGTAGAATTTACTTTGGGCGATGGAACAAAAACGTTGAGTTCTTTCCCTATCAAGGATAAGCAGCATCGTTTCAAGCTTTCCGGTGCTAAGTTTGCCGGTGCTAAAGCGATAAAATTAGACCCAAGCGGCAAACTGCTAATCAAAATTCTGGAATAATTGCCTTATCGTTCATAGCCGCAGCGCGTCTTCCCTGCTTTTTGGGCTTCCCTGAGGGTTATCTTCTCTATTTTGTAGGTGCAGTTCTGCAAACCTTCACAGCTTTCCGTATAGTGAAATCGTTTCCCGTTCGGGCTGTTGCAGATGTATACTTCTTTCCTTTTTGAGGTTGTTGCCTGAATAAACAGGATACTTAACAATACCAATAGAGATGATTTCATTTTACTGTTTTATTGGATGACAAGACAGTAAAAATAAATAATTTTATTTATTATAAATGTTTTTGTTTGTTAAAAATATTGAAGTGCTAAGTCATTAAGAAAAAAAGGGCCAGGGTCAAGAGTTATTTAAACCTTAGTCCTTTTCTCCTTAGAAACTTTTTACCTTATCAACTTATTTCCCTTGAAAATGATTTCTAATTAAAGGAATTTGTACCAACATTGCTAATAGTAAGGCTACTGCTGCATACATAGTTGTTTTAGAAGAATCCAACTGGTTTGCCATGTTTTGGAGTTTGTTAGCGTAGGCCATGTCAAAATCAATATTGAATATTTGTTGTTCTGAGCCATCTGTGAAATAAGCATAACCAAACAATCCAATAATAATGGTAATCAATACAATCCAAAAAGTTTTTGGCAGTAAGGGTTTATAGGCTGGAATGGTCTTTTCCGGAGCCATAGCAACCTGTGCCATCACACGGGATGTAAAATCAAAGGATGGCGTTTCCAGCGGCAGGCTTTTCATTGCCTTGTCTGCCAGTTTTTCCAATTCGTTATTTTCGTTCTCTTTCATATTCGCTAATAATTTCAGGTTCGAGTCTGGCTCTTACTATTTCGCCTAGCTTCTTCCTGCAACGGAAGAGTTTTATTTTTACATTATTCGCTTTAATGCCTATTATCTTGGCTATTTCTTCAAGCGATTGTTCTTCAAAATAATACAGGGTCAGCAAAAAGGCATCTTCGCCCGGTAATTGCTGCAAACACTCCTGTATAGCACGGTGGCGTTCTTCCCCGTCCATGGCATCCAGTACATTTTCTGCTGCTGCCAGTTGGCGTGAGCCATAATTATCTATATCAACTGTTAAAGGTACCGTTTTATGTTTCTTAATCCTATCCAGACAGGTATTATAGGCTACCCTATAAATCCATGTTGAAAATTTTGATTCCCCTTTAAATTTTTCCATTGACCGGAATACTTTTACAAAAGTGTCCTGCGCTGCTTCTTCAGCCTCTTCGGTATTTTTAATCATCCGTAGGGCTAAGGTATAAACCAGGGTTTTATAGCGTTCCACCAAATGCGTAAATGCCTGGGTGTCGCCTTTCATAATCCGGTCAATATAAAACTGGTCGTTAGGTAGTGCCATATAGATGTAAGACGATACAAACTGCTGATGGGTTACAGCTAAAATAAAATTTTTATTGGTTAGTGGAAAATTTGTTGTGAAGTTTGGTGCTAAGGTGCTAAGGTGCTAAGGTGCTAAGGTGCTAAGGTGCTAAGGTAGAAAGTTGAAGTAAGTATAATTAGGCATAATAATATTTTTTTTCAAAAAGTTGTAACCTAAATCCGAAAGCTGTCGTCATAAGGTACAGATACAATCAATAACATTTAAAAATCATCAATCATGGAACGAATTATTATACCTGTTTGCTTATTTGCTACAATTTTTGGAGTTTTCTATATCTATTTGAGTACCCGCAACCGCGAACGTCTTGCTCTGATAGAAAAGGGCGCTGATGCCAGCCTTTTTAAGAGCAGTCCGCAAAATGTACCGGTTTGGAAATTGCTACTTCTGAATCTTTCACTGTTACTTATAGGCATAGGGATCGGACTTCTTATTATTTCTATTCTACATGCATACACTTTGCTTGACAGCGAGGCTGCCAATACGGCTATAGTGTTTATCATGGCCGGAATAAGCCTGTTCACAGGTTTTACACTTTCCAAAAAATTGGAAAAATAATTTTTAGGTTTGATTATATTAAAAAACGCAGGACTATCCTGCGTTTTTTTGGTTGATTGATTGGCTGGTTGGTTAACTAAAAGGTTTTTCTTTTGCAATTTTCAACTGCCTAAGAAATAAGCCCAGTCAGCGAAAAGCATCTTAAATTTATAGCCAGGAAACATATTATACTGTCACCCAAACCTACTAATAACTATTTTTGTTTTATTACGGATTTCCATAAAGTAGAGAAAAAAAGTCGAAAGTCGAAAAGTCAAAAAGTCGAAAGTTGGAAAGCTGGAAAGTTTTGGAAAGTTTTGGAAAGTTTTGGAAAGTTTTGGAAAGTTTTGGAAAATAAAAAAACGCAGGAATATCCTGCGTTTTTTATTTTCTTCAATAGACAATTAATCCTTTTTCAGGAATTTTCCATCTTTTGTAAATTCCAAATCAATGCCATTGGTCAGGTCTACATCTACATCTTTATGGCCATAATCAATATGGGTGATTTTTTCGTTTGGATAATTCGCTGCTACATAATCCCTGATTGATGCAGGAATAAAGGCTGTGGGTATCGGATTTTTGCCTCCATCGACTTCACGATAGGAACCGTCTTTCCAGAATTCTACTTCTGTACCGTCCTGCAACTTGACTTCATAGCCTTTTTCACCATGTTCTGCATCTTTTTTGGCTTTTTCAATGCCTGTATGACTAAAATGTTCCTTAAGAAATTCCTGTGCCGGTTTTGGCAATTCACCTGGGGCTATTTTCTTTTGGGCCAATGCCGGTATTGCCAATCCAAGCAATAGTACGGCTAAAGCAATTTTTGTTTTCATAATTCATTTTTTTAGGTTATGTTCTCACTAAGTTAACATAACTTCAATGGCTTTCCTATTTTTTTAAGAAAGGTTTAGTTTTTTGTTAGGAATTTACAAAATAAGACCGCTAAAAACACAATACATTAAATATCAATTAGTTAAAATATAACTTTTCAATCTCAAAGCAGGTTCACCTTTATAAAGATGAACCTTTTTGCCTTCAGGAGTCCTAATTTTGGATCAAAAAAAACAATTGCTATGAAAAAATGTTACTTACTGCTGGCCCTGATGGGCTGGCAAGCGAACTCGTATTCGCAAACGTTAAACCAATCGGCTAACTGGCCCAATACTGCCTGGACAATTACAGGGAATTACAATGAGGATTCCGAAGCTTTTGAATCTGACCCCAGAATTGCATCAAGCTTTGCCTATAATGACCGTTTTTCCGGTAATCCGCATGAGGACAATATTGCGGCCGAATCGCCTGTAATTAATCTGAGTGCTGCTTTTGCAAACGGCGAAACCTTATTGGAGCTTACAATGCCCTATGGCTATCGTTATAAAGCCAACGATGCCTTACGACTGGAATATTGGGATGCTGCCATTTCTGCCTGGATTCCGTGGGGAGAAAATATTCCCGGCAATGCAAATACGTCTTTTGCTGTCAGTAATTTTTGTTCGCTTCCTAAAACCCTTTATATTTCGGAAATGCTGAACATTTCGGGTTTTACAACGGCACAGCTCACAGGATTCCGTTATCGGTTGTTTTATGATGATGACCCGGCCGGAGCTGCCTGGAACTATGGTTTTTGCTTTGACTCGCCAACATTACGTTCGTGGTCGTGTGCGGCTCCAACCCGGCTTACCGCTACCGGAGTAGGTTCCAGCCCGATAACGTGGGACAATGTTCCGGGCATTGCAGGCTATGAATATGTTTTGAATACGACAAGTGCCGACCCGACAGGTGCGGGAACACCTACGTTGTCGAATATTTTTCTGCCTTCCAATTTGTCTTTACCGCCAAGCACCAAGCATTTTTTCCATGTTAGGAGCGTCTGCACCACTTCACAAAGTCCGTGGCGAACCGTTTCGTTTACAACTAGTCCTGTCAATGACAATTGTACGGCGGCAATTGCCCTGACAGTCAACCCGACGGCCGTTTGTACGGTAAAAACAGCCGGCACACTTGAATCGGCTACAGATTCTGACGAACCTCATGTGGGTTCAGGCCGTCCTGATGACGATGTGTGGTATACGTTTGTTGCCACAGCAACTTCGCACCGCATCGAATTGACGAATATTACCGGAAACGGCTCGGAAATAATCGTGCATGAAGTACTGGAAGGTACCTGTGGCGGCGGACTGATTAGCGTGCACCTCAGTGACCCTGACCTCAACCCTACTTCAAGTACTCCGCGTGCGCTGACTATAGGCAATACTTACTATATCCGCGTATTTACGTATGCTTCTGATGCCAACACCCAAACTGATTTTGACATCTGTATTACTACTCCACCGCCACCTCCTGCCAATGACAACTGTTCAGGTGCCTATACGCTTACTGTTAATCCGACTGCTACCTGTACGGCTGTTACGGCCGGAAGTCTTGTTTCGGCTACAGATTCCAATGAAGGAAATCCTGAAATTGGAACACCAAACGATGATGTGTGGTTTAAGTTTACAGCTACACAAACAGCGCATCGTGTTACTTTACGCAACGTAAGCGGCATGCCAAGAGATTTGGTAGTAGAAATTTTGCAAGGCAATTGCGGCAACCTGACAAGTATGAAAATCAGCACTTCTTATGCCAATACCGTTTTTGGCCTCACGATTGGCAATACCTATTATGTAAGGGTGTTTAGCGAATCGCCTGATACCGGTGCTACTACCACATTTAATGTTTGCCTGAGCATTCCTCCTACAGGCGCCATTTGTGAAAAACCAATTGTAGTTTCGGGATTGCCTTACACCACTACTGATAACACTATCAATTATGGCGATGATTATGATTTCCCACAAGGAGGAGAATCAGGCTGCGAAGGAACCAACAACCATTATCTCGGTGGCGATGAAACCGTTTATGCCTATACGCCTGCTGCGAATCAGACCATCAATATCCGGATTCCGGGCGCTCCGGGCTGGACGGCTATTTTAGTTTATACGGATTGTAATGCTATTGGTACCGGGGCCATAGCCTGTGCCAACGGGGATTTTGAAATTGGTGACAGGGAAATTAATGAACTTGCCGTGACAGCGGGAACTACCTATTATATTTTACTGTCAACACAACCGGCACCCCAGAGTTTTGCCTATACGCTGAATATTACGGAAGAATCTTTGGGAACGAAACCTTTTGACGATAGCAGCTTTAGGGCATATCCTAATCCTGTAAAAAACATACTGAATCTTTCGTATAAAGAAGAAATGACAGCTATCAAAGCATTTAATATTTTAGGTCAGCAGGTGCTTTCTAAAAACATCAATGCAACCGAAAGCGAGGTTGATATGTCTGCCTTGCACAGTGGTACTTATCTGGTAAAGGCCTATGCCGGCGAAGAAGTCAGGACATTCAAGGTAATCAAACAGTAACAATCCCGAAAAAACATAAAAAAGCCGCCCAATGGGGCGGCTTTCTGTATTTAGGAATGTATCAGGATTATTTTTCAGGATTAAGAACTCCTATGAAGCTGTTCTTTCCGTCAAAGAATTTGTTGGCTGCCGCCTTCATATCCTGAACTGTAATCTTATTAAGTTCTTTTTCAAAATTCAGGAATCGCTCAACGCTATCTCCTGAGAATTGAAGCTGTTGCAATTTGCCAATCCAATACTGGTTTGTTTTGATTTCTTCTCTTCTTCTTTCGATAATAGCAATTTTTACTTTTTCTAAATCTTTCTGTTCCGGACCATCCTTTTTAAGCTTGGCAATTTCTGCTTCTGTCTGTTTCAGGATTGGTTCAACACTTTCCGGCCCGGTTGGCAATTGTGTCTGGATGCTATAGTTGGAATAAGGCTCTTTGTCCATCGAACCCTGGAAACCACCGCTATAGATTGAACCCATTTCTTCACGAAGCTTTTCGATAACGCGAATAGTAAGAATGTCTCCAATCATGTTGGCTTTCAGCGCCATGTCTTCACTATATGGCATTTCTCCAAAATATTGCGCCACCACAAGACTCTGAGGTTCTGTTCCTTTATTGAACATGAATTTGTTGTTTCCTGGTTTCAATCTCAAGCCATTATCCACAAATTTAGGTTCTTTTCCGCTTGTTGGCAGGGAAGCCAAATATTGCTCCAATAAAGGTTTTAATGTATTTTCATCTATATTTCCAACGAAGAAGAAGTGGTAACCATCTGCTTTTCCAAATTCATTCTTGTAGATTTCAACAGCACGCTGCGGATTTATGGATTTAATTTGCGCCTCAGTTGGAATTACCATTGGTCGAAGCGGATTGTTGTTGTACATTACATTTACAAGCGTGTCCACAAAAGCTGCCTGTGGGTTGGATTTGATAAATTTAAGCTGCATCTGCATCTTGCTAACATATCCGTTAAACAGGCTTGGGTCAAGACGAGGTTCTGTCAGTTCCAGATAGTTCAATTGTAAAAGACTTTCGATATTCTTGATATCAGACCTTCCTCCTATTTCATTGGTAGTTTCACCCATAGATTGTCTTACAGAAATATTCTTTCCTGTCAATGATTTGTTCAGGTCTGTTGGCGTAAACTTGCCATAACCCATAGTTTCAATTACAGAAGTCAGCATAGATACTGTCGCCTTATCTTCAACTCCATACGCATTTGTACCTCCTTTTTTAACACCTGTGAAAAGGATTTCGTCACTCTTGAATGTAGTTGGTTTTACGGTAACTTTAACTCCGTTACTCAAAGTGTAGGTAGTCGCTTCTAATTTGGCGTCTTTTTCCACTTTAGTAATTTTCCCTTTTGCAGGCATTTTATCCAAAAGAGTAGTACTTATGGCAACTTCTGCTTTTTTCTCTGCTTTTTGGGTAAACGATTTTTGTATAGCTGCCAATAAGGTAGCGTCATTGTTTATAAGCGCATCTTTTGTTTCAGAACTTAGCACATAAGCAAAGAATTTCTCCTTGTCTTCTTTTGAAAACAGTTTTTTGAATGCAGCTGTTACTTCTTCAGGCGTAATGCCCGGAAGCAGGGTTTTGTATAGTTCCAGTTCTTTTTCGATACCAGGAGCCGCCTGACCTATGAAAAAGTTTTCTTCATATTCGCCTAAATAGGCTACTGAATTAGTCGTATTGCGTTCGTTATACTGTTTTTCAGCATAGCTTAGCAAACTCTTTTTAACCAATTCCAACTCGTCTTTCGTAAAACCGTATTCTTCAATGCTAAGCAATTCTTTTACCGCAGCATTAAGAGCCGTAGTCAAATCAGCCACCGGTATTACCGTTAAGCTTAATGCCTGATAGTTTCTGATGTAGGTTGAATTGCTTGTCTGTGCAGCTGAAAATGGAGGTGTTGCTTCTGAAGCAAGGTCACGGTAACGACGGTTGATAGCGCTAAATGCTAATTGTTCAACCAATGTATTTCTGTAATCGCCTACTGTTTTGTCTGCTTCTGTTTTTCTTGGAGAGAAATTAAGAGACAATCTTGTTGTAGTCTGCTCAGGGTCTGTAAGGAACATAACTTCCTGTTTAGTATATGGACCTGCACCGTGTTCTACACGCTGTCTTGGGCTGCCTGGATTCACAAGTGAACTGAAATATTTTTTCACCAAAGCTTCACCTTGTGCCGTAGTCACATCTCCCACTACTACTACAGCCATCAAATCCGGACGGTACCAGTCTTTGTAGAATCTTCTCAAAACATCCGGCTTGAATGTTTTTAGTAATTCTTCTTTCCCTATTGGAAGTCTTTCGCTGTATTTAGAATTCAAAAGCGGCGGAAGGAATTTTTTTCTTAGTCTGCTAATCGCACCCAGATTTGCTCTTGCTTCTTCAAGTACAACTTTTCTTTCCTCGTCAATATCCTTGTCTGTCATCAAAGCACCCTGAGCCCAGTCTTGCAGGATTTGGAAAGCCGTTTCCAGATTTTTAGGATTGTCTGTAGGAATTGGCAGCATGTAAACCGTTGTATCAAATCCGGTTTCTGCATTCAGGTCGGCACCAAATTGTACACCCATTGATTGCAGATTATCCACCAGTTTGTTTTTTGGAAAGTTTTTGGTTCCGTTAAACAACATGTGCTCTGTAAAGTGAGCCAATCCCTGTTGGTCATCGTCCTCCATAATAGAACCTGTATTTACAAGCAGACGAAGTTCTACCTTTTTCTCAGGCTTGCTGTTGGGACGGATGTAATATTTCATTCCGTTTTTCAAAACCCCTGTAGTTGTTTTGGGGTCTGTAACCAGCTTCTCGCTAAGATTCTGCGCGGTTGCACTTTCTACAGCCATGAGACAAACTGCCCCATAGAAACCAGCCGATAAGATGATTTTAAATAATTTGTTTGTCATTTTCGGTTATAGTTTTAAGCTTAATAGTTTACCAATAACATACCTCTATGCTATTACAATTACACATTTGTCATACTTTGTTATTTTTTGTTACAAATTTTATAATGTGTGTTGTGTCAAATTATTTAAAAAATTGTTATGTCTTTGTTTGTGGGGATTTTTGGGAGAAAAAATTCCTTTAGTTAGTCAGAAATTAGCGCGACATTTCTTTCTTAATCAAGAAATTCACCCCTAACAGATTATACTTATGGTTTCCTAAAAACATAAAATTTATATTGCAACAATAATGATATCTTATAAAAATTGCCCCGCAAGTTCCCCACATTAATTCCTTGGCTTTGGGTCAAGATAGAAATTAATAAGGTGCCTGCGGGGCGGTAAAAATCAACAGTCAACTCTAATGGGTTGAATACCGTTATCTTTTGTTATAATTGGAATATTCTGAAAGTGTCTGGACCGGTGTTGCCTGTCCTAAGAACTTAGCCATCATATCCAGATTTTCGGTGGTAGTGAAATAACGCTTTGCCTGTTCGTTCCAGCTATATTTTATAGTAAGATCAAACTTTTCAGCATTCAGCATTTTGATTTTCAAAGGTTTTTCGTTGATAGCCTGTACCTGTTCTACTTTTTTGGTTTTAAGATTGATGGTCATATACATACGGCAGTCTTTCATGAAAGCAGCATCTTTATCAGAAGGATTTGGATTCTGTTTGTAGCTTATAACCAATTGGCCCGGCGTTTCTTTTTCAATTCTGTAGGTCGCATCATCTGTTTGGGCTGCCGGCTGCTCTTTTTTCTGATTCTTACGAAAAGAATTGGTATCAGAACGCGAAGCCGATTTACCGTCTACAGTAAGTACTGTCCATTGTTCTTCTTTTGGCAATGACGGGTCAAACTGTGCCCTGATTACTTTTTGGCTGGCTGAAGTTATTGTGGTCTGTTGAAGCTCATAAGCATAATTCTTAGGAAGCTGCAGATTTTCCGGATTAAGAACACCTGTATCAATATTATGTTTTGCAAAGGCATCCAACACTGCATTTTTTTGGGCTGAAACACCTATTGTCGATAATACCATAAAAAGAGCTAATAGCAATTTCATTCCATTTTGCACTCCCGATTTTGTTTCTTCATGAGCCATTCCTATTCTGCCCATTGCATTACTTTTTTTCATAATTCTTCTGTTTTATTATTTTGATGGGGCAAAATTAGGAGCGGCGTTTGGCCCTTTGGAAGGTTTACTGAGCGAAACGTCCAAATTAAAAGGTGAAATGTCTGTAGGGTAAAGTGAAATGATTTGAGATTACTATCTGGAAACAGTTGTAATTGTAGTCTGTTAAAAAAGCTGATTTTGACGGCTTATTTCAATTATATTTTTTTAGCACGCGGATTATCACGGATTAAAATAATTACGTGGATTTAAGAAGTTTTTTAAACTTAGTGTCTCAGAAACTTAGTACCTCTTTTTTAGCCACAGATTAAATCAATTACACAGATTTACGAGTCTGTATAAAATGAAAGTGAACTTTGCGGCTCTGCGCCTTTGCGAGCAACTATTTCAAGCAAAGACGCAGAGCCCCAAAGCAAAAAACATAAACTTATTGGAATCTATTTTGATGTAATAAAGCTTCTAATAATCCAGCCATTCCTTAAACAAAGGTGCTTTTGTACGGCTTACGATAACTTCTTCCGGAGCGTTTTTGATTTTAAGCTTTAGCTTACCATTAAAATAATTCTGCACCTGTTCAATAGAATTAGCCTGTACGATATACTGGCGGTTGACCCTGAAAAAATTTCTGGGTTCCAATTCCTGTTCCAAAGCTTCCAAAGTTTGTGGCACTACTACCTTTTCATTAGTAAAAAGATAGGCATAGCTAATGTTGAGATGCGAATAAAAAAAGGCAATATCTTCCACATTAATTTTTCGGTAGGCATCTCGATACGGTAGCAGGAAACGCGTTCGGTATTCCTTGGGTTGCATTTTGGCTAGTAGTCCTTCCATAAAATCGTGTGGTATTTGCGGTGTTTGCGTAGTCTGTTCAAACTTAGTTAAGGCGACTTCTAATTCGTCCTTATCAATCGGTTTTAGCAGATAATCAATGCTATTGTATTTGAAAGCTTTAACAGCATATTCGTCATAAGCGGTCGTAAATATCACGGGACATTTAACCTCAACGCGATTAAAAACTTCAAAACTCAACCCATCGGCCAGCTGTACGTCCATCAGGATCAGATCCGGGCATTCGTTTTCAGAAAGCCAGTCCGCAGCTTTAGCAACACTGCTCATAATGCCTGCAATTTTTACATCAGGTCGGATTTGAGACAATAATCTTAGCAGACGTTCTGAATTTAGCTTCTCGTCCTCAAGTATCAATATGTTTCGTAATGCGCTCATGAGATCAATGGTACTTTAACGGTAAAAGTTTTGCTATCCTGCTCTATGGAAGGTTTTCTGTCGCTTAATAAAGCATAACGATCAATGATGTTCTTTAGGCCAATACCCGTAGAATCTGTCTTATTTACCAAAGGCAGCAAATTGTTGGACACGACCAATTCATCATTATCATTAGAATAAATAGCTACTATCAACGGATTTTCTTCTTCCGTCCGATTGTATTTCAGGGCATTTTCAATAAATAACTGCAACGTCACGGGCGGAATCATCATTTTGAGTTTGGATGCTTCAATATCAATCTTAAAAACACAGCCTTCTCCCATCCTATGCCGTATCAGAAAAAGATAGGCATCCAGAAATTTCAGTTCTTCAGCTAAAGGAACGAGTTTCTTTTTAGAGTTGACAAGCAGATAACGGTAGACTTTAGTAAAGTTTTCTGTGTATTCATAGCCTAGCTGCTGGTCTTTTAATATCAGTTCCGAAAGCACGCTTAGGTTATTGAATACAAAATGTGGGTCGAGTTGCATTTTAAGTGCCTGTAATTCGATTTCGGAAGCCAGTTGCTTGTTTCGGGCGGCATTGATTTCATGCTCTGCAGCTTTTATGGTGGCTTCCTTCCAGTTCCGCAACAGAAAATCGCCGGTATTAAGGGCGCTGACCATCAAAGCCCATAACATAATTGAAATAATGGTATAGACTCCTTCGCGCAAGCCAATAGGCGAAGGCTGCGGATTAGTAGTGCCTCCAAATATCAGATATACCAATGTAAGGCAAATAATGAGGAACAAAGCTCCTAAAATCTGGAATATTGCCTGAATTAATAGCCTTTTCAAAGGACGTACCATCCACGGAATTCTCTTATTGAGCTTACGGTCTATAAAAAGGCTGAACCATACGATAGCCACACAGAATATCAGGTTAACCAACACATCTTCTACCTGCTTGTAGACTGGCATGGCAAAAAAATTATGCCAATACGAATAGGGAAAAATAATAAACACGGTTGCATAGGACACAACAAATGTAAAAGTAACCAGCAGCACGTTCTTGATGCTGTTCCTTTTTGTAAGATTCGTTTTTTCCTGCTGTCCCATGTAATTCTTTAGGTTTAACCCAATTATGGGTTATTAGTTGGTTTTTTCCGGTTTTTGTTACAATAAAAAAGCACGGGCTGAAATCCAATCCGTGCTTTGTATAAGATACTTAGTTGTGAAAACCGTTATTACTCCGCTTCCCTCTTTAAGCCTTTAATATCTTTTAAAAATATCTTTTTGCCTTTAAGTTCAATGAGCCCGTTTTTATTAAAATCTGATAGCAAACGGATACAGCTTTCAGTTGCCGTTCCAATCATACTGCCAATTTCTTCACGCGTGAGTTGGGTTTTCAGACTTCCGTCTTCGTGCGTACCAAAGGTTTCCTGTAGATGTAAAAGCGTTTCGGCCAGGCGTTCACGAACGGTTTTTTGTGCCATGTCAACCACATGGTCGTCGGCTTCTTTAAGGTCACCGCAAATGGCACGCATCACATTCATTGAAAATGCATTATTCTTGTTGAATAACGGCATGATTTCGCTTTTTGGGATAAAGCATACTTCCATGTCTTCAAGCGCAATGGCGCTCAGGTTGGCAGGCTCATCACTAATCATGGAACGCTGTCCGAGCAATTCTCCTTTAGAGACTAACTTAATAATCTGGTCCTTGCCGTTAGCGCTTAGTTTGGACAACTTGCAGACTCCGTCCTTAACGCAAAAAATGCCATTCACATTCTCTCCTTCCTCAAAAACAGGTTCTCCTTTTTTGATGGTATAGGACGACTTGCGGTCCGCTATTTTCAGCAGTTCCTCTTTATTGAGGGCCTTAAGCGAACTAAACTCTCGAACGATACATTGCTCACACTTACTCATGGGCGGGATGGGAATTAGTTTTGCAAAGATACGGAAAAGCATGATAATTATCATAGTTTGTGCTTCAGGCATTTCCAAACTTTGCACCAGGTAAATGAGCAAATTATGGACACGCACAGTTGTTTTCACTGCGGTCTTGAAGTTATTAAAAAAGAAGAAATCGTTTTTGACGGAAAATCATTCTGCTGCAAAGGCTGTCAGACGGTTTATGAAATTTTCGCAGACAACGGACTTTCGTCTTACTATGACTTTGGAAAAATGCCGGGCGCTTCGCCTCAGGCCGTAAATGGAAGATATGATTTTTTAGACAACGAAAAGATAACCTCCAAATTATTGGAATTTCAGGAAGAAGGCACCAGTATTGTCTCTCTGTATATTCCGCACATCCATTGCAGTTCCTGTATCTGGATTTTGGAAAACCTGCACCGGCTTCATCGTGGTATAGGTTCTTCTCAGGTCAACTTCTCAGAAAAAAAGGTGCGGATTATTTTCAATCCGCAGGAAACCAATCTCAAAGACATCGTTTTGATGCTCTGCACTATTGGTTATGAGCCTTACATTTCATTGGAGAATTATGAAAAAGGCAGGACTGCATCAGACCGCAGCCTTATTTATAAATTGGGAGTAGCTTTTTTCTGTTTCGGAAACATCATGCTGCTTTCCTTTCCTGAATATTTTGAAACCGAAGAATTCTGGCTCGACCAGTACCGCGGTTTTTTCCGCTGGCTCATTTTCGGACTGTCACTTCCTTCCTTCCTGTATTCCGCAAGCGGCTATTATGTCTCTGCCTACAAAAGCATCCGAAACGGTATGTTCAATATCGATATCCCGATTGCGTTGGGAATCATCGTCATGTTTGTCCGCAGTACCGTAGATATTGTTCTGGGTTACGGACAGGGATTTTTTGACAGTCTTACCGCTCTTGTCTTTTTTATGCTGGTTGGCCGACTGTTCCAACAAAAAACTTACAGTTTCCTTTCTTTTGAAAGAGATTTCAAGTCGTATTTTCCAATTGCCGTCACACAAATCAAGGCACAGGAAGAAGTTTCTGTTCCTGTCTACGATATCCAAAAAGGTGACCGACTGCTTATCCGCAATCAGGAACTGATTCCGGTAGATGGTATACTCATCAGCAACGATTGCCAGATTGATTACAGTTTTGTAACCGGAGAAGCTGACCCCATCCATAAAAAATCAGGCGATAAGGTTTTTGCCGGTGGGCGGTTATTGGGACAGGTAATTGAAATGGAAGTCTTAAACTCGGTTTCCCAAAGCTATCTTACCCAGTTGTGGAGCAATGATATTTTTCAAAAGAAAAACGCTGTACAACGCAGAAGCATTACCGATGCCATTAGCCGTTACTTTACGCCTGCCCTGTTGCTGATTGCTTTTTTAGGTTTCAGCTATTGGATTTTTAAAGATGCAAATACTGCTTTTAATGTATTTACCGCCGTATTGATTGTGGCTTGTCCGTGTGCATTGGCATTAACTGCTCCTTTCACGTTGGGCAATGTATTACGGATTATGGGCAGGCAGAAGCTCTATCTTAAAAATGCCGGCGTAATTGAACAATTAGCCAAAGCCGACATGATTGTTTTTGACAAAACCGGAACCATTACAACCAGCAAGGCATCTGATATTTCATTTATTGGAAATCCGCTGTCTGCTATAGAACTGTCATACATCAAAAACCTGCTTCGGGGTTCCAACCATCCGTTAAGCCGCAGGCTGTATGATTTCCTTCCGGTTGCCGAACTGCGTATTGTGCATGGTTTTGAAGAAATTACCGGAAAAGGTATTGAGGGTATTATTGACGGAAACTGTATTCGGCTTGGAGCGGCTTCCTATGTAGGGTGCGAAAACTCAAGCAATACACAAACGGCAGTGCATATTGCCATCAACAACGATTACAAAGGAAGTTATGTTTTCGACAACCAGTATCGCAAAGGTCTTCAGCAGCTATTTCAGAGTCTAAAAAAGAATTATGATATAAAAATCCTTTCGGGAGATAATGACGGCGAACGCAAACAGCTGGAACAGCTACTACCTGAAGGTACAGAATTGTTATTTAACCAAAAACCGGAACAAAAACTGGAAGCCATCAGGAAATGGCAGGAAAAAGGTCATAATGTAATGATGGTTGGCGACGGATTGAATGATGCCGGAGCATTGGCACAAAGCAATGTGGGGATTTCTATTTCTGAGAATGTCAATGTATTCTCTCCGGCTTGCGACGGCATACTCGATGCAACGGAGTTTTCGAAGATTGCTTATTTCCTGAAATTTTCTAAAAAGGCCATTACTACTATCAAGATGAGTTTTACGCTTTCGCTGCTTTATAATGTCGTTGGATTAGGCTTTGCCGTTAGCGGAAAACTGTCGCCTCTGGTGGCGGCCATTATTATGCCGTTAAGCACCGTAACCATTATCAGCTTTGTTACGCTGGCCAGTAATTATTATGCCCGAAAATTAAAACCCAAAACCGGCCGGGTATGATAAATATCATGTTTTTCCCGAAGCCGCCAAAGTAATTTTGTTCTTATAAAATCATAAGGTATGAGCGTCATCTATTTACTAATCTCCATCAGCATTGTCGTGGCTGTTGGCTTCTTTATTGCCTTTGTGAGGGCGGTCAGGGGCGGACAATATGACGATGACTATACTCCATCGGTTCGGGTACTTTTTGACGATGAAGTTGTTTCCAAAAAACAGGAGCATCCATCCAAAACCCGGAAAAATTGCCCGGAAACCAATCCTTAATATCTGATAACCCAATAAATCCAAAATCAAGCATGGAAGTACAACAGTTTTACTATGACAACAAAATCGTAAAGAAGTTCCTTTACGCGACCATCATCTGGGGTGCGGTAGGGATGCTTGTAGGGCTTTTGATAGCCTCAATGTATCTCTTTCCAAACCTGACGGAAAACATTTCATGGCTCAGCTACGGAAGGCTGCGTCCGCTGCATACCAATGCAGTTATTTTTGCCTTTGTGGGTAATGCTACCTTTGCTGGTATTTATTATTCGATGCAGCGTTTGCTCAAAACCAGAATGTTCAGCGATGTGCTGAGCAAGATTAATTTCTGGGCGTGGCAATTTATTATTGTAGCCGCCGCCATCACGCTGCCATTAGGCTATACTTCTTCCAAAGAATATGCTGAACTGGAATGGCCTATAGATATTGCCATTGCTGTGGTTTGGGTCGTATTTGGTATCAACATGATTGGAACGATTCTCAGAAGAAGAGAGCGCCATCTCTATGTGGCTATCTGGTTCTACATCGCTACTTTCGTAACCGTAGCCGTACTGCATATCTTTAACAGCCTTGCGCTTCCGGTTGGAGCGCTAAAAAGCTACTCAGTATATGCCGGAGTACAGGATGCTTTGGTGCAATGGTGGTATGGACATAATGCCGTAGCATTTTTCCTTACAACGCCTTTCCTTGGGCTGATGTACTATTTCGTGCCAAAAGCAGCCAATCGTCCGGTTTATTCCTATAGATTGTCTATCATTCACTTCTGGTCATTGATTTTTATCTATATCTGGGCCGGACCTCACCACCTGCTCTATTCCTCATTGCCGGACTGGGCACAGAACCTGGGTGTGGTATTCTCCATTATGCTGATTGCTCCATCCTGGGGTGGTATGATTAACGGATTGCTGACATTACGCGGTGTTTGGGATAAGGTACGAACAGAACCGGTTTTGAAATTCTTTGTCGTAGCCATCACGGGTTATGGTATGGCCACATTTGAAGGACCAATGCTATCACTTAAAAACGTAAACGCTATTGCTCACTTTACCGACTGGATTGTAGCCCACGTACACGTAGGTGCTCTGGCCTGGAACGGATTCCTTACCTTCGGTATGATATACTGGCTGTTGCCACGCATGGCAAAAACGTCATTGTATTCTAAAAAGCTGGCCAACTTCCATTTCTGGATTGGTACTTTAGGTATTATCCTGTATACGCTACCAATGTATGTGGCAGGCTTTACACAGGCTTCAATGTGGAAACAATTCAATCCTGACGGTTCTTTAGTATATGGAAACTTCCTTGAAACTGTAAAACAGATTATGCCAATGTACTGGATGAGAGCTATTGGAGGTACCCTGTTTATTATTGGACTGTTTGTAATGATTTACAACATCGTAAAAACTGTAAAACAAGGAAATGCAATCGAAGACGAATTGGCCGAAGCCCCTGCTTTACAGAAAATTACAAACAAAAGGCTGAAAGGCGAAAAATTCCACCCCTGGCTGGAAAGAAGACCTATACAGTTAACCATCTTGGCAACTATTGCCATCCTGATTGGCGGTATCATACAGATTGTGCCAACTATTATGGTAAAATCAAATATTCCTACAATTGCAGCGGTTAAACCTTATACGCCACTGGAGCTGGAAGGACGCGACTTGTATATCCGTGAAGGTTGTGTTGGCTGCCATTCGCAAATGATTCGTCCGTTCCGTTCTGAAGTGGAGCGTTATGGTGAATATTCCAAATCAGGAGAATATGTCTATGACCACCCGTTCCTTTGGGGTTCTAAGAGAACCGGACCAGACCTGATGCGACTTGGGGGCAAGTATTCAGACAACTGGCACTTTAACCACATGTGGGATCCAAGAAGTACATCGGCCGGATCCATCATGCCATCCTACAAATGGCTTTTTGATAACAAACCGATGGATTATTCCGATATCCAGAAAAAAATGGAAGTTATGGTACAACTGGGTGTTCCTTACAGTAAGGAAGAAATTGCCAACGCACAGGCCGCTATTAAAAAACAGGCACTGGCTATAGAGAAAAACCTGTATAGTGACCCTGACTTCAAGAAAAGCTATGAAGAAAGTCAAAAGGCCGCCGCTGCCAAAGGTGAAACCTTTGTACCAATGCATCAAAGAGAGATTGTTCCTATGATTGCCTATCTGCAACGACTGGGAACCGATATCAAAGTCAAAGAAGCAAAAACCAACAACTAATGCCATGCTGAAATTCATCAAACACAATATGGAAACCATCTCAGGAATTGAGATTTATCCTATCATTTCACTACTGATTTTCTTTTTATTTTTTGTAGCCCTTTATGCATGGACCTACACTTACAAAAAAGAAAAAATCACCGAAATGAGCCATATTCCTTTCGAAAGCGAAAACGAAATCGATAACCTCAAAAACGACAAGCCATGAAAAAAATCTTTCCGGTATACCTGAGGGTACCCATCATCTTCTTTGCCGTATTTCTGGCTATGGAGTATTTTATCGACTCTGGCGACAGGCCTGCTTTTCTGAAATATCCAATGATTTCAGTGTTTCTGGTCGTATTCCTGTTCCTGCTTATCGCGATTGAAGTGGTTGTGGCCGCAGTCGACAATGTGACCTATCATTTGTTGACCGATGAACAGCGAAAACAGTTGGAAGAAGCCAACGAAATTAAGATTACGGACAGCAAACTGTTCCAAAAAATCAAAAAATGGTTTGTCAAGGAAAGTCCTATCGAACAGGAAGCCGATATCATGTTGAATCATGATTATGACGGAATCAAGGAGTTGGACAACGACCTGCCGCCCTGGTGGACCAAGCTGTTTTATGCCTGTATTGTTTTTGCCTTTATCTATCTGGCAAAATACCACATCTTTGGACATGACAACCAGGCTAAGGAATTTGAAACCGAAATGGCCGAAGCCAAACTAGCCGTTGAAGAATATAAAAAGACAGCCAAAGACCTAATTGACGCCGAAACTGTGACCCTGCTTACAGACGCCGGCGATATTGCTGCCGGAAAAACAATATTTGAAACCAATTGCGTGGCCTGTCACAGGCCGGATGCCGGTGGAGCTATTGGCCCTAACCTGACAGACGACCATTGGATTTTGGGTGGTGGCATTAAAAATGTCTTCCATACCATCACAGAAGGTGGTCGCGACGGTAAAGGAATGGTGGCCTGGAAAGGTACTTTGAAACCTTCTGAAATCCAGCAGGTCGCAAGTTATGTACTATCGCTTCAGGGCTCTAACCCTAAAGACCCTAAGCCGGCCGAAGGTGAAATATGGGTAGAAGAAAATGCACCAAAGGCAGATACTAAAACAGAAGAAGCAAAAACGGTGGCCCAAAACTAAGGGCTGCCGTCTAAAAAATAAGAATTATGCCAAAAATGCGGGATGAATCCTTTCGCGATGCGATTGGAACGGTAGATGACAAAGGAAAAAGAGTATGGGTCTATCCTAAGATACCTACAGGTAAATTGTATGAAAAGCGCAAGATTGTCAGCTATTTTTTACTGCTGTTCCTGTTTGCCGCACCATTCATCAAAATCAACGGAAACCAGTTCCTGCTCTTTAATGTGACAGAACGCAAGTTCAACATTTTTGGATTTCCTTTTTGGCCGCAGGATTTCTACCTGTTTGTTATTTCTATGTTGGTAGGAGTCGTGTTTGTGGCATTATTTACAGTGGCTTTCGGAAGGATTTTCTGTGGCTGGATATGTCCGCAGACCATCTTTATGGAAATGGTCTTTCGCAGGATTGAATTCTGGATTGACGGCGACCGAGGAGCCCAGATGCGACTTGACAAGCAAGATTGGGATGCCGAAAAAATTCGCAAAAGGCTGTTGAAATGGATTATCTTTTTTATCATTTCTTTCCTGATTGCCAACGTTTTCCTGGCCTATCTTATTGGTAGTGACGAACTGATTCGTTTGGTACAAGAACCCCTGGCTAACAACCTCAGTACTTTTATAGCCTTATTAATTTTTACCGGAGTTTTTTACTTCGTCTATGCCTGGTTTCGCGAACAGGTGTGCATTATTGCCTGTCCTTACGGAAGATTGCAGGGCGTACTGCTGGACAATAAATCAATCATTGTGGCTTATGACCATGTTCGTGGCGAAAAGGAAAAAGGCAGGGCAAAAATTGATAAAAGAGAAGACCGTACGCTTAGCGGCAAAGGCGACTGTATTGACTGCAGACAGTGTGTCAATGTATGTCCAACCGGTATCGACATCCGTAACGGGACGCAACTGGAATGCATTAACTGTACTGCCTGTATTGATGAATGCGACGCCATTATGGAAAAGGTTAGTCTGCCAAAAGGATTGATCCGGTATGCTTCAGAAGATGAGATTACAAAACATAAAACGTTTGAATTTACGGCGCGTATGAAAGGCTATGCTTCTGTATTGCTGATTCTTACCGGTATTTTTATTGGACTATTGTTTTTAAGAAATGATGTAGAAGCGACCATATTGAGATTGCCGGGACAATTGTTTGAACACAAGGGCGAAAATATCAGTAACGTATATACATATAAAATTGTCAACAAGACGGTACACAATCTTGACGACATCCATTTTGAACTGCTCAGCCCTAAAGGAACTATAAAAACAGTTGGAAAAGCATGGTTCAATATTGATAAGGAAGGAATGGCACAAGGAACGCTGTTTGTAGAAATCCACCCGGCTTTTCTGGAAGGCGACCGTACTTCTATTGAAATAGGTGTTTATCAGGGTGGCAAATTAATTGAAACGGAACGCACCAATTTCCTCGGTCCGAGGAGCTTTAATTAAAAAATAATCGTGCTGTCTGCTAAAGCATAACAGCACTAAAAATTAGAAATCATGAAAAAAATAAACTGGGGAACCGGAATCTTTATTGCTTTTGCACTGTTCATGTCGTTTATCCTCTTTTTTGTCTTTCTGGTACAGTCTGACCACAAATATGATAATGAGCTGGTGATAGAGGATTATTACAAATACGAAACCGGACTGCAATCACAGCTTGACAAAGAAAACAATGCAGAACAGCTGCAGGAAAAGGTAACGGTTGAAGTAAACAAAACCGGTATTACGGTGCATTTCCCTCACGATTTCGATTATAAAAACATTACAGGAAAAGTGTCCCTTTACAGGCCGTCCAGTCAGAAATTAGACTTTGGGATTCCCATCGCATTGTCTTCTTCAAATTTGCTCATACCTAAAAGTGATTTGGCTGACGGCCGTTGGGACATTCTTGTTGAATGGAATTACAACGGCACGGGCTATCTCAATAAAGAACAGCTCACCCTTGAATAAACCAAAATGTTATATTCTGCTTTTTTCTTCGGTTTGATTTCCAGCTTCCACTGTGTAGGGATGTGCGGACCAATTGCCATGATGCTGCCGCTCGACCGTAGCAGCCAGGCTAAAAAGACAGCCCAACTCCTGCTCTATCATTTGGGAAGATTAACGGCTTATAGCACTTTGGGACTAATTTTTGGATTGCTTGGAAAAGGTTTTTATCTGGCCGGGATGCAACAGCAGCTTTCAATAATGGTTGGTGTTTTTATGATATTGATTGCTATTGTTCCTGAAAAGGTTTTTATGAAATATAACTTTTCACGGCCAGTTTATACTATTATTTCCAAAGTAAAATCCGGATTGGGGAAACAGTTCAGGAAAAAAAACAACAGCGCCTTGTTTCTTATTGGCCTGTTAAACGGGTTTCTGCCTTGCGGATTAGTTTATGCCGCTTTGTTTGGCGCACTTGCCATGCAAAACGCCCCTTTAGGAATCGCGTATATGGCGCTCTACGGACTGGGCACCATTCCTATGCTAAGCGCTGCGGCCTATGCAGGGAGTTTTTTAAGCAACGGTTTCAGAAGTAAATTGCAAAAAGTAATTCCTGTAGTTACCGTCATTATAGGAACACTCTTTATTCTGAGAGGAATGGGATTGGATGTTATATATGTTTCTCCCGGTGATATGAGTTTGTTTGTGAAGAGCGGGGCAGATTGTCGCTAAAGGCACTAAGTTGCTGAGGTTCTGAGGCGCTGAGGTTTTTAAAAAAGGTGCTAAGATACTGAGGTTCTAAGACGCTGAGGTTTGGTTCAGTTTTCGGAAAAGGTATTTCTTTATAAATAATTCTGTTTATTTTTTATCTCTCAACAAAAAACTTAGAACCTTTTTACCTTATTCCCTCTTAACCTCAATATCTTTCAACCTTAGAGCCTTAGTACCTCAAAACCTTAGTAACTTCTCTACACAATTAATGAAAATAACTGTGTTTCCGGTATTCTGCGTTTTAAACGAAGGTCAAACGCCATACAGACATTGCGTAAAAAAGGTTTTCCGGCTTCTGTAATGGTAAGCTTATTATTTTCAATATGCAGCAGGCCGTCATTTTCCATTTCTGATAATTCGGAGAGTACGGCAGGAAGTTCCGGGAAACAGGCATCTGCATGGTTCCATTCGGTTTCAAAGCGGCACATGAGGTTGAGTATGTGCTGTCTGATAATCAAATCTTCCATGGTAAGGATGTGGCCCCGGTTTACGGGTATCTGGTTCCATTCCAGCAATTGGTAATAGTCATCCAAATCTTTTACGTTTTGTGCAAAACCATACCAGCTATCGCTTATAGACGAAACGCCCAATCCTATCATAAGTTGTGTTTTGGAGTGGCTGTAACCCATAAAATTACGATGCAGTTTTCCTTCTTCAGTAGCTTTATAAAGCGAATCGGTTTCCAGTGCAAAATGGTCCATGCCAATTTCATGGTAGCCGTTGGAATGCAGTAATGCCTTGCCTATTTCATATAGTTTGCGCTTCTCCTCATCTTTAGGAATATCTTCGTCCTTATAGCCACGCTGTCCGTTACCTTTAATCCACGGTGTATGGGCATAACTGTAAAATGCCAAACGGTCCGGCCTTAGAGAACGGGTCTTCTCGATAGTATCGACCACATCTTCAATCGTCTGAAACGGCAAACCGAAAACCAAATCATGTCCAACAGACGTATAGCCAATTTCTTTAGCCCATAATGTTGTTTTTGCCACATTGGAAAAAGGCTGGATGCGGTGAATGGCTTTCTGTACGGTTTCTGAATAATCCTGTACGCCAAAACTCACCCTGCGAAAGCCGAGGTCGTATAGTTTTTGCAGGTGTTCTTTTGTTGTATTGTTGGGATGCCCTTCAAAACTAAACTCAAAATCTTTAGCCTTAGTCCCGGTTTTCAATATGCCGTTAATCAGGTCTTCCAGATGTTTTACGGCAAAAAAAGTAGGTGTTCCGCCGCCCAAATGAATTTCCTTAATGACAGGCTTTTCATCCATTGCATGGCAATACAGCTGCCATTCCTTTAAAACGGCTTTCAGATAAGGCTGTTCTACGTTATGGTTTTTGGTAATGCGTTTGGTACAGCCACAAAATGTGCAAAGGCTTTCGCAAAACGGCAGGTGAATATAGATGCTGATTCCTTCGGCAGCATTGCTTTCGCGGAATGATTTTTTAAAAGATTGCATCCAGGCTTCATAACTGAAATCACCACTCTCCCAATACGGAACGGTTGGATAGCTCGTATATCTTGGACCGGGAACGTTATATTTTTGAATAAAGGAATTGCTTGGCATAATCGGTAATTTTATGCCAAAGCTACTCCTGTTGCTGTTTTTAAAAAATGATAATTGTCATGTCTGTTTATTTTAACAACATGACTTTGAACAGGATATCTTAATTCACGAAATTCTTGCGGTATTCGTTGGGACTCATGCCTACTTCTTTTTTGAAAAGCCTTGAAAAATAAGGTGGATTGTCAAAACCTAAAGCATAGGCTGTTTCAGAAACCGAATTTTCAGAACCCTGCAATAAATTTTTAGCTTCAGAAATCAGGAAGATGTGAATCAATTCAATTGCCGTTTTTCCGGTTTCCTGTTTCAAAACATCACTCAGGTATCGCGGTGAAAGGTTGAATAAGTCAGCCAGTGACTTGACTGTTGGGAGTCCTTTTTCCTGCAACTTTCCTTTTTCAAGATACGATGCCAGCAGGTCGTTAAACTTAGAAACTGTTTTTCCCGACAATTCTGTCCTGTTAATAAACTGCCGCTTATAGAAACGCTGCGAATATTTCAGTATGGAATCGATATGGGCAATGATAATTTCCCGACTGTATTCGTCCTGATTATTATAATATTCCCCTTCAATTTTACTATGCAGGTCCCAGATAATCTGTTCTTCACGTGCGGAAAGATGGAGCGCCTCATTGGCTTCGTAATCAAAATATCCGTATTTTTTTATCTCAGAATGTAGATGGTAGCCATTTAGGAAATCTTCATGAATCCAGATGATAAATCCTTTTTCTTCGAGTTCCACATTATTGATTTCTATGACCTGTCTTGGCTTCATGAACATCATCGAACCGTTATCATGGTCATATTTTGTTCGCCCATAAAGTACATAACCCGATTTGATTTTTTTAAAAGCAATCATGTAAAAATCGGTAGTAAATTCGCTCTGCCCGATAGAACATTCGGATAGCTTTTCGCACATTACCATGCTAATCAAAGGATTTTCCGGTGGCGGATAGCCAATGGAACGGTGCAGTTCGCTAATGGTTTTGAAATGTCTCATAAAAAAGTAGAAGAACTACGCTTTTAAAGGCGCAGTTCTTTTTAAAATTAGGTACGTAAATATACTAAAAAAAGCAAATTAATTTCCGTGGGCTTTTGCAGATACTTCTTTCCATTCTTCCCATTCTGAAAGACGTTGTGCATATACTTCTTTTACCCATGGCAGGGCCACTTTCCCCAGGAAAAGACGCAATGGCGGATTGGCGGCATCAACCAATTTCAAGATGGCTTCAGCTGTTGCTTCCGGTTTACCAAAAGAATCCGTATCAGCCATTCCGGCCTGGAAGGCAGCTCTTACATTGTCATAGGCTTTGATAGTTTCTGACTGTATAGCAGAAGACCCGGCCCAATCTGTAGCGAAACCGTTAGGTTCAACCAGAGTTACGTTGATACCAAATTCCTTGACTTCAGTAGCCAGTGTTTCGCTTATGGCTTCAACTGCAAATTTAGAGGCGTTATATATTCCTAAAGTTGGCAAAGTAGCCACACCTAATACACTCGACAATTGGATAATATGTCCGTGGCCCTGCGCTCTCAAAATTGGTAACGCTGCCTGGGTTATCCACAACAGTCCGAATACGTTGGTTTCAATCTGGTCTCTGGCTTCTTTTTCTGAAGTTTCTTCTATCGTTCCAAACAGTCCATAACCTGCATTGTTGATAATAACATCCAGTTTTCCGAAATGTTCTTTGGCCTGATTGACAGCGGCAAAACTTTGCTCACGGCTGGTCACATCCAGTTGTATTGGCAATATTGCATCGCCATATTGTGCTTTTAATTCTTTAAGCGAATCCAGATTTCTTGCTGTTGCAGCAACTTTATCGCCACGTTTAAGAAAGGCTTCTGCCCATATTTTTCCAAATCCTCTGGAAGCTCCTGTAATAAATATGATTTTTGACATCAGTAAATGTGTTTAGATTAATAACAGGACAAAGTTAGGCTGGTGACGCACCGGAGAACTTATACAAAAAGCGGTAAAACATATACATTTTGTTTTGAGCCATACAGCAAAGCAACTTTGAGCTTTACAGCAAAGTCAGCCCGCTGTTTGTATACGAATTTTGTCCTGTAACAATTAATCAAATTAGTATAGCATATGAAAACGATTGACAAAATCTACATCAACGGCGAATTTGTAAAGCCAAAAGGAAATCAGATATTTGACCTTATCAGTCCAACAACCAATCAGCTAATCGGACAGGTTACTTTGGGAAATAAGCAAGATGCACAAGATGCCATTGCAGCAGCAAAAGAAGCATTCAGGACTTTCTCTCAAACAACTAAAGCAGAACGTATCGAATATCTGAAACGTTTGCATGAGGTAGTTTCCAGAAGAAAAGACGAGCTTATTGAGGTAATGGTTGAAGAATATGGAGGAACGCTCCAATTCTCAAGAATGAGCATGGAATTTGCACTGAGTTCTTTTACTTCTGCTATTGCAACTCTGGAAAAATTCGACTTCACTAAAAAAATGGGCTTTTCTGAAGTACAACTGGTTCCGCTTGGCGTAGTGGGCATTATCATTCCGTGGAACGCCAGCAACGGTTTTATTGCCGGAAAACTAGCCACAGCAGTAGCTGCCGGATGTACGGTGGTTATTAAGCCAAGTGAAATGAGTGCCTTACAGACACAGATTATGACAGAATGCCTGCATGAAGCAGGATTACCAGCCGGTGTATTCAATATCGTAAACGGATTGGGCAATGTGGTGGGCGCCGAAATCAGCAGCCATCCTGATGTAGCCAAAATTTCGTTTACCGGTTCCAGCAACGTAGGAAAAATTATTGCACGTGAAGCCTCGGCTACTCTTAAGCGTTACACTTTGGAGCTAGGAGGCAAATCGCCTAATATTCTTTTAGATGATGCCGACTTTACCAAAGCGATTCCAATGGCTATTGCTGCGGCCTTTATGAACAACGGACAAGCCTGTGTGGCAGGAACCCGACTTTTGGTGCCGGAAAACCGATTGGAAGAAGCGAAAGAATTAATACAAAGGCTGCTTCCCCAATTTCCTGTTGGTAATCCCAAAGAAGAAACAACGGCTGTTGGCCCTATGGTTAGCAAAAAGCAATACGAACGCGTGCAGAATTATATCCAATTGGGTCTTGATGAAGGCGCTACACTACTTGCAGGCGGACTTGGCTATCCGGAAGGATTGGAAAACGGAAATTTCGTAAAACCTACCGTTTTTTATAATGTAGATAACAAGATGCGCATTGCACAGGAAGAAATTTTTGGTCCGGTATTGTCCATTATTACCTATAAAGATGAAGCCGAAGCGGTTACTATTGCCAATGATACTATTTACGGATTACAAGCTTATGTAAGTTCTGCCGATACCGAAAGAGCCCGACGTGTTGCTTACCAGATTAATGCAGGGCGTGTATTGGTTAACGAATTAAATCATGACCCGGAAGCACCTTTTGGCGGATTTAAACAGTCCGGAATAGGAAGAGAATTTGGGGTTTATGGTTTGGAAGCCTATTTGGAACCAAAAGCATTAATTGGGTAATACTGCCAGCCTTGCTTCAGGAATACGGCTAAAGCGGCTGTATTCCTGAAACTATTTTTTTAACTTTACGCTCATGACAGCAATCAGAGAAGACCTTCCGCAAGTATTATATTCCTGCTATCACCAACGCAGCAGAGAAGGCGAACATTTTATTCCGGAACATGTTTTTAGTTATCAGATATCGGGAACAATGTCGGCATGGGATGCAAACAATGCTTATGAAAGCAAAGAGGGCGATTTCCGTCTTAGCATCCGAAACCGCCTGGCCAAGTTTGCCAAACAGCCGCCCGAAAACGGAGAATTTAAACTTCTTTCCCTATTCTTAGACCAGGACACGCTACGGGAAGTGAGCCGGGAAATTAATTATACCGCCACAAAAACGGCTATGGAAAAAGCGGTTCTTCCTATTGCTTCCAATCCACTTTATGTAAGTTTTATGGAATCCCTGCTCGCCTATCTTCAATTACCGCAGGAAAACAATACCGAACTCTTAAAGCTCAAAACTAAAGAAGCCATTTATCTGCTGATTAAAATCAATCCGGAACTCAAAGACATTTTATTTGATTTTAACGAACCCGGCAAGATAGACCTTGAGGCTTTTATGAACAGGAATTTTCATTTCAACGTACAACTCAAACGTTTTGCCTATCTCACAGGACGAAGCCTGGCTACGTTTAAACGCGATTTCCAGAAAATATTTCAGGACACGCCAAGTCATTGGCTGCAACAACGCCGATTACAGGAGGCTTATTACCTGATTACAAAAAAGGCCAAAACACCATCAGAGGTCTATATTGATGTAGGTTTTGAAGATCTGTCGCATTTTTCATTTGCATTTAAGAAAAAGTATGGGGTATCGCCTTCAAAAGCAGGATAATTCACATCTGCAATAATTTGGGCTATTTTTGAACCTTTACCCAGTCCTTCTTACGGAAATCCGTAATTCCAGAGCAATCCTGTTTTGATACAGGCCTTTTCCGCCTATTTTTCTGTGAACCATTAGAAAACAAGGATTTATATCTTAAAAGATTAAAAAAATTTAAACATAAAATAAACTTCATAACCTTAAAGTCACGCTTTCTTAAAACAGCATCTCCATAAGTAAAAGTTCGTTAACGAAAAGGTAATCTAAAGCTCAAGAGCCTTGGGACTCAATCCTATAACTTTGGCTCTCAAACTTTTAACTTTTATTGATGAAAACAATTCTACGAACAAATTACATCAAGTCACTGGGACTAGCAGTACTTGGGTTATTTTTCGGCACTGCATGGGGGCAGGCCACTTTGCCAGTAAACAGGACTTCCTGGGGAACTGAACCACAAGGATGGACAAACAACGGATGCGCACACAGAACTACAAGTTCTGCCTGTTCTAACAACAGTGCAACGACTTTTGACGGAACAGGTGACAACAGGATACTTTTTATTAATGCTGCACCACAGACCTTATCGATGACCTTAAAAAATCAAGGAATGTCCGGGCAATCCTATCTGCTCGTTGAACAATCTGCAGATGGTAGTGATTATACGGAATTAGGAAGGTATGGTACGGCTACCGGCGCAACATCAATTACCAATGCACAGTGTTCTGATATTGATTTGCCTTTGCTTTCTTCTACACGTTACATCCGATGGACTTATACTAAAGCCAGCGGTAACTGTGATATGGACGATGTTATTGTTACAGCCGCACCGGTTGTTCCTGCATTTACCGTTAGCTCTACATCTATAACCAGCTTTGGCAATGTCAATGTAGGTTCTTCTTCCAACAGTTCTTCGGTTACAGTTTCAGGAACTAATCTTACCGGTAATATTACAGCCACGGCTCCTGTAAATTTCCAGGTAAGTACAAATAATTCAACATGGTCAGGTTCGGTAAGCTTTACTCCTACATCCGGCACCGTAAGCAGCAGACCGCTTTACGTACGTTTCTCACCTCAGAGTACCGGACTTAAATCCGGTTCTGTTACAGTAAGTACTTCAGGAGCATCTAACCAAAATATCTCCGTTTCCGGTACAGGAGTTATTACTTCTACTACATGGAACGGTTCCGCATGGAGCAACGGAAATCCGACTGCTGCTCTTGATGCCGTTATCAGTGGAAATTATGATACGACCGCTGCTGCACCACAAGGCCCAATTACAGCGAAAAACCTTAGCATTACTTCTGGTACAGTAATCGTTGGTGCTAACGGATTGGAAGTAAAAGAAACATTGTCTAAAACCGGCGGAACCATCGATGCTACTGCAGGTGACATTACTTTCTCCGGTACTACAGCACAAACACTTCCGGCTAATTTTTTTACAAACAATACGGTACAGAAATTAATCCTTAATAATGCTGCCGGACTAACCTTAGCCGGTACGACTAACCTGACGGGAGTTCTTGACGTAGTGTCAGGTAATTTGGCCGCTAATGGCAACCTGATATTAAAATCAACCGCTTCAGGTTCTGCCAGAATCGCTGCCGTAACCGGTTCTATTACCGGAGAAGTTACCGTTGAACGCTATATCCCACAAGGAAAACGTGCTTTCCGATTTTTAACTCCGGGAGTTACCACAACTAATTTTATCAGCAATAACTGGCAAACCGGAACCCATATTACCGGTTCTGATTCAGGCGCGAACGGATTTGACACTACATTGACAGGAAATCCATCGATGTATGTTTATAACAACAATACTGCTTCCGGCAGCGGATGGAGCGCAATCGCAAATACTGACGCTACCAATTTAGTGGCAGGAAACGGCTATAGAATCCTGATTCGCGGTGACAGGAATGCAGACTTAGGGCAATCTTCTGCCGCCAATATGAATGCGGCCGTAACCTTAACTGCAAAAGGAACCCTGAAAACAGGCCAGGTTGTTTTTGATGCTGCGACTACTCCGGCCATCAATGCAACCCAAAACGCTACAACTAACGGTTACAGCCTGATTGGAAATCCATATGTGAGTCCTGTAGACTGGCATTCTGTAACCAAATCAGGTGTAGAAGATGTGTATTATGCATGGGACCCAAATATGGGTACTGCGGCACAAAGAGGGCGTTATGTAGCCTACAGCCAGACTGTTGGGAGCAATAACTTACCAGAATCAGCAGTCAATCAATACATCCAGCCAGGACAGGCATTTTTTGTAAAAAATACAGTTTTAGGCACAGCCGGTTCTGTTACTTTTAATGAAAACAACAAGGCTTCACAGTTTGCCAACGTTTTCAGAACAAACTCTACAGAAGAAAAATCTGTATTCCGTATTGCGGTGTATGATGCTAATGAAACCGAAGCTGGTTACCCTATTGACGGTACAATTGCCGTATTTGGAAGCAATTATGATACTGCTATAGGATTAGGCGATGTTGAAAAACTTTACGGTTCGGGCGAGCATTTGGCATTTGGAAGAAACAGCAAAATATTAGCTATCGATGCACTGGCTCCTGTTATAGCTAATGATGAATTGCAGGTAAAGACACTTCAATTTACAGCTGGTAAAACCTATACTTTCAAAATCAATGCTGCTAACTTCCCTGAAGACATGCAGGCCTATCTTATTGACCAACACGCTGGAACTGAAACACAATTGAGTCTTTCCGGAGCTACAACGGTAAATTTTGCAACAACAGTTCAAGCAGGCTCTTATGGAAGTGACCGTTTCCGCGTCGTATTCCGTTCTACAACTTTAGGAAATGGACAATGGAACAGCAATACTGTAAAAGTTTATCCAAATCCAATCCAGAACAACCAGTTCAATATCGCGTTGCCAAATAATGTTGCCGGAAAAGTAGCAATCACGTTATATAACCTTGTTGGACAGGAAATCTACAAGACCAACGTAGAAAGTTCAAACATCATAACAGTAAACCCATCATTGCAATTAAGCAAAGGAATCTATATCCTACAGGTATCTAACGGTACAGCTTCAGTAAAACAAAAAATTGCAGTAAAATAAATCCCTATCAAAATGAAAAACTTCAAAATATTACTATTAGTTCTGATGCTGACTACGGGAGTTCAAAACATGAATGCCCAGGAAGATTTTGACGATGATACGCAAGATGTCCCTCAGGCACCAATCAATGATTATATTATTCCGATGCTTTTGGCCGGTGTTTATTTAGGCTACCGATTGCTAAAAAGCAGGACTAAGGAAGCATAATTTCTTTAAATAAAAACGGCTGTAGAGATTACAGCCGTTTTTTATTTAAAAGTGGCTAAGGTTCTGAGGTGCTAAGGTACTAAGGTACTAAGGTTAATAAACTTCTAAATTCGTGTAATTCTTCTAATCTGTAGCCAAAATCAAAAATCAAAAATCTCAAATCCAAGATCCTCAGGCTACTGATAGCCAATTAAATTTTAATTGATATAGATAACACAATCATAATTTTGATTTTACAGTAATAAAACACCTACGTAAAGTGCAACGGGAATATATTGACAATCTTTGTATGTATCTGTAAATGAACCAACAAAACAGATTCCTCAAAATTACAGCCCTATGAATACAGCTTTACACAAAAGATTCATTGTCCCTTTTCTTTTTATTATTTTCCTGCTCTATCCCGTTTCAGATTATGCCGAGATTCTTGGCTGGGATGCTAACAATAACGGTGGTGGATTTGGCGTCAGCCCCTGGACACCTTCTACACGAAATGCCAATTTGCAAACTTCAGGACTTGTCAGAGGTTCAGGTATTTCAACCAGTGGTAGTGCAGCAGGTGGATGCTGGGGAGGTTCCGGAGGATGGTCAACATCCCAATCCGATTCTAACAGCTTTTATTTTACTTTTCAGGCAGCTGCCGGATATAAAGTCAGCCTGAGCTCTATTTCTACCGCAACCCGAAGGTCCAATTCGGGGCCATCAGGATGTATAGTTTATTATTCTGTTGGCGGCGGTCCTTTTACCAGTGTAGCCACCTGGTCCACCTCATCTACAAGCGGTACGACAGGAACGCCTAATTCAGTTTCCTTATCGGGAATCAGCGCTTTGCAAAATATTGCCGCAGGAGTTGTCGTTAAATTCCGGATAATCCCTCAAGGCTCAACAGGAAACTATTACCTGACAGGCGGAACCAACTCTTTAAAAATAGACGGCAGTGTTACTGCCGCTGTCAATCCTTTAATTACTCCTTCTACTACTTCACTGGCTTCTTTTGGCGATGTTATGGTAGGAAACAGCTCATCTGCAACCAGCTTTACATTTAACGGTGCCGGACTTACGGAAGATGTAAGTATTCTGGCTCCGGCAGGATTTGAAATCAGCACAGATGGCATTAACTGGTATCCCGGTACAGACATCAGTCCGGTTGGCGGCACATTAAATAACGTACAGATTTGGGTACGTTTCAGTCCCACAACTGTAGGAACGGCCTCCGGAAATATTATACTCTCATCAACAGGAGCAACCAACAAAACGGTTGCGGTTACCGGAAATGGCATCCCGGCTGTAAGTTCTATTGTAGTTGATGATGAACCTTACGGCCCTTACTGTAATGGAACCGATACTACTTTTGATTTGGATTTTACACCGGCCGGAAGTTTCAACAGTACTAATTTTTATGCGCAGCTCTCTAATACTGACGGTACCTTTCCAACAACACCAACCAATATTGTCGGAGTATCTGCCACCAGTCCAATCACCGTGATAATTCCTGCCGATACGCCTCCAGGCTCAAATTATAGAGTAAGAGTTTATAATGACGACCCGCTGACTTTCAGTAATAATGATAACGGACATAATATTACAATTACAGGAGCAGCAACGCTTTCCGGAGTTACGCAATCCAACATTTTGTGCGACGGAGGTGCGACTACAATCAACCTAAGCGGCCTGATCCCTGAATCAACCTCTTCTATCAGCTACGCAATTAATAATGGCACTGCGCAAAACATTGCAGGTATTATTGCAGACATTAGCGGTAATGCCAGCTTCACCATAAGTCTTCCTTACAGCAATAACGGACATTCTTTAGTTATAGGAACTATCGAAAGAACTGATATTTCGTCCTGTCCGAATGCGCTTACTGCAAACAATTCTGTTGTATTGGCTGTAAATCCTTCCCCAACAGTAACTGCTGTAAGCACTACTCCCTTATGTGCAACCAATGGCAATGCTGTTATCAGCCTGACCGGATTGATTGCCAACAGTACTTCAGAGATTACTTATACGATTGCGGGAGGTACAGCCGTAACAGTTTCGGGAATTACTGCTAATGCTTCCGGAGAAGCTGGTTTTGAAGTAGCCGTTTCGACTGTAGAAAATGGCCGGACATTAGACATAACTTCGATTAAACGAACAGATGTAACTCCAGATTGCGAAAGTGTGATTAGCGACATAAGCACCATTTTGGTTATCAACTCCAGACCAACAGCAGCAATAAGTGGTGACCAGTCCGTTTGCCAGGGTTCGGCTTCTTCTGAACTTAACATTGCTTTGACGGGAACAGCCCCATGGAATCTAACCTATACCGATGGAACTTCAACTTTTCCAATTACCAATATCCAAACATCGCCTTATACTTTTACGGTTACTGCTAATGAGACAAAAACCTATACGGTAACTGCCGTAGAAGACGCCAATTGTATTGCACAATCTGCTGACATAAGCGGAAGCGCTACCATTACTGTCATAGAAGCAGGCAATGGAGGAACTATAACCGGAAATTCAACTGTATGCTTCGGAACCAACAACGGAACACTTACTTTGGAAAATCATGTAGGAACTATTATAAAATGGCAATCTTCTACCGTTGCAGACTTTAGCGGTACTGTTACCGATATTGAAAATACGGCCGCAACTCTTAACTATACAAATCTTTCAGAAACCGCATATTACCGTGCTGTTGTGCAAAACGCTCCGTGTACGGAAATTTATTCCACTATTGCGACAATTACGGTTAACCAAACCGAAGCTCCAACCACTGCTCCACAAACTTTTTGCAATGCCGCAACTGTTGCCGACTTACAGCCAAACACTGCCGGAATCCAATGGTATGATGCTCCAAACGGAGGAACTGCTCTTTCGTTGACACAACCACTGACCAATGGTGATTACTATGCTACTATGACAGTTGACGGATGCGAAAGTACCCGTACGCTAACATCTGTTACAATAAATACGGTTACGCCACCGACCACAACAGCACAGACTTTCTGTAATACCGCAACTGTTGCCGACTTACAGCCAAATACTGTTGGAATCCAATGGTATGATGCACCAAACGGAGGAACTGCTCTTTCGTTGACACAGCCACTGACCAATGCCGATTATTACGCTACCATGACAGTTGACGGATGCGAAAGTGCCCGTACGCTAACATCTGTTACGATAAATATGGTTGCGGCACCAAACGGTTCTGAAAACCAGAATTTCACAGAAGGTGAAACATTGGCGGATCTTGAAGTTACCGGAACAAATCTGGAATGGTATGCTACAGAAACGGCAGCCGAAGCCGGAACACCTGTACTGGATTCCAATGAACCTCTTGTTGACGGTACGACTTACTATGCCGTACAAACAGTTGGCGAATGTAGCAGCAGTCCATTGGCGGTAACCGTTTCAATAGTATTGGGCAATCCTGAATTTGACTTAACAACGCTCAAGGCCTATCCGAATCCGGTAACTGATTTATTAAACGTTTCCTATTCCGAAAACATTCTTGCTGTTGAAATTTTTAATCTGATTGGACAAAAAATAATGGATAAGACCGTAAACAATACACTGGTAACCATCAACTTATCAGATATCGAAACCGGAACCTATCTCGTCAGAGTTAGCTCTGGAAAAGCACAGAAAACTTTCCGAATCTTAAAAAAATAAGAGAAAACAATTTCTTAAAAAAGCCTGCCGCAACAGCAGGCTTTTTTATGCCGGTAACATTGAAGAAACGAAAACGTAACACCGGCCGGCACCAACATAACATTTTGATAAATCAAACAACGGCTTCAGTTAATCTGTCATTCCTAGATTGCGCCGGTTTTAAACTGACTCAAATGAAATTACAAAAGCTCAAACATTTCCTTATTATTGCTGTTCTGGCTCTTTTCTCTTATCAAGACGCTTTCTCCCAATGTTTCCAAATCGAAAGTATACTGGTTGACGCTTGTGGCGTACAGGAAGGATTGAATGAAATGGTACGATTTAAAGTAGGCAATACTGCTATAAATACAAGTAATATGAGCGTGTCATGGCCAAACAATCCATGGCAGGGACTTATACGAAACTCTGTCACCGCTGCAAAAGTAGCTACTCTTAATGCTGATATTCTGGATGCCGGCGGATGTGGCCAGTTAATCGAGCCTACAGGAGGTGTTCTTCCGGCCAATGCCAGTGTAATTTTGGTCACCAGCCATAATTTTGATACCGACCTGAATTCATTTGGAGCTTTAACTGATAACGTTTATATCATTTTTCAAAATAACCCGACTACAGTGTCAGGGCATTTTGCCAACTCAGGAACCGGAATCAGAACATTGACTATTTCTTTTGGTTCCTGCTCTGATACCGTTTCCTATGACCGTGCCCTGCTAATTGACACCAATGGTGCTACTGTTCCTGCAGATGGCGCAATAGTGCAATACACTCCGGCAGGAACTGCAACCTATATCAACAATGGCTGTTCTGCTCCTGTTCCTCCATTTACTGTTGATGCCGGACCTGCTACTATGTCGGCTTGTGCCGGAACTACAATTTCTTTGAACGGAATTGCGCAGGGATATCAATCAGTAAGATGGTCGGCTGTAAGCGGTACGTTTTCAACGGCAACCAATCTGTCAACCACCTATACTTCAAGCGCTTCACAGGCAGGAACCGTTGTTGTTATTACCCTAACTGCTACCAACAGTTGTGGCCTGGAGATAAGAGACACTATTAATCTTACCTTAACTAACAGTACTACGCCTAACTTCCCTACTACACTTTCCTTGTGCACAGGAAGTACGGCTCCGGTATTGAACACTACTTCCCCGAACGGAATTTCCGGAACATGGAATCCGGCTGTTGTGAGCAATACGGCAAGCGGAAATTATGTATTCACTCCTAATGCAGGACAATGTGCCTCAAATATAACTTTGAGCGTAACCGTATCTAACAGCATCACGCCTAATTTCCCAGCTGCAATTTCAATATGTACCGGAAGTACGGCTCCGGTATTAAACACTACTTCACCAAACGGAATTTCCGGAACATGGAATCCGGCTGTTGTGAGCAATACGGCAAGCGGAAATTATGTATTTACACCCAATGCCGGGCAATGTGCCACAAATATGACTTTAAATGTAACGGTTTCTAATAGTATCACGCCAAACTTCCCTACCACACTTTCAATCTGTACCGGAAGCACAGCACCGGTTTTAAATGCTACTTCACCCAACGGAATCACAGGAACGTGGAATCCGGCGGTTGTGAGCAATACGGCAAGCGGAAGCTATGTATTTACACCCAATGCAGGGCAATGTGCCACAAATATGACTTTGAACGTAACTGTAACCAACGGAATCACGCCAAACTTCCCTACCACACTTTCAATCTGTACCGGAAGCACAGCACCGGTTTTAAATGCTACTTCACCCAACGGAATCACAGGAACGTGGAATCCGGCGGTTGTGAGCAATACGGCAAGCGGAAGTTATGTATTTACGCCCAATGCAGGGCAATGTGTCACAAATATGACTTTGAACGTAACTGTAACCAACGGAATCACGCCAAACTTTCCTAACACACTTTCAATCTGTACCGGAAGCACAGCACCGGTTTTAAATGCTACTTCACCCAACGGAATCACAGGAACATGGAATCCGGCGGTTGTGAGCAATACGGCAAGCGGAAGCTATGTATTTACACCCAATGCAGGGCAATGTTCCACAAATATGACTTTGAACGTGACTGTAACTAACGGAATCACGCCAAACTTTCCTACCGCACTTTCAATCTGTACCGGAAGTACGGCTCCGCTATTGAACGCTACTTCACCCAACGGAATTACAGGAACGTGGAATCCGGCGGTTGTGAGCAATACGGCAAGCGGAAGCTATGTCTTTACACCAAATGCCGGGCAATGTGGAACAAGTACGACTTTAAATGTAACCGTTACGAATAGCATTATCCCGGATTTTGCAACAGAATTGGCATTATGCAACGGAGATGGCGCGCCAGCATTGGCTACTACCTCACCAAATGGAATCACAGGAACCTGGAATCCGGCCATTATAAACAATACCACAAGCGGAAGTTATGTATTTACTCCAAATGCCGGACAATGTGCTTCAAACGTGACATTAAACGTAACAGTAGGACAACTTGATTTTAAAGTAGATAACGGATGCGAAGGCGGAAACTATAGGCTGACCGTTGTTCCAATTTCTGATTTTGATAGTAATGATGTTGATTACGAATGGAAAAATAATCAGGGCGTCAGAGTAGGAACCGATTCCAGCCTGAACGTAACCGAACTGCTGAACTCTACTCCTGTTGAAGAAGAATTCCCTATAACTTATACAGTACAGGTGACCACTGCACAAGGATGTACCTTAACCAGAGAAGAAACCGTATACGGTATTTTCTGCAGCATACCAAAAGGAATATCTCCTAACAACGACAATAAAAATGATGAATTTGACCTTAGCGGATTAGGTGTAAAAGAACTGACCATTTTCAACCGATATGGTGTTAAAGTATACGGATACAAAAATTATACAAACCAATGGAAAGGACAATCTGATGATGGAAAAGAACTTCCGGATGCAACCTACTATTATGCCATTTCCAAAAGCGACGGACAAACAGTAACCGGATGGGTTTACCTCAACAGACAACGATAAAAACATTTAAGTAACTGTTTATTAAATATTTAATAAAGAAAAACCAATCCTTCCAAAGTAGAATAAACATTACTTTTCGTAGGTTTTGAAATAATGCTAATCTCCCATACTATGTCAAGAAACCTTAGCAATCCTGTCAAAAAAAATACGCTTTTATTTGTGGTCTTATTTTTTTTGGTAACCCTATCCGATGCTACGGCACAGATTTATTATCATAATTTTGGTACAACGACTATTTCGGCACATCCTTATGCGGTAGCACCAACTACTTTAAATACAAATCTGTCCGGCTCATTATGGAGCAACAGCCTTAATACATGGACAAGTACAGCCGGAGCTACAGGAGAAGCTTTACGTCTTACTACATCTGCAAATGCTACGATTACCCTGACATTTAACGTTGCTGCGAATTTTCAGGTAAATGTTACTTCATTTGATTTTTGGAGGCAGCGAAGTAATTTCGGGCCTCAAAACTGGTCGATGTCCATCAATGGTATCAATGTTGGTAGCGGTACGGTTGATGCTACCGGAGGCGCTATTGGAACCACCAACGTTGCGAATACTGTTTCCGGACTTACGGGAACTGTTACTGTTGTGATTTCACTTACCGGATCTACCGGAAACGGTACATTCCGTCTGGATGATTTTACATTAAACGGAAGCGTGACTTCCAATTGTGCCGCACCAACAGTTACTTCGTTTACGCCTGCTTCAGGACCACAAAATACATTAGTTACTATAAACGGTAATGGCTTTACGAATGGCAGCGGAACTTCTTCCGTAAAATTCAACGGTATTCCGGCAACCAGTTTTACTGTTGTTTCCAATACGGTTATCAAAGCCTATGTACCGGCCGGAAATGCTTCAGGGCTAATCAGTATTACTACCAACGGATGCGAGGGTTTTTCCACAGCTAATTTTACCAAAATTTCAACAACAAGTGTCGGAAATTATTCGAGCGACATTTATATTTCTGAACTTTATGATGCTCAGGCCGGTGATGGCGGTGTTATAGAATTATATAACGGAACCAATGCTACTGTTGACCTGACAGGATATACGATACGAAGATATGGTGATATTGGCGGTTCTACTTTTTATACCATTGTATTGAGCGGTTCCATCCCACCGGGAGGAATTTTTTTAATCGGAATTGGAACAGGCACTATTCCCTGCGGCATTACTTCAAGCCAGACCTACCCAACCGGATTTAATGCCAATGATGAGTTCCAACTGCTTAAAAACGGAACTATTATCGACAATGTACATGCACCAAACAACGTAGGATATTCCGTTATCCGAAATCCCAACGCGGTGGCTCCAAAAGCTGTTTTTAACAGCAGTGACTGGAATACCCAAACCTCTGAAAGTTGTGCCAACATAGGAATTCATAATGTAACCAATACTGTTCCGCCAACCTTATCCAATCCAACGAGCAGGATAGTTTGTGAAAACAATACGGTTACTTATACCGCATCTCTTGCCAACAGTACCGGTTTTACCTTCCAATGGAAAAGGCTTGACGCAAGCGGAAACTGGGTCAATGTTACCAACGGAGCGCCTTTTACGGGAGCAAATACCAATACGCTTACTATCAATCCGGCACCTTTGACGCTTGATGACAGCCAATATTATTGTCAGGTCACTTCTACACAGCATACTTTAGTGAGCAACGCTGCTCAATTGGAAGTAAACCCGGCAACAATTCCTGATTTTCCAACATCGCTTAACTACTGTGCAGGTGCCAGTATACCTGCATTGAATAATACTTCCCCTAACGGAGTTACCGGAACCTGGAATCCTCCAACCATCAGCAATACCGCAAACGGAAGTTATGTATTTACACCAACAGCAGGACTGTGTTCTCCTGGCGTTACCTTAAATGTTGCTATTTCCAACAGCATTACGCCTGATTTTGCAACCACATTAAGCCTATGTTCAGGAGATACCGCTCCTACCCTGAATGCCACATCGCCTAACGGAATTACGGGTACGTGGAATCCGGCAACCATAAACAATACAACTAACGGAAGTTATGTATTTACACCAGATGCCGGACAATGTGCCACGCCAACTACATTAAACGTAACCATCAATAACAACATCACACCGGATTTCCCTACAACACTGACTTTCTGCAACGGAGATACGGTTCCTACGTTAAATACGACTTCGCCAAACGGAATCACGGGTACATGGAATCCTCCAACAATCAGCAATACCACAAGCGGAAGCTATCTCTTTACACCAAATACCGGACAATGTGCCACGACAACTACATTAAACGTAACCATTAATAACAACATCACACCGGATTTCCCTACCACACTGGCTTTCTGTAACGGAGCTACTATTCCTGCCTTACAGGCCATTTCGCCTAACGGAATTACCGGAACATGGAATCCTGCAGCAATCAGTAATACAGCAAGTGGAAGCTATGTATTTACACCGGATGCCGGACAATGTGCCACTACAGCTACCCTGAATGTAACTATTGATACTAATATTACTCCGGATTTCCCTACCACACTGACTTTCTGCAACGGAGATACGGTACCTGCCTTACAGCCAACTTCGCCAAATGGAATCACCGGAACATGGAATCCTGCAGCAATCAGTAATACCGCAAGCGGAAGCTATGTATTTACACCAAATGCCGGGCAATGTGCTACGACAACCACATTAAATGTCACTATCAATAACAATATTACGCCGGATTTCCCTACTTCGTTAGCATTCTGTAACGGCGATACAGTTCCTGCACTTCAGGCTACTTCTCCAAACGGAATCACAGGAACATGGAATCCTGCAGCAATCAGCAATACCGCAAGCGGAAACTATGTGTTTACGCCAAATGCCGGACAATGTGCTACAACAACCACATTAAATGTCACTATCAACAATAACATCACACCGGATTTTGTTTCTTCTTTGATTATTTGTACAGGAAGCACTGCTCCTTTGCTGAATACAACTTCACCCAATGGAATCACGGGTACATGGAGTCCTGCCACAGTAAGCAATACAACAAACGGAAGTTATGTATTTACACCAGATGCCGGACAATGCGCCACGACAGCAATACTAAACGTAACAGTTACCAATAACATCACACCTGATTTTGCAACAGCCCTTTCATTCTGTTATGGTGACGGAATACCTTTACTAAATACGACTTCTCCAAACGGAATTACGGGATTCTGGAATCCTCCAACAATCAGCAATACCAGCAGCGGAACTTATATATTTACACCGGATGCCGGACAATGTGCTACTACGGCTACACTGAATGTGACCATCAATAACAATATTACTCCGGACTTCCCTACCACACTGACTTTCTGCAACGGAGATGCGATTCCTGCCTTACAGCCAACTTCGCCAAATGGAATCACCGGAACATGGAATCCTGCAGCAATCAGCAATACCGCAAGCGGAAGCTATCTATTTACACCTAATGCCGGACAATGTGCTACTACGGCTACACTGAATGTAACTATCAATAACGCTATCACACCAGATTTCTCTACGACACTGACTTTCTGTAACGGAGATGCAGTTCCTGCCTTACAGCCAACATCACCCAACGGAATTAACGGAACATGGAGCCCTGCTTCAATAAGCAATACAACAAACGGAAATTATGTCTTCACACCTAATGCCGGACAATGTGCTACAACAGCCACTCTGAATGTGACCATCAACAACAATATCGTACCCGATTTCCCTACTTCATTGGCATTCTGTAACGGGGATACGGTTCCTGCCTTGCAGGCAACTTCTCCTAACGGAATCACCGGCACATGGAGCCCGACAACAATCAACAATACCGTAGGCGGAAACTATGTGTTTACGCCAAATGCCGGACAATGTGCCACGCCAACTACATTAAACGTAACCATCAATAACAACATCACACCGGATTTCCCTACAACACTGACTTTCTGCAACGGAGATACGGTTCCTACGTTAAATACGACTTCGCCAAACGGAATCACGGGTACATGGAATCCGCCAACAATCAGCAATACCACAAGCGGAAGCTATCTCTTTACACCAAATACCGGACAATGTGCCACTAATATGACTTTGAGAGTGACTATCACACCTCAAACAGTACCAAATTTCCAAACAATAATGACAATCTGTAACGGAAGTACGGTTCCTGTCCTGAATACGACTTCTCCAAACGGAATCACCGGAACCTGGAATCCTCCAACCATCAGCAATACTGCAAGCGGAAGCTATATATTTACGCCAAATGCGGGACAATGTGCAACAACAGCTACTTTAGCCGTAACAGTCAGCAATAGTATTTTACCGGATTTTCCAACCACATTGGCATTCTGTAGCGGCGATACGGTACCTGTGCTACAAACAACATCGCCTAACGGAATATCAGGTACATGGAATCCTCCGGCAATAAACAATACTACCAGTGGAAATTATGTGTTTACACCAAATGCCGGGCAATGTGCAACGGGCACGACCCTTGCGGTTACTATTAACAGCCTTGCTCTTCCTGCCATTGGCGGTCCTAATGCAGTTTGCCTGTCAAACACGATACAGCTAACCCATCCTACTCCTGGCGGAATCTGGACAAGTGGGAATACGAATATAGCAACGATTGATGCAGCCGGAAATGTTACCGGAGTTAATGCAGGCACAGTAATAATCACCTATACTGTAAACAATGGCAGCTGTACGTCATCGGTCAGAACAACTGTAACGGTAGCCGCACCACCAAAACCAATACTTAAGGAAGGTTATATCTGTCTTGACAATCAAACAGGCAACTATATTTCTACGGTTAATCTGCATTGCCAGGTTCCTAATGCTAACCATAGTTTTGTCTGGACCCGAAACAACACCGTCCTGCCTACCACTACCAATATGCATATTGCCACCGAGCCCGGAACCTATGAAGTAATAGTGACTAATCTGACTTCAGGATGTACGGCAACGGCAACAACAACTGTAGGCACATCATCTATTGCCATTGCAGAAGCTACAGTGGGAAGAGATTTTAATAAAAACCAGATTATTACGGTTAACGTTACGGGCGGTTCAGGACAATATGAGTTCCAACTGAACGGCGGTGCGCCGCAAACCAGCAATCAGTTTACGAATATTTATGAAGGTGAATATGAAATTATGGTAAGAGACACGCAGGGATGCGGTTTGATTACGCTTACTGTATACGCTTTGAATTATCCTTATTACTTTACGCCGAATGCAGATGGTTATAATGACACCTGGAACATTGACGGGCTTTCCAACCAACCGGAGGCTACAATTTATATTTTTGACCGCTACGGAAAACTAATCAAGCAGATTTTTCCTTCGTCTGCCGGATGGGATGGTACCTATAACGGACATCCGCTGCCTGCAACAGATTACTGGTTTAAATTGCTTTATAAGAGCCGTGATGGAGTGAACAAAGAATTTAAGGCCCATTTTGCCCTGAAAAGATAATTTCCAATATTTCGTTACTTAAATACCACAGCATGAATTTCATCAAACCAAAAAGATACGAAGATGTCGTATATAATATGGACCAGGTGTACAAAATCGAAAAGCTAATTGACGAATATGAGTTTCATTTTAACAATGGAAGAGTGATTAACGTAAAAGCGTCACTTGTAAGCAACAAGATTAAAAAGCTGTTCGACACCAAGTATAAAAAGAAAAATCTTACAGAATCTAAAAATACTTCCAAATAATTCTTGCAAATTGATGAAATCAGTCTAAATAAGGCTTTTTTGTGACCGATTTTAAGTCCTTTAATTTGAAAAAGAGTAAATTTTAAAGTAAGTTTGTAGAACCCTAATCTATTACTTAAAATTACAAAAAATCCCTTATACCACGAGGGTGAACGTTATGGAATACAACAAGACTCATGCTCTGGACAATGGCGTTTCAGTAGTACAAAGCATTATGCGCAAATTTAAGGTATACGCCGACCGATATTATAAGTACTCTTTTCCGGAAGAACCTTTTTTTAAAGAGATTGCTGAGAAATGCATCAGCGATGCTTTCGGAGCCAATCATAAAGAATCTTTCACCAAAGCAAAAATCAGGGAACTTTGGGGCTATGTCAAAAAGCAGGCCCTTAACTATATCCTCAACGTTGAAGCTGAGCTCGATAAGGAGTTTCCTAATCACGGACAACTTAGTTTTTATGCATTTAAGCTGAATTGCAAGACAGAGAATCTAAAAGAGAAAGTAACGGCTTTTAAGTCACAGTTTACAGATGCTGAAGATTTTATATCCAGATAATACACCTGGATTTATTGATACAAGGCTCCCATTGGGAGCTTTTTTATTTTATGTTATTCTCTTTTTACTTTAATAACTTTAGGCTTTGCGACTCTGTGCCTTTGCATGAAAAATAATTGCTCACAAAGACGCAAAGACGCGATTTACATAAATCCTTTGATCGCATTAATAAAATAAGGCGAATCGTTCCATTGAATTTTACGGTAATTGAAATCCTTCCTAAGCGTCTCCGGCAGGCAATCCCAAATGGCACGGCTCATTTTTTCCAATAACAGCTTTTTGGAAAATGTATCTGAAACCACCAGACTGATTTCCCGAATGGGTTTGGGTTCCTTAAATGGCTTAAACAAATGCTTTTCATTTTCATTGAGTATGGAAAGTTCCGGAAGGATTGCAAAACCGAGTTGGGCCCGTACCAGATTTTTCAACGTTTCTATAGAGCTGATGTCATAAGAGAACTGCTCACTTATTTTGCGGTCTTCCTTAATGTCACATATATCGAGAAGTTGCGCATTGTAACAGTATTCATTTTGCAACAGCAAAAGTTCCGGTTTGTCACTGGCCTGGAGTTCATAAAAGTCTTTAGCCGCAAACGGATGGCTCTCGTTAAGATAGGCCACAAAAGGCTCGTTAAAAACATGGTGTTCTTTCAGGTTCGGGTTTCCGGTTGGAGTAGCCATAAGCGCCACATCTAATGCTCCAGTTTCAATATCGTGCATTAGCTGACCCGTAGAAGCTTCACGAATAACAAAATGCATTTTAGGCGCAGCTTCTTTCATTGCCTTTATGAATAAGGGAATCAGATAAGGCGACAAGGTAGAAATAACACCCAGCTTTAGTTCTCCTTCCAGGTCATTTTTTTCATTAATAACAAAATCTCGAATTTCATTGACTTCGCGGAGTATCTTTTTTGCTCTTGCAATAATCTGTGTTCCGAGTTTTGTGGGTGTCAAAGGTACTTTTGTACGGTCGAATATTTTTATTCCTATTTCTTCTTCCAGATTTTTCAGCTGAATTGTAAGTCCGGGCTGGGTAACATTACAAACTTCTGCAGCCCTTGCAAAATGGCGTTCTTCGTCTAATGCTACGATGTATTTTAATTGCTGTATAGTCATACATTATAATTTTATTTTATAAAGGTAAAAAATTATCAATTTGATTTATAATTAAACCCGCTATAAATTTGTCCCATCAAATCAAAACAATTATAACTTAATAATTTACATCATGAAAAAATTAGCAATAGCAGCCGTTGCGGTATTAAATGCAACACTAGCAGTAAGTCAAATCGATCCATCATTAGCAGGTAGCTACAGTATCGAAAAAAACACTCGTGAATTCCTAAAAGCCGTTCACGGAAATTCAGGCCCACAGCTTTATGAACTTTCTATCGAAGATGCCCGAAAAGTATTAATCAATGCACAGACAGGAGATTACAAAAAATTACCTGCCGATATTGAAAACAAAACCATTACACAGGATGGAAAAACCGTTTCCATCCAAATTGTAAAACCAAAAGGTCCCAAAGAAAAACTTCCGGTACTGATGTATTTCCACGGTGGAGGATGGGTTTTAGGAAATGCTTTTACACATGACCGACTGATAAGAGAATTAGCGGTTGGAGCCAACATAGCTGTTGTTTTTGTAAACTACACTCCTGCTCCTGAAGCCCGATTCCCGGTTGCAAATGAAGAAGCCTATGCTGCCACCAAATGGATTAAAGAAAACGGAGCTTCTATCGGACTAAATCCAACAAAACTGGCTGTGGGCGGTGATAGTGTTGGTGGTAATATGGCAATTGCTGTAACGTTGATGGCCAAAGAAAGAAAAGGCCCTAAAATTGATTTCCAATTGCTTTTTTATCCGGTAACCGATGCCGATTTCAGCACGGCTTCCTATCAGCAATTTGCCAACGGACATTTTTTAACACTTAATGCAATGGTATGGTTCTGGAATATTTATGCACCGGAAAAAGCGACAAGAAACCAGATTACAGCTTCTCCTTTGCGAGCCGATATTGAAGAATTAAAAGGTTTGCCTGAAACTTTGGTTATTACTGCAGAAAACGACGTGCTGCGCGATGAAGGCGAAGCTTATGCCAAAAAACTAAATGCAGCAGGTGTGAAAGTTACAGCTACACGATACATCGGGACAATTCACGACTTCGTTATGCTCAATCCAATTACAGAAACTCCGGCTCCAAGAGCAGCCATCAAACAGGCTGTAGATGCCTTAAAAGAAAAACTAAGCAAATAATTACAAAAAACAAATAACAATTAAAATTTAGAAATCATGAAATTTACAAGAAAAGCAAACGCAAACTGGCAAGGTACTGGAATGGAAGGAAAAGGAACCATCAGTACTCAAAGCACTACTCTAAACAACACCCAATTATCTTTTAAGACACGCTTTGCAGAAGGCGTAGGAACAAACCCGGAAGAATTAATAGCTGCAGCTCATTCAGGATGTTTTACGATGCAGTTGAGCTTTTTGTTAAGCGAATTGAATTATGTACCTACCGACCTGAATACTGAAGCTGTGTTAACTTTTGAAGACGGAACGATTACTAAAATCCATTTGGAATTGAATGGTGTTGTTCCCGGAATTTCGGAAGAAGAGTTTCAAAATATAGCTTTAAAAGCGAAACAGATTTGTCCGGTTTCTAAAGTTTTGAATGCTGAAATTACTTTGGGAGTTTCTTTAAGTCGCTAAGGTACTGAGGTACTCGGGAATAATTCTGAATAAAAAAACCGTGCTTTTGCAAGCACGGTTTTTAACCTTAAAACTATCTAAACATTACATGGCTGTGATGATAAATTCGCTTCTTCTGTTCTGCTGGTGTTCCTGTTCTGTACATTCAACACCATCTGCACATTTATTAACTAACTGGGTTTCGCCATAGCCTCTACCCGTGATTCTTTCTTTGGCAACTCCATCCTGAACCATCCAGTCGATGGTAGATTTTGCCCTGCGGTCAGAAAGTTTCTGGTTGTATTTATGAGTCTGGCGGCTGTCCGTATGCGAACGGACATCAACTTTCATATTCGGATACTGTTTCATCACGTCAACAATTTTAGCCAAATCAATAGCTGCATCCGGACGGATATTCCACTTATCAAGGTCAAAGTAAATAATCTTGATGCCGAATGTTTTGGCCAAATCGGTTCCAACCGTAATCTGCTTCACCGGTTTATCCAATTCGATAGAAAGGTCTGTTTCTCCGGATTCTTTCGGGATAATGGCTTTTAGTTCGTTTGGCGTATAATCTTTGCTTTCTGCTTTTACATAATACACATTCCCGCATTCTACATCAAAGCTGTATTTTCCTTCGTGGTCGGCATAGATGGTTTTGATAACCTTAAATGAAGCATCAGCCAACGTTACCCTTGCATTGGCAATAGGAAGTCCGGTTTCTTTATCCGTAATCGTTCCTGCCAGTAATTGCTCGCATTTCATTTGTCTTGTTTCCTGGAATTTGTAGATGTCATCATATCCTTTACCTCCATCCCTGTTCGAAGAGAAAAATCCGAATCGGGTTTTGGTATCAATCATGAAAGCAAAATCATCTTTTGGCCCGTTAACGGGAGCTCCAACGTTTTTGATTTCACCATAACTTCCGTCTTTATTAATCTGGGTTACAAAAACATCCAAACCTCCTAATCCAAGTTGTCCGTCTGAAGCGAAATACAATTCATTTTCATCTGTAACATATGGAAAAGTTTCACGGCCTTCTGTATTGACTTGTTTCCCTAAGTTTTCCGGAGTTCCAAAACTACCATCAGCGTTAATTGCCACTTTAAACAAATCCGACTGACCTAAAGTTCCCGGCATGTCTGATGCAAAGTATAAGGTCTTTTCGTCCGGACTCAAAGCAGGGTGTGCCGTACTGTAATTGTCGCTTGTAAAAGGCAATTCCGTTATGTTTACCCATTTGCCATTTTCAAGAGTACCTTTGTAGATTTTCAATAACGTCGCTTTGTCGCTGTTCTTTCCTCTTTTCCCTTTGTTATAGTTATTTCTGGTGAAGTAGACTGTTTTTCCATCTTTGGTAAAAACAGGCGTGGCTTCATTGAATTTGCTGTTCAGGGAAGTGTTGAATTGTTCCGGCTCCAACATAGAACCATCCGAACTGATTTCAGAGGCATACAATTTCGTAAACGATTGGTTGGTCCACTGGTGCTTTCTGTTGAAAAGACCTCCGGTATCTCTGGCAGAAGTAAAAACAAGTTTATTGCCAAAAAAAGCGGTTCCGTAATCAGAATATTCTGAGTTGATATTGATATTTTCAACCTTGTATCGCCCAGAATTGGCTTTTATTTCCTCCAGATAATCTTTATGTTTGGTGTACAGCTGCGCTCTTAAATCGGCCGCATTCTTTTGGTTAAACTGCGCCAGCATTTGATTCGCCTTTTCATAATCGCCAACCGATTTAAGGGTTTGCGAATAACGGTAATAGTATTCCGCATCAACCGGCTGGTTCATTGCAAAAAGTTCCTCATACCATTTGTTGGCTTTGTCTAATTCTGCATTGAAATAGTAAGCATTTCCCAGCTTTTGGAAGAGATCAACAGATTTGTATCCTTTCTCTGCTACCCTTTCATACGTCTTGATTGCATCGACATAGGCATATTTCTCATACTGCTTGTCGGCAGCTGCAAGTTTGGCTTCCTGTGCCTGGGCAGTCAGTAAAGAAAAGACTGCCAGGGCTGTATATAATTGTTTTTTCATAGTTGCTGCTTTTAGAAGAATCTTGGAGAGGTTACTTTGTTGAATCTGTTGAATAATTCGAAACGAAGGAAAACCTCATGCGAACCTGAATTGTAGTTGGCAAGCTTTGTCGTTTCTAAATCATATCCGTAGCCTACAAATAGTCCTTCTGTGATTTGGAATCCTGCCATAGCACTCACGGCTGCATCCCATCTCCAGGCTACTCCAAGCGTCAGCTTATCATTGAAAAGAAAGTTTCCTGAGACGTCAGCCTGAAGCGGCGCTCCATTTACAGCTTTCATCAAAAAGGCCGGCTTGAATTTGATGCTTGGACTCAAATCGAAAACATAACCTCCAATCAGATAAAAATTCATCCTTTCCTGATTTACAGATACTGAATTGTCATCGTATCTGTGGGTTTCAAAAAAGTTTGGTACCGAAAGTCCCAAATACATCTTATCGGAATGAAAATAAGCTCCTGCCCCAATGTTTGGCGTGAAGTTATTATTCAGATTCATTAATCGCGGATCTCCCTGATCTGCCGGATTCAGCTTATTAACATCCAAATTGAACATATTTGCTGTAGCCTTAATTCCAAAAGACAGCTTAAATGTTTCTGAAGTCTTAACAGTATAGGAAATATCTGCAGAGATTGCATTTTCATCTGTAGGTCCTATCCTGTCGTTTACAAATGATAATCCCATTCCTATATTAGTGCCGTTAATTGGCGTGTTGATAGAAACGGTATTGGTCACCGGTGCTCCGTCCAAACCAACCCATTGCGTTCTGTGAAGTCCGAAAACGCTTAGTACGCCTCGCGAACCTGCATAAGCAGGGTTGATATTGATGGTATTGTACATATACTGCGTGTATTGCGCATCTTGTTGTGCAAATGCGCTTGCACCTACAAGAATCCAGACGAAAAATATGATTATTTTTTTCATTGTTTAATTTGTTTATCCTGGGAACCCATTCCGATTCCCAGGAATTTAACTTTATCTGCTTAAGTATAAATAGCCGCTCTTTTCTCTTACAGTACCATCTTGTTTTTTGTATTTCAAGATGTAGAAATAAGTACCATCAGGTAATCCTTCTGATTTGTTTACTGTAACCCTTCCTTCAGAATATCCTCTAAAGGCTTTGTCATTGTTGTTATAGCCACTTGTTTCGTAAACTACAACACCCCAGCGGTTGAAAATTTCTACTTTGTTGTCTGGATAGCATCCTAATCCTCCTATGTATAAAAATTCGTTGCTGCCATCATTATTTGGAGTAACTACATTGAATACATTGATGGTACATCCGTCAATTTCAACAATCGTTGGATTGTTTCCTGCATTATCTGTATGGTCAGAAGCATCTGTAACTTCTACATCCAGCGGACTGTTTCCTGTAACGAATGCCTGGTTCGACACACTTCCTGCATTGATATCGGCTTGTGTAATGGTATAGATAGCCGTAAATGTAGTGCTGTCACTTTCTCCAACAGCAAGAGTTATAGGACCTCCACTTACAACAACTCCCGGTAGCGGATCTGTAACAGTCACATCGCTCAGGCTTACGTTTCCTGTATTGGTTACCGTAAAGTTATAAGTGATGGTTTCTCCTACTTCTGCGATTCCATTGTTATTGCTATCGTTGAAAGTTGCTGTCTTAATCAGCGCAATCGCCGGATTTTGCTCAATAATCGTAACTGTACAATCCGGACAGGTTGGTTCGTATAACGGATCGTTCGGGTCTAACGGAGATGGGTCCTGCGACTCCACATCAATTGGGTTTCCAGACGGATCTGTACCTTCTGCCAACGCCAGGTTATAAACTGCTCCTAATTCAATATCAGCTTGGGATATGGTGTAAGTTGCCGTGAACGTTGTTGAATCAGTAGCTTGTGGTGCTAAAGAAGCAATAGGTCCGCCTGAAACTGCAACTATAGGGTCGGTCACAGAAATATTCGTAACAGTTACGTTTCCTGTATTTCTAACCGTAAAGCTATATTGGATAACATCTCCGGCATTTACGATTCCGTCATTGTTCGCATCCTGATAAACTCCTTCTTTGAATAATTCAAACTTAGGATTTTGAGGTAGTACAGTTACAGTTGGATCGTCATTTCCTGGCAATGTAGGGTCATTACTATCTGAGTCATCTGTAATTGGTGTTCCTACTACCGGAGTAGCAGTTACTAATGCCTGGTTGTTTACAACTCCTGCGTCAATATCAGCTTGTGTAAACGTATAGACTGCAGTAAATGTAGTCGAATCAGTAGCACCTGCAGCTAAAGTTGCAAGAGGTCCGCCATTTACAGTCACCAAAGGATCGGATACCGTAATGTTTGTCAATTCCATTGTTCCGGTATTGATTACCGTGAAATTATAAGTAATGGTTTCCCCTACCTGTGCAAATCCGTCACCGTTTGCATCATTGAAGGTTCCTTGCTTGATAATTTCAACACCTGGCACCTGAACCAAAATTGTTACTATAGCCGTATCACAGTTGGTTGGGTTCAATATTTCACAAATGCTGTATTCTAACGTATATGTTCCTGCTGGTGTTCCAGGCGCAACAGTTATTGTTCCGTCAGGATTTAATGTCAGAGGAGCATCTGCATTTACAGTTGTTAGAGTTACTTCTGATGGAATAACCGCTACACCATTCAGCGTATCGTTAGTAAATACGTTTCCGGCATTTACCATTCCTTCAGTTCCGTTTACAATCGTACCGGTCAAGTCATCATTTACCGCATCGATTGGAGCAGGATTAACAACTATTGTCACTGTAGCTGATTCACAATTTGTAGGATTTAATATCTCACATAACTGGTATATAATAGTATACGTTCCCGCAGGTGTCTGTGGGTCTACGCTCACTGTTCCAGTTGCCGGATCCAATTCCACACCCGGGTTAGTCGATGGAGTCGTTACCGTGATGGTTACCTGTGATGGGATTACCGGAACACCGTTTAGGGTATCATTATCCAATACGTTCACTACGTCAGGATTACCTTCATATCCGTTAACCGGAGTTGGATTATCATTTACCGCATCGATTGGTGCCTCTTCCACTACTACCGTTACGGTTGCAGAATCACAGTTGGTCGGGTTCAAAATCTCACACAATTGGTATACGATGGTGTAGGTTCCCGCAGGAGTCTGTGGGTCTACGCTTACCGTTCCCGTTGCAGGATCCAGTTCCACGCCAGGGTTAGCCGATGGGGTCGTTACCGTAATCGTTACCTGTGACGGGATAACCGGAACACCGTTTAGGGTATCGTTATCCAGTACGTTTACTACATCGGTATTGCCCTCGTATCCGTTAACCGGAGCCGGGTTGTCGTTCACCGCATCGATTGGTGCTTCTTCTACTACTATAGTTACGGTTGCAGAATCGCAATTCGTCGGGTTCAAAATCTCACACAATTGGTATACGATGGTGTAGGTTCCAGCAGGAGTCTGTGGGTCTACGCTTACCGTTCCTGTTGCAGGATCCAATTCAACGCCAGGGTTAGCCGATGGGGTCGTTACCGTGATGGTTACCTGAGATGGGATTACCGGAACACCGTTTAGGGTATCGTTATCCAATACGTTTACTACGTCTGTGTTTCCTTCATACCCGTTAACCGGAGCCGGGTTATCGTTAACCGCATCGATTGGTGCCTCTTCCACTACTACCGTTACGGTTGCAGAATCGCAGTTCGTCGGGTTCAAAATCTCGCACAGTTGGTATACGATGGTATAGGTTCCCGCAGGAGTCTGTGGGTCTACGCTTACCGTTCCTGTTGCAGGATCCAATTCAACGCCAGGGTTGGCCGATGGAGTCGTTACCGTGATGGTTACCTGAGATGGGATTACCGGAACACCGTTTAATGTGTCGTTATCCAATACGTTTACTACGTCTGTGTTTCCTTCGTATCCGTTAACCGGAGCCGGGTTATCGTTAACCGCATCGATTGGTGCCTCTTCCACTACTACCGTTACGGTTGCAGAATCGCAGTTGGTCGGGTTCAAAATCTCGCATAATTGGTATACGATAGTATAGGTTCCCGCAGGAGTCTGTGGGTCTACGCTTACCGTTCCTGTTGCAGGATTCAATTCCACGCCAGGGTTGGCCGATGGGGTTGTTACCGTGATGGTTACCTGTGACGGGATTACCGGAACACCGTTTAATGTGTCGTTATCCAATACGTTCACCACGTCCGTATTTCCTTCGTATCCGTTAACCGGAGCCGGGTTATCGTTAACCGCATCGATTGGTGCCTCTTCCACTACTACCGTTACGGTTGCAGAATCACAGTTGGTCGGGTTCAAAATCTCGCATAATTGGTATACGATAGTATAGGTTCCCGCAGGAGTCTGTGGGTCTACGCTTACCGTTCCCGTTGCAGGATCCAATTCCACGCCCGGATTAGCCGATGGGGTTGTTACCGTGATGGTTACCTGAGATGGGATTACCGGAACACCGTTTAATGTGTCGTTATCCAATACGTTCACCACGTCCGTATTTCCTTCGTATCCGTTAACCGGAGCCGGGTTATCATTAACCGCATCGATTGGTGCCTCTTCCACTACTACCGTTACGGTTGCAGAATCACAGTTGGTCGGGTTTAGTATCTCGCACAGTTGGTATACGATAGTGTAGGTTCCCGCAGGTGTCTGTGGGTCTACGCTCACCGTTCCCGTTGCAGGATCCAGTTCCACGCCCGGATTAGTCGATGGGGTTGTTACCGTAATTACAACTTCTGATGGTACTACCGGAACACCGTTTAGGGTATCGTTATCCAGTACGTTTACTACATCTGGATTTCCTTCGTATCCGTTAACCGGTGTTGGAGTATCGTTATTGGCTACGATAGGTGCTGCGGCTACTACAACTGTTACGGTTGCAGTATCGCAGTTGGTTGGGTTTAATATTTCGCAAATTGTATAATCAAAAGTATAGTTTCCTGCCGGTGTGTCCGCTAAAACATCAACTGCTCCTGTAGTGGTATTGAATGTTATTCCTGCCGGTACACTTCCCGGTACAACACTAACTGTTACTTCACCTGGAATTACTGCTACTCCATTTAAAGTATCGTTTGCTAAAACATTTGGAATTGCATTTCCTCCTACATAACCATTTACCGGAGTGGCGTTTGTATCATTAACCGCTACAATTGGCGCAGCAGTTACGACAATAGTTACTGTAGCTGAATCGCAATTTGTTGGGTTTAATATTTCACATAGCTGGTACACTATCGTGTAGGTTCCCGCAGGAGTTTCCGGATCTACGCTTACCGTTCCTGTTGCCGGGTCAAGCTCTACGCCTGGGTTTGTTGACGGAGTAGTTACCGTAATTACAACTTCTGATGGTACTACCGGAACACCATTTAAAGTATCATTAGTCAAAACATTTACTACATCAGTATCTCCTTCATATCCGTTAACCGGAGTTGGATTATCATTATTCGCTACGATTGGTGCCGCCGCTACGTTTACAGTGACCTGTGCAGTGTCGCAGTTCGTAGGGTTTAGCACCTCACAGATAGTATAATCGAAAGTATACGTTCCTGCAGGAGTTCCCGCATTTACGCTTACTGCTCCCGTAGATGTGTTGAACGACAATCCTGCCGGAACAGCTCCAGGAGCAACCGAAACGGTTACCGAGCCTGCCGTGATGGCTGCACCATTCAGGGTATCGTTTGCCAATACGTTTGGTATAGCCGTACCTCCTGCCATACCGTTAACCGGAGTCGCAGTAGTATCGTTATTCGCTACGATTGGCGCTGCCGCTACGTTTACAGTGACTTGTGCAGTGTCACAGTTCGCAGGGTTTAATACCTCGCAGATGGTATAGTCGAAAGTATACGTTCCTGCAGGAGTTCCCGCATTTACGCTTACCGCTCCCGTAGAAGTGTTGAATGACAGTCCTGCCGGAACAGCTCCCGGTGCGGTTGTAATCGTTACTGTACCTGCCGTAATTGGCGAGCCATTCAACGTGTCGTTTGCCAATACGTTTGGTATAGCCGTACCTCCTGCCATACCGTTAACCGGAGTCGCAGTAGTGTCGTTATTCGCTACGATTGGAGCCGCCGCTACGTTTACAGTGACTTGTGCAGTGTCACAGTTCGCAGGGTTTAGCACCTCGCAGATGGTATAGTCGAAAGTATACGTTCCTACAGGAGTTCCCGCATTTACGCTTACCGCTCCGGTTGAAGTATTGAAAGACAGTCCTGTCGGAACAGCTCCGGGAGCAGTAGAAATTGTTACTGTACCTGCCGTGATTGGCGAACCGTTCAACGTGTCGTTTGATACTACGTTAGCAATAGCCGTACCGCCCGCAATACCGTTAACCGGAGTCGCAGTATTGTCGTTATTCGCTACGATTGGAGCCGCCGCTACGTTTACAGTGACTTGTGCAGTGTCACAGTTCGCAGGGTTTAGCACCTCGCAGATGGTATAGTCGAAAGTATACGTTCCTGCAGGAGTTCCCGCATTTACGCTTACCGCTCCCGTAGAAGTATTGAAAGACAGTCCTGCCGGAACAGCTCCCGGTGCGGTTGTAATCGTTACCGTACCTGCTGTGATGGCTGCGCCGTTCAGTGTGTCATTTGTTAATACGTTTGGTATAGCCGTACCGCCCGCGATACCGTTAACCGGAGTCGCAGTAGTGTCGTTATTCGCTACGATTGGAGCCGCCGCTACGTTTACAGTGACTTGTGCAGTGTCACAGTTCGTAGGGTTTAGCACCTCGCAGATGGTATAGTCGAAAGTATACGTTCCTGCAGGAGTTCCCGCATTTACGCTTACCGCTCCGGTTGAAGTATTGAACGACAATCCTGCCGGAACAGCTCCGGGAGCAGTAGAAATTGTTACTGTACCAGCCGTGATTGGCGAACCGTTCAACGTGTCGTTTGATACTACGTTGGCAATAGCCTGGCCACCTGCCAAACCATTTACAGGAGTTGCAGTAGCATCGTTATTGGCTACGATAACATTCACAGGAGTTGTTGTTGTTGAATCTGTGTTATCTGTTGTATCAGGGTCATTTTCATCGCCATCAACAGTAGCAGTATTCGTATGGTTTCCGGTAGCATTGACAGTAGCGGTAATTACTAAAGTCTGGATTGCTCCATTAGCTAAGTTCCCTACTGTCCATAGTCCTGTTGCGGAAGCATAGGATTGTCCTGCTGTATGTGAAACATACGTATATCCTGAAGGAAGCTGGTCTGTTACCAATACATTGGTTGCATTACCCGGTCCGTTATTGGTTACAACCAAAGTAAATTCTACCTGTGAGCCAACATTTGGCGTTGCATTGTTTACAGTCTTGGCAATTTCCAAATTCGCATCTGCATCCGGAGCAACCGTTACGTCATCTGTATTATCACCCGGAACCGGATCATTTTCTGTACCTGTTACGGTAGCTACGTTTGTATAGTTTCCTGTAGCATTTACCGTTGCAGTAACAGTCATTGTTCGTGTAACTCCGTTAGCTATGTTTCCTATTGTCCAGATTCCCGTACCACTGTTGTAAGTACCGGCAGTAACAGTTGAAGAAACATAAGTAAAACCTGTTGGCAACTGGTCTGTAACTACTACTCCTGTAGCAGCATTTGGCCCGTTGTTCGTCACAGCAATTGTAAAAGTTACCGATTGCCCGATTGTAGGCACTGTAACATTTGCCGTTTTCACAATTGTAAGGTCGGCTATAGCGGCAACATTCAGGTTGTTGTATTTAATATTATTACAGTTTTCAACTGCTGTTCCGTTTCTACATTCCAAATGTGGGTCGGTTGGTGGTGTTGTGCCAGGATGAGTGGCATCAATATCTGTTACGTCAGCCGGGCGTATAATTGAAGCTTCCACATTTAAAGGTTGTCCTGCTAAAGATGAACCTACAGTTCCTGTAATCGTAAATACGATTTCTGAACCGTTTGTCATATTCAGGTCAGCTATATAGTTGCCCGAAACTGGGTCTACAGCTCCGCTCACTACTACAACAGTTCCCTGGCTATTTACATAAGTAACTCCCGTTATTGTAAATCCGGCCGGAACAACAAAGGCAAAGCCTGAACCTGTCACGTCGCTTGGCCCATTATTTTTTACTACTACATTATAGTTGACTTGTTGTCCAACAGCTACAGTGGTAGTTGAAGGCGTAACGCTTACTACTTCCAAATCAGCCGCTGCAACAATAATATCGAGTGTTTTTATAATTACTTCTCCGGGAACAAAACTCCAGGTATCTAATGATTTTTCGTTACCAAAACTTGAACCTCCATCTCCATTATTTCCTGTTCCAGAACTACCCATCGTGTATCTTCCCCATTTATGTCCGTTGCTGTTACTTGAAATACCAGCTATTCCGGAAGCAGTAGGGTTTGATTGTGTATTTGCGTTTCCGCCCTGAACATTTGAATCATCCCAATATACCAAATCTCTATTTGGTGTATAAAGGTTATAACTGCTGTTCAGTTGCTCAATAATAATACCTCCCGGATTAATTTCCATATCTATAAAAGGGAAATGGACTTCGGCACCAAACAGCTGTACTCTGATTTCTCCAATATTGGTATTGGCCGGCAGCGTATTCCCTGCCCCGTCACGTCCGTCCCAAAAAACAGTATTGGTCCCCATATTACAGTTTCCTGTTATGGTTCTGGTTGGGAAAGCTCCCAGTATTTCAATTCTGTATGTTCCTGAAAGGTTAGAATCGAAACCAATATAAGCTCCCTTATTACCGGAACGGTTTGGAGTTCCCTCTGCACCTGTATAAGTGATGTTTGTAGCCGTAGGCGTAATCACAGTGTTTTTTAACCAGGTTGTTACGCTCAAAGAAGTACTTACTGCCTGAGTTGCACTTGAAGGCAAATCGGCAGCAGGCGTTGTATAAAATATTTTATGCGTAACGTTATTAGCATCGTCCTGACTTCTAGGGTCATGAACTCTAAAATCAGCACTTGAAGGGCTTGAAAGGTTCAAACTCTTATAGGAAGGGTTTCCTGTAGCATCCAAAAAACCTTTATTATTTACAAAAAAAGTAAACCCAACTCCATTCGAGCCGTTATTGGTTACTCTATAGGCAATTCCGTCACGTGTTAAAACAGTAAATTTACCATAAAAGGCCTTATTTGCCTGAAATGAAGTTCCCTGTATGTGCAGGTTAAACACATTTGAATACACACGTCCGGAAATCCAATTGGAATTAGCTGCATTTCTTACGGAAATATCCCAGGCAGCTATCAATTCTGTATTGTTTCCTTGCGTCCAGTTAGCATCAGCAGCAACATCCACAACACTTGGTGTAGAGCTGCTGGTTTCAGAACCCGAAGGTAAAAATTCTACTTTCCAGATTCCCGCCTGTCCGGCACCAACTGTGACCGAATAAGGTGTGTATCGGTCACCTCCGGCTCCTTGTCCTGGATATTGCGGTCCGGCTAATTCACCGGCACGGTTAGGAATTTGACCTGTTGTATTCGCAGCAGATAAGAATTGAGTCCCGTCTGGTGCTATCAACCTGATACGTCCATTACCAATGTTTTGGGCGCTAGATCCTGTCGCAATAGTTTCTCCCACCTGGGCATAGACATAATGCGTTCCTAAAGTTTTAAAAGGCCAGGAATTGATGGTGGTTCCTCCGGCCGTATAGCTATTACTATACAGGAAAGCACGGTTACCCACTACTCCGGATGGATAAAGGTCCTTACTTCCATCTGCATAAGCTGCATTCCAGAAGCTGGCCATCGTCAGAAGGAAAACAAGCATTAAGATATTTTTTACTCTTAATGCAGCATTCCCAAACATGACATTTACCTGTCGATAGGGCAAGAATCTGCCTTGACAACTGTAGTTTTTGTTCATCTTTATGGTTTTAATTGTTTTAATTGAAAATCGGGGAAAACAGTTTTTTGGTGGTGGCAAACGGTTTATTAAGAGCGATTTAAAGAATAAAGTTTTTACACATACGCAGATTGGTTTGATTAATAAATGGTTAGACACAACTATCTGGCTGACGGACAACCCGATTGTGCAAATTTCTTTACTATACTGCGTAGGCCGTGTAGACAATGCATACAGCATTTGTAGAATAAATTCTACAAATTTGGCTTATGATTTCAGGTTGCGGATTTAGTTAATTGGCCTGATGAAGGTGATGTAGTAGATAATTCCTGCCAGACCGGCTCCGGCAAAAGGTGACAACCATAAAGACAACGCTTCTATTGCCTCATGATTTCCATAGATTAGCAATTCTGCAGCAGTAACGGCCGGATTTAGCGGATAATTGGTAATAGACATATTGACAAAATTGGCCATAAAAACAGTTATTGCCATAATAGAAGCCACATACAACTTACTCTTTTTCAAATAGGTCAAACCCAAAAAAAGCAATAAAATAATAAACATCAGTACGCTTTGGCATACTGTCGATAACATTAATCCTTCCTCGTATCCCAACACTGTCGGCTTAATGAACATCCCGGAAATTGTTCCGCCTTTTTGCGAAAACAGATAAAACCCCAGAAAGGTTGCCAGAATCCCTCCTGCTACATGCATACAGGTATAAGCAATAAGTCGGTTAAAACCTATTCTGTTGGCAATAAAAAAACCAACCGAAATAGCAGGATTATAATGGGACCCTGATATAGGATAGAAAAAGAAAGTAGCCAAAAAAGTAAGGATACCTATAGAGAGGCATAGTAGCAGCTGATTGAAAAAATTATCTTGAAAAAATGGAATAAGCATTCCCGCTACAACAAAAAAAGTCAATAAAAATGTCCCTGCAAATTCTGCAAGAATGCTCACTAATTGCACTTTAGCGAACATCTTTTTATGCCCGGAGGCAAATGTTGGTAAACTCATAAAAATTTAGTGGAATAATAGCAAGGGAAAGAAATCTTTCCCTTGCATCAAGTAATCAAAACCTATAAAAATTAATCGGGTTAAATCATTTACTAAATTCCATATTGACATTGGAAAAAATTGTGGCTCATATAAATACTTATTGTAGAATTAATTCTACAACACCATTCGGCATTTTTCATGCTGAACTTTGTAATATTGAGCAATGGATTTCCCTTATCAGATAGCGCTGATTAAGCCACTGATTTCCATCTGCTAAAAATGCCATTTTCTAAACCACTATACCTGTTGTTTGCTGTGTTTTTCAGCATCTCTACCCTTTTTTCACAACAAGAAAACCGGGAGTATGACATCATATGGCATTCTGCAGATGATAACAGCCTTCCACAAAACAGTGTCAAGTCAATCATTCAGGACAAATACGGTTTTTTATGGCTTTCAACAGAAAACGGATTGGTGCGCTATGACGGCAGTAAGTTCAAAGTTTTCAATATTGAAAATCTAAAAGGACTGGGAACGAACAGGATAAGCTATTTCAGAGGGACAGTTTCTACCGACAGTATTTATGCGTTGAGCGACTTTACAGATCTGATACTTATAAAAAACAACAGACCTTCAATCATCCCAAAACATAAAATCCCCGAATCTTTTCGCCTGACCAACCATCTTCACAAAGGCAAAAGAGTTTATGCTCATAAGATTTACAAAACAGACAATAGCTATTTCAGCCTGGAAAACGGGAAACTGGCAGCCTACACCAAAAACAATCAGAAACTTTGGGAAATAGAGTATGAGTATGACCCGGACAATACGGAATTCTTCTTAGTCAACAACGCTCTTTATTCTCATAAAAACGGAAAGTTTGTACGGTTCGAAAACGGGAAAGCCTACCTCGCCACTATTGAAGGATTACCAACTACGGGATTTACAGTATTTCCAAATACGGTGGCACAACAAACCTTCATTACTTTTAACAATACGGTATATCTGCTGGAAAAGAACCAGGATAAATTAATCCTGAAAGTCCTGCTAAAGGATTTTAATATTTCTAAAAACAATATTATTTCGTATTACTATGATGTCCCGAATGACATCTTGTATTTGGGAAGCAGTACCGACGGACTGCTGATTGTCAAGAAAAAGAAATTCAACAGCATTATTGGCAATAATAAAAACGGAGTATATTATGCCCAGATTCCTCATGGAAATGATAGTTTTCTCTCTACAACCGGAGAAATATTCAGCTCTTCCGGCGTGCAGAAACAACGTTTCTTCACCAAGGAGAATGACAATTACATCCTCCTCAAAGACCGTAACGGCGGCCTCTGGACCAAACAGGACAACAGAATTTACCGACTTAATAAAAGTACCAACTTTACGACTTTCGACACCTGGTTTTTTGAAGACCGGGTCATTCTGCTTTTTGAAACACTAAAAGGAGAAATTCTGGCCGGAACAGCTACGAATGGTGCTCCCGCCGGAAAGCTTTTCAGACTGGAAGATACCGGACTATCAAAACCGAGTTTTAAACTTTATATGGTGGTTCCTTTTCATCCTACTTATATGCTTCAAATTGAAGATAACATCTTGTGGACAGGTTCGCATTTGGGCTTCCATAAAATTTATTTCCGGGAAAAAAAGGTTGAAAATATCAAGAAAATCTCCAATACTTATGTAAGGAGCATCTATATTGAAAACCCAAACGAAATATGGGTAACTACCTATGAAAAAGGTTTTTTTCTTTACAATCCGTACACCAAAAAAACAACCCATTTTCCTATTGACAAAAACAGGTATCTGCTTTCATCTCATTGCATTATTGAAGACCAGAATGGTTATTTATGGATTTCCACAAACAAAGGGCTTTTTCAGGCTTCAAAGAAAAACCTGTTAAATTATTCTAAGGGAAAAACAGATAATGTTTACTATCAGTATTATGACAAATCAGACGGATTTTACACCAATGAATTCAACGGAGGCTGCCAGCCTTGCGGTCTGAAATTAGGAAACAATGCCCTTTCATTTCCATCAATGAGGGGCAACATATTATTCTTTCCTGAAAAAATAAAACTGCTTCTCCCCGATAATGAAATCTATTTTCAGGAAGCCGAAGTTGACAACCGGACACAGGAAATCAGCAATGACACCTTGCTTTTGAAAAATAATTTTGGAAGGGTAAGGCTATTTATCAACAGTCCGTATTACGGAAACCCAAATAACCTGAATATTGAAATCCGCTTACAGGGACCTATTTCTCAAAAATGGACTTCTTTGAAAGGCGATGAGATTTCTTATACTTCACTCCCACACGGAACTTATTATCTTACAGCTCGAAAACTCACCGGTTTTGACTCTAATTATAAATACAAAACGCTCACCATAATTATCCCGCCGGCTTTCTACCAAACTATCTGGTTCAATATCCTGATGGTTTTATGCGGTTTGACGCTTATTTTTTATACCATTAAAATGAGAATCCGCTACATCAGGAGAAAAAATGTTCTTTTGGAAAAAAAGATTGCGGAACAGACTTTCCAATTACGCAATACCATCAGTACGTTAAGAAACACTAAAGAAAAACTAAGTGAGGAAATTATCAACCATAAGAAATTAATCCGGACGATTACGCACGACATCAAGAGTCCGCTCCGCTTTTTGGCATTAACCGGCAAGCATGCCTATCAGAACAGTAACAATATAAAAGTAGTTGAAGAAGATTTAAAGTCTATTTATACTTCTTCTTTCCAGCTTTATCATTTTGTTGACAATCTTTTGGAATACACCAAAGTGAGCAAACAGGAAAACTCTTCCGAACCTTACAGTCTTTATACTCTTGCGGAAGAAAAAACAACCATCTTTTTAAATATAGCTTCTTCTCAAAAAACAGAGATAATCAATAAAATTGACACTACTCTCGTACTATCAACCAACAAACTGCTGTTGTCAATTATTATCCATAACCTGCTCGACAATGCCATTAAAAATACCTTTAACGGCAGGATTGTGCTTACTTCCGGTAAAAGAGATGAAAATATTTTTATCCGGATAAAAGATACGGGAAAAGGGATGTCGCCCGAACTTGTAGATTTTTACAATACCTCTAAAAACAGCAAAACACAGGAAGGTGTCCGAAAAATAGGTATGGGATTACCAATGGTGGCCGAGCTCTTAATTATCTTAAACGGCAGTATGCATATTGAAAGTACAGTCCAACTAGGAACTGAAATAACCATCTGGCTGCAGGAAGAAAAAAGCAGCTAGTTTTCGTAAATCTTAAGGATTTCTACCAGACTGACTACATTGTTAATTCTTAACTTTTCAAAAATCCTGTTTTTGTAAGTACTAACTGTAGTCATTTGAATATTCAACTGGTTGGCTATTTCCAGATTGCCTTCTCCCCTGGCCAAAAGTCCGGCTACTTCAATTTCACGGTCAGAAAGGCTTTCCAACGGATTGATAGGAGTTTTATGCAATACATTTTCCAGAATTTTCTCTTTGACAGTGGCGCTGATGTATTTTCCGGTTTCCATAACCGATTGTACTGCATTGATAATCTCGCTTTCGGAACTGTGTTTGTTCAGGAAACCATTGGCACCGGCATGGATATACCGAAGGGCATATTGCTCTTCATCATAGGCAGAAAACATCAAAACTTTCAGGTCCGGATAGGACAGCCTGATTTTTTCAATCATTTTGGTACTGTTGCCTCCCGGAAGATTGATATCTAAAAATAATAAATCGGGAACACTGGTTTTTAGCAGGTTCAATACAGACGTAAAACTTTCGGCGTGCTCAACCGTAATTCCATTGAATGATTCTTTCAAAATCAATGAAATTCCGTGACGGACTACACTGTGGTCGTCAGCCAGTAGTATTTTTTTCAACTCTGTTGCCATTTAGGGGTATATTTGCAAATCAAAAATACGATTATTTCATTGATTGACAAATCTTACAACATAACTTATCAAAATTTTCCTAAATAAAATGGATTTGTAAAAAAGTGTATTTTTTATAAAAACTCTCGCCAACCTGAAGTATCTTGCAACAAAATAAATAGCGCATCCCACCCAATCCCATCCGATGAACACACACACTGAAACGGCAATTAAAACCACTTATTTCAGCATCTTAGGAAATACTGCATTGGCTTTTATAAAAGGAGCAGCAGGATATTTTGGTAATTCGTATGCATTAATTGCCGATGCTATTGAATCTACTACAGACATTTTTTCATCGGCCTTGGTTTTATTCGGATTAAAATATTCCAGCCGTCCGGCCGATGAGAACCACCCTTACGGACATGGAAGGGCGGAACCGCTGATTACGTTTCTTGTTGTGGGGTTCCTCATAACTTCTGCTACTATCATAGCTTATGAAAGCATACTGAATATCGGGACACCGCATGCACTTCCAAAACCTTACACCCTGATTGTCCTTGGAGCTATTATTATATGGAAAGAAATTTCCTTTCGCCTTGTCATGAAAAAAAGCAAGGAAACCAACAGCTCATCCCTAAAAGCAGATGCCTGGCATCACAGGAGCGATGCCATTACTTCTGTAGCTGCCTTTATCGGTATTTCAATTGCTTTATTTTTTGGAAAGGGTTATGAATCTGCTGATGACTGGGCTGCTCTTCTGGCTTCAGGATTCATACTTTACAACAGCTACCTGATTTTCAGACCCGCTCTCGGTGAAATTATGGATGAACACCTGTATGATGACCTGGTAGAAGAAATCAGAAAAGTTTCTTTGACATCAGCAGGAATTATCGGAACTGAAAAATGCTATGTCCGAAAAGCAGGAATGAAATACCATGTTGACCTTCATGCCATTGTTGATGCTAATATAACGGTTAAGGAAGGCCACGATCTGGCACATCAGTTAATTGATACCTTACACAGGGAAATTCCTCAATTAGGGCACATCCTGATTCATATCGAACCTAACAGTTAATTAAGATTTCCGTTTATTTCATCCATAAAAAAACTCCCGGGTTGAGTCCGAGAGTTATAGCTTTTTATTGATGGTAAAGTTAAATACTGTTTTCCAGTTCCAATTCGTCCATACTAAAGATCAATGCTTTTACCTGTAACAGAAAATCTTCAATTTCGATTTCCCCTGACCTGACCTGGCAAAACAATGCCGCATATTCATCATGCAATTCGTTTCTTCTATCATCGCTTAGGTTTTCATATTGCTCCTGGTTGGCTCCCAAAATAATAAAATCAACAGTAAAAGGCACATCAAAATTATTGTCTGTATCTGTCAGCTTGTGTGTAATACTGGAAAATTGCTCCAGCTTTTGCTGTGCTAAATAATACCTTTCCAACTGCTGGTCACTAAAACGTTTGGAATTCAGAATACAGTCAATAATTTCATAAAAAATCTCTGTTTCAATATGAAGTTCGGATTTTAAGTCTCTGTACATCTTATTAATCCATGTAATGGAATTAACCACATTGAGTACTTCAACTGCGTAGCCAAATTTTTCTATATCACTAAAATATTGAAAATGTTTTGTATCCAAAATCATAAAAGGGCTGTGTTCTTCAAGGCTAAAGTCCTTCCTTTCTTTTAGGTCTTCTTTTTTGATTATCATATTTTTCTTTTTAAACTATTATTCTTCAATTGTGAGTTCCCATATATTTCCTTGTTCGTCTTTCGCTTTTAGCTTTCCGTCACCCATCCATTCCACATCAATCTCAATCTCTCTGCCCGTTTCATCTTCAATAATACCTTTGCCGTATTGTTCTCCTTTTTCAACATCTGCATAACCCGTTAATTCGTTCCCTTCTTTATCAAAGCCAATAACATCATAATGGGATTCAAAACTTTCAATCTGTGTTGTATGAAAATCCTGATGCTGTGAGATTAATCGGCAGATTACGGAATCCTTAGGAATATATTGGAAATCTTTTATATGAGAGACATCAAGATTACTGTAGGTCACAATCTCCTTATCTTCTTCACAACCAGAAAAAGCAAAAAACAATAACACTATGCATGCAAGAGCAGATTGGGGAATCTTAGCCATAAATAAATAGGTCATTAAATTATTTCCGGGCACGGCAATTATTCTCTTGCTTTAAAAACCTCTTTCCGTTCTTAGTGGTAGTGAGAAATAAGGTACGGAGCTTCCGTAAGCTCTATTTAAACAGATTACTGGAAATATCGCCGGCTCATTTTCAAATATAATGAGTGCAAAAAACGCTTCCTTACGGTTTTCCGTAACGAAGGTTAATTTTTTGTTTTTTTATTTGGGTATACGATTATTCTTTATTTTTGAAAAACAACCTTAATCTCAAAACCATGCCCTGGACTTATCTTGAAAAACTTTGGAAACGGACAATGGAGTCCCATACCGGCAGAACTACCGATACCGGTTCCTGGGATAAGGAGATTGAAGTATTGTACCGATTGGGAATCAGTATGGAAGACACGCTGCAATTCCTCTATTTTGAAAAGCCCGATTTTGGAAGTTTTAAGTCCTGGATAAAGGCCAACAGAAAAGATTCTGTGATTTCGGTAGAATTTGAAGAAGTGCTCTCTAAACAAGACCTTGAATTCTGGGACAAAAATGGATATGTCATTCTAAAAGAAGTTATTTCAAAAGAAGAATGTAAAGCGACAGAAAATGCCATCTGGGAATTTCTTGGAATGAATCCCGAAAAAAAGGACACCTGGTATGAGAGGCATGCGGAACAAAAAGGACTGATGGTTAACTTCTCAAACCATCAAACCCTAAACAGAAACCGGCTTTCTGAACGGATTTACAAGGCCTATGTACAGCTTTATAAAACTGATAAGATTTATCCCACTATAGACAAAGTGAGTTTTAATCCTCCGGAAACCGAAAACTTTAAATTTATGGGCAGTCCGCTACACTGGGACGTGAGCCTGAAAACACCTATTCCTTATGGATTGCAGGGATTGCTTTACTTAACTGATTGTGGTCCGGATGATGGCGCGTTTCATTGTGTTCCGGGTTTTCATAAAGAAATCAATTCCTGGTTGGAAAAACTGCAGCCTGACGAAAATCCAAGAGAAAAGGCGCCCGAAGCCTTAACAGCAATGCCAGTTACAGGCAATGCTGGCGATTTTATTATCTGGCAAAATACATTACCCCATTGCGCTACTGCCAATCGGGGCAAAACACCAAGAATGGTGCAATATCTTACCTATTTCCCGAATGATTATCAATCTGCTTCGGAATGGATTTAAGGCATTAGGATTTGTTGATAATGCTCCATCTCGGAATCCTGGCATTTTCACCTTCCTTAAGTATGAAGCGATAGCCATGATTGGCATCAACTATTTCGCGTGTGGTCGGGTCAGTAATCGTATATTCGATATGAGCCTTTTGCTTGAAATATTTTTTCCATGCCGGAAATATGTCGAGATATTTTCCTCTGATGGATTGAAATTTGAGGGTTTTTGAAACTTCCTTATTCTCCAGTTTGAAATCGACATACAGGCATTCATCCCACTCGCTTTTGCTTTCAAGGTCTGCATCAGAAAGAGCAGCCGGAGCATAAATAATCGTATAGGTAGAATCAGATGCCTGCTCCATAACCTTGTAAAAACGATACGAAAGTGTAGTCAGCGAAGCAATTTTATCAGAAGCCTGTCGGGCATTTCCTTTATCTGTTTTTGAAATAGAACTGATAAAAGCCACATCCTGCGCCAAGCTGATGGTACACACAAAAAATACGGCAGATGACAGAATTATTTTCATAACGTTGCTGTTGAATAGTACAAAGATATTGCAAAAAGAACATCACTTTTTCACATCCGCAACTTATTTTGAACAAAAATTATTTTTTCTTACGGGTTTAAAAAACTTTCTTTTTTGTCAGACATGATAGAAAAAATTTTTCCTGTCCATGCCGGAGCCAAAGTATTGCCAGTTGATATTGAGGACGTTTTTTATGGTCTTTTTCAATATTGAAAAATCATTGGGCTTTGTGATATAAATATTAGCTCCGTTGACAAACGTTTCTTCAATATCTTTTTCTAAAGAAGACGTTGAATAAATCGCTATCGATATGTCCATAAACCGTGGATTCGACCTTATCTGCTTCAGACTTTCCGTTCCGGAAATAAGAGGCATATTCAAATCGAGAAATATAATTTGTGGAAGGGAAATATCTTCTCTATTAAGATACTCCATCAATTCCAGGGCATTCTTAAACATTAGCAAATCAATAGAATCATCGATTCCCTTTATTACTTCTTCAAACAATTCACGGTCATCCTGGTCGTCATCAACCAGGAAAACATACATAGATGTACCCATATTAAATAATTAGGTATTAGATTAGACATAATGGCTTAACATGCAGGATGTGGCTAAAATTTTGTTCTCCCCAATGCAATCTTAAAAAAGATGCACCCTAAGAACCGGGCATGCGCATTATTCCGCTTTCTTATTACCTAAAATTAACATGTAAATATCATGTTTTAAAAAGAGTGTAAGGAAGTCTTTTCCTGAATTCCATGTCATGAAAATTTTCGATTTTTCATCCTTAACAGAGCTATGCAATTCTTCATAACTGTGTTCAGAATCCAGGTCAGGATGGAAAGATGACAGATTACTTATTGTTTCTTCAAATTTGAGATTATTTTCTGCAAGTAATCGCCTTACTTCTTTGAAGGCTGTAGTAAATCCATCAATATTTCTTTCGAAATTAATGATATAAATATTTTCTTCTTCGGGATGATTGTACCATTTATAGTACATCATATCCTTTTCGCTTAGTGGAGCGGGATATATGGAAATAGGTGATTTACCAAAAGTCTGTGACAAGCCTTTGGCGCAGATGAGCAACAATAAGAAACAAACTAATTTCACAACTCCCATAGATATGAGACAAAATTATTTATATTATTTCTGAAAATGTTACACAATTATAAGGTGGATTTATCTTATTCCACAGAATTATGATAAAACGCGATATTTTTCAAGTGCGCCATAAAAAGGATTCTCTATAAAATTAAGGAAAGAATCCTTTTTATGGCATAGTTATTACTTGACTTTCGCATCGTCAAGAAACTTATTAATCTTTTTGATGCTTTCGTTTATAAATTTGAATCGGTTGGCATTATTTATGTCGTACGACAAGACACCACGCACAACCCATGCTTCTGAAATTTCAGAAACGTTCAATTTAGAACTGGAATAAAAATCATTTTCATTGCTCAATACAAAAATGTTATCATCATAGGTACTTTTTGCCACCCGATTGATGAACAGGCCTTTTTCATGGCTTACAAAAACAATGATAGAATCATTTTCAATCCGGTCAATGTCAATTTTTTCGCAAACCACAAATGAATTCTCATCTATTACAGGAAACATGTTATTGCTAACCACCTGAAATACTCTGGATTCATCTGCACTAATAAAAGGAAAACTGTACTTTGGAAGAATATCAAGTAAACTGGCATTGTCATTTCCTTTGGCATATTGAAACTGAACTTCTCTTGAAATCAACGGAGTGTGGTTGGTATAGGCTCCTGCTTTTTTCTTATTTAAGAATATTTCATTCAAATCAAGCTCATAAAGCTCGCAAATTGTGATTATAGAATCAAAATCTACACTATCTCTTTTTTTCCAAGTAGAAATCGTATTTGGCTTAATGTTCAAAAATTCAGACAATTCAATATCTGTCTTGATTTTCAGCGCTTTCTTCAATCTACTAATAACGCTAATCGCGTTTTGTGATTTATTTTCTTGCATATTCGCAAAATGTGTTGTAACTTTATCCGAGGATAAAATTAAATTCATGAAATCCGTTAAAAAATCCACTTTAGGAAATTGTCTGCACAACCAATTTCAAAAAGCATTTTTTTAAAAAATATTCACAAGTACGTGGTATTTTTTAAACACCAAGCATAAAGTCATATCACAGAATGAATCTATGAGGGCGGGTTCTGGAAATTTGGGTTTTTTGCGAATTATTACGGATTTAAAATCAATAACAATTCGAAACAAATATATACTTTTTCTAAAAATACCACTAAAAACATAGTATAAATTATTCATAATTACCCAATTACAATACATATGTAAGAAAAAGGCTTAAAAAACTATTAATTTCCCGTTAAAATAAAGGTTCCCAAATCTATCTATTAACTAAACGCAGTTGCTTATGAAAATTAATTTTACTTTTCAAAGGGCGTATTATTTCCTATACTCCCCAATCTTAATCTTATTGCTTTTTTACCATAATCCTCTCAGTGCGCAATCCACAAGAGTTTATGCTACCGTAATTTCGGGCGAAAGCAATACCGACCTTTCTGCCAATGCCGTCGACGGTAACCTTGCTACTAAAGCAAACGTACGGGCAAGTTCAGGACTAGCTTTAGGTATCGGCGCTTATTCAGGTTATATCGAACTCGAATATCCAACGCCATTACCGGCCAATACTACTTCGTATATTAAGATTCAGACAGATGAAAATCTCCTTCCTGCTTTATTGGGAGGAAGTCTTGGAGGCTTGCTTTCGAATGTATTAGGAGCCGTGCTTATTGGAAATCAGGAATTTACCGTTCAGGCAAAAGACGGAAATAACGTCCTTTTGCAGGGCGATAGCCAGGACATAGGCGAATTCGCAACAGAAAGGCTTCGAATTGTAACCGATGAAACAGGCGATTATTTTGTTGCCATAACTCCTGCCCAATCCTATAACAGAATCCGTTTGAGAAACAGGATAGGAAGTCTTTTGGGATTATTCAACACAAAACAACTGGGTGTCTTTGATGCTTTTTATATTTCAGACCCGGATGATTGTGGCTATGCTTCCTATACTTCTTATAGTGGACAGGGCATCAGTCTGGATCTTTTGAATCTTGGCGGTGCCGGAGTAACCAACCCAAAAAATGTATTGGATTCTGACCCTAACAGTTTTTCCCGATTGAGTTTGGGCGTTTTAGGCGTGGCAGCATCAATAGAACAAACCGTTTATTTTGACGGCCTCTCACAAACCACAGACGAGTTCGACATCAGGTTAAAAGTCGACCCGTCTTTATTAGCTTTAGGTGTCGCGAACAATATCCAGATTATTGCGTATAATGGCCCTGCAATTGTAGATTCCAGGTCTCTGAGTTCTTTATTAAATCTGGATTTACTGACATTGCTGCAAGGAAATCAAGTCGCTACTATCCCTTTTGCCCCAAATGCACCAGCCGATAGAATTACAGTCCGCTATACTTCCCTGCTCAATTTGCAGCTGACACAGCGCCTTGACCTTTATGATATTGTTCGCGTTCCTAAAATGCCTACCATAACAGACCCGGCTACTTTAAATGCTGTAGTATGTTCAGGAAGCACCGCTTCACTGATTGCGAATACCGCTGCCGGTAATGAAATCCGATGGTACAATACTCCAACAGGTGGCCCTGTTTTAGCAACTGTTGCATCCGGTGCGCCATTTCAAACAGCACAATTAAGTGCCAATACTATTTTTTATGTAGCTGCCGCAAAAATAGGTTGTACAGAAGAATCGCGAAGAGTAGCTGTTCCTGTAAAGGTTATCAGCCTGCCAACTGCTGCCGATATCAACATACAGAGTACACTTACCGCCTGCCAGGGAAATATTGTCCTTACTCCGACTACAACAATTGGAGGCGCGCTAATCCGATATTATACTGACCAGAACAAAACACAGGAAATCACTACCGGATTTGCCGGACATGCCGGAGCAACCTATGTCAAAAATCCGGCTACAGGAGCGCTTACTATTACAGGATTAAGTGAAGCCAACTCACCCTACTCCTATTTTATATCTCTTACTTCTGAAGGTATTTGCGAAAATGCCGTTAATAATCTGAAGGAAGTTACGGTAAACGTTTCCAGTATTCTTAACCTGCAAATACAATCTGCAATATCAGGATGCGGCTCTGTTAACCTTGCCGATGCCATCCTAAACCTCAACCCTACCACTACCTATGTTTTCTTTGATGCTTCCAACAATCCTATTACGGCAGAAGCAGCATCAAATATTACCACAAGCGGAACCTATTCCATACAGGCACAGGGAGCCAATAACACCTGCTCGTCAGATATACTTCCTGTAGCAGTAACTGTAAATCCGCAACCCAACCTGTCTATTACCAATACGGCTTTGGTTACTCAAATAGGCAACACCGTTACTTTAGATGCCGTTTCTACAGGAACTATTACCTGGTATGCTCCTAACGGAACGGCCCTACCATCAAACGTTGCCGGTCCTTTCGCAGCAGCAGGCACCTATACTTTTACGGCTATTGCAACTAACGGAACCTGCTCTGTAAGCGGTTCAGTTACCATAACGGTATTAGACCCTAACGAATGTCCTCCGCTGTCAGAAAGAAAGTACGCCAACTCACAACGTTGGAATACGATATTAACAGGAGGCGTAGTTAATGCAGGAAGCGCTGTTGACGGTAATATCCAGACTTTCTCGACTATTACCACCGGAATTGGATTGTTGGGCATAGGAACAACTTCTCAGATTTTGGAATGGAGCGAAACTATTGCTGCGGGAACTCCTGTCACTTTAAAATTGGGGTCTGAATACAGCGGAGTTACTTTAGCAGGCGGCTTTTCGGTTGTTGGAACAAAAAGAAACGGTTCCGGGACACCTGTAGATGTAGGAACGCTTCAACCGGTTTCAGGGTCATTATTAAACCTGCTGTCCGGACAAAACAACTTTGAATATACTTTCGTTCCGGCAAACAATGCTGGTCCGCAAGCCTATGACGGTGTCCGTATTGAAATCACCTCACTGCTTAGTGTGGCCCAAAGCGCAAAAGTTTATGAAGCTTATTATAAAACCCCGGCAACTCAAATTGCCTGCCAATCCGGCGATGCTGAAGACGTGTTATACGGAGCAATTGACCTGGGAGTTGGAGCCGCTACTTCTTTAGTAGGTGTAACTACCCCACGCAATGCCATTGACAATAGCGAAACTTCCTTTGCCACTATGATTAGCAGTGTAGGGGTTTTGGCTGCTGCAGAACTCACCACCGTTTTCCGCACTCCTTCTGTAGTGGGTGATACTTTAAAAATAAGAATTTCAAGACCGGGTTCATTATTAAACCTGAACCTTCTTGCCGGTATTACCATCCAGCCAATGCTAAACGAAGCTATGGCAGGTCCGGCTATTGGCAATACCAACGTACTGCTTAATCTGCAATTGCTTCCGGATGACCAGGGAGCCATCCTTACAGTTGTTCCTCAACATTCATTCGACAGAATCAGAATCCGTTTTGGAGGAGTTGCCAATGTACTGGACCAATTGCGAATCCATACTATCGAAAGGGTTGCCAACACAAAAATCGAAGGCGGAGATGAAAACAATGCCGTCGAAGCCTGTCAGGGAGAAACAATCAGACTGGAAGAAGATTCTGTAGCCTGTACTTCCTTTATATGGTATGATGCAAAAGTTGGAGGAAATGTAGTTTCTACCGGAAATTCCTTCACGCTTCCCAACAACTTGTCAGCCGGAATACATGTTTATTATGTACAACCGGTTCGATTTGGATGTGAGTTCTTAGCCCGCGGAAGAGTTAGTGTTACGGTAACACAAACAGCTCCGGCAGATGCTATCGCTTCTGTTCAGATTAACGGAGGAAATTCGGCTTCGTTTTGTACCACAACCGGGAATGTAGTCCTGAGCGCTGTTCTGAACTCGACTATGACACTTTCTAATCCTGTTTATTACTGGTATAAGTTAGACGGTACCACACAAACTTTAATTCCGTCAGAAACCAATTCCAGTCTTGCCTTGACAGGACTTACACCGGGAACTTATACCTATTTTGTTGGGGTTAGCTCTGATGAATATTGCCAGACTGCTCTGGCAGACAGAAAGCAGGTTACTTTCACTATCCTGCCTCCTTCAACAGCAGGAGATGTGGTAATAGACAACAAAACGGTCTGTCTTAACAGCACTGTAACGCTAAATCCTACAAGTACTTTGGCAAATCCGCAGTTCACTTATTACCTTACGAACGATACGACACAGCCAATTACTAATGGTACTATTGGCGGTATCACTTATGCACTTGGAGCCAACGGAACGCTTTCTATAACCGGTCTTGTTACTGCCGGAAGTCCTTACACCTATTATATTGCGATTACCAGCGACACTACCTGTCTGAATACGGCCGGCAATCTTAAAGCGGTTACGGTGACAGTGGGCAATCCTCCTGCACCAACAACAAATAATGCTACACAAAACTTCTGTAGCACTAACAATCCAACAGTTGCCGATTTGCAGGTGAACGAAGCTAATGTTGTGTTTTACAGTCTTCCATTAGGAGGTGTTCCGCTTCTTGCAACAACTCCGCTTACAGCCGGAATTTATTATGCTGCACAAATTGACGGAAGTTGCGAAAGCGATACCAGACTAGCCATTACAGTTACAATAGGGAATCCGCCAACACCAACAACGGCTAATCCTACACAAAATTTCTGCGAGCTCGACAACCCTACGATAGCATCAATACAGGTCAACGAAACTAATGTTGTTTTTTATGATGCCGCAGTAAACGGAAACCTGTTGCCTTCTACCACACCTTTAACGCCGGGAATATATTTCGCCGCTATTTTAGATGGAACCTGCGAAAGCGAAAACAGATTGGCAATTACAGTAACCATTACTGACCCGGGAACACCAACAACAGCTGCAACAACACAAAACTTCTGTCAGGGCGACAGTCCTACTGTAGCCGATTTGGATGTAAACGAAACCAATGTAGTTTTCTACAGCTCTCCTAATGGCGGTACGCCTTTAGCATCAACAGAAGCTTTGGTAAATGGAACCTATTATGCCAGCCTGGTGGACCCGACAGGTTGTGAAAGTGTAACACGTCTTGCTATTACAGTAAATATTACGGTTGTGGGTACGCCAACAACAAATGACAATACACAGGAATTCTGTCTGGAAGACCGGCCAACAATTATGAGCATACAGGTTAATGAAACCAATGTGGTTTTCTATAACGCTCCTACAGGAGGAAGCCAATATGCTCCAACGGCTCCGCTAACCAGTGGAATTTATTATGCTTCGCTGGTGAATGGCGTTTGCCATAGCGAAACACGTTTGGCTATTACAGTAACGGTTTCCAACCCGAATACTCCTATAACCAAATTCCCAACCCAGAATTTCTGCCAGGCAAACAATCCAACTGTTGCAGACATTGATGTTAATGAAACCAATGTCGTATTTTATGATGCGCCAACAGGAGGCAACCTTCTTGCTCCAACAACACCGCTGGTTGCAGGAATTTATTATGCAGCACTCCAGGTAGGCGATTGTGAAAGTGCTACCAGACTTGCAATTACAGTAACAATTAGCAACCCTGCTACTCCAACTACTAATGATGACACACAGGAATTTTGTAGTGCGCAAAACCCGACAGTCGCTAATCTTCAGGTAAATGAGCCAAACGTAGTATTCTATACTTTGCCTACAGGTGGTACGCCGCTTGCTCCTACTGAAGCTTTGACAAACGGAACCTATTATGCGAGCCTGAGAGATGCAACAGGTTGTGAAAGCGTTACACGTTTGCAAATTACGGTAAGTATAACAGTAGTAGGAATACCTACAACAAACAGTACAACGCAAAACTTCTGTCTGTCAAACAATCCTACCGTTGCCAATATACAGGTGAACGAGGCAGGAGTTGTATTTTATGATGCTCCAACCGGAGGTAATGTTATAGCAACAACCAGTGTATTAACTGCCGGTGTTTATTATGCTTCCCTGTTCAACGGAATTTGTGAAAGCGAAGCGAGACTGGCTATTACCGTAACAATAGGCAATCCTTCTACCCCAACAACCAATAATGGGACTCAAAGTTTCTGTTTGTCAAACAACCCGACAGTCAGCAACATTCAGGTCAACGGAGCAAATGTCATTTTCTACAATGCACCAAACGGAGGCACAGCATTAGCACCAACAGCAGCATTAACAAATGGTATTTATTACGCTTCAGCTACTGATGGAGTTTGTGAAAGCATCAACAGATTAGCCATTACGGTTACTATAAACAACCCGAATACACCTACAACGGCTAATACTACCCAAAGATTCTGCCAGGCAGATGGCCCAACAATTGCAGACCTTCAGGTGAATGAAACCAATGTAGTGTTTTACAATACGCCAACAGGAGGAACAGCATTAGCCACAACAACACCTTTAGTGGCAGGAATCTACTATGTTTCTCTAAGTGACGGCACCTGTCAAAGCGCAACAAGACTGGCTATTACAGTACAATTCCTGACAGACGGCCAGGCAGTGATTACCGGAGGTGGCAACCAGGCCTGTTCTTCTGAAACCGTAACCTACACTACTGCAGCCGGAATGACAGACTATGTATGGGACGTAGTTGGCGGTACAATTACAGGTGGCGGCCAGACATCAGACAATTTTGCGACCGTTACCTGGAACACCGTAGGCACCGGAAACATTAGCGTTACCTTTACAAACACTACCGGCTGTTCCAGCGATAATTTTGCTACCAGAGATATTGCTGTCAATGTCTGCTCCGATATAACAATCAGCAAGACTGCCAGCAATCTCAAGCCTAGTATTGATGAGAATATCATATTCACGATAACCGTAAGCAATAACGGACAAAGCCAGTTCACAGACCTTATAATCAACGAGCCATTACAAAGCGGCTTCCAATATGTGAGCTCCAATGCTTCAACCGGAACCTATTCCAATACATCCGGTGTCTGGACTATTCCAACTTTGGCTTCCGGACAAACGGCTACCTTACAAATTACTGTTAAGATACTATCGACCGGAAGTTATGTAAATACGGTAACAATAACCTCATCTACTCCTATAGATTCGAATACAGAAAATAACATAGCATCTATTTCTATCGAACCTATTTGCCTGATTGTATACAATGAGTTCAGTCCGAATAATGACGGTGACAACGATTTATTCCGAATTGACTGTATTGAGAATTATCCTAACAACACGTTGCAGATTCACAACCGCTACGGTGTTGAAGTCTATAAGACCAGAGGCTACCATAATACCTGGGACGGAACTGCGAATGTCAACTCTCCTATCAACGAAGACAAAAAACTTCCAACAGGAACCTATTACTACATTCTTGATTTAGGTGATGGAACTGGAACAAAAAGCGGATGGATTTATCTGATTCGCTAATTCCACAGGATAATTTCAATTTAAAACAGCAAGAGTATGAAAATCACTATATACAAAATCAGCTTAGTATTTCTTTTTATCCTGATTTCGATAAAAGCAAATGCACAACAAGACCCTGGATATACGCAGTATATGTATAATCCTCTGACAATAAACCCTGGTTATGCGGGTTCAACAGGAACGCTTGAAGCGGTCCTGTTGCATCGCTCGCAATGGGTAGGAATAGATGGCGCTCCTTCTACACAGGCGTTCACACTCCACAGTCCGCTGACAAATGACAAAATTGGTTTGGGTTTTACGGCAGTTAATGACAACCTTGGCCCTTCCAATGAAATCTATCTTGATGGAAACTTCTCCTACACCCTAATGTTTAGCTATAATACCCGATTGGCTTTGGGAATAAAAGCCGGAGCAAGGGTTCTGAATGTAGACTGGTCAAAAGGAAGATTCTATGATGGTTCTGATGTGTTATTAAACAGCAATATCAATAATAAGATAACGCCATCAATTGGTGCTGGTGCCTATCTCTATTCAGACAACTGGTATATTGGCGCTTCGGTTCCAAGTTTTATCAAAGGCGATTATTATGATGACATACAGGAATCCATACAAATCGAAAGACTTCATTACTATTTGATAGGAGGTTATGTGTTTAATTTTTCAGACAATTTCAAATTTAAACCGGCAGTTTTGGCAAAAGGGGTCAGCGGAGCACCAATCTCGGTAGACGTTTCGGCTAATTTCCTGATTCAGGAAAAATTCACCCTGGGTGCCGGATACCGCTGGGATGATTCTGTAAGCGCATTGCTTGGTTTCCAGATTTCAAAAGACTTTTTCGTGGGGTACTCTTATGATTACACCACAACCGACCTTAACAAATATAACGACGGTTCCCATGAAATCATCCTGCGCTATCAGTTGTCCAGAAAAACAAGTCAAATCAAATCACAACGATTCTTCTAAAAAATAAGCTCATGAAAAATATATTCCTACTACTCCTGTGTCTTAGCATTGCTTCGGTAAACGGACAAAGCAAATTAAAAAAGGCCAACAAGCTTTTCAAGGAATTTTCTTATGTAGATGCTTCAAAAGCTTATGAAGAATATCTTGAAAAAGAAAAGTCGCCGTCAACACAAGCACTGAAAAATGCCGGAGATTCCTTCTATTATATCGATGACAAACGAAATGCCTTAAAATGGTATCAAAAGCTATACGACATACAAGGCACAAGCATGCCGGACGAATATCTGCTTCGATATGTGGAATCTCTAAAAGGTGTTTTAGATTATGAGAAAGCCGATAAAGTGACCAAAGAATATCTGGCCGGAAAAGGCGACCAGAAAAGGATTGCAAGCTATAACCGTTTAAAAAAGCAGATGGATAGCCTGGCTAAAGAAAAGCCTTTGTATACCATCCGAAACCTGGAAATAAATACGGATAAATCCGATTTCGGAACTGCATTTTTCGGAGATAAAATTGTGTATTCTTCAAGCAAGGATACAACAAAATTCAAGGAAAAACTGTATAATTGGAACAAGCAACCTTTCCTGAACCTGTATGTGGCAGAAAGAAATACGGCTAATGGCAGTTTATTCAACGAAACGCTGTTTCTTCCCAACGCCATGACAAAATACCATGAGGCTACGGTGGCTTTTGCACCCGACCTTAAAACGGTATACTACTCCACGAATATTGTTCGGAAAAAGAAACTTGTCAATGACGAGGAAGGTACTAACAATTTCAAGATTGTAAAAGGTACAATTAGTGATGGTAAATTGAACGCTCCGCAGGATATTTTCTTCAACAGTAAAAAATATTCTGTTGGACATCCTGCCATAAGTGAAGATGGAAAATGGCTTTTCTTTGCTTCCGATATGCCGGGTGGTTATGGCGGTTCAGACCTGTATGTTTGCCAAATTGCCGATGACGGAACTATTGGCCCACCAAAAAACCTGGGACCGGAAATCAACACCGTTGGTAATGACATGTTTCCTTCTTTTACAAATGGAATGCTGTATTTTGCTTCCGATGGTCATTTTGGCTGGGGTGGACTTGACATTTACGAAAGCCGTTTTAAAGAAGACCGTACTTTTTCAGAACCCCGAAATTTAGGAGCTCCCATCAACAGCAACAACGATGACTTTGCTTATATCGTAGACCCGAAAGACACCTATGGCTATTTTTCTTCAAACCGTGCGCAGGGAAAAGGCGATGACGACATTTACTATTTCACAAAAGAAAAAGCACCTTGCAACCAAATGATTACAGGAAAAGTAATCAATTCAAAAAGCAAATCTGTTATTGGTGATGCCAGTGTAAAAGTTTCAGACCTGTTTGGCGATAAGATTGCCGAAACGACTACTGCTGCAGACGGGACTTACAAACTAACCGTGCCGTGCAACATGAAAGTCAAGGTTACGGCCTCAAAAACGGGGCATAGTACTGAAGAAAAGGAAATCGAAAGCAAAAAAGTCAATGGTGCCGAAATTAAGGATGTTAATTTTGAACTGACCAAATATGATGACATTGTTATTGTTGATGGCAACAAGGAAAAAATAGACATCAACCCTATTTTCTTTGACTACGACAAATCCGACATCACGCCACAGGCTGCTGCCGAACTGGATAAAGTGGTCTTTGCCATGTCTAAATTTCCGAAAATTAAAATCAAGATTGAATCGCATACGGACTCCAGAGGAAAAGATGCCTACAACATGAAACTCTCTGATTCCAGAGCAAAATCAACACAAACCTATATATTGTCAAAAGGAATTGACCCGTCCAGAATCGAAAGTGCGATTGGATATGGTGAAAGTCGATTGACAAATAAATGCAAAAACGGTGTGAAATGCACCGAGGCCGAGCACCTGGCCAACAGACGCTCCGACTTTATCGTTATTGAAAAGTAGATTTTTTTGGGGAATCTTGATTGCGTTAGGACTGCCGTAAAAAAGCAGTCCTTTCTCATTTTAAACACATCATATAACTTTTTCTGTTAATTCTATAATACATTTTCCTGATAAAAGGAAGAAATTTGAGATATAGAAACCTTAAAAAACGGATTATGAAAAGTTTAGCGAGCAAATTATTTTTAGGAACATCAGTCATCCTGTTAGGCTTCATTACTTCCTGCAAAGAAAAAACGACAGAAAATAATGTAGATGTTGACATGGTAGATACTACTACCGTTGAGGAACCAACAGCACCAGCCATGCCGGATACAACCACTGTTCCATCTGATACAACAAAAACACCTATGCCTTAATAATCAAAGAAATCATGGAAGATAATCAAAACAAAGACAGCCACCATTTAAATCTTGGGTCTGACAATGGTACCATTAACTTAAAATCCAAATTGCCGGATTGGCTTTTAGGATTTTTCAAGCCGCCAATGGTTTGCCTGACAGACAGCAATGAAGGTTTGCCTGAAGGCTATCCGGATGATGATGACTTCTAATATTGCAAACCTTACAGGTAATTGATTAAACAATCAATTATTTAATTTTGGGGATTATTTATTTCTGAAATCCCTGCTATATAAAAATATAAGCAGGGATTTTATTTTTTCTACTTACAACCAATTTCAATTTCTTACATCATGAAAAAGCCAGATTCTTTTCCAGCTCAACAACAATCACCGCCCGGTAAGGAATATAAAATGTTTCCCGAACCCGAAATTATACAGAAAAACTATACCGGAAGCAACAAGCTAAAAGGCAAAACCGCTTTAATAACAGGTGGCGACAGCGGTATAGGAAGAAGTGTGGCCGTACATTTCGCAAGAGAGGGAGCCAATATTGCCATCGCTTATTACAGTGAAACAAAAGATGCGGAAGACACTAAAAAAATGATACTGAAAGAAGGCAGGGAATGCCTTCTCTTAAAAGGTGATTTGAAAAAGGAATCCTTTTGTAAAAGTATCGTTCAGAAAACCATCAGCAAGTTCGGTTCATTAAACATACTGGTAAACAATGCCGCAGTACAATTCCCGAAAGAAGAAATAGAGGAAATTGACAGCAAGCAAATGTTAGAAACTTTCGAAACCAACATCTACCCTTTTTTCTATACCACGTTTGAAGCCATAAAACACTTAAAAAAAGGCGATTGTATTATCAATACGACCTCAGTAACTGCCTACAGGGGTAGTCCGCATCTTCTGGACTATTCCAGCACAAAAGGTTCAATTGTTTCATTTACAAGATCTGCCTCCGGCATGCTTGCCGATAAAGGCATACGCGTAAACGGAGTGGCACCGGGACCAATCTGGACACCATTAATTCCGTCTACATTTGATGAAAAAGAAGTTAAAAAATTCGGAAAAGACACCCCAATGAAAAGGGCCGGACAACCCAGCGAGGTAGCTCCAGCCTATGTCTTTTTAGCCAGCCAGGATGCCAGCTATATCACCGGACAGATTATACATATTAACGGGGGTGAAATCGTTGGAGGTTGACATTTCTTCTTATTTTTTACAAATTTTATAAAATCATTAGTACATAACCATTTTTAAAGTTTGTAAATTTAATTGTGACAAATCACAAAATGATGCCTCATAAAGGCTTTGATATAACTATTAAATTAACCTATAAACTTCACACCATGAAAACCAAAAATGTATTACTAGGAATTGCAGCCGGTGTAGCCGCAGTGGCTGTTGCCAGATTAATCCTGAAAAGAACCGGCGCCTGGGATTCCATGTGCGAAAAAGCATCAGACATGGAAGACAGAATGTTTCACCAAGGATATCGAAAAAGAGAACGGGAATCGTTAAGCACTTTGCCAAAAGGCGAAGAAAAAACCGTAAGCAAAAAACATTACGAAGCTTCAAAACTTAAAAATGCCGTTTTATAATTAAACGGTTCTTCTATATAAATATAAAAACGGCTTATGCTATGGGTATAAGCCGTTTTCAATTTAGCTAGCTTCAGTAAAGCTAAAAAGTATCCTGGTAGTTGGGTTCCTTTTTAAAATAATTATGCTTTTTCAATCGGATGCGTCTTGAATTAGCCGCATACTTTTTAGAAAAGCTATGATAAAGAAAAACATTCATTTTACGTTTTTCGCGAATCAGCAAAGGTATGTTTATCATTACTCCTAGTACACAGATAGACATCAGTATCAATAGCAGCAACATATAAATAATATAATTCAGCTCGAAAGAATTTCTAAAATCAGTGACAAAAAAATAAGCCGCGATTCCAAAAACAAAAATCGATAATAACAAAGAAACTATTTTCATGATTTTGCTTTTTAGTTGGACTTTTTCCTTCGTGGAGAAAACCTTTTGTCAAATTTAAAAACTTTGTTAACAAAAATTTTTACATAATTTTAAGAAAGTCTTACAACATAAAAATATTTGAACAACTCTACATAAAGTCCAATATTTCAACACAATGATTTTATAATAATGTAAATAAAAATAAAAATGATGTAATTATTTCCCTGTTAAAATAAATACATTTGAAAAGATGGTAACAACTGAGAATTAATCATCGAAGGGGGGAAAAATTGCTATACTGATTCAGCCAAATGAAATGGAGTATTTTGAAAAAAATGCTCCTTTTTTATTTATGCAAGTTGTTGAAATATAGCTTAAAACTAAAAACAATTAAACATTCTGATGATTAGTCGGCAAAAAGCTATAGGATTTAGAACATTTTTTAATAAATTTATTGTCCTAACCACAGCTACTACATGAAACTATATATCAAATACGACATCAATCAGGCCTGCAGGATAATCATGCAGGAACAGCTTGAAAAATTTGGCATCCAGTACCAGCTTCTCGATCTGGGCGAAATAGAATTCAAAGAATCTATCCCCGAAGAAACGTATAACGAATTAAGAGAAGCCTTAAAAAAATACGGCATTGAGTTGCTGGACAACCAAAAAAGCCAGCTCATTCAAAAGATAAAAGATACTATTATAGAAATGGTATATGAAAAGGACAAATTGCCAACTTCAACCATTTCTTCTTATCTCTCCGACAAGCTCAACCTGAGCTACGGCTACATTTCCAATATATTTTCGGAACATACCTATACTTCCATTGAGAACTATATTATTATGCAGAAAATAGAGAGGGCAAAAAAACTGATAATTGAAGACGGACTCACCCTAACCGAGGTATCCTATAAACTCAACTACAGCAGTGTAGCACACCTTTCAGGACAATTCAAAAAAACTACCGGTCTGACACCGTCCATGTTTAAAAGGATTGTAGATAAAAGACGAAGCATGACCAAAGAATAACAAATTAAAACTTATATTTGAGCTATCAAAATCCCCCTAAACTATGATTAAAGACCAGTCTATAAACATTATGCTTGCAGATGATGATGAAGACGACCGTAACTTTTTTAACGACGCCATAAAGGAACTAAAAATCAATAACAACCTGACGGTCTTTAAGAACGGAAGTGAATTAATGGATTATCTGGAACAACCAGATACGCTATTACCACACATATTATTTCTGGATTTGAATATGCCCAGCAAAAGCGGTAATGAATGCCTTAGGGAAATTCGCCAAAACCCTAGGTTTAAAGACATGTCAATTGCAATTTATTCAACCTCATCTTCAGATAAGGATATAGAAGAGACTTTTGTTGGAGGTGCGAATATTTATATTAAAAAGCCCAATGATTTTGGAAACCTGAAAAAAGTACTTAAAGAAGTTGTCAATATCAACTGGCAATTCCACACGTCCGGATTAAACAAAGACACTTTCTTTTTCAGCATCTAAAGGCCAAAACCAAAAGACATGAAACTAAAAGAATTATTAACCCCTACTCTGATTTACAGAACCGCCCAGGGGGTATCATTTATTTTGGTTATCAGTGTTGCCATAGTTTTTCATGTCCAGATGAAAAGTCTCAATCAGTCTGTAGACCTTATCTCTACTTCCAACAAAAAGCAGTTTGAGCTGGAAAAAATTATCTCTGAAGTCATCCAGAGAGAAAATGAAATGCGAAGCTATATCATTACAAAAGATTCAGCATTTTATAACAATAATCTTACTACAAAAAGAAAAATATTCAAAAGCCTGTCATTATTAAAAGACAACTTTTCAAGCAAACAGGATTTGGAAAACATCGAGAATATTGATGACATCCTACAAAAAAGGCTGGCTCTTTTTGATGAAACTTTGGCAATTTCGAGTGCCCAGCCTATTGATTCGGCATTGCTGAATGCCAAATTATTAGAAGGAAACAGGCAAACAAAAGAACTTCAGGAAAAAATATACGAACTCATTGAACAGGAAGTTACCAAACTAAAAATACACAATATCAATCACCGTTATGATATTGAAACATCAACAATTACGGCCTTTTCACTTACCATCCTGACTCTGGTCATCCTCCTTTTTTCACTAAACAAAATCAATATTGACTTCCAAAAAGTACGCAAACTGAACGAAGAACTCAAATTTGTGAATCAGGTATCAGACAATGCCGAAAAAGTAGCCGGAATAAGCCACTGGAAAATCAATATGCACACCGGCAAATTCTTTTATTCCGACAATTTTTACAGAATATTAGGTGAGGAACCCAATGCTTTTGACTCCAAAGTCGAAAACGTAACGCCGTATATCCATCCGGATGATTACGAAGAAACTATGAAGCAGCATGAGGAATCCATGAAAAACCATACGCCAACTTCAATGATTTACAGAATCATACGCAAGGACGGCCAAATACGGTATATCAGTTCAACAGGCGATTTCACATACAACACTAAAGGAGAGCTTGTCAAGATTGGCGTAAGCAATGACATCACAGAAGAATATACCATCAAGCTGGCTTTGGAAGAAAAAAACAAGACACTCATTGCCATAAATGCCGAACTGGAATCGTTTAACCAGATTGTCAGCCATGACCTTCAGGAACCTTTGCGAAAAATACAAATGTTTATTTCCAGAATTGAAGAATCAGAAACAGAAACCATATCAGAAAAGGGCAAAGACTATTTTTTAAAAATTAAAAATTCTGCAAACAGAATGCAGAACCTGATGATGGACCTTGTTGATTATTCCAAGACCATGAAAGACGACAAGGTTTTCGTAAAAACCAGCCTCAACAAGCTTCTTGCGGATGTATTGCTGGAACTCAACGTTAATATTGAAGAAAAAAATGCTACTGTAGAAATAGGCAATCTGCCAAAAATAAATGCCATTCCTTTCCAGATACATCAGCTTTTTGTCAACCTCATCTCAAATTCACTGAAATACAGTAAAAAAGATGTTCCTCCCGTTATCAAAATCAGAACTGAAAAAATTAAAGCCGGTGAGAAAATAAACGACATCGAACTCTTTGGAAAAAAATACCATAAAATAACCATAACTGATAATGGCATTGGTTTCAGACAGGAATTTTCAGAAAAAATCTTTATGCTGTTCAAACGCCTGGAAACCGACATTAATTATAATGGTACGGGAATAGGGCTTGCCATCTGCAAAAAAATTATAGAAAACCATAAAGGATACATCAAAGCGGAAGGAAATCCTGAAATTGGCTCTACTTTCACCATCTACCTTCCTTAAATAACATAATTATTTCTTAAAGTTAAATAATGTAACAATTCGATTTATTTGTCGTCCTACTGTTGTAAAACGTTAAAATCTGTTTTTGTAAAATAATTCTTAAAAATAGACGTTTTCAGGAAAGTGAATTTTCTCACAAGAACATTAACAAATAAATCATGAATCAAAAAAATCAAAAAACACACGTTCCTTTACTAATTCTGATCTTCCTCATCGGAAGTTGGGCAAAAGCCCAGGACAAAGTCACCATAAGCGGTACTATTGTCAATTCGCAAAACAATGAAACTCTTATTGGAGTTAGCATTTACATCCCTGAACTTCAATCAGGCACTACCACAAACGAATACGGTTTCTTTTCGTTATCCATCCCAAAAGGAGACTATACGCTACAGGTTAGCTATATGGGTTTCCAGACTTCGGAAGAAAAAATTTCATTGCAACAGAATCTTCGAAAAAACATCAGCTTGGAAAGTTCTACGCAAAATCTTGAAGAAATCGTAATTACCGAAAGAAAAAACATTGCCAACATCAAAAAACCTGAAATGAGTGTCAACAAGCTTACCATTCAGGAAATCAAAAAAATGCCGGCGGTTATGGGTGAAACAGACATTTTAAAATCCATTCTCCAGCTTCCGGGTGTTACCAATGCCGGTGAAGGAGCTTCCGGCTTTAATGTTCGTGGAGGTGCTGCAGACCAAAACCTTATTCTTCTGGATGAGGCACTCCTTTACAACTCCTCTCACCTGTTTGGCTTCTTTTCTGTTTTCAATTCAGATGCTATCAAAGACCTTAAACTTTACAAAGGAGGCATTCCTTCGCGTTTTGGAGGTCGTGTTTCTTCTGTTTTAGACATCTACCAAAAAGAAGGAAACAGTAACGAATTTCATATGAACGGTGGTATTGGTGTGATTTCGAGCCGACTTTTGGCTGAAGGTCCTCTCGAAAAGGGAAAAGGCTCTTTCCTTGTAGCCGGAAGAAGTTCGTATGCACACCTGTTCTTAAAATTGACAGACAACAAGAACAGCGCCTATTTTTATGACCTGAACACAAAACTAAGCTACAAGCTTAACGAAAACAACAGCCTGTTTTTGTCCGGTTATTTTGGGAGAGACGTTTTTGACATTGGCGACCAGTTCAACAATGTTTATGGAAACGCGGTCCTCAACCTGAGATGGAACCATTTGTACTCAGAAAAACTTTTCTCTAACCTGTCTATGATTTACAGTGATTACTATTATGGACTTAAGTTGGATGTTGCCGGACTGAACTGGGATTCTGGTATTAAAAACTACAATATCAAATACGATTTCAAGCATTATATTAGCGACCGATACAAAATGACGTATGGTCTGAACGCGGTTTACTATGATTTTAACCCGGGAACCGTATCACCAACAGGTCCTTCATCCGGAATCAACCGCGAGCAATTAGACAAAAAATATGCCCTGGAACCGGCCTTATATGTAGATGCTGAACACGAAATAACCGATAAACTTAGCATAAACTACGGTTTCCGTTACAGCATGTTCTACAGAATGGGACAACAGGACATGAATATTTATGCCAATAACGAAGCGGTTACCTTTAACCCGGAACTTCAAATTTATGAAAAAGGCAAACCTATTGGAACTGAACATTTTGGAAGCGGCAAAACAATTGCCTCATTCAACAATCTAGAGCCGCGGTTGGCCGTATCCTACCAACTGGATGACAACCAATCCATAAAGGCGAGCTACAACCGTATGAGCCAGTACATTCATCTGGTTTCCAACACGGCATCACCTACTCCGTTAGACGTATGGGCGCCAAGCGATAATTTTATCAAACCACAGCTTTTAGACCAGGTTGCATTAGGCTATTTCAGAAATTTCCATAACGATGACTATACATTGGAAACCGAAATCTATTATAAAAAAGTCAAAAACAGAATCGACTATATTGATGGCGCAGACCTTATTGCCAACAAGGCAATTGAACAGGTAATCTTAAACGGCAGGTCGAGGTCATACGGATTGGAGGTATTATTACGCAAAAACTCAGGCAAGCTAAACGGATGGATTTCCTATACACTATCCCGCTCAGAACAGCAGACACCGGGAAGAACAGCTCTTGAAACCGGAATCAATAACGGAAAATGGTACAGCACAGGCTATGACAAAACGCATAACCTGGCCGTTACAGCATCCTATAAATTGACCGAAAAATGGTCTTTCGGAAGTACTTTTGCCTTGCAATCCGGACAGCCGGTTACTTATCCTAACGGACAATATGAATATGGCGGAGTAATCGTTCCTAGCTATGGCGCCAGAAACGAAGACAGGCTTCCTGCCTACCATCACCTGGACGTTTCTGCAACGTATATCCCAAAACCGGATAAGAAAAAAGGATGGCAGGGAGAATGGGTTTTCAGCATCTACAACCTTTACAACCGTATGAACTCTGCCTCTATGACATTCAGGCAAAATGAAGATACCGGAAGAAACGAGGCTGTAAGACTTTCTATCTTCGGCTTTATTCCAAGCGTTACCTATAATTTCAAATTCTAATACGATACCATCATGAAAAATATAAAATATATAGCCCTGCTTTTCCTGTCAATTCTTTGCTTTAGCTGTGAAGAAGTAGTAGATGTAGACCTTAAAACGGCACCTCCCCGACTTGTGATTGACGCTTCAATAGACTGGGTCAAAGGAACAGATGGCGCAACCCAAAAAATAAAACTGACCACCACCACCGGCTATTTCCAAAATGTAATTCCGGTGGTGTCCAATGCTACCGTCTTTGTTACAAACAGCAGCAACACGGTCTTCACTTTTACAGAAACTCCGGGCACAGGAGAATATATCTGTTCTGATTTCCAGGCCGTAATTGGTGAAACCTATGTCCTGACCGTTGTTCACAATGGCCAGACCTATACGGCAACCGAAAAAATGACTGCCGTGCCCGATATTACCAGGACAGAACAGAATAACGAAGGTGGATTTTCAAACGATGAAATCGAAGTCAAATTTTTCTATAACGACAATGGTCAGGAAGACAACTTCTATCTAAGCAAGTTTGAAACCAGCCGTCTTCCCTATCCTGATTATGATGTACTTGACGATAAGTTCTTTCAGGGTAATGAAATGTTCGGGCTTTTCACACACGAAGATTTCAAACCCGGAGACCAGCTTAAAATTTCTCTTTTGGGAATTTCAGAACGTTACTATAACTATATGTACATCCTGATAGGCATTGCAGAAGGAGCCGGAGGCGGTCCTTTCCAGACAACTCCTGCCAACGTAAGAGGAAATATTGTCAACCAAACCGACAAAAACAATTATGCATTAGGCTACTTCAGAGTATCTGAAAGAACCGAACTGATTTATACCATACAATAATTATTGCTCCAGAGGTAGGCCGGTTTCTGTCCAGGAATCGGTTCCTCCTTTGAGCTCAATGATATTCTTAAAACCTTGAGACTGCATAATTTCAACTGCTTCTGCACTTCTTCCGCCAGCCTTGCAGTACACATAAACAGGTTTTGTTTTATCTAATTTGTTTATTCGGTCTGTAAAATCCTGGTCGTAAAGGTGAACATTTTTAGCGCCTTTCAAATGGCCCTGCTTGTACTCTTTTGGAGTTCTGACATCTACCAATTGCACATTTCCTTTTTCAATTCTTTTGGAAAAAGCCTCAGGAGCAATCAATTCAGGAGATTTATTCTGCGATTGACAGGAAACAAAACTAATCAGGACAAATAAGAAAGAATATAAAGTTTTCATGTTTTAAATTTTTAGGACATAAAAGTAATTTATTTTTTATAAAAGAGCTACTAAGGTTCTAAGATGCTAAGGCACTGAGGTACTAAGGCACTAAGGTACAAAGATTATGAGATGCTAAGTTTAATAGACTTAAAATCTCTGTAATCATTCTAATCTGTGGCTAAAATCATAAATCTAAAATCCAAATAGTCTCCTTTCATATCTACCTAATCATTTTAATCTGTGGCTAAAATCAAAAAATCTCAAATCAAAAATCATAAATCCGAAATCTAAAATCCGAAAGGTCATAAAAAAAGGAGCAATTGCTCCTTTTTTTATTCCGGTAAAACAACGGGGCCGTCCCATTCTGACATGCCGCCTACAAGATTGTAAGTAGTGGCAAAACCTAACTGTTCCATCACACTGCAGGCTTTGGCACTTCGCATTCCGGCCTGACAATAGACATAATAATTTTTAGTTTTATCCAACTCCTCCACTTCATAAATAAATCCCTGACCTTTATAGATATCTATATTTTTGGCTCCGGGAATCATTCCTCTGTTGCATTCGTCTTCGGTTCGTACGTCAAGAATCACAGCATTTTCATCTTCCTGTGCCTGTGACCACCATTGTTCTTGTGTTATATTCATCATTGTATTTAAGTTATGCTTTAATAGAACATCCGATAGCCTTGGTTTCTTTTACCGCAACTTCCTTGTTCTTTAAAAGAGCGTCTACCGCATTTTCTACATATTTTTGTTTTACTGCCTTTTCATCTCCATAATTATCATCAATGGCACCAATATATTTCACCTGGTTTCCTTTTGATGTTTTTTGAAGGATATAAACATGAGGTGTTTTTGTAGCACCATATTGAGGATAAATTTTTTGTCCTTCATCTAACAGATACGGAAATGTAAAGGCTTTTTCTTTAGCACGCACTTTCATCAGGTCAAAACTATCATCTTTTTGTTTTTCCGGATTGTTCGGATTGATTGCAATTACCGGATAACCCTGTTTCTTATATTTTTTGTCCAACGCAATAATTCTGTCCTCATAAGCCTGGGCATACGGACAGTGATTACAGGTAAAAATCACGATATATCCCTTGGCATCTTTGAAATCTTTAAGAGACACTTTCTTGTTATCGATATTCTTTAGGCTAAAATCAGTCGCAATATCGCCAACCTTATAGCCCGTTGCGGCATCCATATTTTTATAAGTAAAAGCACTTACCAGTCCGGCAAGCAATACAAAAGCAAAAATTTTAATTGTTTTCATAGTAGGATTGTTTATAGTTTTCTTTTAAAATTGTTTCACTTCGTTTTCAAGTTCATCAAATGAAAAACTCTTTTCATAAAAACGGCGTTTGTCACCTTTATAAATTAGCGTAGCCGGAATCGCACCACTCCAGGTAGAATCTACCTTATTAATCCAGTTGTTTGCATCCGGGTCATTCAGCAACAAAACTTCCGATTTAAGATTATGTGTTTTTATAAAAGGCAGTAGTTTGGTTTCCGCCATTTTAGGAAAATCAATACTCACCAAAAGCACTTTTACTTTTTTGTCTTTATAATCGGCATTCAACTTTTCAAAATGTGGCAATTCTTCCACGCAAGGAACACACCACGTAGCCCAAAAATTAACCACATAAGTCGTATCATTATTTTTTTTCAGGTAAGGTTCCAATCCTAAAAAACTATACGAATCGACAGAAATACCATCCTGCGTATATGTTTTTAGCGGTTTTGGCACGGCAACAGCCTCTTTTTTCTCATCATTTTTACAGGAAAGAAGCAAAAAAACGATGCCCAGAGAGATAATTTTCTTCATTTATAAAAAAGTATTTATTCTTTAAACCCAATAAAAATAAGCATTCTACCCATTACATAATTATTTTAACAAAAATTTAATCGACATTTGTATATACAATTAAAAATAATACTACATTTGTACATACAAATTTTGTAATTACAATAATGAAAATAGAAGAAATCATAAAAACAACCTCTCCTATGGCAATCGGCAAAAGAACGGTGCTGAACATTATGTATACGCAAAACGTCCTGTCAGAACGATTCAATGAGATTTTAAAAGCTTACGATTTATCGCCGGAGCAATTTAATGTCTTGCGAATCCTGAAAGGACAGAATGGAAAGCCGACCAACATGTGCGTAATTCAGGAACGAATGATTGCCAAAACCAGCAACACGACACGACTGGTCGACAAATTACTTTTAAAAGAGCTGGTTACCCGTGAAATCTGCCCTGACAACAGGAGAAAGATGGAAATAGCCATAACCGAAAAAGGCCTGGAACTACTGGCAGAACTCAATCCAAAAGTAGAATGTCACGAATCTGCCCTATCCCAAAACCTTACGACAGAAGAATTGGAACAGCTCAACTACCTACTCGAAAAATTCAGAACAATTAATCAATAAATAATAAAATGAGTACTATCATAAATAACCTTAACTGGAGATATGCAACTAAAAAATTCGATGCCTCCAAAAAAATCTCAAACGAAGACCTTGAAAAATTAAAAGAAGCGATACGATTAAGCGCCTCTTCCTACGGACTTCAGCCATACAAAGTCCTGATTGTTGAAAATCCGGAATTAAGAGCAAAAATACAACCGGCTGCATGGGGTCAGTCACAAATAGTAGACGCTTCACACCTGATTATTTTTGCAAATGAAACTAACTTTGGCGATGCCGGAATTGATTCTTTTGCTGACAATATTGTTGCAACAAGAGGAATTCCTGCAGAAAGCATCCAGGGTTATGTGGATTTCATGAAATCAAAAATCTCGACACTTCCAGTAGAAACAAGAAACCACTGGACTTCAAAGCAGACCTATATTGCGCTGGCAAACCTTTTGAGCGCTGCTGCCGAATTAAAAATCGACGCCACTCCAATGGAAGGTTTTGAAGCTGAAAAAGTAAACGAAATCCTTGGACTTGACAAATTGGGATTAAACACTTCACTCATAGCAACTTTAGGCTATCGCCATGAAGAAGATGCAACTCAGCACTTTAAAAAAGTAAGAAAATCTAACGAAGAACTATTTATCAATTTATAATAATAACCTAAATTCAAATTTAAAAACAATGAAAAATTTCAAAACTATTGCAATCGCTCTTTTAGTAGCAGTCGGATCATTCTCAGCAACAGCTCAGGAGAAAAAAGTTGATGTTAAAGCTAGCAAAATCAACTGGGTTGGTAAAAAAGTAACAGGACAGCACGAAGGTACAATTGACCTAAGCAGCGGTGTTCTTATCTTCAAAAGCAACAAATTGGTTGGTGGAAACTTTACAGTAGACATGAACTCTATCTCAACTACTGACCTAAAGGCAGGACAAGGTAAAGAAAAACTGGACGGACACTTAAAAGCTGACGATTTCTTTGGTACTGAAAAATACCCAACAGCTAAATTGGTTTTCAAATCAATCGGTAAAAAATCTGCTAATGTTTACACTGTAACAGCAGATTTGACTATCAAAGACGTTACAAATCCTGTGAAATTTGAGATTACAGTTAACAAAAACAACGCGACAGCTGCTCTTAAAGTAGACAGAACAAAATACGGTATTAAATACGGTTCTGGAAGCTTCTTTGACGGCTTAGGAGACAAAGCAATCTACGACGAATTCGAATTGAATGTAGATTTGAAATTCTAATTCCAAAACAATTATTTTTCCCAAATCCCTGTCAGAACTAACCTGACAGGGATTTTTCTTTTGGGCGAATCCCTCCGGGTCAGGCTATCCGCTCTATCTTTTGTTCCATTACATTCCACAAAAGGATGCCGCTCCTATCCTTTTCGCAGTACATTTTCAGCCAAAAACTTCCGTAACTTTGCCCTGTCATAACAATAAAATATCCCATGAAAAACATACTTGTAGTAGACAATTACGATAGCTTCACTTACAATCTGGTTCATTATTTAGAGGCATTAGACTGTAAAGTTACGGTGCTCAGAAACGACGAAATAGAGCTGGAAGAAGTCAAAAACTACGACAAAATTCTGCTCTCTCCGGGTCCGGGATTGCCTTCTGAAGCAGGTTTATTAAACAAAATCATCAAAGAATATGCTTCCTCAAAAAGCATTTTAGGCATCTGTTTAGGGCAACAGGCCATTGGAGAAGTCTTCGGTTCGACCCTAAAAAATCTTGAAAAAGTATATCACGGAACCGCTACCAAAGCAAAAATTTTGGTTGACGACGAACCGCTTTTTAAAAATATTCCGACTGAATTTTGGGTAGGGAGATACCATTCCTGGGTGGTAGAAAAGTCAGATTTGAGTCCTGATTTGGAAATAACTTCAGTCGATGAAAACGGAGAAATCATGTCACTCAGACACAAATTTTTTGATGTAAGAGGCGTACAATTTCATCCGGAATCCATCCTGACACCACACGGAAAACAAATTTTAGAAAATTGGGTCTCTAATTAACCAATACTAATCTTATTGTTTATATAAATCACTTCAAATAATTGGATTAAAATAAATTAAACAATCAACATAGAAATTATCTATTGTCATTTTCGCAAACGTTTTTTGTTAAAAAACAGTTAAAAACAAATTAAACAATCGTTTAATTTAAACATCTGTTTAATTTTGTACCCGTTTTTAAATGACAAAAAAATGACGGCAGATTTCAATGAAAAACAATTAGAAATCCTTCAGGTTGCCGAAGAGCTTTTTGCAGAAAAAGGATTCGACGGAACTTCGATTCGCGACATCGCAAAAAAAGCCAATATCAATATCGCAATGATATCTTACTATTTTGGCTCCAAAGAAAAATTACTCGAATCTCTCATCATCTTCCGTACCTCCGATTTGAGATTGAAACTGGAAAGTCTTTTTAGTGAAGACCTCACTCCTATCGAAAAAATTGAAAAGCTAATCGAACTTTATATTAATCGCCTAAACAAAAACAGATGCCTCTACCAAATTCTCCATTTTGAATTTTCTTCAAAAAAGAGAATCATGGATTTTAAAGTTTTTACTGATGTAAAAAAACAGAACCTGCTCTCCCTTCAAAAAATAATTTCCGAAGGACAGGAAAAAGGAGTATTCCGCAAAAACATCAATTCGGCTCTTTTGCCACCAACCATAATGGGCACTTTTTTTCACTTCCACACCAACAGGCCTTTTTATGAAGAACTCTTCGACCTGAAAACAGATGAAGCTTACGACCATTTCATCAAAACAGAAATAATTAATCACATTAAGCAAACAATTAAAGCCTTTTTAGTTTATGAAAACTAATCCACTGTTGATGGGAATGCTTTTGATTTTGGGATTTGCAGAAGTTGCCGCCCAGGAAAAAAAGCCCCTGACACTCAATGACGCCATTAGCCTGGCCGTCACGCAAAGCAATGAAGCTGGATTGGCAGACACCAAAGCCCAAACTTCGAAGTATGAATTAGAAACCGTTAAAAACAACCGCTACCCTAGCCTGAAAATTTCCGGCCAGTACCAACGATTGACAGAGGCCAACATCAACTCAAAGATTTCAATGGGAGGTTCAGAGCCTGCAGAAGGCGGAGCTACTTCATCGCCAAAAGTAAATCAGCTGATTTTAGGGCAGGCCAGTCTATCCATGCCCCTGTTTTCCGGATTCAAATTAAAAAACAGCGTAAAAGCTTCTGAGAACAGATACCAGGCAGAGCTGCTCAATGCCAAAAACACCAAAGAACAGTTGGCAATGAACACCATCATCCTGTATGTGAACCTCTATAAAGCACAGCAATCTGTCAAACTGATTCAGGAAAATCTGAAAAGCTCACAACAACGCGTGAAAGATTTTACCGCCATGGAAGAAAACGGGCTGATTGCCCGAAACGATTTACTGAAATCACAATTGCAATCTTCCAACGTAGAATTATCATTGGAAGATGCCAAAAAGAACGTTGCGACAATAAATTATCAGCTGGTTAACCTGCTAAAACTTCCGGAAGGAACACAGATTTTGCCGGACGAAGCCGTTTTTTCTAAATTAGGCTTCTCCGAGGCGACTTTGAACGAAAGTGACGCATTATCCAGCAGAAGTGATTTGGGAGCCTTACAATGGATGCAGAAAGCTTCAGAGGCCAATATAAAAGCTGCCGAAGGAAATTATTATCCGTCAGTATCGCTACTTGGCGGTTATGTGGCTTTTGACCTGAAAAATGTTTTGGAGGTAAACAACGCCATCAATTTTGGAGTTGGCGTTTCCTATGACCTCTCTTCCATCTTTAAAAATGGTAAAGATGTAAAATTGGCCAAAAGCCAGGCTTCGGAAACCAAACAATCTGCCGATATCCTGACAGACCGCATTAAAGTAGAAGTACACGATGCACAGGAAAATTATGCCCTTTCTTTAAAACAATACAAAGTGTATCAGGAAGCTGTAGTACAGGCATCAGAAAATTTCAGAATTGTAAAAGACAAATACGATAATGGACTTTCAGACACCAATGACCTTTTAGAAGCCGACGTACAGGAACTTCAGGCAAAATTAAACGAAGCATTTTCAAAGGCAGATATTGCACAGAGCTATTACGAACTGCTAAATGTTTCCGGCAAACTAACCGATTCATTCAACATCACTAAAAACTAAATTCTTTCACGATGGAAAAGAAAAAAACAAATAAAAAGTTTACCTACATACTTATTGTGCTTGTGGCAATTGGCGCAACCTACGGAATCTACAAATACGTCCACTCACTTTCACACGAAACGACAGACGATGCACAGATTGAGAAAAACATGAACCCGATTATTCCAAGAGTTTCAGGCTATGTGACAAAAGTATATGTCAAAGACAATGACTTTGTAAAAAAAGGCGATACTCTTTTCGTAATTGACAACAAAGACTACCTGGTAAAGGTGGAAGAAGCTAATGCCGCTTTGATAGCAGCACAGGGCAATCTGGAAGCTTCAAAAGCAGACATAGGCGGTGCTTTGGCTAGTATTTCAATATCAGAAGCCAACATCTCTTCTGCGGGCGGTAATATCGAAACTGCCAAAATCAGGTTGACAAGAGCCACTAACGATTTCATCCGTTATCAGAATCTTTATAAAAACAGGTCTATCACAAAGCAGCAATTCGAACAGGCAGAAGCAGCAAAACTGGAAGCAGAAAGCGAATTGAAAATTTTGCAACAACAGCAAAGAGCCAGCACCTATCAAAAATCGGTTGCAGCTTCACGTTCTAACGTAAGCAGCAAACAGGCAGAAATTGCTGCGGCTAATATTAAAAAGGCACAGGCCGTACTCGATGCTGCTAAACTGAATCTGAATTATACCGTAGTTACAGCTTCTATAGACGGACAGGTTTCTAAAATAAACATACAGCCGGGACAATTTGTACAACCGGGACAATCCTTGTTCTACATTATCAACAACACCGAAGCCTGGGTTATTGCCAACTTTAAAGAAACCCAATTGAGTAAAATGGTAGCAGGACAAAAAGTAAGCATTCATGTTGATGCTTATCCTGATTATGAATTCAAAGGTACAATCACTTCATTTTCACCTGCAACCGGAGCGCGTTTCTCGCTATTGCCACCGGACAATGCTACCGGAAACTTCGTAAAAACTGTACAAAGACTTCCTGTTAAAATCACTCTTGATGCGGAAAATGCACCTGACAAAGTAAAAAATCTGCGTCCGGGTATGAACGTTGACGTTGATGTGCACTTAAAATAAACCTCTTACCTATTGATGATTTCAGGATGTGGGTTCCACTTTCTGAAATCATCAATATAAAATCTAAATAACAATGGAAGCAACTTCAGGAGAAGACAGCTTAGTTGAATACGGCTTCAGAAGGGTTATCATTACGATTACCGCAGTGCTTTGTGCCTTGCTGGAAATTGTAGATACAACCATCGTGAACGTGGCCCTGACAGACATGCGGGGAAGTCTTGGTGCTACGCTGACAGACGTTGCCTGGGTCATTACAGCCTATGCTATCGCCAACGTAATCGTAATCCCGATGACCAGCTGGCTGTCGCAACAATTCGGCAGAAGGAATTATTTTGCCGTGTCCATCATCATATTCACCGTTTCATCATTTCTCTGCGGAAACGCTACCAACATTTGGGAACTTGTCGTTTTCCGTTTTGTTCAGGGTCTTGGCGGAGGAGCATTATTGGTAACCGCACAGACAATCATCACAGAAAGTTATCCTGTTGCAAAACGAGGAATGGCACAGGCTATTTATGGTTTGGGTGTAATTGTTGGGCCAACACTTGGACCGCCTCTGGGAGGTTATATCGTAGAAAATTATTCCTGGCCTTATATATTCTATATCAATATTCCTTTGGGTGTTATTGCTACCATATTGACTTTATCCTATATCAAAAGTCCTAAATATGGCGAAAAGCTAAAAGCAAGCCAGGTTGACTGGTGGGGAATTTTATTACTTGCCATGTTTATCGGGTCGTTGCAATTTGTTCTGGAGCACGGACAACAGGATGATTGGTTTGATGATAAAATGATTACCACTTTAAGTATTGTGAGCGTTGTAGGATTGATACTGTTCATTTGGAGGGAACTCACCTATAAACACCCGATTGTAAACCTGAGCGTACTAAAAGACGGTAATCTTAGGATTGGAACCGTAATGTGTTTTATCCTCGGATTTGGTTTGTACGGTTCCACATTAATTCTCCCCATCTATACGCAATCCGTTTTAGGTTGGACTGCCTTAGATGCCGGATTATTATTAATCCCGGGGTCTATCACCACGGCATTCATGATGCCTATTGTGGGTAATCTCATCCAAAAAGGTGTACCGCAGGGCTATATGGTTGGTGTAGGATTTCTTATATTCTTTTTCTTCACGTTCTGGATGCATAATGTAATTACACCGGATACCGGGGTAGAACACATGTTCTGGCCGTTGATATTGAGAGGAATCGGATTAGGATTATTATTTGTTCCTATTACTACATTGGCACTATCAACATTAAAAGGTAAACAGATTGGTGAAGGTGCTGCTTTTACAGGAATGATGAGACAATTGGGTGGTTCTTTCGGTATCGCCATTATCACAACATTCATCACACGATTCAGCCAGAACCATCGTGTGGATTTGGTTTCTCACCTCAGCGCAGACAAATTGGAAGTCCAAAACAGGGTTCAACAGCTCCAACAAGGATTCATGGCCAAAGGTTTTAGTGCCAGTGAAGCACTCAACAAGGCCTATCAGGTATTGGATGTTTCGGTCATGAAACAGGCAACGGTCTTATCCTATATGGATATTTTTCTATATCTCGGTATTATGTTCCTATGCTGTATTCCAATTATCCTGCTCATCAAAAAAGGCAAAAACAAGATTAATCCGGCAGATGCCATGCATTAATATTTTTCAAGGTTATTATTTAAGAAAGCTTCGGAAATTCCGGGGCTTTCTGCTTTTTAATTAGCGTTTATTTAATATCGGCTTAATTTGCTTCCATGATTTTCCGCCTACTTTAGTTCCGGCATCAAAATAAATGCTTTAAGAAAAGCAACCAATCTTTTTATTTTATATATTTGATTGAATTTAAGATAGTTGCATTAATTTTAAAATGATTACCATGGGACTATTCGGAAAAAAAGAAAAGAAAATATTCAAGGAATTCAGCAAAAAAAGTGTAGAATACCTGACAGATATCAATAAGGACACCGATGAGCTTTTAGAAGAACTTCAGGAAAGCTATTCGGAAAACCGGTTTGCAATTCCGGAATTCATGAACCTTATCGAATCCATCAAGGCTAAAATTTCGTTCGAGGAATCAGAAAAGCTTGAGGAACTTTCCAAAAAAATTGTCCAGATAAAAAAATGTGCCAAGAAAAGTGTCAGCGCTGTAGCTGAACTTTCAAGAAACCAACGCAAGACAACCCGCGAAGCCATTCGTGAATTCAACGAGTTTGTGGAATCGTAATAATTTCTGATTTTAGATTTTAGATTATAGCCACAGATTCAAGTAATTATACAGATTCGAGGAGCTTATTAAAGTATCTTGGATTTGAGATTTCTGATTTCTGATTTTAGCTACAGATTAGAATAATCAAACTGATTCCAGGAGGCTTTAAACTCAGTACTCAGAACCTTATTATCTTAGCACCTCTTTTTTAGCCACAGATTAGAATAATTACACTGATTCGAGGAGCTTATAAACTTAGCACCTTAGCATCTTGGATTTGAGATTTCTGATTTTAGCTACAGATTAGAATAATTACACTGATTTCAGGAGGCTTTAAACTCAGTACTCAGAACCTTATTATCTTAGCACCTTAGCATCTTAGTCCCTCAGAACCTTAGTACCTTAGTCCCTCAGTACCTTTACAAAACTTTATCGCGTAAAAACCAGCTTATTACCTTTAGACAAATTGGCATCAAACTGATAGCCTTCGTAATTAAAGCCTTTTAAATCGTCTATGGTTTCGGCATTGGTATCAATAATATAACGCACCATCATACCTCTTGCCTTTTTAGCAAAAAAGCTGATCATTTTGAGCTTGCCGTCTTTGTAGTCTTTAAATTCCGGAGTAATTACAGGAACCTTTAGTGTTTTCACATCTACCGAATCGAAATATTCGTTGCTGGCAAGATTCACAAACAATTCCCCTTTTTTCAATTCATCATTCAGTGATTTGGTAATTTTCTTTTTCCAGAATTCATATAGATTTTTATTTTTTCCAACCGGCAGCTTTGTTCCCATTTCCAAACGATAAGGCTGAATTAAATCCAAAGGTTTTAGCAAACCGTATAAACCGGACAAAATTCGGAGTTTGTCCTGCAAATCATCTAATTTCTCCAATGGTAAGGAATAAGCATCCAAACCAATATACACATCACCATTAAAAGCATAAACCGCCTGACGTGAATTTTCCAACGTAAACGGAGTTGCCCATTCCTGATTTCTGTGCCAGTTCAAATCGGCCAGCTTTTCTGAAATATCCATCAACTCTGAAAGTTTTTTGGGTTTCAACTTCTTCAATACTTTGTGAACAGTATTGGATTCTTTTAGGAAAACCGATTCTGTATGTCGGTCTGTTGGCACTGCGGTTTCAAAATCTAATGATTTGGCTGGAGAAATAACAATTTTCATTTTCTGATATTTGACTTCAAAAATACAAAATCAGGAACAGCAATTTTAGAGCAATTGTCATTTTTTATACCCAAATCCTGATTTTCCAAATCCCAAATCAATTGGTCTCTTTTTAGTATATTTGTGTAAAACCTCAAAACTCCTTTGCCTTGTACACACAAATCAATGCTAACATAAGCCGTTATGTTTCTTTTTCGGAAGAAGAATTTGCTACATTCAACTCTTTTCTGGAATACAAAAAAGTGCCTAAAAAAACCATTATGCTCCATGAAGGAGAAATGTGCAATTTTGAAGCGTTTGTAGTCAAAGGCTGTGTCAGGAAATATTACATTGATGCCAACGGTTTTGAAGTCATACTCCAGTTTGCCATTGAAAATGCCTGGGTCAGTGACATTTCCTTTAGTATTTATGAAACAAAACCTAGTCAGGTATATATTGAAACGCTGGAAGACTGTGAATTTTTAATGTTTACTCCCGAATCCAAAGAAGAACTTTTTGCAAAAGCACCCCGATTTGAAAGAGCCTTCCGTATATTGATGCAAAGAAATCTTGCCGTAACCCAAAACAGGCTGTTTCATACAATTTCCCAAACTGCAACAGAAAAATACCTTGAATTTCTGGAACTATACCCTACCATCCCGCAACGCGTTCCACAACATTATATTGCTTCCTATTTAGGAATCTCACCGGAGTTTCTGAGTAAAATCAGGGCGAGAATAGCTAAACAATAGTTGATAGTTGTTAGTTTTTAGTGGATAGTTGGGAGACTGCGGGTAGATCATTTTTGATTTGAGATTTCTGATTTAAGATTTTTGACAGTTGAAAGAAGAATAGTTTGTTTACTATAAAACATATATTACAATTCGGTTATGTTCCTATTCGGGCACAACATAATCAGAAATTCAAAATATTATACTTATGCATCATCCAACTATCCATTAACAACTATCCCTTATAAACTATTCTCTATCCACTATCCACTAAACACTATCCACTAAACACTATCCACTATCCACTATCAACTATCAACTTTCCACTATCAACTATTTTTTCTTGTCCTAGTTCAATGCCCACAAAAATTTTCTGTCGGAAATTTGTCATGTAATTAAAAAGCACTGATTATGGACCGTAAAGATTTTATAAAAAAAGGATTAATGGGCACCGGAATGTTTATCACTTCTGCTGCCGTAGGCGATGTAATTAAAAATGACATTGACGAAATCAAAGAATTGGAACCACTAGGATTTAACCATTTACCAAATCCGGAGTCTTTGATTGTGGAAAATACAGTATTGCACAAAGCAGCTACCCGCGGACACGCCAATCATGGCTGGCTTGATTCACATCATACTTTCAGTTTTGCGAATTACCACAATCCGGACAGAATGCATTTTGGTGTATTGAGAGTCTTAAATGACGACCGCGTAGATGCCGGAATGGGTTTTGGAAAACATCCGCATGACAATATGGAAATTATTTCAATTCCGCTGGAAGGCGATTTGGAACACCAGGACAGCATGGGCAATACTGCCGTAATTAAAAAGGGCGATATTCAGGTCATGAGTGCCGGAACCGGAATTTATCACAGCGAATTCAATAAAAACAAAGACAGGCTGACTAAATTCCTTCAGATTTGGGTGTATCCAAACAAAAGAAATGTAACTCCAAGATACGACCAGATTTCTTTAGACGAGAAAGACCGTCATAACAAATTACAGCAGATACTTTCTCCAAATCCGGATGATGCCGGAGTATGGATTCATCAGGACGCCTGGTTCCATTTGGGTAAATTTGATAAAGGCATCACAACCGAATACAAACTGAAAAAAGAAGGCAATGGTATTTATGCCTTTGTCATCAAAGGCGATTTCAATATTGGAAATATCAGCCTGAACGAAAGAGATGGATTGGGAATCTGGAGTACTTCGGCAATAGCCATAGAATCACTCTCTCAAGATGCGGAAATCTTATTGATGGAAGTTCCAATGGTTTTATAATTCATTATATTTAAAGTAAAAACAACTATTTAAAAAACAAGATTATGGCAACAACAAAATGGTCAATTGACACAGCACACTCAGAAATCGGATTCAAAGTAAAACACATGATGTTTACCAACGTATCCGGAAATTTTGAAAAATTTGACGCTTCCATCGAAACAGACGGCGACAATTTCGAAACCGCTCAATTTGAATTTACAGGCGATATCGATTCTATTTCTACGGGAAATAAAGACCGTGATTCGCATTTGCTAAGCGCCGACTTTTTTGACGCTTCCCAATTTCCAAAAATCAATTTCAAATCTACTTCATTTAAAAAACTAAATGAAGGAGAATACAAATTAACAGGTGACCTGACATTACATGGCATAACAAAACCTGTAACATTAGACGTTGAATTTGGAGGATTGGCAAAAGACCCTTGGGGAAATACCAAAACGGGATTGTCCGTTTCCGGAAAAATCAACCGAAAAGATTGGGGACTAAACTGGAACTCTGCTTTAGAAACAGGAGGTGTTTTGGTTGGTGAAGAAGTAAAACTTCAAATCGAACTTCAATTTATCAAACAATAATTATCTGCAAGCCTCTCTTTATTGAAAGGCTTGCTTCTTTTTCGAAAGCCATGAAAAATATTTTATACATAGGACGGCACCCGGAGATATTAGGAACTGTTATAAGACTCATCAACAACAATGAAGATTGGTTTGGCGCCGGGGCAGAAACAGATGAGGATGCGATGGAATTGTTTGAACGCATTCATTTCCACATTGTCTTATTAGGCTGTGGTATTGAACCTGAAAGCGAAGAAAAATTACGTACTTTCTTCAGAAACACCAATCCGGATTGCGTAATTGTACAACATTATGGAGGCGGAAGCGGATTGCTTACGAATGAAATTCTCATGGCTTTAGAAAATCATAACATAGCCTAAAGTTTTTGGAGTACTTTTTCTCTAACTTTATGCTTATTAACCAACATAAAATAACACACATGAAATTTACCAGAAATGCCAGTGCCAATTGGCAAGGAACAGGAATGGAAGGAAAAGGAACCATTTCCACGCAAAGCACTACCCTGGATAAAGCACAATTATCATTCAAAACCCGTTTTGCTGATGGAGTTGGCACCAATCCTGAAGAACTGATTGGAGCAGCTCATGCGGGCTGTTTCACCATGAAACTTAGTTTTGTATTATCGGAACTAGGATTTACACCTGAAAATTTAGACACAGTTGCCAAAGTGACGTTTGAAGACGGAAAGATAACCACCATAACTTTAGACCTTACAGCAACGGTAAGCAATATTTCGGAAGAACAGTTTCAGGAGGCAGCCAAAAATGCAAAAGAAAACTGTCCGGTATCGCAACTACTCAATGCAGAAATCATTCTGAATGCGAAATTGACATAAACAATAAAGACAACTATTAACTTTGAACCGCTTCCAAAAAAGAAGCGGTTTTTATTTTTTCATTTCCTGACATAGAAATTATGAAAGTCTTTTTAAGGATACATTTTTTATCTTTGGATATAAAAATCATCCATGCAGAAATTTTTACAGAAATATAAATCCACAATGCTATATGGCATCTCCCTAGCCCTATTGCTGTTTTTGATGAAATGGCTGGAATTCCGGTTTATGGTCATAAACCATACGCTGGAAATTTACATTGGTTTGATTGCTATTATATTTACTGCTCTTGGAATATGGCTGGCCTTAAAACTAACGAAACCCAAAAAGGAAACCATAATAATCGAAAAAGAAATCTATGTTAGCGATGCTGAATTTATACAGGACAGAAATCAGCTTGAAAAATTAAACCTGAGCAAACGCGAAATGGAAGTTCTGGAATTGATTGCCCAAGGTTGCAGCAATCAGGAAATTGCATCACAGCTTTTTGTTTCATTACCCACCATCAAATCACACTCCTCAAAGCTTTTTGAGAAACTTGACGTCAATCGCAGAACACAGGCCGTCGAAAAAGCAAAACGCCTGAAATTGATTCCTTAAACAGTCATACTTTAGTTGCAAACAGGCTGCTCCGGAGCAAAATCATCCTTAAGTATGACTTTTACCCCTCCAAAAAAATTCAATTTTGCATCATTGAAAATCAACTAAAAATTAAAAAAGATGAAAAAAACGATTTTGATTAACGGACTAATTGCCGGATTTATCGTCACGGCAATGATGGTAATTTCTTCGGCATTGTGCTACAACGATCCAAATTTCAAAGGAAGTATGGTTCTTGGTTATCTGGGAATGCTACTGGCTTTTTCTTTTGTATTTGTGGGTATCAAAAGCTATCGTGACAAACATAATTCAGGAGTCATTACTTTTGGTAAGGCTTTTAAAATTGGATTGCTTATTACACTGATAGCCTCAACAGCATATGTAGCCGTATGGCTCGTTGAATATTATTTCTTTATTCCGGATTTTATGGAAAAATATACGGCCCATATTCTCAAACAGGCAGCTGAAAGCGGTGCCACCGTAGCAGAAATCCAGGCCCAGACCAACGAAATGGAAATGTATAAGGAATGGTATAAAAATCCAATTCTGGTCGTAATTCTGACCTATGCAGAAGTGCTTCCCATCGGATTGATTGTTACCCTGATTAGCGCATTAATCTTAAAGCGGAATCAGAAACCGGAAAATTATACCACTGCATAAAAAAGAATCCCTGCTTTTGGCAGGGATTCTTTTTTCTCATCTCATCTAAGGGTTTTCTTTTCGTCATATATATTGCTAAAACAGCATCATATTGATGTCGTTGCTTTTCAAAAGCTCAAAATTCGTTTTTAAGAGATTCCTTAATTGCAAATTCTTGTCCTTCATCTTCTTTTTAAGTTCCTCCTTCTTACTGATTAGCTCTTCAGTAAAGCTCGGTTTTTGGAAAAGGTTTCTTTGCTCCGTTCCAAAAGTAATTTTCGTTTCCATTATATAGCAATTTCAAGGTTAGTGGTCTGTGCTTTTCACATCTACAAGATACAACATTTTATCTCCCCCAATGCTAATTTTAACTTAAGTGATGATTAAATAATCTATTTAACAAGAAAAGAACAGCCTTATTGACTGCTCTTTTCTTAAATTTAGTTTATTATTTCTTTATTTCTGCATCTTAAAATAGTAATCCAACGAGTGCTTTCCGCTGCCGTACATGAGAAAAAATACGCAGACAATAAGTGTTATGAGCGATACTATCAGATTCATCACGACCATTGGCCCGGCGAAATTAATCAATACCGCACCAATTAAAATAGGCAGCTGTGCCCATATAGACCATCGCGTCAGGAGTCCGAATACAATCATAATACCTCCCATAATATGGGCAGCAACCACATAATGATAGATAAACATACCTCCATCAAAATTTCCTAATGGAGCAAGTAAATCAATAAGCCTGTGGCTTTCTTTGATAAATGTTACTCCCTTTAAAAACAAGAATACCCCCAAAGCAATCCTTAAAATGTCAATCGGATAAGAAGTATGGGAATTGGCCCATTTGTTCAGCTTTTTAATTTTTATCGTTTCCATGACGAGATAATTTAGAATTACCTATCTAAATTACTAATATTTAAGAACATAAATCATTTTTTTAAGATTAATTTTATGGATCACCAAAGCTGTTTACTAAAAATAGTTTCTGACAAGCCTACATATACTTTGCGGCTCTGCGTCTTTGCTAGCAATATTTTCACGCAAAGACGCAGAGCCGCTAAGTCCGTAAGAGAATATATTATCAGAAATAAAAAAGCAACGCTAAAACGTTGCTTTCTTTTTAATCTTCTTCTTCGACTGTATGTGAATTAGAATAAACCCGCCATTTTGCAATACATTCTTTCATGTCCTCCGGGAGTTCTGTGTCAAAACTCATAAACTCTTTTGTCGTTGGGTGCATAAAGCCTAATGTTTTTGCATGCAGTGCCTGTCTTGGCAATATTTTAAAACAGTTATCAATAAACTGCTTGTATTTTGTAAATGTAGTTCCTTTTAATATCAGATTACCACCATAACGTTCATCATTGAAAAGTGTATGCCCTATGTGTTTCATATGGACACGAATCTGATGCGTTCTTCCCGTTTCCAGCTTACAGGAAACCAAAGTCACGTATCCAAAACGTTCCAAAACCTTATAATGGGTTACCGCATGTTTTCCTTCTCCATCCGGAACTACAGCCATCTGCATTCTGTCTTTGGCATGTCTGGCGATATCTCCGGTAACTGTACCTTCATCCTCTGCTATATTTCCCCAAACCAGAGCAACATACTCTCTTTCTGAAGTTTTTTCCTCAAACTGTTTGGCCAGAAAAGCCATAGCCTGGTCGGTTTTGGCAACAACCAAAAGCCCAGAAGTATCCTTATCAATCCTGTGAACCAATCCCGGACGCTCACTGCTATTCAATGGTAAATTCTCAAAATGATACGCCAAAGCATTCACTAAAGTCCCGGTATAATTTCCATGACCCGGATGAACAACCAGTCCTGCAGGTTTGTTGATTACTATCAGCGCCTCGTCTTCATAAACAATATCAAGCGGGATATTCTCGGGCAGGATAAGATTCTCAAAAGGCGGATGTGATAACAGAACCCTTACAACATCAAAAGCTTTTACTTTGTAATTCGATTTTACCGGAACATCATTAACATAGATATTCCCTGCCGTAGCGGCCTGCTGTATTTTATTTCTTGTCGCATTTTCAACAAGATTCATCAAAAACTTATCTACACGCAAAGGCGATTGACCTTTGGCTGCCTCAAATCTGTAATGCTCAAACAATTCGTCATCTAACGCCTCGTCTGCAATCGGATTGTCTATCATTCTGCCGTTTCTGTATCTGTATTTTTAATCGTATCCGTTTCAGACTCTTCAAATCCTACTTTTCCATCACCCAAAACCAAATCAATTTTGGATGCTTTTTTCACTTTGTCTCCAACTTTTAATTTCTTGCCGTCAGCATACATTTCCAAAACCATATCTTTTCCCAGATAAGGCTTGTATGTCTTTTTGCCCACTTCAAGACCTAATGCCATAAGAGACGACTCTGTCTGACGCAATGTTTTTTCTATTAAATCCGGCATGGTTACCATTCTGAAATCCGCTGAATTTACTTTGATATAAATTTTTCTGCCATCTTTTACTTTCGAGCCTGGAAGCGGGTCCTGTTGAACGACTGTATATTTTGGAAAATCTTTATTATAATCCACTGTATCCAGCAAAACATACTCTAAATTAAGCTCATCCAGCTTTTCTTCAACTTGCTGCTCTGTCAGTTTTCTCAAATCCGGAACCGTGATTTCGTTGCCATGGTCGGTAGCATAACTAAGCCATTGCAGTAGTAAAAAAACCAATACTATTACAATCCCAAAAGCCAGTAAAAGCTGCTTGAAAAAAGATTTGCTGGTAAGATATTGTCTTAAAGTCATAAAAATTACATTTCGTGCAAAGATATAAAAATACTAAAGGTTTTTAGTTTCAATAATTAGTGATATTTTTGTGAGAGGTTTCGGCAGTTAGCAGATAGCAGTTTCCAGTCTGCAGACTAAACTTTTGATGCTAAACTGTCTAAAATCTGCAATCTTTAAATCCAAAATCTTATATGAACATAGCCGTTGTAATGGGTGGATATTCTGACGAATCAGTAATATCGCTCCGTAGTGGTCAGCTAATCCTTAACAATCTCGACAAGAATAAATACAAAACGTTTGAAGTTCATATTTTATTGGATGGATGGAACGTAATAATAGGAGAAGAAAAATTTCCGATTGATAAATCTGACTTTACGTTTACCCAAAATGGAATAAAGACAAAATTTGATGCCATCGTCAATACAATTCACGGAACTCCCGGCGAAGACGGGCATATGCAAGCGTATTGGGAACTTTTGGAAATTCCGTATTCCGGATGCAATTTTTACCAGTCAGCACTGACATTCAATAAAAGAGATACCTTATCCGTACTTTCAAAATTTAATATCCCAAAAGCAAAATCTATTTACCTTTCCAAAGGCGGTGCGATTAATGCAGAAGAAATAAAAACCGAACTTGGCTTGCCGTTTTTTGTAAAACCAAACCAATCCGGAAGCAGTCTTGGGGTTTCCAAAGTAAACGACTTATCTGAATTTGACAAAGCCCTGGATTTTGCTTTTGCAGAAGACAGCGACATATTAATAGAGTCCTATTTAAAAGGTACCGAAGTATCTGTTGGTGTACTCAATTACAAAGGAGAAACAAAAGTTTTAGGTTTAACCGAAATTGTTCCTCATAACGACTTCTTCGATTACGAAGCCAAATATTTAGGCAAATCTGACGAGATTACACCCGCAAGACTATCCGCAGAAGTAGAACAAAAAGTAAGAGAAACGGCCGCAAAAGTGTATGAGGCTCTTGGTATGTCCGGTTTTTCCAGAACTGATTTTATTGTAATGGACGGAATACCTCATTTTATTGAAATGAACACCAATCCGGGATTATCCGGGCAAAGCATCTTTCCACAACAGGCCGCCTATGCTAAAATTGCCTTTTCGGACCTTTTGGACAATGAAATTGAACTGGCCTTAAAAAGAAAACTATTATGGAGAAAATAGCCGTATTTCCGGGTTCGTTTGACCCTATAACTTTGGGGCACTATGACATCATCAAAAGAAGTATTCCGCTTTTTGACAAAATAATCGTGGCAATTGGTGTCAATGCTGATAAAAAATATATGTTTTCTTTAGACGAAAGAAAACGCTTCATAGAGGAATGTTTCGAAAACCATCCTTCTGTTTCTGTTACTACCTATGAAGGTCTGACAATTGATTTTTGTAAAAAAGTAAATGCAAAATTCATTTTAAGAGGCTTAAGAAATCCGGCCGATTTTGAATTTGAAAAAGCTATTGCACATACAAATCGTAAGCTTTCAAAAATCGAAACCGTCTTTTTACTGACTGCCGCCAATACTTCTTATATCAGCTCAAGCATTGTGAGAGATGTTATCCGAAATGGAGGAGAATACGAATTACTAGTTCCGGATTCTGTTAGAGTAAAATAAAAAAATCAGTGATTTTTTGCCGCTGATTTCTCAGATTCTCACAGATTTTATTGGACTCTATGGAGTTCTTAATCATATTCTTGTTAGATTTTAACGCGGATTAAGTGGATTTACGCCGATTTTCACGGATTTTTGATTCATTTTAATCATCATTCAGACTTTAAATAACTCTTTTTCCCACTGATTATGCAGATTCTCACAGATTTATTGGACTCTATGCAGTTCTTAATCATATCTTGTTAGATTTTAACGCGGATTAAGTGGATTTACGCCGATTTTCACGGATTTTTGATTCATTTTAATCATCATTCAGACTTTAAATAACTCTTTTTCCCGCTGATTTATGCAGATTCTCACAGATTTATTGGACTCTGAATCTCTTTAATCATCTTAATCTGTGGCAAAACATATACTCTTTTAAAAGAGATTATCACAGATTAATCTACAGTTTATCATTTTTTGCTACGTATTAACGAATCCCTATAGATTTTAACAATTAAAATCATTTTAATTCGTGATATATTTCAAATTCATTTTAATTAACTGTACTTTCGCCAAAAATAAAATCCATTAAAAATGAGTTTAGAACGAGATTTGATGAAACGTAGTGGCGGGAAGTGCGAACTTTCCGGAGCAACAGAAAATTTAAAAGTATACCAAATACTTCCAACCCGAAAAGGAGGCATCGAAGAGAGTATACTTGCCAGTGCAACCTGCATTGAGCAGATTGAAAATCCTGAAAAAACAGACCCTAATCTTTGGAGATGTCTTAATGAAAGCATGTGGAGCGAGCACCTACCCGTTCAGGTTGTGTCATGGAGAATGTTGAGCCGTTTGGGAAAACAGGACCTGTTGGAACAAATGTATCTGGAAGAAGAAGATTTAGCCTGGGCAAAAGCAACCGGAGAAGGTGACGATGACGATACTAAAATTGTACATAAGGACAGTAACGGTGTAACCTTACAAACCGGAGATTCTGTTGTTTTGATTAAAGACCTGAAAGTAAAAGGTTCCAGCATGGTTGCCAAACAGGGAACTGCCGTACGAAACATTCGCCTTGACCACGAAAATGCAGAATATATTGAAGGAAAAGTGGATGGACAGACTATTGTTATTATTACACAATACGTGAAGAAGATATAACTTTTAGATAGCAGATTTCAGATTTGAGACGGCAGAAAGTAGAGAGATGTTTAACATTCTTAATCTGAAATCTGAAATCTGAAATCTGAAATCTGAAATCTGAAATCTGAAATCTGAAATCTGAAATCTGAAATCTGAAATCTGAAATCTGAAATCTGAAATCTGAAATCTGAAATCTGAAATCTGAAATCCCAACTATCCATTATCCACTACCAACTATCAACTATTTAATCACTTGCCTGGCGATTTCAATCTTAAACTTCTTTCCTTTCATCTTTTCATCTTTGATATTTTTAAGAAGTTCTTTTATCTTTTTTGATTTGACCGCTGCGAAAGAAACAAAATCTTTCACTTCAATCAGACCCAAATCACCTTTTTCCAATTTTCCTTTCTGCGAAAAGAACCCGACAATATCAATCTTGTTCAATTTATTCTTCTTCCCTCCGGAAATATATAATGTCTGAAATACCGGAGGCTCCGGCAAAGAAACAGTATTCGCAATATCAAAAACTTTCTGGTTGTAATCAATATAATCCAGCTTCTTTTCGCTTTCATGCACAATTACATAAGCTGTTCCGGAAGCCGTCATCCTTGCCGTACGTCCATTTCGATGTGTAAACTCATCTTCTTTCATTGGGAGATGATAATGGATAACATGTTTCATTTCCGGAATATCCAATCCTCTGGCAGCCAAATCTGTCGTAACCAGATAGCTCACACTTCCATTCCTGAACTGAATTAAGGCGCGCTCCCGCTCCTCCTGGTCCATTCTTCCGTGATAATAAGTCGAATAAATTCCTCTTGCATTCAGTAAATCACTAATTCGTTCAGCGGCATCGCGATGGTTACAGAAGATTAATGCCGATTCACCTAAAGAACAAATCAGTCGGAATAAAGTATTGATTTTGTCTTTTTCTTCAGAAATGACAGTTTTTATAGAAAGATTACTTTTTCCTTCATTATCTGAGGTAAAATCCAAAATTTCAGGATTCACCACCCTTGTATATTTGGGAATTTCAATATCAGAAGTGGCAGAAACCAGAATACGTTTGTCCACTTTTGGCAAACGGGACAAAATAAAAGACATCTCCTCATGGAACCCAAATTGCAACGACTTGTCAAATTCATCTAAAACTACAGTATGTATCTTATCTGTCCTGAATGTTTCCCTGTCAATATGGTCGGCAATTCTTCCGGGTGTTCCAATCAAAACGGCCGGCGGATTACTCAAATTTTTAATTTCCGTTTCCATTGAATGACCACCATAACAAGTATTGACCTTATAGCCTGTACCCATTTTTTTCCAAACCTGTTCAATCTGTAACCCTAGTTCTCTGGATGGCACAATAATCAGGCATTGCACAGAAAGAATTTCAGGCTGTAAGGTTTCAAAAACAGGCAATAAAAAAGCCAGGGTCTTCCCTGAACCTGTTGGCGATAATAATAAAACCGAATTATTCTCTAAAATGGCTTCCTGCGCCGCGAGCTGCATTTCATTCAGGCTTTCAATGCCTAAATTCAAGAGCAGATTGTTGGAATGGTGATTGTTCATGCTGCAAAGGTAATTTTTTAATGATGAATTACGAATTATGAATTACGACCGACACAAATTCGTAATTTTGATATTTTCAAATCAACCTATGAAATATCTTCTTCCAATTTTCTTACTTTCGATTATGGCCAACGCTCAAAATACAGATTTCCTGACTCCTTATGAAAATGGAAATGGAAATCAGACTGCTACTTATGAAGAAACAATCGCCTATTTCCAGCTTTTAGACAAAAATTTCGAAACGATTTCCATGCAGGAAATGGGACTTACCGATTCGGGTGAGCCGCTACATATCATAACCTATAATAGTGACAAGGAGTTTGATTTTGAAAAAATTCAAAAAGACAAGGCTGTCCTTTTAATTAACAATGGCATACATCCGGGTGAACCCGACGGGATAGACGCCACAATGATACTCTTTAGAGATTTGGCTTTAGGAAAAATCAAAATTCCAAAACATTTGGCCATAGTTGCTATTCCTATCTATAATATTGGCGGTGCTTTGAACCGCAACTCTTTTTCGAGAGCCAACCAAAATGGCCCTGAAAGTTATGGTTTCAGAGGAAATGCAAGAAATTATGACCTGAACCGCGATTTTGTGAAGTCTGACACCCGCAATGCCAGAAGTTTTGCCCAGATTTTCCATCTTGCCAATCCTGATATCTTTATCGACAATCATGTCAGTAATGGTGCAGATTACCAATATACGTTCACTTACATTGCCACGCATTATCAGAAACTGGGTGGTAATCTTGGGAAGTTTTGGAATACTGACATGTTGCCCTCTTTATTATCCGACTTAAAAAAGAAAAAAACAGAATCGGTACCCTATGTAAACATTCACGACCAGAAACCTGATGGCGGTTTTGATGCGATGATGGATTATCCAAGATATTCAACCGGTTTTGCATCCATGTTCAACACCATTGGCTCAATGCCCGAAACCCATATGCTGAAAGATTATGCTTCAAGAGTAAAAGTAACCTATGACTATATGGCTTCTACAATTGAATATGCTGATAAGAATCATGCAAAAATCAAGAAACTGCGAAAAGAAAACCTGCAGAATTATCTTCCGGGTCAAAAATATACGCTGCTATGGACACTGGACACGGACAAGGTTTCAAGTATTCCGTTTTTAGGTTATGAAGGAGCTTACAAGCCAAGCGAAATTTCGGGCAAACCGAGACTTTTTTATGACCGTTCCAAACCTTTTAGCAAAAACATCCCCTATCATAAGGAATACAAACCTTTGTTAGAAATACTTATTCCGGAAGCGTATATCGTTCCAAAATCATGGTGGCCTATCATCGAGCTTCTAAAAATCAACAATATTGAAATGACACCTCTTGAAAAAGCTGTTGAACTTGAAGTAGAAAGCTATCGCATTAAAGATTTCAAAACCAGTTCTTCTGCCTACGAAGGCCATTATCCACACCATTCCGTTTCCGTCATTCCTACCAAGAAAAAAGTAACGTTTAAAAAAGGGGACTTTTTAATACAGACACTGCAACCTGGTGTTAAATATCTGTTGGAAACTTTAGAGCCGCAAGGTAATGACTCTTATTTTGCATGGAATTTTTTCGATTCGTTATTGCAACAGAAAGAATATTTTTCAGCTTATGTCTTTGAAGACCTTGCCAAACAATTACTGGATAAAAATCCGGAAATGAAAGCCGAATTTGAAAAGAAAAAATCAGAGGACTCAAAATTTTCGGATTCAGGCGAAGCCCAATTGGACTGGATTTACCGCCATTCCGATTACTATGAAAAAACACATATGGAATACCCGGTTTTCAGGGTAATGGCACCAATTAAACAGTAATAAAAAAGCTCCTATTTCTGGAGCTTTTCTGTTTCAAATAATAGCTTGATATTTTCGTAAGAGTTTTTTAACGCTTCCTGAATCTGCTCGGGATTGAGCCAGGCCACTTTTTCTATTCCTTCTTCTTCCTGAGGTTTGGGAGTTCCTTCAAAATTAGTTTTCATTTCAAACCAATGGGTAATCTTTAGCTTATACCTTCCATTGCGAATAAAAACATGATACGTTTTTTGAAGTTTTTTTGTTATTGACAAACCGGACACGCCTGTTTCTTCACTAACTTCACGGATTGCCGTATTTTCAATCTCCTCTCCTTTTTCTATACCACCTTTAGGCAAATCCCATTTCCCGTTTCTGAAGATAAAAAGCACCTCGCCTTTTTTATTATAAACCAATCCGCCCCCGGCCTTATTCACCGGAATCTTTTCTTTCAGCTTTTTCATAATTTCCTTTTCGTCAGGATGATACAGATAAGCCTTTTGAATTTTATTTTGAAACATTTTCACTATAAGCTGATGAATATCAACACTTTCCAAAAGAAAAAATTGAAAATCGGTTTCTTTAACTATCTCATTAGTTAAAAAAAGTGGTTTATCGTTGACAAAAACTTTATACATTTGTAGTATGATTTTTAATAAAGACACCGCCCAAAAAACAGCCGAATTGCTTTTACAAATAAATGCAATTAAATTGAATCCTAAAAATCCTTTTACATGGGCTTCCGGATGGAAATCTCCCATTTACTGTGATAATAGGATAACACTCTCATTTCCACCAATCAGAAATTACATCCGCGAAGAATTTTCCAAAAACCTGGAAAAACAGTTCGGAAAACCTGATGTGATTGCCGGTGTGGCTACCGGAGCTATCGGTATTGGGATGCTTGTTGCAGAATATATGGGGCTTCCGTTTGTTTATGTACGCCCGGAGCCAAAAAAGCATGGAAGACAAAACCAGATTGAAGGCTTTTTGCAAAAAGGGCAAAATGTTGTTGTCATTGAAGACCTGATTAGTACAGGAAACAGCAGCCTTCTGGCCGTTGAAGCATTAAGAGAAGCCGGAGCTAACGTAAAAGGAATGGCAGCCATTTTTACTTATGGATTTGATATTTCTGTTGAAAACTTCAAAAAAGCAAATATTGACCTGTTCACCCTGAGCAATTATGAAAATCTTCTGGAATTGGCCGTAGCTAAAAAATACATCACAGAAGAAGAGCAAGAAACATTAAAAATCTGGAGCAAAAGTCCTTCGACCTGGAGTGTTGAAAATGACAATGCTTCTGTAAAATAACATTAATCGCAGCAACATGAATTTAGAAAGTCCGAAAACGAGCGTCCAAAAATCAGCTCAATATATGTTTGACCAATTGACAGACGTAAAGAATTTTGAAAAATTAATGCCGGATAACATTGCAAAATTTGAAGTTACAGGCGAAGATTCTTTTATTTTTGGATTAAAGGGAATGCCTGAAATCAAATTAAAGATGAAGGATAAAGTGGCCCCTACTAAAGTGGTTTTAGGAGCTGCAAGCGACAAACTTCCTTTTTCACTTACGGCAAACATTACTCCTGTTTCTGACGATTCAAGCGATGTACAGCTATTTTTTGAAGGCGAATTTAATGCCATGATGGCCATGATGGTCAAAGGGCCTATCAGCAAATTCATCGAAACCTTATCAGGAAACATGCACAAGTTGTAAATAGTAAAAACAAATATAAAAAAGCCTTTCGTTTGAAAGGCTTTTTTTATTTAGTATAACATTCTGATTTCCTTTATTTCATAAGATTCCACAAAATCATCTTCCAATGTCAGATGAAGTTTACCCGATTGATCAACACCATTGATGATTCCCATGAATTTGTTGCCTTTTATGTTTTCAAAAGGCATTGGTATTCCTTTTTTGTAAAGACAGGCATGGTATTTTTCCCAAATGGATTGGGTGTTTTTATTTAAGATTAAGGAAACATTTCGTATCAGGCATTCAATAATCGGAATCAAAATGGCTTCCTTATCAAGTTCCCTGCCGAGCAAAAGTGACAAGGAAGAAGCTTTTGGAAGATTTTCAAAATCTCTTTGGTTGACATTAAGTCCAATACCAATAATTGAAAAGATTTCACCATTGCTTTTGATACTGTTTTCAATCAATATGCCACCTATCTTTTTACCTTCTGCCAAAATGTCGTTTGGCCATTTTATCGCCAAATCCTTAATTTCTAAAAAAGATAAAGCTTCAATAATACTCACTGCAGTTGCCACATTTAAATGAAAAATCTGATTCACTTCCAGCAACAAATCTTTAACCAAAACACTAAAAGTCAGGTTTTTACCCGATTCAACATTCCATTTCGATCCCATTTGCCCTTTACCTTCTGTCTGGTTTTCAGCAGTAACAATAGTGAAGTTTTCCACGAATTGCTGCTGCAATAATCTCTTGAGATAATCGTTGGTAGAGTTAATGGCATCGAGTTTGATGATGTTCATAAAAAATAATTGAAGTTTATCGTTTTTAATCTTATGTTAAGGTTCAAAAATAACGACAAAAAATGATAACTTTGCGAAAACATAAAAATTTTAAATGGCGAAAAAAAATATAAGCAATGACGATCTGTTAGCCCACATCATCAAAGGGATTGAAGAAGTAAAAGGCAATGACATTGATATTTTAGATTTAAGAGCAATAGACAACACCGTTTGTGATTATTTTGTAATCTGCAACGGTACTTCAAATACTCAGGTTAACTCCATAGTTAACTCTGTCCAAAAAACAGTTTCAAAAGAATTAAAAGACAAACCCTGGCATGTTGAAGGTACTGAAAACGGCGAATGGGTGTTGATGGATTATGTGAATATTGTTGTTCATGTTTTCCAAAAACACATCCGCGAGTACTACAACATCGAGAGTTTGTGGGGTGATGCTAAAATCACTACAATCCAAAACAAATACTAAAAAGAAAAGACAGCAATGGCTAAAGATAACAATACAAATCCTAACCCGAAAAAATTCAGGTTAAGCCCATGGTGGATTTATGGCGGCTTGATCTTGTTTTTCTTTATTCTGAATTGGGCTTCCGGAGGCTCAAGTTGGGGAGAAACCAGTAAGGCGTCAGCTTCTGACTTTAACAAACTGCTTGAAAAAGGCCAGATTGAAAAAGTTGTTGTATATAACAAGAACGAGGCTGAAATTTTCCTGAACAAGGAAGGACTCGCAGATCCGGCTAATAAAAAAGTAACCAAAGATATTTTTGACAAGCCAAATCCCGGCCCTCATTATATCCTTGACAATATTGGAAATGATGAGCTTTTCCAGAAGAAACTGGAAACAGCACAGCAGGAAGGAAAGCTAAAAGACTATAACTTTTTGCCAAAAAGCAACTGGAGCGAAATCTTTATCGCTTTATTGCCAATCCTGATTATTGTTGGTATCTGGCTTTTCATCATGAGAAGAATGTCAGGTGGTGGCGCTGCAGGAGGTGGCGGACAAATTTTCAATATCGGAAAATCCAAAGCAAAATTATTTGACGAAAAGACTGATGTAAAGGTAACATTCAAAGATGTTGCCGGACTTGAAGGAGCAAAAGAAGAAGTACAGGAAATCGTTGAGTTCCTGAAAAGCCCTGAAAAGTATACTAATCTGGGAGGAAAAATCCCGAAAGGAGCGCTTTTAGTAGGTCCTCCGGGAACTGGAAAAACCTTATTGGCAAAAGCAGTTGCCGGTGAAGCAAAAGTGCCGTTCTTTTCGCTTTCAGGTTCTGATTTCGTTGAAATGTTTGTGGGTGTGGGTGCTTCCCGTGTAAGAGACTTATTCAAACAGGCAAAAGAAAAATCTCCTGCCATCATATTCATTGACGAGATTGATGCTGTTGGGCGAGCAAGAGGGAAAAATAATATTTCAGGCTCAAACGATGAACGTGAGAATACATTAAACCAGTTGCTTACTGAAATGGACGGTTTTGGCACAAATACCAACGTAATTGTTTTAGCAGCGACGAACCGTGCCGATGTATTAGACAAGGCATTAATGAGAGCCGGTCGTTTTGACAGGCAGATTTATGTAGACCTGCCGGACATCAGAGAACGTAAGGAAATTTTTGAAGTGCATTTGGGTCCTTTGAAAAAAGTGGAAGGTCTTGATACTGACTTCCTTGCAAAACAGACTCCAGGATTTTCAGGAGCTGACATTGCCAATGTATGTAACGAAGCAGCTCTTATTGCAGCCAGAAAAGATAAAAAAGCCGTTGACAAACAGGATTTCCTGGATGCGGTCGATAGAATTATTGGAGGTCTTGAAAAGAAAAACAAGATTATCACACCGGAAGAAAAACGAGCTATCGCTATCCACGAAGCCGGTCACGCAACAGTAAGCTGGATGTTAGAACACGCTGCACCACTAATCAAAGTAACCATTGTTCCTAGGGGACAAAGTTTAGGTGCTGCCTGGTATCTTCCGGAAGAAAGACAGATTGTAAGAACAGACCAGATGCTGGACGAAATGTGTGCTACAATGGGTGGACGTGCGGCAGAAAAAGTAACTTTCAACCGAATCTCTACAGGGGCATTGAGCGATCTTGAAAAAGTTACAAAACAAGCCAGAGCAATGATTACGGTTTATGGTTTGAATGATAAGTTAGGAAACGTTACGTATTATGATTCATCAGGACAAAGCGAATACAACTTCTCAAAACCCTATTCTGAAGACACGGCAAAGATTATCGACAAGGAAATTTCAGACTTAATCGAAGGTCAATACCAGAGAGCAATCAAAATTCTTGAAGAAAACAAGGATAAATTGAACCAATTGGCCGATATTCTGATAGAAAAAGAAGTAATTTTCAAAGATGACCTTGAGACAATTTTCGGCAAACGTGCTTTTGGTGAAGCAGTTGAAGAAGTCTTCGAAGAATAAATTTCACTTTTTAAGAATTTTTACAAAAATCTTAATTCGAAAGCAGTTTTGAATTAAGATTTTTTTATCTTTGATTGTTTTGAAATTGCAAACAAAGAATTTGGCCAATTTATGAGTCTGTTTAAAAAACTTTTTGGCGCCAGCGAATCCTCTGATGACGATAAAGATGGCAACTTAAGTCCATTCAATCCCGAAACTGTAATTCCGGCGGATGAATTATTTACCCTGAACTTTAAAAAGAACGGAGGCAAATTCTTGTATTGCGAAAATCTTGAGGAAGCAAAGGACCATTTTGAGCACATCCTTGAAGAAAACGATTGGTTTGAATCAGAAGCACTCTGTTTTGAACCAAAACTTTTCAGTCTGCTTGAAGAAAACAAGCTTTCCTATACCAAACCTACTAATCCGAGATTTCTTTTAGCCAGTTGCGAAAATCTGATTGCTGACGAAGGTTCCGTTTTGTTTTCATCCAACCAAATCAAACAATACAAACCTAACGAATTGCCTGGCAATATTGTTATTCTTGCTACAACAAGTCAAATCCTGGGCAGCAAAAGTGATGGACTCCGTGAAATCAAAAGAAAATACGAAAAGGATTATCCTACCAATATTACCACAATAAAATATTTCGAAAAAGCAAAAGACGAGGATTTTCTCCAATACGGAAGTGTAGCCAAAAATCTCTATCTTCTGCTTTTAGAAGATCTTTAAAATGCGCGAAACCCTAACGAGATCACTATCCGGACTGGTCTACATACTTCTACTGATTGGGGCCACTCTCTATTCCCATGACAGCTTTCTTCTGCTTTTTGGAATGTTTCTGGCTGTATGTACCGCCGAATTCTGTGATTTGGTAAACCTGCAGAAACCGATTCCCATATTGCTTGCCATTGGAGGCTATGCCCTCTTCGCCTATTTTAACACCTTTAACAAAACCAACGACTGGCTAATGACAGGAGCAGCACTTTTTGTTTCCGTCAGGCTCATCCTATTCCTGTTCAGCGAGAAAAGACAGAAAGTAGACAGGCAATCAAAATATGTTTATCTGATTGGTTATATCATACTTCCTGTTATTATCCTGACCAAAATTCCGTATGAAGGAACAGTATTCAATCCAAAAATCCTGATTGGCATATTTATTCTGATTTGGACCAATGACACCTTTGCTTACATTGTTGGAAAATCTATTGGAAAAAGAAAACTTTACGAAAAAATATCACCTAAAAAAACCATAGAAGGCTTTCTGGGAGGATTAGTCTTTACAATAATCGCCAGTATTCTTATCGCTATTTATTTCATCAATCAGCCGGTAATCCTATGGATTATCTTTGCCCTGATTGCCGGAATTTTTGGTACCATTGGAGATTTGGTCGAATCCAAATTCAAGAGAATTGCCGGAGTTAAAGATAGCGGCAAAATTATGCCGGGACATGGGGGCATCCTAGATCGGCTAGATAGTATTATATTTGTATCACCATTCATTTTTTTGTTTTATCAAATTTTAGATTATGTTTAAGTTTCACAAAGAAGGAGCAAAAATTATTCTTATTACCTGTGCAGTAGTCGTAGCAATAGTTTTGCTGACTGATTCGCTGATTCCTAATTTCTGGGTTTTAAAAACCATTCAGGTTATCTCGTTATTATTTCTTATATTAGTGCTACAGTTCTTTAGAAATCCAAAAAGATATACCCAGATAAACGATAATCAGATAATTGCTCCGGTTGACGGAAAAGTTGTCGTGATTGAAGAAGTTTATGAAGGCGAGTATTTTAAAGATAAAAGACTCATGGTTTCCATTTTCATGTCTCCGATTAATGTGCACGTTACCCGATACGCCATGAATGGAGTAATAAAATACAGCAAATATCACCCTGGCAAATATCTTGTAGCCTGGCATCCAAAAGCAAGTGAGGAAAATGAAAGAACGACAGTAGTTATTGAGAATACTACTTTCGGAGAAATATTATACCGTCAGATTGCCGGAGCTTTGGCAAGAAGAATTGTTAATTATGCCAAGGAAGGAATGCAGGTAATCCAGGGAGAAGATGCCGGATTTATAAAATTCGGGTCAAGAGTAGATTTGTATCTTCCTATTGGTACTGAAATTAACGTAAAACTGAATCAAAAAGCAGTTGGAGGTATAACCGTAATCGCAACAAAGTCTTAATGTCGGAAAAAGATTTAGATACTCTGTTTGAAGAAGCCTATGAACTGGCATCAAATATGACAGAACCTTTACCACAGGATGTCATGCTACGCATTTATGCCTATTACAAACAGGCAACCCAGGGCACTGCTAAATCAAAAAGGGTTACCAGTGTAGATTTAAGGGATGCTTTCAAAACAAACGCCTGGATACAGATTAGTCACCTGTCCAGCGACGAAGCAAAACGACTTTATATAGAAACAATTCATTCACTTATTAAAAAATAATTATGAAAAAAACGCAATTATTTCTTTCGAGCCTGGTATTGGCTTTCGTATTGCAATCTTGCAATAAAGAAAAAAAATTAGAAGAAGTAGAAGTACCATTGCCTGCAACTGAAGAGAAAGCACCTATGGGCAATCCTGACGATGTAGCAGCAGAACCGGGAGCTTTTAAAATGATGAAACTTCCTTATGCCTATGATGCTTTAGAGCCGCATATTGATGCTAAAACCGTTGAAATCCACTATTCAAAACACCACGTTGGATATGTAAACAATCTGAACAAGGCTATTGCCGGAACAGCATTGGAAAAACAAACCATTGAGGAAATCCTGTCTAAATTGGATTTAGAAAATAAAGCGGTACGCAATAATGCCGGTGGATACTACAACCACAACCTTTACTGGGAAATCATGGGACCTAAGAAAGGTGGCGAGCCTACTGGTGCTCTTGCAGAAGCTATCAACAAAGACCTTGGTTCTTTTGAAAACTTCAAGACACAGTTGACTGAAGCAGCTACAAAACAATTTGGTTCAGGATGGGCATGGTTAGTAGTTGACAAAACAGGTAAACTTGTTATTGGCAGCACACCAAACCAAGACAACCCATTGATGCCAAACATGTCAGTTTCCGGTACTCCAATCCTAGGTTTGGATGTTTGGGAACATGCTTACTACTTAAAATATCAAAACAAAAGACCAGATTATATCACGGCCTTTTTCAACCTGATTAACTGGGATGCTGTTGCTAAAAAATATGAAGCTGCAAAAGCTGCTTCTGCTCCTAAAGCATAACAAATTCATATAATAATAAAAAGCCCCAATAATTTGGGGCTTTTTTATTTGATATACTATTGCATATTATTTTAAGCTGGCAAGACTTTGCTCAATAGTAGCAATCTTGGCCAAAGCATCAGCTTCTTTCTTTCGCTCAATTTCCAATACTTTTTCAGGAGCGTTGTTCACAAATTTCTCGTTAGACAATTTCGCCTGAACTGATTTTAAGAAGCCTTGTGTATATTTCAATTCTTCAGAAAGCTTTGCTATTTCTTCTTCCACATCAACAGAACCGCTGATAGGCACAAAATACTCGTTGGATTTTGCACGGAAGGTCAAAGCGCCTGTTACAGCTTCAGAAACATATTCCAAAGAACTTAGGTTGCCTAATTTTGTAATTACCGCATCAAAATACGTAGAAGAATTATCATTGTTGATAGCTTTCAATTCGATGGCATCTTTGAAAGGAATATTCTTCTCTTTTCTGATAGTTCTTATTCCGGAAATAACTTCTGCTGCAAAATCAAAGTCTGTAATCAATTTGGCATCAAATGATTTTGATTCCGGCCAGGTCGAAATGATTAAGGCCTGTTCAGTAGTCCTTTCTGTAATATGTTGCCAAATTTCTTCCGTCAGGAACGGCATGAACGGATGCAGTAACTTTAAATTGCTTTCCAACATCTCAATTGCCTTGGTCAATGTTTTTCTGTCAATTGGTGACTGATAAGCCGGCTTAATCATTTCAAGGAACCACGAGCAGAAATCATCCCAAACCAATTTATAGATGGCCATTAAGGCATCTGAAATTCTGTATTTTTCAAAATGGTCTTCAATTTCTACCAAAGTCTGCTGCAATTTTGCTTCAAACCATTCAATAGCCACTTTTGACGATTCCGGCTGCGGTATAGTATCGCTTACCTCCCATCCTTTTATCAGACGGAAAGCATTCCATACTTTATTGGTAAATGCCTTACCCTGACTGCACATTTCTTCATCAAACAGGATATCATTTCCTGCTGATGCACTTAATAGCAATCCAACACGAACACCATCTGCACTAAAGTTATCAATCAAATCCAGCGGATCAGGAGAATTCCCTAATGATTTGGACATCTTGCGTCGTTGTTTGTCACGAACCAAACCTGTCAGGTAAACATTGGTAAAAGGTTTTTCACCGGTATATTCATATCCGGCAATAATCATCCTGGCTACCCAGAAAAACAGGATATCCGGACCTGTAACCAAGTCGTTTGTTGGATAATAATATTTAAAATCTTTGTTTTCAGGTTCCATAATACCGCCAAAAACAGACATTGGCCATAACCAGGCTGAAAACCATGTATCTAAAGCATCCACATCCTGACGTAAGTCCTCTGCTTTCAAATCTGCCTTGCCTGTTGCTTTTTGGGCAAGAACTACGGCATCTTCCATTGTTTCGGCTACAACAAAATCTTCTTTGCCATCACCATAGAAAAATGCAGGAATTCTGTGTCCCCACCAAAGCTGACGGGAAATATTCCAATCGCGGATATTTTCAAGCCAATGACGGTACGTATTTTCAAAACGTTTTGGATATAATTTGATTTCTTCAGTTTCAAGAACTGCTTTGATGGCAGGCTTAACCAATTCATCCATTTTCAGGAACCACTGGTCTGACAATCGAGGCTCAATTACCGCCTTTGTTCTTTCTGATGTCCCTACTTTATTAAGATGGATTTCTGTTTTTGCAAGGCTTCCATTAGCTTCCAATTCTTTTTCAATTTCTTCACGAACTACAAAACGGTCTTTTCCGGCATAGTGTAATCCAAAAGAATTTAGCGTTGCATCTTCATTGAAAATATCAATTACTTCCAGGTTATGTTTATCCCCTAAAGTCTTATCATTCATATCATGGGCAGGAGTTACTTTCAGACATCCTGTACCAAATTCTACATCAACATACTCATCTTCGATAATAGGAATTACCCTTCCGGCTATCGGAACAATTGCTTTTTTCCCTTTCAGGTGTGTAAAACGCTCATCATTCGGATTGATACAGATAGCAGTATCTCCAAAAATAGTCTCCGGCCGTGTTGTTGCAATAGTCAGGAAATCATTACTCCCTTCAATCTGATATTTCAGGAAATACAACTTCCCTTGTCTTTCTTCAAAGATTACTTCTTCATCAGACAAAGTTGTCTTTGCTTCCGGATCCCAATTGACCATTCTATAGCCGCGATAAATCATACCTTTGTTATATAAATCAACAAAAGACCTGATTACAGAAGCAGACATATCCGGGTCCATAGTAAACTTCGTTCTTTCCCAATCGCAAGAAGCACCCAGCTTCTTTAATTGATCGAGAATAACACCTCCATACTTATGAGTCCAATCCCAGGCATGCTCCAAAAATTCTTCACGGGACAAATCATTTTTATTGATTCCTTCCGCTTTTAATTTTGCCACAACTTTTGCTTCGGTTGCAATCGACGCATGATCCGTACCAGGAACCCAGCAGGCATTGAAACCTTTCAGGCGCGCACGACGAATCAGAACATCTTGTATGGTATTATTCAACATATGCCCCATATGTAGTACGCCTGTGACGTTTGGTGGCGGTATTGTAATAGTATAAGGTGTTCTGTGATCTGGTTCTGAATGGAAGTAATTATTTTCCATCCAGTAGCTGTACCATTTTTGCTCTACTGATTTGGCATCGAATTGTGCTGGAATTGTCATCTTTTCGTCTTCGTTTTTTCTATATTGTTTTTGTCTGCTTATTAAAATCCGTAACTGTCAAGTTTTTCTTGCTTTCAATCTCTACTAAAAACAAAAAAATAAGCTTGGTATGAAATTTGCGAATATTAAGGCACAAAAGTAATTAAGTATGTGCAGTATAAAAAATTAAGATTTAATAATTTGCACTTTAATCAAAACTAAGTAATTTTACTGAACACTAACTAAAATTTTTATGATGAAAAAAATACTAAGTCTATTTGCAGTTATGATGTTTGCCGTTTCAGCAATGGCACAAACCGGACCAAAAATCGAGTTTAAGGAAGAAACAATAGATTATGGAACTGTCACTAAAGGTGAAGACAACGGCTTGAGAGTTTTTGAATTTAAAAACATTGGTGATGCCCCTTTAATCATTAATGATGTAAAATCATCCTGTGGATGTACCGTACCTACAAAACCACAAGAACCAATCATGCCTGGAAAAACAGGAAAGATTGAAGTACAATATAACATGAATCCGGGTCCTATAAGCAAGACCATTACCGTACAGTCTAATGCTGTGAATAAAGATAGCGGTATTATTCCTTTACGAATAAAGGGAAATGTCATTGTCAAAGAAGAAGTTAACCTGATGGAGAAAAAGAAAACACTTCCAAGTTCATAAAAAAACCCGCAATTGCGGGTTTTTTTTATAATATTTTCTTAAGCTGAAACTTGAAGGCAATAATTTTTGATTCTCTTTCAACATCTATATAAATCCATTTCCCTTCTTCTGACTGCAACAGATCACTGATTTTCTGGATTGTATAGCCATGGGTCTTTTTTTTATTTATTCTAACAATTTTATCTCCGGGCTGTATGCCTGCAAGATCAGCAGGAGAACCAGTTCTCACACTGGCAATTTCAAAAACCGGTTTAAGTGAAAATTTATATCTGAAATTGTTATCATTAAAATTATCCAACCCTCCATCTACTTTTACACCATAATTGGATTTTGTTTCAAGTCTTATTGCTTCTTGTACAAACTCTACCCCATTATGCTGCACCACAATACCACTCATGTTGTAATTGAAAGGCTTTTTAAATTTTGAATTTTTTTTCAGATATATAAATTGTTCCTGATAATCTAAAATAACATTAAATCTATGTAAAATTTCGCCTCCAACGGAACCGTTACGCCCTTCAATAATTCCAATCTTAGGAAAATATACTTCTTCAGGATAGGAAACCAAAGCCTCGTCTAAAGTAAAATCTGCGATTTTTACTGTCTTCACTCTTGATTTTTTACCATTAATGAGACCATTGAGACCTCTCCCCAAAATATCCTCAAAATAATTATTTCCTGCTTTTATCCGTTTGTTTTCAAATAGCCATAAGCCATCACCCAAGCCGATATCTATCAAAAGCTTTAAGTCTAATGTATCTTCTTCAATCTTCGCAATCACATCAATATAGGGTCGCTTATCTATAACTTTTATAGGATGTTTGAGATACTTTTTAAATTTCTTCTTTTCAAGAAATTTTCTAGTTCTATGAATTGTCACTATCTTTTTTTGGTAATTGATTTCAATTGGACATTCCTTAAAAAAAGAATAGCCTATGACTCCATTGACAGGAATACCCAATCTCGATGAAAAATTTACATCCTGATTCAGTACTATTAATATGGGAAACTTATTATCCTCATAGGAGGATATTTTAATTTTATTATCAACAGAAAGCAAGGCTTCAATTATGTCCTCTGATCCTATACCTCTAACTTTTACTTTTTTATATTTTTTAAATTGTATAGTATCATTTTCAGGAAGACTAAAAATCATTGAATTGTCTGCTCCGGTATCTAGCAACATATTTAGTTTAACATTATTAATCTCAACAGGAATAATAATAAGGTTATAAATATGCTGGAAAGGAATATCAATCTTATCTTTATGTGAATTCCATTGAAAACCTTCCTGGGCAAATAGTGAACCGGCAACAATCAATAAACAAAGAACGAGTATTCTTAATTTCATATGCAGTTTTTTAATATTAAATGTAGAAAATTTTAATGAATCGATAACATTTTAACGTTCTTTTGAATCTATTTTTTTCTAATTTTCTTGAAAAAAAGTCGCAAATTTGCAGACAAAACAATAAGTCATGCCAAAAATTTCTACTAAAGGACAGCACATGCCCGAATCACCAATACGAAAATTGGTTCCCTATTCAGAAATAGCAAAAAAGAAAGGCCATAAAGTCTATCATCTTAATATTGGCCAACCTGATATCAAAACCCCTGAAGTTGCTCTGAACGCAGTAAAAAACAACGATATTACAGTTTTGGAATACAGCCATTCTGCAGGTTTTGAAAGCTACAGAAATAAGCTGTCACAATATTATCAAACCCACGGATTACCTATTAATACTGCTGATATAATTATAACAACAGGTGGATCAGAAGCTTTGCTTTTCGCTATGGGCAGTACAATGGACCAAGGCGATGAAATCATCATTCCTGAACCATTCTATGCAAATTACAATGGGTTTTCAACCGCTTCGGGAGTTACAGTTGTTCCTGTAATTTCAACAATTGATGAAGGTTTCGCATTGCCTCCAATTGCTGCTTTTGAAAAGCTAATCACACCAAAGACAAAAGCAATCCTTATTTGCAACCCTGGAAACCCAACCGGATATTTATATTCAAAAGAAGAAATACTACAGCTTGCCGAAATTGTAAAAAAACACGACCTGTTCCTGATTGCTGACGAAGTATACAGAGAATTCATTTATGATGGCGAAGAACACTTTTCTATCATGAATGTTCCTGGCTTAGAAGAAAATGCTATCATGATTGATTCTGTTTCCAAAAGATATAGCATGTGCGGAGCACGTATTGGATGTATCGTTTCTAAAAACAAAGAAGTAATGGCTACTGCTATGAAATTTGCACAGGCACGTTTAAGCCCACCTACTTTAGCGCAAATTGCCAGCGAAGCTGCTTTGGATACTCCTCAAAGTTATTTTGATGATGTTATCACAGAATACAAAGACAGACGTGATACTCTTATTGCAGGATTACAAAAAATAGAAGGTGTTAAAGTTGCTACTCCTAAAGGAGCTTTTTATTGCATTGCTAAACTTCCTGTAAAAAATGCAGACGATTTCGCACAATGGTTATTGGAGTCCTACGATTTAAATGGTGAAACTATTATGGTTGCTCCAGCTGCAGGATTCTATTCTACACCTAATGTGGGATTAGATGAAGTGCGAATTGCCTATGTACTTAAAAAAGAAGATCTGATTCGATCAGTAGAAATTCTTGAAGACGCATTAAAGAAATACAATAATAAATAAGAATAAAATAATAAAAGAAAGCTCCTGAAACGGGAGCTTTTTTTGTACCTACTATTATCCCTAAAATATTACTGAGTCGTCCTAAAATAGGTTGACAGATTTTAGAATAAAAATATATTAACCGGTCAGGTTTCCTGGCTGGTTTTTTTCATGTATAAAGTTAGGTG